>JBQTHK010000034.1:0-137264 GCA_052389935.1 Gemmatimonadota bacterium | reverse complement strand
CGATCCAGTGCGGGGATCATCGCCGCATATCGCGTGTCCGTCCGCACCGACTGCGCCGACTTGAGCGCGTCACGATACGCCCGCGCCTCCGAGAACCAGTCCTTGATCTGCTCCACCTGCTCGGCGTACGTCCTGGGCGGCGGACCCGCGGGGCGGCCACCGCCGCCAAACCGGCCTCGCCCGGTCGAGTTGGGGTCGGGCCACCGCACGTTAAGTGCAGCCGCACCCTTCATCGACATCTCCTCCCACGTCCAGCCCTCGAGCGACATCGCGCTCGACAATCCTGAGATCACGCCGCCGTCCGGAGTACTAAAGGCCACGAGCACCCCCGCCGAGCGCGTCGTGCCGATGTGACGGCTCTCCGCATTCACTGCGATGTCGGCGCGCACGTTGGGGTTGAAGTCCCCGAGCTCGGTGACGTCGTTGGAGACGTCGACGGCGCCGATCTCGGTGATGCCGACTGTGCTGTACGCGTCGACCAAACCGGGATAGATGTGCTTCCCGCTCACATCGACCACCTTCGCCCCGCGCGGCGTCGCGACTTCCGGACCGCCGATCGCCGTGATCTTGCCTCTGTCAAGGACGATAGTGCCATTCGTGATCGTGCCCCTGGTGACCGTATGCAGGGTCGCGCCCTTGAGCACGACAGGCACTTCCTGCGGAGGTACGGTCATCCGTACCTGGGCGCTCGCTGAAACCGGGAGGAGAAGCCCGACACCAGCAGCCAGCGCCAACGTCGTGCGCCTAACGGTTGCGATCATGGTTCGCATCGTCTGGAGAGTTGAGGGAAGGGAACGGGTCACTTGCGCACGCTGCCGTCAGGGCGATTGGGACGCCCGCCTGGCGCCACGGTCGGTTCGGCGGGGCTGGCGGTGATCACGGCCTGGATCAGCTGTGTGCGCTGCCGGGCGACGTCCTCGCGGAGCACCTTGTCTTCGTCGAGCGAGAAGTATTTGCGGCCTTCCACCCACGTCTGCTCGGCCTTCGTGAACTGCGAGAGCGGGTTGCCGCTCCAGATCACGAAGTCCGCGTCCTTTCCGGCTTCGAGCGAACCGACGCGGGAGTCGATGGCGATGGCCTTGGCCGCGCCCAGCGTCACCGTCCCCAGGGCGTCGATGTCCTTAACCCCAGTGCGGAGCAGCTTGCCCGCTTCCCAGTTCATGCGCGAGGAAATCTCGGCGTTGTCTGAGTGCAGCGAGGTGACCACTCCGGCTTCGAGGAGCAGGCGCGCGTTGTATGTGGTGTTGTCGTAGGCCTCCATCTTGAACGCGCCCCAGTCGCTCCACACCACGGCGGCCACACCCGACTTCTTGAGCTCACTGGCGATCTTGTACGCTTCCACGCCGTGCTGCAGCGTCTGGATGCGGAAGCCGAACTCCTCGGCGAGCCTGACGAGCGCAAGGAACTCGTCGGCGCGATAGCCGTGAGCCGAGACCAGCAACTTCTGGTTGAGGATATCGAGGATCGCTTCCATCCGCAGATCCTTCCGCGGCGGAATACCTGTCTTCGTTTTCTCCCACTCCTTCCACTCCTTCTCGTAGTCCCGCGCGGCGCTGAAATGGTCGCGGATGATCTCCTGCACGCCCATGCGTGTGTTGGGGTAGCGCGTCGGGCTGCGCTTGGGATTCTCACCGAGCGCGAACTTCACCGTACGCGGCGCGCCCTCGAGCTTGTACTCGTCAGGCAGGCTGCCCCAGCGGATCTTCACGTAGACGTTCTCCCCGCCGATCGGGTTGGCGGAGCCGTGCTTGATCATGGTGGTCGTGAGACCGCCGGCCAGTTGCCGGTAGAACCAGATGTTGTTGTGCGTGACCACGTCCCCCATGTTCACCTCGGGGACCATGGCGAAACCGCTTTCGTTCACGTCGCTGACGCCCGAGTGCGTGTGCGGATCGATCAGCCCGGGGGTGACATGCTTGCCCTGGGCGTTGATCTCCACCGCGCCGGACGGTACGGCGAGCCGCTGGCCGACCCGCACTACCTTCCCGGCCTGCACGAGCAGGTCGGCGTTCTCCAGCCGTCCCTGTGGCCCCTGCGTCCACACGGTGGCGTTGCGCACGATGACGGCGGCGGGCTGCGCGGGTGGCGCCGAACGACCATACTCCATGGACGGGCGCAGGTTGGGGAGGTCGATCCTTGGCACCCTCGCCGCGACCACACCGCGCGCCGGTCCCTGAAAAGCTTCCGTACGACTGCCGCGATACGTCGCATCGGTACCGTTAGGCAGCGAGAGCCACCCGAAGAACGCCGAATCGGTCACCGAGCCCGCGAGGAGCACGGTGCCTTCGAGGCCTACCGACTCGCCGGGGAACGTCACCTCCAGCCGGCCGGTCTCGACGATGATCCGCGCCGTGGTAAGGTTCGTGGGCCGCTGGCCCTCCATCTCGATCGTGCCTCGGATGCGATTGAGCGGTCCCTCGAGACGGAGCACGGCGTTTTTGGCTACGCCCGGGTCGTTCGAGGCGATCGTCCACGTTCCGCGCGGATCCAGCTGCGGCGGGCGCGTGACGCCGTAGGCCCTGCCCTGGACCCACACGTCGCGCACGCTCGACTCTTCGGTGAAGAGGTCCCCGTCTGCCACCACGAGGTTCGCCGCCTTGCCTGCGGCGATCGTCCCATGCGTTTTCTCGAGGCCGAGCCACGCGGCGGGGACGGTCGTCAGTGCGGCCAGCGCCTTGTCGGGCGCGAGGCCCCGCGCTACGGCAGTGCGCAGGTTGGGGAGGAACTGCTGCAGCGACGACAGGCCGTCGGCCGTGATTGCAAAGGGAACACCGGCCGCGGCCAGCTGCGCCGGGTTTGTCGGTGCGAGATACCAGTGACGCAGGTCAGCGAGGGCAACGTTCGCGGCTGCCTCGGGGCTCGACACGTTAGGCGCATCGGGGAAGGCGATCGGCACGACGAGCGGCTGGGTGCGTCCCTTCAGCACGTCGAGCAGGCGGTACTCCTGGCCGCTGCCACGGAACCACGGGGAGAGCTCGTAGTCCTGCGCGAGCTTGTACGCGCGCAGGTATTCCTCTTCACCGCCTGTCTCGAAGTAGACCGGTTGCGTTCCCTTGACGGCACTTCCAAGGGCAGCGAGGGCCTCGCTCGTCTCGGGGGGCAACATCGCGCGCCCGCTGGCGTCGTAGGCGGCCCAGGCGCGCGTGTACCACTCGGCGTCCATGAACGTTTGCTTCATTAAAGCAATCGTGCCCATGGAGGAGTTGGGGTACATCCCGCCGAGGGGGAAGGAGCGCTGGAAGCCGACGGCTTGCGCGAGATCAGGGCGCAACACGCGATCGCGCAGGCCGGCGTCGCCCAGGCTGACCACGGACGCCGTGCCGCGGAATATCCCCTGACGCGGCACCGCTAGGGCAGTGCCGAATCCGAGCGACCGGAGGGCGATCCGGCGGGTGCTGTCGTCTCGCGCGTTCGACGTCGTGCTGAACCAGGCGCGCACCTGCGGATTCCAGTGCGTCGGTCCAACGTCGCCGCCCTGGGGTGGGGCGTCACCACCGAGGTCCGCCGACGCGTCGAGGAAGCCCGGGTAGACCGTGAGGCCCTTGAGGTCCCAGACCCGCGCCCCCGCCGGTGCATTCGCGCCTGACCCGACCGAGACGATCAGCCCATTGCGGATGACAACGGTTGCGTTGTTGAGCACCTGGCCCGGGGCGGTGACCACCCGTGCACCCACGAGGGCATGGAACCCGGTGGAATTGTCGCGCAGCCCTGTGATGGGCTCAGTGCGGGAGGCCTGCTGAGCTTCGAGCGAACTGGCCGCGACCGCGGCAAGCAGGATCAGGACACGTTGTGCTCTCACGTCGGACTCCGGAGGACGGCCGGGGGAGGCCGTCGGTGGCGATGAGGGGAAATGCGTTGGTGGCGCGCAAGGAGAACGCGGACCGGGCGCCTAATGCTGCGACCGAAACACGCGGAAGGCGAGTCCCCGGCGGGCGACCTCGACGATTGATTCCAGTGGGGCGACCGTCATCGTGTTCGATAGAAGAAGGCCTTCTGGCTGATGGCTGGGGTGGCGGTCGTGATTGTGGTGTGGGGTAACCCATTCACCCGAGCCACTGCTCGGGGTTCAAGGACCGGGTCGAAGCGCTTCTCATCAGCCCACGAATGGGATGCTCCAGCGGCCATTCGGATAGCCGATGGGACATCGACGTCATCGTCCGCTGTTTGAAGGCGTCGCGTCAAAGTGCCTGCGACGGCTCGAATGTGCTCGGCGACGTGAACCCCGGCGAATTCCTGTATCGGATCGTCGCCAGTCATGGCTCTACCACACGGAGCACCGAGTCCAACAGCTATGGCATCGTGAACGGCAGGAGCTACACCCCTGGCACCGGCGAGACTGAGAATCTTGCGCACGAGACGTGGACGTTCAACAACCTCAGGAGTGGTGATGACGCTGCAGGTGTGGGTGACCGAGTGGGACGCAACGGAGAAAGACGAATACATGAACCACCGAACCGCCTCGCTGGATCTGCCCGGGCTCGCTCATGGCGACCGGCGGTCAGAGTACCGATCGCGCACTCGCCGTGGGCACGGAGAATTGCGGCCTCACGCTCTACTATTGACATCGTCGTGCGAACCCGCGTGGTGGCTGCGAGCTGACCACGTAAAGCGGTCAGCCGGCGAGCTGCGTGGTCAGAAACGCCCACGCCACTCGCCGGATAGCACTGTCTGCTCATCCAGGGCCGAAGCAGCCGCGGCGTGTGGCGGCTGGCGGAGGCCTCATCGGGCGCCGATGGTGAAGCCTCCGCCCTCCGGTACCCATCCGATGTAGTCGAAGCAGCTCTGGATGCAGGTGACGGCCCACCACGCATCTCCCCACGAATCCCCGGGCATGCGTGAACAGATCTTCTGCGTGGTCACGCAGATGCGGACACCTTCCTTGCTCGGGAGCACGCTGACCGTGATCAGGGCGCACTTGACGAGGGGAGCGACCGAGACTCTTCCCGGATGGTCGGGCGGTGGTGGAAAGATCGGAGATCTGAGCGTTGTGGTCTGGTCCGGAGCGGGAGTGGCCTCGCGGGCCGCCCAGTCCAGCAGTTCACCATGCACCGAGTCGGCGACCCGACCGAGGCTGTCACCCGTGGACAGAAGCCCGGCGAATCTCACCTCGAGCCGCTGATAGTCTGCCTCCAGTCCGGTGTCGGCAGCGGGCGGACGGTTGTGAACTCGTGAGCTGCGCAGATACATCGAACCCACGAGCGCTTCAGCGGAGCTCGGCCTTCCGGCGCGCGCCGCCCAGTCCTCGAGATCGCGATGGAACGCGCTCATCGCGGAGTCGTGCTGGCTTGATGCGGTGCCCAGCACCGGCAGGTCGCCGGGAGGTTCTCCTGCGTCGCTGTCACTACATCCGGCAAGCAGAACAATCACGGGGGTGAGGAACCCGCGCCTTACTTCGCGTCGATTGAGCACATGAGCCTCCGCTCGAGGGTCGTCCCGCGGAGGTAATGTGTGCGGGGAGACGACCGACGGTCAGATGGGGCCCTCCCTTCCGATCGGCCCCTTCATAGCGCCCTCAGGTACTGCTCTCGCGGGTGCCCGACCACACCGACATCGGCGGCGAGCTGCGGACACAGCGCGTCGAATGCGTCTCGTCGCGCCGACGGTGATCCGCAGTTGCCGGCCGGAGCACGCCCCGCCAACGTTAGCCGGATCGCGTTGCCTGCCCGCGTGACAGCAACGACGACCAGCCCGTCGGCCTCCTGATCGGCGGTCCGACCAGGGAGCGCACCAACACCCGAATCGTGAAAACACCACATGCGCCCAACCGAATCCCCACGCGCAGTTGCATGCCGCCTGGCCTCAATGGCTGTTGCACTGTGTCTGGCAACTCTGACTTCCCACGCTCAGAGACCCGCCACGACGACTCGGCAACCGGTTCCCCTGAGCCGCGTGATCGCGACCTTCCTCGCCGACTCAGGTGTCGCCACTCGCGGACTGCCGTGGACGACCGGCAACAATCTGCCGATCGCATGGGATTCGCCCAACGCGGTAGCCAACCCCGACCAGGTGGCCTACGCACGAGGCCTGACGCTCGCGCGAGCGGGCAAGTTCATCGGCACGGCGGGCGATCGCGTCTCCTTCGAAGTATCGCTGACCGCTACCGGCAGCCAGTTGGGGCTGGCCAGGCTGAGCCTCTGGATTCCGTCGCTCGAAGTGACCAACCGGCAGGGCGGCGGTGGCTTCATCGCGACGAGGGAGATGGTAGAGTCGGCTCTCAAGGCCGAAGGGCTGAGCCTCCAACCGATCAAATGCAGCCGGGAAAAAGAAGGGGCATCGTACGGGAATCTCATCGATGCCGTCAAGGCGCCCGGGAAGACAGCGTCCGGGCTCTGGTGGATGTGGGACAATCCACGTTCAGGCCCCACCTTGACGCTGACGGTTCTCTATCGCGGGACGGACATGAATGAGGTGGAGTGCGCAGCCCCGGTCCTGTGATCCAGGTGGCTGATCGAGCCGGGACTGTGAGGACCAGAACGCTCACGAGCATGATGCTAATGTGATGAAGACGATGAACTCCCTGAGCGCGCTGGTCTGGCAAGGCCGCCTGTTCACCGCGACGATCCTCAAGTGATGCCTACAGCCTCGCAAACAGTCGCAATCCGCCTCTCCCGCGCCTTGCTGCCTGCAGTACTGGCAAGCCTCCTGCTTTCAACAGTTGCTGCCAGCGCCGGTGCTCAATCCGTGGCCCTAAGGTTGGAACGCGCCGGTGCGGCGGCGAGAACCTTCACGCTCGCAGAGTTGCAGGCGATGCCTTCGGACACAGTGAGAATGTCGCTGCACAATGCACCTCCCGTCCTCCTCAGGGGCGTTCGATTGACTGACGTCATGCGGAGCGCCGGCGCGCCTGTCGATTCCCTGCGGGTAGGGAGACAGGCATGGATCGTCGTAGCGCAGGCGCGCGACGGATACATCGTGACCTTCTCCGCCGCAGAACTCGACCCACAGCTTGGCCCCACGCGTGCGTGGCTGGTCTGGGAAGCCGACGGCAAGCCACTGCGCGAAAATGAGGGCCCTCTCAGAATTGCCGTCCCAAGTGATTCAAAGCCACCACGCTCGGCGCGTCAGGTCGAGACCATCAGAATCCTGGCCGCGGACCTGACTCCCCGGCAGTAACGTGTAAGGTGCCGTGGTTGACAGGACCCCGAGCTTGCAGCACGTTCGACATACCAGCTCGGGGGAGGGGTCATGCAGGCCGCTCAGCAGAAGCGCATCCAGTCCGAATACGCCACCAAGGCACCGGTTCGGCGGCCACTCAAGATATTCGCGACTGACCCGATGGCAGGGCGCACCGTCGGCAACCGCATAACGATCGAGGTAGCCAACGAGGAGTGCTCGCCCGGCCCGGTCGGTTTGCGAGTGGCCGTGATCGACTACGACGGTGCCCACAAGCGCTACTATCCGCCCGTAGACCTCAACGACCGGTTCGTACTCATGCAGGGTGGCCTCGACCCCTCGGAATCCGATCCGAGGTTCCACCAGCAGATGGTCTACGCCGTGGCCATGCGGACGATCGAGAACTTCGATCGCGCACTCGGCCGGCGTCTCGAGTTCCGGACGCGCAAACACGACCGGCTGCGTCTCCTGCCCCACGCCTTCCACGGCGCCAACGCCTTCTACAGTCGCGAGCTCAACGCCGTCCTCTTCGGTTACTTCCGGGCCGACGCCGAGACACCGGGGTCGAATCTTCCGGGACAGAACGTGTTTACCTGCCTCTCACACGACATCATCGTGCACGAGGTAACTCATGCCGTCGTCGACCGGCTGCGCCGCTTCTTTCTCGAGCCGACAAACGAAGATGTGCTGGCGTTTCACGAGGGCTTCTCGGACCTCGTTGCCCTGTTTCAGCACTTCTCCTTTCCCGAGCTGCTGCGCAATCAGATTCAGCAAAGCGCAACACAACTCAACTCGCCGGGCCCGCTCGTTTCACTGGCCCAGCAGTTCGGCGAAGCTACCGGCATGGGTCGCGCGCTGCGGTCTGCACTCGGGGATCGTGAACTTGTCCTCGACCCTAACGTCATAGAGCCGCACGCACGGGGCGCGATCCTCGTGGCGGCGATGTTCGACGGATTCTTCACCACCTACCAGCGGCGCATCAGGGATCTCGTCCGCATCGCCACCGGGGGCACCGGGGTCCTTCCGCAGGGTGACGCACACCCTGACCTTGTCAACCGCATCGCACGCGAAGCGTCCGAGGCAGCTCAGAGCACGTTGAGCATGGCGATCCGTGCCTTCGATTACCTGCCGCCGGTCGACATCACCTTTGGTGACTACCTGCGGGCCATGGTGACCGCTGATTACGAGCTCGAGCCGGCCGATCAGTACCTGCGCCGGGATTCGATGATTCAGGCGTTCCGCAACCGCCGCATCTTTGCCGAGGGAGTGGCGTCAGCAGCCGAGGAGTCGCTGCTCTGGCCGGAGGCGCCGCGCGTCACGCCTCCGATCCCGGTAGCCAACGAATCGATCAGCAAGTTCCTTGTCGCATCGGCGACCAACTTCGGGAGAGTCCCTGGCGCCCGCACCGCGACTCACGACGAATACGCGCAGAGCGAGGAGGGCGAAGTCGTGGACCTCAACAAGGAGGTCGCGGTCGCGCTCAACGAATGGGCCAATGCGAATCGGGAAGCGCTCGACCTCCATCCTCAGCTGCCGATTCAGGTACAGGGTTTCCACAGCGTTTTCCGAGTGGCGTCCAGCGGTCAGCTATTGATTGAGCTGGTAGCGCAGTTCCTTCAGACCGACCGTACGCCGGCGGGGGAGTTCGGAGGAATCCCGCTCCGCGGCGGCACGACAGTGGTTGCGGCGGCCGATGGCGCGATCCGCTATATCATCTCCAAGCCTCTCCTGCCGGACTCTCCCCAGTACAAGGCCCGGCTCGATCGCCAGCGAGCCTACCTCAGCCTTGCTGACGCCACGGATCCGGAATCGGTATACCAGTCGGACGAAGCCTGGGCGACGCGAGCACTCGGGCGTGCCAACTTCGCCCGCCTTCACAGCGATTAGCCATGGCAGCCAGTCGAAAGAAGTCGGCGGGGAAAGCAACGGCAAGGAAGACGACCGCGAAGAAGACGACCGCGAAGAAGGCGACCGCAAAAAAAACGACCGCGAAAAAGGCTGCCGGGAGCAAGAAGTTGGTGTCGATCCGGATGTACAACGTCGGGTTCGGCGACTGCTTCCTCGTCACGCTGCCGACGACGGATGGTCCGAGGCGTGTGCTTTTCGATTGCGGCTCCATCAAGAGCGGTGGTCCGTCGATGGACGACATCGTTGACCGGATCATTGCCGACTGCACAGATGACGGGACGGCCGAAGCCGTGATCGACGTCGTCGTCTGTACCCACCGCCACAAGGATCACGTCTCGGGGTTCAGCCGGGCCGACTGGGATCGGGTGCGCGTCAGCGAGGTGTGGATGCCGTGGATAGAACATCCGACCGACCCCGAGGCCAGGCGTATTCGCGAGGCGCAGGCAGGCCTCGCTCTGGCCCTCGACGGCGCGATCAAGGCACGCCTCGCCGGCGGCGCGTCGGCGGACGACGTGGCCCCGCTCATGGAACTGGTCGACAACGCGCTCAGCAATGAGAGTTCGATGGCGATGCTGCACGACGGCTTCGCGGGCAACCCCAGACGGCGCTTCCTGCCAACGCGCAGCCAGGAAGGACTCGAGATTACCTGTGACGTTCTTCCCGGCATTGGAATATTTGTCCTGGGGCCGTCGCGCAAGGAGTCGGTGATTCGCGACATGGATCCCCCATCGGGAAAGAGCTTCCTGCGGTTGCGGTCCTCGCTGGAAGAGGACGAAAGCGCGCCCAGTCCATTCAGTGAGAGCTGGGTCTTCGAGGGGAAACCATTCCTTGCATCATCACTGAGCGCCGAGGATGAGGTGCTCATCCAGAAACTCGGCGAACTGGCGCTGGGTGTCGCCGTAGCGCTCGACAAGGCGGTGAACGGCACCAGCCTGATGATCGTTCTCAAGGTTGGTTCGAAACACCTCCTCTTTCCCGGCGATGCTCAATGGGGCACATGGCTGGCGGCCATGGAGGACGACGAGTCGGCTGCGCTGCTGAGAAAAACGGACTTCTACAAGGTCGGACACCACGGCAGCCACAACGCGACTCCACGTGACTTTGTCGAGAAGATGCTCCCGGAGTCGACGCTCGGGATGTGCTCGACGAACAAGGTCAGGAAGTGGCCGGACATTCCACGCAAACCGCTGATCGACGCTCTCGAAGGGCGTAAAATGAACCTCGCCCGCAGCGACAAAGCAGCCGAAGCGGGAGACCCGTTCGTCACCAGCGACAGGGACTTCATCGAAGTGCTGATCTGATCGGAAGCGGTCAACCAGGCCGATCATCGCTCACGCAGGGAACGTGCGACAAACCTGGATGAGCTTGACATGTTGGCCGGTTGGAGCTACCAGAGAGAGCCTGCTCGACCAGATCGTGGTTCAACCCCCTCTGTTGGCGCGCGTCCAGCGCGCTACACCCACCCAGCACAGAGGAGGAAAGATGAGAATACCCGGGAATGCTGTTTTCATGGCGACGTTGCTTGCCACCGTGGCGTCGGCCTGTGGCGACAACCCGCTGGCCCGGGACGCTGAGGTCCCCGCGTCCACTGATACGGAAGCGATGGCTGATATCAGCAGCCACAGCGGCCATTCGCGGCGTCCAGTTGTCTTCGTGATGGACAATTGCGACCCGACTGATCCAGGCTGGGCTCCAACTGGCGGCTGCGCGCTCCCCGGAGGTACGGTGACGGTCGCCGAGTTCAATTCAATGCGGGGCTCGCCACTGTCGCTGTCGGTAGTTGGTCACCCTTCGTGGCGCAATCAGCCGTCCTACACGGTGATGCCGGCCGGCGGGGTCGTGCGCGTACGCAACGAAGGAGGCCGCGCCCATACCTTCACCAAAGTCGCGGACTTCGGCGGCGGCTTCGTACCCCCTCTCAATCAGGGACTGACGCCGAGCCCCGAATGCCTGAGCTCGGGTGTCGAGGTAATCGGTCCGCGGGGGAGATCGGAGGTTGAGGGCCTGAGCGCCGGTGACCACAAGTTCATATGCTGCATCCATCCCTGGATGCGCGCCGTTGTGAAGGTGCAGTAGGGCCTTTCGATCGGGTGGGCGGCACGGAGCCGCCCACTCACTGGCCTCCAGTGGTTTGACGTGCGGCGGGCGCATGAAGCTGATGACGAGGATGCACACCGGCGAGCGCCTTCCACTCTTCATATGCCATGCGTTAGGTTGAGCGCGGCCTTCTCCAGGATCGCCACGTTATGCGCGCCGCACGGTCAGGATCCAGGATCGCTCAAACTGCCACAGCCGGTACTGCGTGATCGGAGTACGGTCCGCGGTCGCAGACACCGTTCTCATCATGCGGGCCCGGACCGCGCTCGCGTCGGGTCCTCTGGACGAGGCTACACTCCTCGCGCACGTGCTGTCGATGCCGAAATCGTCGGCGGCGCTCGCGTCACGCATGGCGAGGGTTCTTTTCGACGACTGCGGGGAGTTCGCAAGGAGTGCTGACGGCCAGTGGCGACTGGCAACTGCCGGGTTGGCTGGTGAACCCGGCACGAGGGCGACGCCTCTTGAACGGCTGTCCTTTGTTGTCGTCGATGTGGAAACGACAGGCGGTGGAGCGAATCGAGGGCATCGGATAACCGAGTTTGCAGCGGTGCCGGTGGAGGGCGGGGCAGTGGGCGAGCCCTGGACGTCGCTCGTAAATCCCGAGCGGGCGATAATCCCGGCCGTGGCACGGATGACGGGAATCACGAGGGAGATGGTAATCGCTGCCCCTTGCTTTCGCGATGTTGTCCCACAGGTGCTGCAAGCACTCCAGGGGCGGGTGTTCACCGGACACAACGTTGCATTCGACTGGCGCTTCACCAACATGGAACTGGAGCGCGCGGCAGGTCGCCGCCTCCACGGAGACCGCCTCTGCACCGTGAGTCTGACACGGGCGGTCGTCCCCCATATGGGGCGTCGATCCCTCGATCATGTCGCCCGATACTTTGGCGTATCCATAAGCGATCGGCATCGTGCCTTCGGCGACGCGATCGCCACTGCCAAAGTGCTGACTCGACTCCTTGGGGCGGCCGCCGAGCGCGGCTGGGAAACGTGGAGCGACCTGACTCGGCGGCTGGACGGGGACGGAAACGCACGCCGCCGTCGTCGTCGATCCGCGCTGCCACGCAGCGTGGATATCATCCCTCTTAATGACTGATCCACGGACTGCCCGGGAGAGTCTTCAGGTCGGGCGATTCAGGGTTCACGCCCTCCAGGCCGGAATTCAGAAGCTCGATGGTGGCGCCATGTTCGGTGTTGTCCCAAAACCGCTCTGGCAGCGACGCATCAGTCCTGATGAACGGAATCGCATTGAACTCGGCATGCGCTGCCTCCTTGTTGAGCATCCGGAAGGCCTGGTGCTCATCGATACGGGACTCGGGAACAAGGAAGATTCCAGGTTCCGCGACATCTACGGAGTCGAGAACTCGAGCGGCCGCGTCGCCGGCGACACCTGGCTCGAAGACGGGGTCGTGGAAGCGGGTTACTCAGTCGCTGATGTCCGGTGGGTGATCAACACCCATCTCCATTTTGATCACGCAGGTGGGAACACTCGCCGTGAACCTGATGGCTCTATCGTCCCTTCGTTCCCCCATGCGCAATACGTGATCCACAGGGGAGAGCTCGCCTGGGCCACCCATACAAATGAGCGCACCGCGGCCAGTTACCTGGCCTGGAACTGGGAGGTGCTGGTCGAAAGAGGCCGCGTCAGGTTTCTGGAAGGAGATGGCGCAGAGATACTACCAGGCCTCACCAGTCGCCTTACCCCGGGCCATACGCCTTACCACCAGTCGATCGTCATCGACGGCGGCCAGGGTGAAATCGCGTGCTTCCTGGGCGATGTTTGCCCGACTGCGGCGCACATACCGCTTCCGTGGATCATGGGCTACGACGTGGAGCCGCTTAGGACTCTGGAGTCGAAACGTGCCTTGTGGTCGGACGCGCTGTCGGGGGAGTGGCTACTCGTCTTCGAGCACGATGTAAAGACGGCGTGGGGGAGGCTTTCCGAGGACATGAAGTCTCTGAGGGCCTGACCCTGCTATGGAGCAGGGGCGGCGCCTCGCATCTTCCTTCCTCGCCCTCCTCGCCCTCCTCGTCCTCATCATCCTCATCATCCTCATTATCCTCGTCATCCTCGTCTTCATCGCCCTCATCATCCTCATCATCCTCATCATCCTCATCATCCTCGTCCTCCTCGCCCTCGTCGCCCTCATCCGCAACATTGTCAATTCGCGGCGTTCCCCGCTCGCAGCGCCAACGCTTGCATCCCTAAGTCCAAGCCATTAAGCTCCTTAGCGACAATCAGCTCAAGCAGAGCGAGAAAAGCGCTCTCACCTTCCGGCCTCTGCCACGAGTGCTGGTCGAGTCTGTGATCTTTTGCGCGCGGACCGGGTAGACCCGGGGCCGGCGTTTTCGTATCGCGGACTTCTGTGAGGTCCGCGATTTGTTTTTTCGTCAGCCGGGCAGCGGCGCAGGCATCACATCACTGGAGGATTCAAGACCATTCAAGACCCCTCAAAGCGAATTCGCGTAAATCGACAGATTCGAATCAGTCCCGTGCGGGTCATCGGAGCGGACGGGAGCCAGCTGGGAATCATGGAGGTGGAGCGTGCGATGGCGCTCGCCGAAGAGTCGGGGCTCGATCTGGTGGAGGTGGCGGCCACAGCGCGCCCTCCGGTGGTGAGGGTGATGGACTTCGGCAAGTTCAAGTTCGAGCAGGCCAAGCAGGCGCGAATCGCTAAAAAAAAGCAGCATGTCATCGAGCTCAAGGAGGTCAAGTTCAGGCCCGGGATCGATGATCACGATTTCGAAACCAAGACGAGGCACGCGCGGAGATTCCTTGGTGAGGGGAACAAGGTGAAGGTCACGCTGATGTTCCGTGGCCGGCAGATCGCACATCCTGAGCTGGGTATGGCGGTCGTGGAACGGGTCGCCAGCGATCTTGCTGACGTTTGCAGGATCGAAAGCTCCGCGAAAATGGAAGGGCGTGCACTGACAATGATACTTGCGCCGAAATAGCGGCGAGGACGCGAGCGATGCCAAAGATGAAAACCCACAAAGGGGCGAAGAAACGCTTCAGTGTCACGGGAAGCGGGAAGATTCGCCGCCTCAAAGCCTACAAGAGCCACATCCTCACCAAGAAGGACTCCAAGCGGAAGCGGCACCTCCGCCGTCCGACAGTGCTCGGCACCAACGGTGAAGTGAAGGTGATCAAGCGCCTCATTCAGGCGTAGGAGAGAACATGTCTCGTGTAAAGGGAAGCCCGAAGCGGCTCAAGAGAAAGAAGGGCTACATGAAGGCCGCGCGCGGTTACTACGGCGCGCGCAGCAAACTGTGGGGCCCGGCCAAGGAGTCGGTCGAACGCGCCTGGCGCTACGCCTACCGTGACCGCCGCAATCGCAAACGCGATTTCCGCCGGCTGTGGATCGTGAGGATCAATGCCGCTGCCCGTCTCAACGGAATGAGCTACTCGCACTTCATGAACGGGCTCGCGAAGTCCGGGATCGAGGTTGACCGCAAGGTGCTGGCCGACCTCGCCGTCCACGATGCCACCGCTTTCGCGCTGCTCGCCGAGAAGGCACGGACGGCACTCTAAAGACGAAAAGCTGGAGGGAGCCCACCGTGGCAACCCCATCACCGCAATCGATACCGGCGATCCGCGACCAGGCACTGGCCCGGATCGCCGCGCTGTCGTCGCTCGACGAGTGGACGGCCGCACGCAACGAGCTCGTGGGCCGTCGCGGTGGTACCATCACCGCCCTCATGGCAGTCATTCCAACGCTCGACGCCGCCGAGCGGCGGAACGCGGGAACAGCGATCAACGCGCTCAAGGTCGAGATCGAGTCGGCTCTCGAAAGCCGCCACGCCGAACTCGCCGCGTCGAAACACCAGCGACCAGCCACTGATCTCACCATGCCGGGCCGAGCCCAATGGAGAGGGACGGCGCACCCCGTAACGCTCGTCATCGACGAGATCTGCGGCATCTTCCGCGAACTCGGCTTCACCGTCGCCCTTGGCCCCGAAGCCGAATCGGAGTGGTACAACTTCGGCGCACTCAATTTCCCCGCCGACCACCCCGCGATGGATCTGCACGATACGCTGTACCTGCGTAACGGCGGGCTCCTGCGGACGCACACTTCGCCGGTGCAGATGCGGACTCTCCAGCGCTGGCCCCCTCCCATCAGAATCCTCGCGCCGGGGCACGTCTATCGGCGCGATTTCTTCGACGCGACGCACGCTCCCGCGTTTGCACAGCTCGAGGGACTGGCCGTCGACGAAGGCATCTCGTTCGCCGACCTCAAGGCAGCCCTCACTTTCTTCGCCCGACGGTTCTACGGAAACGCCACGAGGACGAGATTCGGACCCTCGTACTTCCCCTTTACGGAACCCTCCGCCCAGATGGACGTCGAGGTCGATCTCGGAGACGGCAGGGGCAAACGCTGGATCGAGATCATGGGCTGCGGCCTCGTGCATCCCGCCGTACTCGAAGCAGCTGGCGTTGACGGCGACCGCTACTCCGGCTGGGCCTTCGGGATGGGCCCAGGTCGGATCGCGATGTCACGCTACGGCATCCAGGACATTCGCACACTCTACGACTCCGACGTCCGCTTCCTCGAGCAGTTCGCCTGATGCTGTATTCACACGACTGGCTTCGGGCGATTGTACCGCACAACCGCAAACCGGATGAGGTCCGCGATCTTATCGGCAGGCACGTCGCGACCGTCGACGAGGTCCGGCGGCTGAGAGCCGAGTTGCAGCCAGTCGTCGTGGCCCGCGTAGTCAGGGCCGTTCGACATCCGAACTCCGACCGTCTCTGGTTGACAAGGGTCGACGACGGTGGTGGTGAAGAGCTGGATGTGGTGTGCGGAGCGCAGAACGTCACCGAGGGCAAGCTCTATCCCTTCGCGCGAACCGGAACCACCCTGCCGGGTGGACTGACGATAGAGAAGCGGAAGATCAGGGGCGAAACGTCGAACGGAATGCTGTGCTCCCCCGACGAGCTCGGCCTGGGCAGCGACCACAGCGGCATAATGGAGTTGGATACCACCGCTGCACCTGGCACGCCCCTGCTCGACGCGATCGAGATCGGAGACGTTGTGTACGATGTCGACGTCCTCCCGAATCGCCCCGACCTCCTGTCACACCTCGGGATGGCGCGCGAGTTGAGCGCGCTCACCGGAACCGTGTTGCGGGATCCGCTATCGCTCCCGGAGGCCGAAGCAGGAGCCGATGGTGGGGAACGACCGCACGTTGCAGGCGCCGGGCGCGCGGGACGAGCAGCGACAGTAGACGTTTCGGTTGAAGACGTGATGGGCTGCCCGCGTTATCTGGGAGTGGTGATCAGGGGAGTGACAGTCGCACCGTCGCCCGACTGGCTTGTGCGGCGCCTGGAGTCCGTGGGCGCGCGCCCGATTTCGAACATCGTCGACGTGACCAACTACGCACTGCATGCTGTCGGACAGCCGATGCATGCCTTTGACGTTGCAAGGTTGAAAGGACCGGCAATCATCGTCCGGCGCGCGGCCGCTGGAGAGACGCTCGTGACACTGGACGGGGTGGAACGCCGGCTCGACGGTACAATGACTGTCATCGCTGACGCCGGGGGACCGGTGGCCATCGCCGGCGTCATGGGTGGCCTCAACAGCGAAGTTACAGCCGGAACGCGCGACGTCTTTCTCGAAGTAGCCTCTTTCAGCCCCCGCGACGTGCGTCGCACGAGGCGCAGCCTCGGCCTCTCGACCGACGCCAGTTATCGCTTCGAGCGCGGTACGGACGCTCTCGGAGCGAAAACCGCGCTGCAGATGGCGGCTGCCATGATCATCGCTGTAGCCGGCGGCTCCGTGGACGGCGATGCAGTGGAAGTCATCGGCTCGCACGAGCGCAGTGAACCCGTACAACTGAATGTGCGGCGGCTCGCTCGGCTCCTTGGCGACGAGGTGACGCCCGGCGAGGTCGTGGCCCTGCTGTCCGCGATTGGATTCCGCTGCGACGACGCTGGATCGGGCATCATTGCCGTGACTCCGCCCTCCTGGCGCCATGACGTGGAGCGCGATGTCGACCTGGTCGAGGAGATCGCCCGACTCCGCGGCTACGATGTTCTGTCCGACGAACTGGCACCGTTCCGGCCGGGAACCGTGCCCGATCACCCACTGCACGAGATGTCGCGGACAGTGCGCGACTTGCTGATCGGACGCGGATTCATGGAGGTTCGGCCGCTTCCTTTTGTCGCGGGGAGCGATTCCACGCACGAAAGCGTTCGCAACCCGCTTGCCGAAGACACGCCGCACCTCCGGACCAGCCTGCTGGAGACGCTGGCGGGCAGAGCGGAGTACAATCTGGCCCGAGCGCGCGCCGACCTGCGGCTGTTCGAGATCGGGTCCGCGTTTGCACCGCGACCAGGGGAGCTGCCCGACGAACAGCTCCGGGTTGGTGTGCTGCTCATGGGACCACGTCGCCCACCACATTTTTCGGAGCCGCAACCGCCTGCATTCGATCTTTGGGACGCCAGAGCCATGGCGCTCGATCTTGCTCGCACGGTGCTCCCTTCCTTCAGCATCGTCCCTGGCGACGAAAGTGCCGACAGGACCGACGACGTCCTCTGGAGAATCACGTCCGGCGACGATACAAAGGGAGTTGTCCGCCGCCTCAGGCTCGACGGCCCGGTCTGGGCCCCCGAGGCGTGGGCCGTGGAGCTGGCGCTGGGGCGACTCAGCAACGATCCCGAGGCGCCGCCTGGCAGCCATTCCTATGACCATCCGCTGGCCACGCGCACACGAACGATCACGGTCACCGCACTGCCGGTTACGCCGGCGGCTGAGTTTGATCTCGCGCTCCTTGTTCCCGACAGTTTGACCGCCGCTGCATGCGAGGAGGTCCTGCGGTCGGCCTCGGGTGAATTGCTCGAGTCGCTGCGTCTGTTCGACGAATTCAGGGGCGCCGGTGTACCGGAGGGCCACCGCAGTGTCGCCTGGAGATTGACCTTCCGCGATCCGCGCCGCACACTTCGCGACAAGGAAGTCGAGGGACGACGCGCGAAGATCCTACAGGCGCTGGAGAGAGAACTGGGTGTCCGACCGCGAACCGCCTGAGCCTGCGGCATTCAGGCAGCTGGAGCAGCTCGTGCGCAATCTTGGCACCGAGCTGGCGGCCTTCAGGAGGCGTGCCCAGGTGGCAGAGGCGCGCGCCCGATCACTCGACGCTGCCGTCACCAATGGCGCCGACGAGGCGAGCCTTGTACGCTTGCGCACACTTGAAGCGGAGAACAGGGATCTGCGCGAGCGTCTCGACTTTGCCGCCCGCCGCACGAGGCAACTACTGGCGCGCATGAAGTTCCTCCGCCAACAGGAAGACCAGCGACCAAACGGTCAGGGAAGGGCCAGCGAATGAGCGACAAGCGACACCTCGTAAAGGTCACCATCGCCGGCGAGGAATACTCGATTCGCAGCGACGAGTCTCCCGAACACACCCGGGCCGTGGCCGAACACGTTGATCGAGCCATCCGCGACGTCTTGCAGTCGATGCAGGTGGTCGAGACCCAGCGGGCGGCGATCATGGCCGCGATGCAGATTACCGACGAACTCTTCAGAACCCGGCGCCTGGGCGAAGAGGTGGCCGAGGAGATGAACGCGCTCAGCTCCGAGGTTCGGCGGTGGCTCCCCCCGGGAAAAAGGGGGGGGGGCGCGAGCGGAGAATCGATGGAACACATTCCTCTCTCGATTGAACGCGCAACCGGCCAGGCTGAACTCCAGGACTGACCGCCCGGGAATCCTCGTTCGTCACGCCGCCCTGGGTGACGCTGAATCCACGGCCCGTTCGAGCTGCGAGGCGAGAAGCATTGTTATCGCGGTGTAGACCACGACTACGACCACCAGCCAGCGCACGGCAGTCAGTGGCAGTGACTTGACGATCAGGGCAGCCACCAGGACCGCCGGTAGTCCTCCGATGATAAGCCCGAGCGCCGCGCCGAGATGAAACTTCCGTTCGCGGATGAAGCGGGCGCTGGCCACCGGCATCAGAAACGCACACGACCCCATCATGATCGGGAAACCAACGGTGGCGTTCATGCCAAGGAGGCTCACGAGGATCAGACAGGGAGCGTAGAGGCCTATGCCCAGCGTCATCAGCGCCCCGAGGATGAAGTTTCCGGTGACGCCGATAGCCAGCTTGACGCCGGTCACACCTTGTAGCGTCCCACCTGCAGGCAAGATGCCGGCGAGGCTCGACAACATCAGTGTTGCAGCGCCAAGCAGACACAGCCCCATTCCGAGCTGAATCTTCCGGCGGTCCCATCCGGCGACCACTCCCGCGCCAAGCCACGCGCCGGCGACAGCAGCGGCGATCATCGAGATCAGCGTCACCGGGTCAACCGGTATGACGGTTGTGTATATGAAAGCCTGCGTTATGGCCGGCAGGGTATGGCCAACGTTGAGCGTTCCGGGAATCAGCTCGTCAGGGATCACACGGCCGGCCCTGTAGATCGATGTTGTCGTAGCGAACGAACCGATCCCGAGTGTGTCGAAAAAGTTGGTGACAGCTCCAATCCCGAGTCCGCCAGGTGATGGTTCCGGACGTGAAAAGGCGGCCACAGCGTCGGCGCCGGCTCGACGAGACGCAACGATCGCCCGGACGAGAGCGACGATGTAGAAAATCGTGAAGGCTGCCAGGGCGAGCCTCAGCCAGCCGATCGGGTCGTCGAGACGAAATAGCTGCATGCTCCGTTCTGCAAAGGGAGCGGGAAGCTGCTTCCCGGGGGCGTCGGCCGGAAGGTTGGAGCCAGGCGAGCCGCCCCCGACCGATCGGCCCTGGCGCGCCAGCGTGAATGGTGAACAAGGAAGGCGGAAAAGGCTCAATCCTTGTTAACGTCCTACCCTCGAACTTGCCGAGCCCAGGAGATCAGTCTAGCTTGTGTGACGTGTGACACGCTTGGGCCTAGGTTCAAGCTCCTCCGAGACTTAGCGCTCTCCGTCCCGCGCCCTTCGTCGGCGCCGTCCCGAGTGTAGCCGAGGCGGAAGACGAGCCTTCTGGATCAAACGTGGTGCCCTATACCTCGCGTCCTGACCGACGCGCTGGAGCATACATCCATGAACGAGCTGACCATCATCGCTGCGTTGGCCGCATTGTGCTTATCGGCTTCCGCGGCGTTCTTCTTTTTTGGGCGGGCTCGCGGGCGCTTCGTGGCCCTGTCGGAGCAGAAAGCCGCGAAAGCCACTGCCGAAGAGACCGCCAGGCGCATCGTCGGTGACGCTGAACGCGAGGCGGACTCGGCGCGAAAGTCCGCACTCCTCTCCGGCAAGGAAGAGTTGATCAAGGCCCGGGAGTCCTGGGAATCGGAAGCGCGGTCGAGGCGCGTCGAAGTCCAGACGGAGGAGAAGCGGGTCCAGGAGCGCGAAGCTCAACTCGACAAGAAGTTCGAGCTGCTCGACCAGCGGGAGCGCGAGTTGAGCCGCCGTGGGAGCGACCTTGGCCGCCGCGAAAAGACTGTCGCCGAGCACGAGCAGGAGCTCGAGGGTCGCGTAAGCGAGGAGAAAAGGAGACTTGAGGCGCTTTCGGGGATGACCGCAGCCGAAGCCAGGTCCGAGCTGATCGCGCGGATGACGAAAGAGGCGGAGGCCGACGCCGCGAACAAGTTGCGCGAAATCCGCGAAACGGCACGCAAGTCAGCTGAACGTGAGGCAAAGAAGATCGTGGCCCTCGCCGTTCAGCGCATTGCATCCGAGCACACATCGGAGATCTCGGTTTCGTCGGTGGCGCTGCCAAACGACGAAATGAAGGGGCGCATCATCGGTCGCGAAGGGAGGAACATCCGCGCATTCGAGCTGGCCACGGGTGTCGATGTCATCATCGATGACACGCCGGACACGGTTGTGGTATCCTGTTTCGATCCCGTGCGGCGCGAAGTTGCGCGACTGGCTCTCGAGAAGCTTGTGACTGACGGACGTATCCACCCCGGCCGGATCGAGGAGGTGGTCGCCAAGTCACGCCGCGAGGTCGATCAGCAGATCGTCGAGCTCGGTGAACAGGCCGCCTACGAGACCGGCATCCACGGCTTCCACGCCGAGATCATCAAGCTTATTGGCCGCATGAAGTGGCGTACGAGCTACGGTCAGAACATCCTCGACCACTCCAAGGAAGTGGCGCACCTGGCGGGGATCATGGCCGTGGAGCTCGGTCTGGACGTCAAACTGGCCCGGCGCGGCGCGATGCTGCACGACATCGGCAAGGTTCTGACACACGAACACGAAGGCACGCACGTCCAGCTGGGCGTAGAGGTGGCGACCAAATACGGCGAACATCCACTCGTCATAAACTGCATTGCCGCCCACCACGATGACGTTCCGCACGAGAGCGAAGTGTCGGTGCTGGTGCAGGCTGCCGACGCCATTTCGGGATCGAGGCCGGGTGCCCGCCGCGAAGCGTTTGAAACCTACGTCAAGCGGTTGGAAGGTCTGGAGAAAATCGCCTCCAGCTACAGGGGCGTCGAAAAGGTGTTCGCCATCCAGGCCGGACGTGAAGTTCGCGTGATCGTCACGCCCGACGCCGTGGACGACGTCCGGATGACGGCGATGGCAGACGAAATCGCGCGGCGGATCGAGTCGGAGCTCCAGTATCCGGGGCAGATCAAGGTTGTACTCATCAGAGAAACGAGGGCCGTCGATGTCGCGCGTTGAGCGGGGAGTTGCAGGAATCATTGACGGGGTGGCGGTCGCCCGCGCCGTTCGCGAAGACCTCACCTCGGAAGTGGCTGCTCTTCGGGCGAAGGGGATAACACCGGGTCTCACCGTTGTCCTCGTTGGTGACGATCCCGCAAGCGCTGTCTACGTGCGCTCCAAGGAAAAGACGAGCATCGAACTGGGCATGAAGGGCGAAACGATCAGATTACCGGCGGCTACGCCCCAGGCTGAGCTCGAAGCGCTGATCGACCGGCTCAACGCTGACGCCACCGTTCACGGGATTCTCGTTCAGAGCCCGTTGCCGAAACACATGGATGAGAACACGATCGTCCGGCGGATCTCACCCCGAAAGGACGTGGACGGTTTCCATCCGGTGAACGTCGGCAAGCTGCTGATCGGCGAGAAGGACGGGTTCGCTCCCTGTACGCCCGCCGGGGTGCAGGAGCTTCTTGTTCGCTACGGTGTCGACACTACCGGCAAGGAGGCTGTGATTGTGGGGCGCAGCAATATCGTTGGGAAGCCGATGGCCGCCCTGCTCATTCAGACGGGCGCTGGCGGCAATTGCACCGTAACCATCTGTCATTCACGGACGCGGGACCTGGCCGCACATACCCGTCGAGCGGACATCGTAATCGCCGCAATCGGGAAGCCGGAGATGATTACCGGAGACATGGTCAGGCCCGGTGCCGTGGTAGTTGACGTCGGGATCAACCGCGTTGACGACGCGTCGGCGTCACGGGGATATCGGCTCGTCGGCGACGTACATTTCGAGAGCGTCCGCCAGGTGGCGTCGCTGATTACTCCCGTACCCGGTGGCGTTGGCCCGATGACAATTGCGATGCTGCTTCGGAATACGGTGCGGGCCGCAAGCCAGTCGGCGTGACAGCGGGTGGCCGGCCCCCCCGGCGGGATTCCTCACCGGCCCGCCGAGGTGAGCGGGGCGGGGAACGTCAGGAGCGTCTCCCGATTCCGCAGGCGGACCGTCCCAAGGCACCGCCCGGCGAGAGCGCCGAGAGCCCGTTATCGATCGACGACCTCGCGGCGACGATCAAGGTGGTCGTAGCGGGCTCGTTCCCCGTGCTCTGGGTTGAAGGTGAAGTGACCCAGTTCACTCAGCATCGTAACGGGCACTGGTACTTTTCACTCAAGGGCCAGGCCGCATCCATTCGCTGTGTAGTATGGGCGTCGACGGCGCGCTGGCTTCCGGCGGCGCCGGACGAGGGCATGAAGGTGATTGTCTGCGGCCAGGTGGACGTGTACGCGGGACGTTCGGAACTGCAGTTCATCGTGTCGCGCCTCACCGCTGCAGGGGACGGTTTGTTTCGCAAGGCGTTCGAGGAAACACGGCGGCGACTCGAGGCTGACGGGTTGCTCGATCAGGCGCGCAAACGTCCGCTACCGTTTTTTCCCCGTTGTGTTGCCGTCATTACCAGCCCCGATGGCGCGGCGCTGCACGACGTGACGTCGGTGATCAGGCGCCGTAACCCACTTGTGGAGGTGGTCCTTGTTCCGGCGGCCGTTCAGGGCCAGGACGCCGTCATGTCGCTCGGCCGAGCCCTGTCGCGCCTCGTGCGGTGGGGTGGGGCCGACGTCGTGATAATCGGCCGCGGAGGAGGGTCGCGCGAAGACCTCTGGGCGTTCAACGACGAGCGGCTGTCGCGCAAGCTGGCATCATGCCCGGTCCCTGTAATAACGGCTGTCGGACACGAAATCGATACCACGATCTGTGACCTCGTCGCCGACTTCCGGGCAGCGACACCGTCGGCGGCCGCGGAACTGGCTGTACCCAACCTTCAGGATGTGACGGCCCTGGTGGAACGGCTGCGGCGCAGGCTCAGGGAGGGTCTATCGGCGAGGGCTGGCGCTTCGCGCCGCCAATTGGAACATTGCAGCCGGAGACTGACGCTGGCGGCCGGCCGCGTCGTCGAGCGGCGGCGATTGCGTGTTTCCGCCGCCGCCGGAAAGTTGAATGCGTTGAGTCCACTCGCCGTGCTTAGCCGGGGGTTTGCCATTGCTACCGATGTCCGCGGTTTGGTGGTCTCGAGCATCGCGTCGGTTTCACCGGGTGATGAGTTGGAGATACGTTTGCGCGATGGGCGACTGACGACAACCGTCCGACGGGCGGAGGGCGAGCCGCCGTGACCGAGGGCCGGAAGAAGGGCGCGTTCGAGGACGCGCTGGCGCGACTCGAAGCAGCTGTCGAGGAACTGGAGCGGTCCGACGTTCCCCTGGACAGGGCACTGGCGCTGTTCGAGGCCGGCATCGAGCAGCTGAAGATTGCACATGCGGAGCTCGCCCGTGCCGAGGCGAGCGTCAAGGTGCTCGTGCGGCGCGCCGAGGGGTCTCTCGAGACCGATCCTCTTGACGGCTGACATTATACTGTCAGCGTCAGGCACTGATCGGGCCGCCATTGACGCGGTTCTTGCCGGCCTGGCTCGTGACGAGTCAGGCTACGGGCAGCCCGTGCTGGGGAACGCCATCAGCTACGCACTGCTCGGCGGCGGCAAGCGAATCCGTGGACGGATTCTCCTTTGCTCGTTCAGGGCCTGCCGCGGTCGAGGTGACGCCTCAGCACTCGCGGCGGCGGTGGAGATCATTCACGCCTATTCGCTCGTACACGACGATCTCCCCTGCATGGACGACGATGACGTGCGCCGCGGCCGTCCAACCCTGCATCGCGCATTTGGCGTTCCGGAAGCAACTGCCGCCGGAGTGCTGATGATCGCCACCGCGGCGCGGGTCGCGGCCGAAGGATGTGCCACACTCGGTTTGCCCGCGCCCGTCACAGCCCGGATCGGCGGCACGCTGATGTCCGCCGCCGGAGCCGCCTCCGAATCGATGATCGGCGGCCAACTAATGGACCTCGACCATGAACATTCACGCCCGACGGCGCGTCAACTGGAGGCGATTCATCGCGCCAAGACGGCCGCGTTGATCGAAGCTTCGGCCGCGTTGGGAGCGCTCGCTGCCGGAGCGCCCCCTGACACCGTCCGCGCGCTTTCGACGTACGGTGCGGAACTCGGCCTCGCCTTCCAGATCGTGGATGATATTCTCGACGTCACGGCATCGACGGCCGAGCTGGGGAAGAGCTCACGCCGTGATGCCATCCTTGGAAAACCGACATGGCCCGACCTCCTCGGTATCGAAGGCGCCCGCGCCAAAGCGGAGAAGGCGGGAGCGGTCGCCGTGGCGGCGCTGCACCCGGCCGGCGTCGACTCTGCCGAGCTGGCGGCGATCGTGACCCAGGCTCTCGAGAGGCGGTCCTGAGACGGCGCCTCGCGCTTCCGACGCTTCCCCCGGACAACCTCATCGATCACCTTCCTTTTCATGCCCCTCCTTGACCGAATCGAATCACCGACTGATCTGCGCCGCCTGAGCAGGGACGAGCTGCCCGCTGTGGCCACGGAGGTTCGTGATCGGATCATTGACGTCTGTTCGCGGACCGGTGGGCATATCGGGGCCGGCCTCGGCGTTGTGGAACTGACCGTTGCGCTGCACTACGTCTTTGAAACCCCCCGCGACCAGTTGATCTGGGACGTCGGTCACCAGGGGTACCCGCACAAGGTCCTCACCGGCCGCAACCAGCGCCTCGAAACGCTGCGTCAGGAGGGCGGCGTCTCCGGCTTCCTCAAGCGGAGCGAAAGTGAATACGACGTCTTTGGCGCCGGTCACGCCGGTACCTCGATCTCGGCTGCGCTCGGCATCGCCGCCGGCCGCGACATACTGGGCGATGACTACAAGGTGGTTGCAGTCATCGGCGACGGCTCGCTGACCTGTGGACTGCCTTACGAAGCCCTCAACAACGCCGGGCATTCCGACCGCGATGTGATCGTGGTTCTCAACGACAACGAGATGTCGATCGCGCCCAACGGGGGCGCGATGTCCAAGTACCTGAACCAGGTCCAGCGTAATCCGATCTACAACAGGATTCGCAGCCGCATCGGAGTGATCGTCGAGAAGAACCGCCACATCGAAGCCTGGGTTCGCAAGTGGGAAGAGAGCGTCAAATCGTTTTTGACTCCGGGCGTTCTATTCGAGGAACTCGGGTTCCGGTATTTCGGACCAATCGACGGGCACGACACCGCGGTCCTGGTCGACACGCTCTCCGCCGTAAGGTCGATGCCCGGGCCCCGACTCATCCACGTGATCACGAAGAAGGGCAAGGGGTTCCCGGCTGGCGAACACGGCGAGAAGTGGCACGCCCTTCCTCCGGGGCACGATCCTGCGACCGGCAAGCAGCTCAAGGTCTCGACCGGGAATCCGCAATACACGGCGGTGTTCGGCCGGGGTCTGACGGAGATCATGGATCAGCGTGCGGACGTCGTCACCATTACCGCGGCCATGCCCGGGGGTACGGGGACGGCCACGGTGGCCCACGTCCATCCCACGCGCTTTTTCGATGTAGGCATCGCCGAAGCACACGCAGTGACGTTCGCCGCCGGGCTGGCTACGCGAGGACTGCGCCCTGTGGCCGCCATCTACTCGACTTTTCTGCAACGGGCCTACGACAGCATCATTCACGACGTGGCGATCCAGAGGCTCCCCGTCACCTTCTGCCTCGACCGGGCCGGACTCGTCGGCGAAGACGGGGAGACGCACATGGGTCTCTACGACATCGCCTACATGCTCGCTGTGCCCAACATGACGGTCTCGGCGCCAAAAGACGGCAGCGAAATGATCGGGCTTCTGAAAACGGCACTGAACTCTGACGGGCCGTTTTCGCTCCGCTATCCGCGCGATGCGGCGCCTGACGTGGTGGGCAAGGCTGCCGACATTGCGCCCGTGCCCAGCGGGACCTGGGAAGTGCTCCGCTCGGGGAGCGAGTTCGCGATACTGGCTGTCGGCACGATGGTGCTGCCGGCACTGGCGGCGGCGCAGGCACTCGCCGGCGAGGGGTTCGACCTGACTGTCGTGAATTGTCGCTTTCTCAAGCCGTATGACGTGGTGACGCTCAACGCTCTGCTCGCCAGCCACCGCACCCTGCTTGTGGTTGAAGAGGGTACTGTCATCAACGGCTTCGGTGCCTGGATCGGATCCGAGGTCCAGAAGCTCGATCCGAGTGTGAGGGTGGTGGCGCATGGAGTACCCGACCGCGTCATCTACGCGGCTCCCCGTACGCGTCAGTTGCGCGACTGCGGGCTGGATGCGGCTGGAATAGCCGTGCGGGTTCGTGCACTGAGCACGTCCGAGGCCGTCGCCGGGTGACCCGCTTTGGCGTTGTTGGCCATACCGGCTACACGGAGATTGCATCCCTTCTCCAGACGCTTGGGGACCTCGCCCGCGAAAGCTCGACATCGCTGTGGCTGGAGCGGCCGCTGCTGGCGCTATCGAGGCAGAGCGGGCACCATGAGCTCGTCAGTGTGGACGAGATTGACGCGCTGATAACAATCGGAGGCGACGGGACGTTTCTCCGTGGAGCACGCCTCCTCGGGGGCCGCGAGGTCCCCATCCTCGGTGTCAACTTGGGCCGGCTCGGATTCCTCACCGTCTGCGGTCCGGCAGAACTCCCCACGGCGTTCCGGCGCATCTGCGCCGGCGACTTCATTCCCGACGCGCGCATGACGCTGGGAGCGACCCTGATGCGGGAGGGAGAGGAACGCGAATCATGGTCGGCGCTGAACGACGTAGTCATGCACCAGGGAGGCAAGGCGCGCGTCATCAGGCTCAAGATCGAGGTCAATGGCGAGCACGTTGCTGCCTATGCCGCGGACGGCATCATCGCATCGACCCCGACCGGGTCGTCGGCCTACTCTCTCTCCGCTGGCGGCCCCATCGTCCATCCGGGCTTCCAGTCCATCGTCCTCACTCCGATTTCACCTCATACGCTTTCAATAAGGCCGCTCGTACTCGGTCCGGAAAGTCTGGTGACGCTGAGAGTCCAGGATGACGATTCGGCGCAGCTGATCACTGTTGACGGACAGGAGAGCGCGATCTTCCAGTACGGGGACTCGCTTGTCATCCGGAGATCAGAACGACGCGTGGTGATCGTACGCTTCCCAGAGTCCAGCTTCTTCGCCAGGATGCGCGGCAAGCTGGGCTGGGGAGGGGGCGCAACGAGTCACTAGGGGGGTGCTGCCGTGCTCACGGAACTGCGCATCCGCAACGTCGCAGTAATCGAGTCAGTCACGCTCGCGCTCAAGCCGGGGTTCAATGTGCTGAGCGGCGAAACAGGAGCGGGCAAGTCGATCATAGCGGGCTCTCTCGCCCTTCTTTTCGGAGAGCGGGCCTCAGCCGATATCGTCCGAACAGGTGCTGATCGGGCCACGGTCGAGGGAGTATTCGAGGTCAGTGACAACGGACAACTGGTCACCGATCTGGACGAGCGCGGGATCGAGATCAGCGACCAAACGCTGATTCTCAAGAGAGAAGTGAACCGCGCGGGGCGGAGCCGAGCCTGGATCAACGGCAACCCGGTCCCGGCCGGGACTCTCGGTGAAATCGGAGCGCAGCTGGTGAACGTTCACGGCCAACACGACTCGCGCGGGCTGCTCGACGGCGAGTCCCAGCGCGCGATTCTCGACGCGTTTGGTGGTGCTGAGGAGGTCGCGGCTGCATTGGGGACTGCGTGGGACACCCTTTCCTCCATCAGGATTGAACGTGAGTTGCTCGCCGCAAGTCGCGCGGATGCTGCCCGCCGGGCAGACTACCTCCGTTTCGTCGGGAAGGAGTTGGGTGAGGCGAAGCTGATCCCCGGTGAAGATGAACGGCTGGCGGAGGAGGCGCGGAGGGTGTCGCACGCCGTGGAACTGCGGCAACACGCGGCCCGGCTGCGCGCCTCGATCGACGATGACGAAACAGGAGTGCTGCATCAGTTGAGCGCGGCACAGCGCTCCCTTTCGGCAGCGGCTCGCCTCGATCCAGCGTTGCAGAGGCTGGAGGAGCTGCTGGACTCCGCCCACGTGCAGCTCGGCGAACTCGGGAGAGAGATTGCCAACTACGAAGACTCACTGGAGACCGATCCCGAGCGGCTGTTGGAGGTGGAGCGCCGTCGTGATCTCGTTCACCGGCTCTCCGCGAAATACGGCGGGTCGATCGAGGCGGCGCTCGCCCAGTTGGCGGATGTCACTCGCGAGCTGGCGCTGGTCGACTCGGGCGCTCTCGACATGGGCGTACTGGCCGGGCGCGAGTCGACGGCGCTGATCGAGCTCGAGAAGACGGCTGCCCGGCTGACGCAGCTCCGCGAACGGGCGGGGAGGCGTCTGGAGCGCGAAGTCGGTCGCCTGCTGCCGGGGCTTGGAATGGAGGAGGGCAAACTTCTGGTTGCATTCGCGAGGCGCAATGAGACAGCGCGTTTCGGCGCCGAAGATGTCGTCTTCAACATCGCGCTCAACGTCGGGCACGAAGCGCGGCCACTTGCCCGGATCGCCTCGGGCGGAGAACTGGCGCGCATAATGCTCGCTCTCAAGACGATACTGGCTCGGCTCGATGGCACGCCCACCCTCGTCTTTGACGAGGTGGACAGCGGGATCGGTGGACAGGTGGCTTCGTACGTCGGTGACGCGGTTCGGAGAGTGGCCGAACATCATCAGGTTCTCGCGATAACTCACCTGCCGCAGATCGCCTCCCGCGCCCATCACCACCTCGTGGTGAGGAAAGGGAGCGCCGAGGGCGTGACAACGGCGGACATCGCCGTCGTTCTTGGTGAGGAGCGCGTGCGTGAAATAGCTCGCATGCTCGGCGGCGATCCGGAAAGCAGCAAGAGCAGGGATCACGCGCGGGAGTTGCTTGCGGAGGCGATTCAGGAGGGCTGATGGCTCAGTGGTGGGAGGTTCGCGGGGGACTCGAAGCCGCTCGGCTCTCGCTCATGCTGGAAACAACGCCCCTGGACTCCCGCTTTCGCGGGAGAACTGCAGTGGAAGCCCTGCACGGACACGGTGCGGTTGGGACTGCATGAAGGAAGGAGTTCCCCGGACAAGGCATGCGACCGCCCGATATCCGGGAGTGCACGTGGAATGCAGCTCCCCGGACAAGGCATGCGACCGCCCGAGATCCGGGAGTGCACGTGGAATGCAGCTCCCCGGACAAGGCATGCGACCGCCCGAGATCCGGGAGCGCAAGGGGAAGGCAGTTCCCCGGACAAGGCATGCGCAGCATGCCGCGGATCCGGGGTCTCCCGGGACCCGGGGCGCTCTCAGCTCTCGCTAACGCTGGAAACAACGCCCCTGGACTCCCGCCTTCGCGGGAGAACTGCAGGGGGCGCCCTGCACGGACACGGTGCGCTTGGGACTGCATGAAGGAAGGAGTTCTCGACAAGGCATGCGACCGCCCGCGATCCGTTAGGGCAAGGGCAAGCCAGTTCCCCGGACAAGGCATGCGCAGCATGCCGCAGATCCGGGGTCTCCCGGATCTTTCGCTGGATCCCTTCCCGCCTTTAGAACAGTCTCCGATACACCCGCAACACAAAGTTCAGATAGCGCTGCCTGGGTGCGTTACCCGCGCCTGATACCGTCTGACCAGCGATCAGGCTCACTTCGAGGGGCAGTCTTGCGCGCCCAGCCAGAAAGGCCGACATCGTCGAGTAGGTAGCTCCGGCTGCCAGCCTCTGCTCGACGAGGGCTGATCCCTCGCCCAATACATCCGGGTCGGGCGCGCTGCCGGTGGGTGGTGCCGCTGAGTATCGGTAGCTGTCAGCCGTCTTGTTGTAGTAGAGCCACGAGGCTCCAATAGCCGCTGACGAGGCAATGATGAGCCGCGGTGAGACGGTGAGCGAGATCGCATCGCCAAGGTTACGCTCAAGCTGGGCTTCGGAGGCGAATCCCGGGAAAGGATCGTGGGCTGCGGTTGGAACGCGGATCCGCTCAACGTCGCTCAGCTGGTTGGTGTAGCGACCAAGCACCGAAAACCAGAAGCGCCTGCCGAGTGCAACGTCGGCCGCGACAAGTCCTTCAATGTCATTCTGAGCGTCACCGGTTCCCGGATCGGCAAACACTCCTGGCAGCTTCCACTGGGTCGAGCCCAGCCGGTAAATGACTCCGGCAGTGAGCCGCGTGCGAACTCCGCCCATGGCAGCCTGCTGAGGCACCCCGCCGCCGAAGGAATCGAACAGAAGCACGCGGGCGCCCACCTCCATGTCGCCGATCCAGCTGCGGTCAACATGGACCAGCGAATCGGCTGCAATGCCGAAGAGCGTGTCGGCAAGGATTCGCTGGAAGTCGGCGTAGGCCACAGGTGCAGCACCAACCGGCCTGCTGTCGATCCAGCTCGTCGAGCCAGTCGGAGCACCCAGGAATGACAGGAAGTCACCGGCGAGAGTCGACAGCCTCGCACCAACTGCTGTGTGCAGGGCTCCCCGTTCGACGGGAGCAAAGGGTAGCCCGGGGTCTGCCGCCGATGTGCCGAAGAGCTGCTGGATTCCGGCCGAGACCGACCCTGCCGCCGCAACGAGCGCCTGGGCACGAGCCCTGTCGGCGTTGACTGCTGTGCATTCGGGTGCCGGGCTGCCTGCGCAGGTCGTGAGGAGACCCTGCAAGCGCTGACTGGCCGAACTGATCTGCGAGACCACCTGCGCGTTGACGACCCGGGCCCCGGGAAAGGTGTAGCCGGGGTTGATGCCGACGTTGCCTGAAAGCGTCGCGTTAGGCGTGACCGATACGTCCGTCCGCGACTGCACAACGGGCATCAATGCACCTAAAGTAAGTCTGCGGGAGACGCCGAGCTCGAGCGACAGGTTGGTTATGGTGAACGATCGGTCGAAACGGGTCTCGAGGTTGCCAAGCGTGAGTCGCGCCGGCGGTGCGCCACCCAGAATCGACCGCAAGGCGCCGTCCACCAGACCCAGCCTCGGCAGCTGAAGCCCTCCGACCTCGGCGAGGTTGAAATCGGACGCAAGTGGCTCGAGTGTGCCCCGCGAGGTTCCGCCCAGCCCATCCGCAAAACGCTGGTCCCAGCGTGTCCACAGAGGAGCGACGACAAGACGAACCGTCCCGCGCCGTACGACGGTTGCGTCGTCGAATGGGCCAAGGACCACCTGACCGGCCACCGGGAGTGGGGCCAGGACCAGGAGGAGGGGGAGGAGCAGTTTCGACAGCCGCGCTCGCCGCGACGGCAAAGTGCGGCCTGAGGTGATGCTGAGTGCGCGCAAGTGGGCTACGTTGACGGGTTCCGGTGAGCTTCCGCCGACCGTCGGGCGGGGTACCGGCACGAAACCACGAAACTTAAGTAGACCGTGAGTCCAACGCCGATCCCGGGTATTCCATGGCAAATCACAGGCAATCACTGGATCGCCCTCCCTTGCATCCACCCCGTCGACGGGTCAATCCACGCGGTCGGAGTGCTCCATCGGGCGGCGCGTGCGGCGGTTGAGTTCGCAGGAGGCGCCGACTTCGCCAGCGGCAAAGAGGCGCCACTCGCCCGGCCGGTACTGGTGGTCGATGGAGTGGAGGTCAACTGGTCAGAAACCGAAGTTGCGTGGGAACGAGCGTTGGGATGGCTGCCAACTTTCACGATCTCCGCTGGCAACCTCGTAATCCGGGCGACTGTCTTTGCCCCCTACGGCCGCGATGCTGATACCGCGGGGGCCGTCTACGCGTTCACGTTCGAGAACCGGGGACGGACCGCATTGCGCGTCTCGGTGGGCCTTGATGGCGTGCTCGGACACCGGCAGCTGCGGGTTCGCGTGCCGCGGCCGTCCGTGGATTCACATGTCGTGCGCCGCGGCAGCACCGAAGGCGGTGCGGTCATCCTCTCCGGCGAGTCGGTCCCCGGTCTGGTCGCGCTGGCAATCGGCTGCGACGGCGCCCCCGTCATCGAAACTGACGCGAACCGGTATTCCATAAGGCGCGACGTTCGCGTTCCGCCTAACGGTACCGCCGATGCCGCGTTTTTCATTGCTGTCGGTCCGGAGGGCGATGGCGCCGAAGCAACGGTTGCGGTCATGAAACGACGCGGCTGGCGCTACCTGCTCAGTGCGACGCGTGATGCCCTCCGCTCGCTCGAGCAGTCAACCGGCAACCAGGCTCTGGACGGCCTGATCAACCGCAATCTCCTTTTTGCCTATTTCTACGGTGCAGGCCGCGCGCTGGACGACGCTCACTTCTACCTCGTGAGAACAAGGGTCCCCTGGCACTCGTGCGGCGTGACAGTCAGGGAATGGGAGGCGCTGCTCTGGACATTGCCGGCCATTCAGCTTGCCGATCCACCGCTGGGACGGGAGCTCCTGCTGCGAGCGTGCGAACTGCACGGCTACTCGCCGGGCATGGGAGTGCGGTATCTCGACGGTACGCTCTTCGAACCGGGCTTTTCGCTCGAGGGTGCAGCTTCTTACGCGATCGCGATCGATCGGTACATCCGGGAATCCAACGATGATCAGATCGTGGAAGAGCCGATCGTGGCCGACACCCTCTACGGCTCGTACGAGGACATTCGAGTGCGTCGCCACGAAGAGGTGTCCCTCTACTCGACGGAAATTTCTCCCGCAGGAGGTCAGACGGCGTTTCCGTATACGCTTCACGGTAACGCCGTTGTCGCCCAGGCGCTCGACGTGTTCAGGCGAACGCTCGACGAGGAGACCGCGAAGCAGGTCGAAGATCCGGACCTCGTTCGTTCGGCGATGACCCGACAATTCACGCGGGACAGGGACGGCCGGGAGATTCTGATGTCGGCCGTGAATCTCGCGGGCGAGGCAGTCGCGGATGACGACCCGGCGGCGTCAGCGAGCTGGCTTCCGCTGTATGACGCCGCTGACCGGTCTGATTCCACTTTTCGCCGCACGGTCCGCTCTCTGGGCGGCGAGCCGAAAGCGCTCGTCCAGCAGCTGGGCAGGCTCCTGGGTCCCGACGCGCAGGAAGTGATCCGATGGCTGCGCCGGGCGCAACTGGGTAACGGGCTGGCCGCACAGGTAATCGACGGCGACGGCCGGGGAACGGCGGACGGTGGCGATGCCTCCCTGGCAGGTCTGCTCGCCTGGACAACGTGGTACGCGGTGCATTCCCTTGGGATCAAACCCTGAAGACGCGCGGGTGCGTGAGGTTCGCGCCCTGTTCAGGAGCAATTTCGGAGTTGAGCCGACGGTGATTGCGTCGGCGCCCGGGCGCGTCAACCTCATCGGGGAGCACACCGACTACAACGGCGGACAGGTGCTGCCAATCGCAATCGGCCACAGAACCTGGGTGGCCGCGCGTGGCGCGGGCAGGCGGGACGTTTCGCGGGTTGTGTCATCGTCGTTCCCTGGCACTGGAGAGTTTGTAGCGAGTTCACCAGAACCCGCCGGCAGTTGGTGGGACTACGTTCACGGCGCACTGCGCGAAACGATGCGGATGACCGCTGGCGAGCCGGCGGCGGCCGACCTGGCTGTGGTCAGCACCGTGCCTCCGGGAGCGGGGCTCAGTTCCTCAGCCGCTCTGGAAGTAGCGACGGTTGTCGCGGGGCTGGTGTGTGCCCGGGCCCGGCTCATCGACCATCTGCCGGCGGTTGGTGCGGCGGCCCACCGGGCGGAGACCGGTTTCGTCGGAGTTCCGTCAGGGATCATGGACCAGATGGCGAGTGCATACGGAACCGCCGGGAACGCGCTCAGGATCTGGTGCGATTCCGGCCGCACCGACGCGATTCCGTGCGGACTCCACGTTCTGATCGTGGATTCGGCAACACCGCGCGAACTGCGGCGATCGCGGTACAGTGAGCGCCGGGAGGAGTGCAAGCGCGCGCTTGAGGGCATTCAGCGTGTCGATCAGTCAGTGGAGTTTCTCGCTCACGCGACTGCTGGCATGGTCGACGGCGCAGCGCTGGACACTGCAGCGAGGAAGCGCGCGCTGCACGTCGTTGGTGAGAACGAGCGTGTCGCCCGCTTTGTGGAGTCGCTGCGTGCAGGCAGTCCGAACGGGGACCTGCTGCTCGAGTCGCACATGTCGCTCAGGGAGCTGTATGAGTGCTCGACTCCCGAGCTGGACTGGATAGTCGAGCAATCGATGAAGCTGGGGCGCGACGGTGTGGTCGGAGCGCGACTGACCGGAGCCGGATGGGGAGGTTGCGCGATCGTTGCGGGCGACGAGACCGCGCTCGGCGAGCTGCGGGATCCGCTCGAGCGGATGTTCGCCGAGCGTTGGGGGCGGCCGGCGCGAACCTGGCTGACGCAGGCCGAGTCCGGAATGGACGTCGACTGGGCCGATGGCTGGGAGGAGGATTGAAACGCAAGCCGGGCACCTGGATCATCTTCCTCCGTGGCGTAAACGTGGGGGGACGCCACATTGTGCCAATGGCCAGGCTTCGTGAAGTTTGTCAGGTGGCGGGCTTCAGCGAAGTGCGCACACATCTCCAGAGCGGCAACATTGTCGTGACCTCGTCACTCGACGATCCACTGAAGGTGGCGGTGGCCATACGGGGGGTGATCGAGCGGGAGTTCGGGTTTGGTGTGGAGGTGATGGTCCGCAGTGTTGCGGAGTTGCGGAGCGTTGTTGATGGCCTGCCCATGACGAAGGCGAGGGCAGGTGAGCCGGCCAGGCTGGTTGTGGGGTTCCTGCACGCCGCACCTGCGCGTGAGTACGTCGCTGATCTCGAGCGCTACGCGGCTGCCGGTGAGGAGATTATAGCGAAGGGGAGGGGGAGGGAGCTGTACGGCTGGTTCGGTAACGGTCTCGGGACATCGAAACTGGCTGCTCGTCTGATGGGGAGTAGCCGGACTCCGGTTACAGTTCGCAACTGGAACACGGTGACGAAGGTGCTGGCGATTGCGGAGGGTGAGGGTGAGGTCACGTCAGGGGTGCCGGTTGTGCGCGCTACTGATAAAGCGCGGGTGAAGAAGGGTCGTGGATGATGTGGGCGTGAGTTGGGGATGGTGCTATACTCAGGGTGCGCGGGAATAGCTCAGTTGGTAGAGCACAACCTTGCCAAGGTTGGGGTCGCGGGTTCGAGTCCCGTTTCCCGCTCTCGCTGTGAGTTACCGGGTCGCCGGCGACGGCGGAGAGTGCCTGACGCGGGGGTGGCGAAATGGTAGACGCAGGGGACTTAAAATCCCCTTCCCGCAAGGGAGTGCGGGTTCGAGTCCCGCCCCTCGCATCATGGCCCCATTTTTCGCGCCGCTCAGTAGATGATCGCCTTGATGTACTCGAATAATCTCCACATTCGGTCCACGATGAGGCGTGGGGCTATGCGGAAGAAGTAGGGATCGATCGTGAGCTCAGGCTCGCCGTTCCCGCTCCCGATGGTTGGGCAGCCGGTAGACACCGCCACATGTTTTTCTCGTTCGTACTGTACGCCCTGGGGAAAATTCGACGCGTCGAGATCGGAGCTGGCTGAAAAGACTCCGTAGAAACTTGAGCCGACCGATTTGAGGTCGATGTAATCACCGATGTACGGCACATAGCAGGAACCCGGCAGGCCGGCGGGATGGTCGGACAGGGTATAAGTGGTGTGCGGCGGAGCCGCGACGTTTCCCTTGGCGAACAGCGCCAACTGCGTCTGCCAACGCTTGCCGTCAACGAGATCGGCAAGGTGTTGCCAGGCGAAGGCAACGGTCCCGTTGGTGTTGATCGAAAGAGCGGGGTTGAGGCTGCTCTTCACAGCGTACTCTGTACCCCACGTACTCCCCCGGTCGAGCGATTCTCTTACGCGCAGGGTCATGCCTACCGTCGGGCCCGCCGTATCGCCCCAGGCCACGACGAGATGTTTGCTGTCATTGGGATTGACGGCAAGTGCCACGTGTGTATACGTCCTCCGCTCGCCGCCAAAATCGAGCGCCTTGGAATGCGGGACAGGCACGCACCGCGCCACACGAAACCCGACCGCGCCGTCGCCGGCGGTGCAGGGCGTTCCTGTCCCGGCTTCATCCGTGAGGTTGCTGAACGCGTTAGCAGCCGTCGTCGACGGATCGTGCCGGAAAACCACGACATCGAGTTCACCCTGCGAGTAGGAATCGCTGATGGGGATCGGCGCGTTCGCCATCCTGTAGGTCGCAGCGTACATGGTACCATCGGCTGCGATGGCGGTCCTGACGACCGGAGTCCAGACCGAGCCATCCAGTGGCGGCCGCTTTGAAACACAAGTACGGGTGACAGCCGAAGCGGTGAGTTTAGACCAGACTACACCTGAGTTACATCCGCTGGTGCTGTTGTAGCTGTCCATCCCGACAGCAAATCCCGCGGAGCTCGCTGAAGGAGATGTCGACACCCATGGCAGGTGAGAGCTCTCGAGAAAGGTGTTGCCCGGTGATACAAGGTCGGTCACGGGCCAGATCGGATCAGAAGACGGCTGCACCTCGAAGATTCGCGCTTCGTGCGTGTACTCATCAAACCGCTGCGCCCCAACTATCAGTTTCGTACCGTCTCCGGTGAATGCGATCGCTGGATCGCCCATCCAGTAAGGGGCGCCGAGGTCCATCGTGCAATGAAGAGCCCACGTCTTGGCGCCGTCGACGCTCCGCAGGATTCCGAAGGCGCTCTCGGAGCAACCAGGTGACTCGAATCCAACGAAGAGTGGCGCCGCGACAATCTCCTGGCTGTTGGCAGGGTTTACGGCTATCGAAGGCTCCGGGTTCTGATCTTCTTCGTATCCCTGACCGGCAGGGATCATGTTCACGACGGTAACGCTGTAGCGGGAGACAAAGAAGACGGCAGCCACAAGAACAAAGACGATCAGTCCCAGGACCAGACGGCGGAGGATTGCAATCCTGAAGGGAGGCATCAGCGGTAAATCTCCCTGAGCACGGGCAGTAGCGCTGCAGGAAGTTTGTCAATCGGTCGGAGGATGTAACGCTGGCCGGGCGTGTATTCGTAACCGATTCTGAGACTCGTGACGAGAGAGTCCAGCGGCTGGAGCAGGAGAAGTGCTCGTTCCCCCGCAACGAGAGTCGGGGAACGTGCGAACATCGCCCCCCTGTTGCCCGGAACCCATACTGCAAGCGAACGTGTGGGCAGTTCACGAGGTGCGATCCACTCGTGCACCCTGAGGTACGCCTGGCGCCAGCCCGCGGTGTGCTCCATCCGCGCAGCCTGGTTCGTCAGAGGGACGGGCTTCACGCTGTCGATCGTTGCATCGACAACGAGTGCGTTGCGTCCTCGGGCGAGGATCGCAGTGGAGAGGTTGATCGAGTCGGCAGCGGCCAGCTTGTAGGCGACCGTGTCAACCGACTGCGATGTCGACAGAGGAACGTGTGCCCTCGCGCGTAGCACAAGACTCGTATCGATGATAACAGCGCTCGCGAGGAAGGTGTATTGACTGCCGGAGACGGCGTCGGTGGTGTCCGCCAGGATGACGGTGATCCGCCTTCCGCGGGCCAGTCGAACCGACGCCGGCTTCCGGAGGATGGAATCGACCGTTACAGTCGCCATCATCCGGCTCGCGCTGACAGCGCTGGTGGTAACCGTTCCGCGGCTGGCGATGGTGCCAGTCAGCCGAAAGGGCGTATCACTCGCAACGCGGGCGAAGTCCTCGGCAGGAGAGCCGGGCACGAGGCGAACGGATTGCGGACCAGCTGCAGCGCCCTGGCAGGCCAGGGGAACGGGAAGAAGCAGCGCGCAGAGGAGGCCAAGCGCTCCGAAAGCTTCAGCGATCCCAGTCCTCGGACTCAAATGCCGGCATCCTTGCCAGGTCAGCACGGTCGACCTCTTCGATGAGAAGTGCCACGCCTGTTGCGCCCCTAAATAGACTCAGTGATTCGGGACCGTCAAGAGAAACCGTTTCACCTGCCCTAAGCGCCAGAATCCGCCCTCTGCGGTACCACTCGAAGTCACCGGTAGCGCGATACATGGCCAGGAGGGCGTAGGCCCGTCCTGCCAGGCCACAGCAAAGACTCCCAATCTCATCGCCATCGTATTCCCAGGCATTCCAGGCTGCGCCGGAAGCGAGCTCCATGAACGACGGATCGTCGAAGGCGGCCCGGGCCTCCAGCCAGAGGTGTGCGAGTCCGGCACTGCCATTGCACCAGCCACCGATGAATGCTTCGCGATGCCCCGCGGCAACTGGTGCGTCTCTCCATGGCCAACGGAGCCCCCGTCCTGACGGTGAAGCGCAACGCGCCAATTCATGCAGACGCCGCTCAAGGAACGAATCCCCGGTGGGTGACGCGTGCCCCGAGCGCCGTAAACGCAGGAAAGCGTAAAGCACGCCTCCCCACCCATGCGCGATCCCGAGATTGGGCAAGAGCTCTCCCGACCCGACGGTCGGGTAATCTTTCATCGAGAGCAGCAGATCGTCGCGGACCGACGCCGCGCGCCTCGCAACAGCCGCAGCCAGGCGAGGCCACGGCTTGTGGAGTGCGTCAATGAGCGTGGATCCGCCGAGGAGCACCCCGGCACGGCCAAGCGTGAGGTCAAGGTTGCGGTTGCGCGAACGTGCCGCCCGGGTCCAACTACCAACAGCCTGGGTAGCGCCGGCCTCATCACCGGCGGCGTGCGCGATCAGCGCACCAGTCAGCCACAATCCCGCCTCACCATGATGGATGGAAACCGCGCCTATCATGGATGGAGTGAGTTCCTTTCCGTCGTGGAACGCTGTCGCTGATTCCCGCTCGTCGGCGGCGACGTTTATCCAGTGCCGCGCAGTGGCAAGATGTTCGGCCGACTGGTGCACGAGGGCACGTCGGTACCATGCGGCCGCGATCCCCGTGGCGCCATAGGCAATCGAGGCTGTGGGAGCTACCCGAAGCCCGCCTCGCCCCCGGGCTGAGTTGATCTGGATGCGTCGCCATAACGATGAAAAGCGGCGAGCAGGGTCCGGGCCAGCGGTAACTCGAATCGAGTTGTCGGACGTAATCCTGACTGCCTTCCGAAGGGCCCGCGCAAATTCGCCTGTGTCCGGGAAGCGCTGGAGTGGGTCCTTGCTGAGGGCGCGATTCAGCACCCCCTCGACTTCGGGCCACGGTCTTGCCCCGGCCGCGCTGAAGCTGCGCGGCGGATCGTTAACTATCTGCGCGATCGCGCGTTCCCGGGCGGGCTGGAAATCGAGGTACTCCTCGCCCGTCACGACGTTGTAGATGAGTGCTGCGACCGAGTACTGTTCTCCCGCGGCAGTAGCCGACGGCGATGGAGTGTTCTCATCTCCCATCACCGCCGCAAGCTCCGGCTCCATGCAGGTGAGAACGCCTGCCCGCGGAGGCTTTTCCTGAGCCCCGGCCATGAGCCCGTAACCGAAATCGAGAATGGTTACAGTGCCGTCGCGCCCAACAAGACAATTGCCGGAGTTGACGTCACCGTGAAGGATGCCAGACCTGTGGAGGTCGGCATAGGCATCAGCGATGCTGATCACCAGCTGGCCAAGCTGCTGCTGCAGATCGAGCGTGGAGCCGCGCCTGATCATCTCGCCAGCGTCGGTTACAGAGGAGCCGCTTCGCCATTCCATGGCAATCCATGGGTAGCCCTCGGCACCGGTTGCGATGAGCGCTGGGGCGATCGGTGCCGCCCGGGCGAGAACCGCAGCTTCATGGGCCGCTGTTCGCCGCGTTGCGCCGGTGTCGCTACGCCATCTCTTGATTGCCACCAACTGCGCTCGTTCAGGTCCTGTGGCGGAGTAGACGTCCACGTCCTCCATCGTTCGGACGCATTCCTGGATCCTGAAAGCGCCAAGCGAGGCGCCGGGTGCCAGTTCTGCCGGTGAGGGGTCAGCTGGCCGTTCACTCTCCAGATGGAGAAATCGATCCTCGATAAGCCTCGACAGGACTTCCCAGGCCGGGCGCACGATCGAGGCTGGATCGACATTACGCCTTTCCGCGGCTCGAACGATGGCTTCGGCGAGAGACCGGGGTTTGCGGAAGGTGCGGAGGAGGAGCACCGTGTCTGCGTCGATCAGCCTCGCCGTTGTTCGCCCGAGTGGGCGATCCAGGCAGTAGTCACCAGGCTGGGCACCGAGCCTTTGTCGAAACGTGTCGTCCAGTGCCTCGACCGGCAGCATGGTGACGTCCCGCGCAAGCACGTACCGGTCCGTCATGATCGGTGAGCCGCTTCGGCGAGAAATGCAGGCGTAGGTGAAAAGTCAGGGCCCACTCCATCCAGAGACAGCCGGTCCAGCGCGAAGGTGACAGCACTGACGCGCGGATCGGTCATCCCGAGCACGAGGAATCGGGCCAGTCGCCGGCAAAGCCACATGCGCCAGCTTGTCTGCTCCGGGCGCCTGCGGCGGTGTAGCGCTTCGTCGAAATCCGCGCCCCACGAGAGCAGGTCACCGGTGCCAATCGCCGACGTGAAGGGCACTCCATGACCTTCGAGGCCGTCGAGCGACGATTGGAGACCGCGAGCCGCGAGGTCCAGTTCGGGCTTTGATCGGAAATACACCACCATGCAGTCGGCGCGGGCGAGCGCGTAGGCGCCGCTCCCGATCTTGAAGTGGGCGACACTACGGGCCCCGAGGGCGGGCATGGTGCGTTGAAAGACCTCACGAATGTTGTCGAGCTTTGGGCTGACATACAGTTTGAACGAAACGCCGTCAGAGCCGGCGACAGGCCGGTTTTCGGGCGAGGACCAGAAGATCCAGTCATCCGCAGACGTTGGAAGCTCATGCCGTCGAAACGTCGCGCTCAACCGCCTTATCTCGGCGTCGCCGAGACCCGTCATCAGGTAATCGAGTGTCGTTTGCGGATCGCGGCAAAGCTGGCGCAGCGAAGGCGTAACCGGCCGGCGGTCTGCGAAATACAGGAAGCGAGTCATCTCGTCCGCGGAAGCGATCCTGGACAGGGAGAAGTCGTTCAGGATCCTGACCGACCTGGCCGAAGCATGGCGGGGGACGCGCACGCTCCTTTCGATGATCGCGGCGTGCGCCGCTGGACCGCCGAGGAATCTTCCGCGGTCACGAATCTGAAGGACGTCATCGAGTACGAGTCTTGCGAGTGCTGAATTGCCTGATTCATCCATGTCTTTCCGGAAGAAGCCTGGCAAAGGACCACTGCGCCGCAACGACCTCAGGACGCGCGCGACTCCGGCGATGGTGTCTGCATGCGACGACCGGGAAGCCACTCCGCGAAGACGTTCTTCTGCCAGACGCGAGAGGATGACGGCAGCGGAATCGGGGTTCGTGCGAAAATGGCGCGACCCCAGCCAGCGCGGCCGCGCGGCCTTCGACTCAAGGCTTGGGCGCGGCCGCATGGTTGGCGCAGGAAACGATCAGCGCTTTTTTGCTGCGGTCTTCTTCGTTGACTTCGATGCCCCGACCAGCGCGTTTACCTGCTGGACGAGTACGTCAAGCGAATCCTGGGCCGCCTTGGCGGTTTTGCATTCCTTGGCGAGCGTCGAACCAGGTGCGCACTGTGAAGGCCCAGGTGTCGTTCGTACACAGGTGGTTCTTTTGCAACTTTGTTGACCGCAAGATGGGTTGGGGCATGACTTCTTTGCACAATCCGTCTTCTTGCCGCACTTGCCCTTCCCCTTTCCCTTCTTCAGCGCGGCCTGGCCGGCCAGGTCGGTGACTTTGAAAACCATCTGCTCCTCCCATGGAGAGTTGCTGTTGGTCCAGCGCGCTTGATCTTGTGGTTTGTAGGTGCGCCCCGCAAGGTCGCAGAGCGACGTCGAATCAACCTAAGGGAGGATGGTCGAGTCGAGGCGGCGGAGGACCGTCGAATCCGCGTGGAGCCTGAGGTCATCGAGAACACGTCTCCACCTGCTCACGGTAAGCGTATCACCCAGTTTTTGCGCGACCGCCAGCCTGAGACTCAACCAGGGGTGCTCGAGAAAGGCGCCGGCGTCGTTCGGTGGAGGGCGGCGATCGAGGATCCTGGCGGCAGCTTCGGGATCGCCCCGCCGCGCCATGAGAGTCGCCAGCACTTCGATCTCGGGCCAGCAGGTCCAGTGACACCCTGCCAAGGGCAGCTGCTGGAAGCGGGCGATCGCCCCGGCGGTGTCGCGCCGTGCCAGCTGCAGCCACGCAGCCCGTGCGTTGTCCGCATAATCGCGGATGATGCTCGTGGCCGATCGTTCAACGGTTCCCGGGTTCGCGAGGGCGACCGTGTCACCGAGAAACGCGGCGGCAACTACGGCGGCGTGGTAATCGAGAGCTGACCCCAATGCCGCCTTTTCTCTTGTCATCGCGCGGGTACTGTCGTCGGGAGCGATTCCGAAGCGTACGAACGTCCCGAGGTTCATTGGAACGACCGAAAACATCACGCCGTCGCGCACTCGCCATGCTTCGTCGAGTTTGCCCAGCTGGAGCAGATAGAACTGGAGGAAGGTGCGCGCCTGCGCTGCGTAACTGTTGCCGGGCGGCTCCGAGTTGAGCACCGAGCGGTAGATCTTCAAGGCTGTCTCGCCGCGATCGCGCAGACGCCTGGTCAGCAGGGCCACTCTCAGTGCAGAATCCGCTCCCAACTGCGTGATGCGTTGTTCTGTTCGCCTGCGAACAGCACCATCTTCTGCGAGGAGCCCCCGCAGAAGCTGATAGCGGTAATCGGATGGGCGTGCGTTAAGGTACCTGTCGGCGAGCACGCGAACACTGTCGCGCTCCCGGAATGTCAGGGCGAGTTCGATCGCATGGCCGTACCCGGGCGCGAAGTTCGGGTCCGTGGCGATCGCCCGCTCGAGCGTTGACAACGCGGAGTCCTGGGCAATTCCGAGGCGATAACCGTAGTGCACGTAGAGCTCGCCGAGTTCAGCAAGAGCCGACGCATCGAGTGGCTGACGCTCAACAAGTCTGAGGAGAGCGTCGTGCAGCCTTTCGAGCCGACCTATCGTGACTGAGTCGTAGAATGCGGAACCGGTGGGAAATGAAGCTGACAGCGAGTCGGCGAGGAGCCGGAGGCTGTCTGCGGGACGCATGTGACGGTTCAGCCGGCCTGCTCTTTCTGCATAGAGTCTCGAAAGTGAATCGTTCTCCTGACCAAGGGCGCGCCTGACCTGGCGGAGGCCGTGGTAGGCCAGCGCGAAGCCGCTGTCGATGGCGACTGCCTCCTGGTACTTGTCTCCGGCCGACTCGTACTCGTTGCGTCTGAGGAGCTGTTCGCCAAGAAGAAAGGCCTTGAGCGCCTGCATCGACGTCGACCCAAGCCCACGCCCCGGTGTCGCGGCAATCGGTCTTGTGGCTCCGAGGACAGAAAGCGCGTGGACAGTCAACGAGTCGGCCAGCCTTGGGACGTAAACGGACTGCTCGGCGCCATCGAACGGTGAGCCGACTTCGGACCCCGTCCGGGCGTCGAGAAGCCACGCCTGGAGGCGCACCCTGTCCGGCCCGGCGATGGTCAGTTGGCCCTGCAGGACGAGGCCAGCCCCGGTCCTCCGCGCCAGCGCCAGTGCAGAGGGGCGGTCCCCGCGCCCGTTGAAATTGCGAACCACAACGCTCGGGGCGACAGCGCGAAGCGGTCCGGCTCCATCGAAGTTGCGATACAGCAGGTCGACCATTCCGTGACGCCAGACGGTGTCGGCAACGCCCAGTACGTCGAATGGGGCGATGGCCACAAGATCCGTGTCCAACTCAGGTGAGCCGGCAAGACGGTCACGAAACCGCCAAAGACCAAAGGCAGTGAGCGCAAGGACGGCTACCACGACCAGCCGGGGAGTCAGCCGCGACCGCAAGGGGGCTGATTCCGGACCCACTTGCAACGGGAGATTGCCGCTGATCATTCTCCCCCGCATCTCGGCCGAGAGGGCTCCCTCGAGCGCGGCGGCGAATTCTGCGACCGACGTGAAACGGTCGGCGGGCAGGGTCGCCAGACCTCTCTGAATGACGGCATCGATAGACACCGGCACGCTGTCACGAACATGCCGAACGTGAGGCCGGGGGTCGCCGCGATGCCTGGCGGCTATGTTCTGCGCGGTCCGACCCTGGAATGGAGGGTCACCCGCAAGCATCTCGTAAAGCACGCAGGCAAGCCCGTATTGATCCGAGCGTCCGTCAACGCGTTCGGCGCTCGCCTGCTCGGGGCTCATGTACCAGGAGGTTCCGATAGCGAGTCCCTCTGCGGTATGCTCCGTTACAACTCCCTCGAGAGCGCGGGCGAGGCCGAAGTCAGTAACCATCGCCGACCCTTCGCTCGTGAGCAGGATGTTTTCCGGCTTTATGTCGCGATGTATCACTCCGTGATCGTGCGCGTACTGGAGACCGCGAGCCACGTCGCGTGAAATCCTGATCGCGCGATCGAGTGGCAGGGCTCCCTCTTCCTGGAGCAGCCGGCGCAGCGAATGCCCGTCGACGAACGGCATTACGTACCAGAGCAGACCCTCCGTCTCACCCGAATCGAAGAGGGGCACGATGTTTGGGTGACTGAGCCTGGCGGCGACCTCTATTTCGCGCCGGAATCGCGTGGGGCCCACGATGGTGCCGATCGCCGGTCGCAGTACCTTGATCGCGACGTAGCGGCCGTGTCGGCGATCAAGCGCCCGAAAGACGATCGAGCTTCCACCGGAGCCCGCGGACTCGAGAACATCGTACGACGACGACAGCCCGAGTCGCAAGCGCTCGAAGCTGCGCTCATCAATGCCGGAACGCTCGACCCTGTCGCTGGTCATCGCCTCGCGACGACTCCGATGCTCCCGCGCACGCGGGCCGCAAACGCGCCCGCCGACGGCGGTCGTTCGCCTGCCTCCTTGGCAAGGGCGTTCAGTACCACCTCCTCGATTCCCGCGGGGACATCCGGTCGGACTGTCCTTAACAGCGCTGGCGGTCGCGTCGCATGTGCGGCAACGAGTGTCAACATGCTGCTTTCCTGAAACGGCGGCTCACCAGTCAACATCTCGTAAGTCACGCATCCGAGGGCGTAGACATCGGAACGCCCATCGAGCGGACGATCCCGCAGCGCCTGCTCCGGGCTCATGTAGCGGGGCGTACCAACCACGATGCCGCTCGTCGATAGATGCTCCTCGGGGGCAGACATGACGATGGCCCGGGCGATTCCAAAATCGCACAGCACGACTCTGCCGCCATGGAACAGCACGTTTTCGGGCTTTAGATCCCTGTGGATGATGTTCTGGCTGTGGGCAAAATCGAGCGCCGCGGCGAGGGCGTCGACGATCCCGGAGACTTCGGTGAAAGCGAGGGCACCCTCATTCGTGATTCGACCGCGCAACGTCTGCCCATCCGCATAGGGCATGACGAAGTACAGGCTTTCGCCATCGCCTGCGGAGTCCAGGATTGGGAGGATGTTGGGATGGCTGAGCGTGCGGAGGTAGCGAACTTCGCGGAGGAATCGGGCGGCGCTGACCGATGCGCTGAGTTCCTGACGCAGGACCTTGATCGCAACCTGCCGGCCGTTGCGCCGGTCGTGGGCCTGGTAAACGATGGCCATCGACCCTCGTCCGATCTCGCGAAGCACCGTGTAGTCGGACGACAATCCGGGGATCTGCATCCGGCGGTGTAAGGTGGGAAATGAACGTTACATGGGGCGTCGGGCGCTCGAAAGGCTTGCCGTCACTTTACTTAGACTGCCGACGCTCGTTGTAAACTGCAAGTTGGTCTGTCGGGTGAAGAGGCTTCGCGAGTCACGCTTCACTCGTGGTGGAAAGGCTTGCGGTGGTTCCACTTACCCTTCCGCGACCGCTTACAATTCCATCCATGACCGACGTCGTCGCCCTCGCCGCAGAACTTCTCGCCATCGAGTCGCCAACCGGAGGAGAAGGGAAGGCGGTGGATTTCGTATCACGTTGGCTCATCTCACGTGACTGGAACGTAACGCTCCAGGAAGTGACCCCGGGCCGCGCCAACATCTGGGCCAGCCGGGGCACTGGCGCCGTAACCCTATCAACCCACCTCGACACTGTTCCACCGTACGTTGCCCCAAAGCTTCAGGGGGACCGGCTCTACGGGCGCGGGTCAGCCGACGCCAAAGGTATCGCCGCCGCCATGCTCTGCGCCGCCGAGTCGCTCGCGGCAGCCGGCGAGAACCGCGTCGACCTGCTGCTGCTGGTTGGAGAGGAGAAGGGCTCCGACGGTGCGCGAAACGCCAACCGGCTCCCGGCTACCAGCCGCTATCTGATAAACGGCGAGCCGACCGAATCGAAGCTTGCGATCGGTGCCAAAGGCTCGCTGCGGGTCACCCTTCGCATCCGCGGACGCGAGGCCCACTCCGCCTACCCCCACCTCGGCGAATCGGCGATCGAACCGATGCTCGCCCTCCTCCCCACCGTCAGACAACTGGACCTCCCCGTTGACGAGCGGCTCGGCCGCACAACCGTCAACATCGGTACGATCCGCGGCGGCACCGAAGCCAACGTGATCCCCGGCTCATGCGAATCCGAGGTGATGTTTCGCCTCGTTGGCGACGTTGAAGTGGTGAAAAAACAGCTGGAGGGCTGGGTCGGAGGGCGGGCCGAAATCACCTATGGCTCGCACATACCGGCTCAGTTCTTCCACGTCATTCCGGGTTTTGAAACCGAGGCGGTCGCCTACACATCAGACATCCCGCTTCTGGGCCGCTGGGGCACTCCGCTCCTCTTCGGCCCCGGATCGATCCACGTTGCCCACACACCTGACGAGTACGTTGGAATCGCCGAGCTCCGGGCTGCTGTCGACAAGTATCAATTGCTCGTCAGGTCACTTCTCTCATGATGCGTTATCAGCCCCGCGAGCGTATTCCGGTCGCAATCCTTGGCGCTACCGGAGCAGTTGGCCAGACGTTCATCAGGCTCCTCGACGATCACCCCTGGTTTCGCGTTACCGAGGTCGCGGCGTCCGAACGTTCGGCGGGCAAGCCCTACAGAGACGCAGCGCGATGGATCGAAGGTCCACTCCCGGACCGGGTCGCCTCACTCGAGGTGGTTCCCACCGTTCCATCAGCCGTTGACTCGAAGATCGTCTTCTCAGCGCTCGATTCCAGCGTGGCCGGGGAGATTGAGCAGGACTTCGCGCGTGCGGGCAGAATTGTCCTGTCCAACGCAAAGAACCATCGCATGGAGCCCGACGTGCCGCTCGTGATCCCCGAGATCAACGTCGCCCACCTCGACCTCATCGACCACCAGCGGCGCGTGCGCGGCTGGTCCGGCTGCATCGTCACCAACTCCAACTGCGCCGCGGCGACCGCTGTCATGCCGCTGGCTCCGCTGCACCAGACGTTTGGTGTATCGAGGATCCTCGTGGCAACGATGCAGGCGGTTTCCGGGGCCGGCTACCCCGGAGTTCCGTCGCTGGACATCCTCGGTAACATCATCCCGTACATCGGCGACGAAGAGCCCAAGATCGAGCGCGAGATGAACAAGATCCTCGGGCTGCTGACTGGTGGAGCGATCGAGCCGGCGTCGTTCACTGTCAGCGCCCACGCCAATCGCGTACCGGTCGAAAATGGGCACATGGCCTGCCTCTCCATCGGCTTCGATCGCCGGGCAGGAGCAGAAGAAGCGATCGAAGTGCTGCGCGCCTGGCGTGCGTGCCCCGAAGCCCAGGGCCTTCCTTCCTCACCGGAGCAGCCACTTGTAGTCGTGGACGCTCCCGATCGCCCCCAGACACGGCGCGATGTACAGGCCGGGCGGGGGATGACCGTTACCGTGGGGCGAGTGCGACCTGATCCAGTGCTCGACATCAAGCTCGTGGCACTGGGGCACAACACGATTCGAGGTGCCGCCGGTGGATCCATCCTCAACGCCGAAGTGCTGGTCGCGCGCGGCATCGTCCGCTGACGATGATCGTCGTCAAGTTCGGAGGCACATCGGTAGGTGATCCCGCGGCGATCGATCGCGCGGCAACGATAGTCCGCGAGCGGCTCACCCGGCGGCCCATCGTCGTCGTCTCCGCCCTGGGCGGTGCAACCAACTCGCTGCTCACGATCGCGTCACAGGCGTCGCAGGGACACTTCATAAGCGCCATCTCCGGTGTGCAAGCGTTGCGCGAGCGGCACATGAAAACGGCTGAGCAGCTGCTCAGTGGCGACCTGCTCGGCGACGTGCAAGCCGAGATGAGCGCTACGTTCGACGAACTGGCCGGGCTCGCGGAGGCGCTTTCGACACTTGGTCATTCGACTCCGCGGAGTACCGATGCGATCGCCTCCAAGGGAGAGATGCTTTCGGCGGTCCTGGTCGTCGCTGCAATGCGTGAACGGGGTGTGCCGGCGGTACTCGTGGAGTCCACGTCAGTGATGATCACGTCCGACGATTACGGTCGCGCCGAACCGCTGACTGGAATGATCGCCGAAGCATGCCAGGAGAAAGTGAGGCCCGTTGTGGAGAGAGGTGAAGTGCCGGTCGTCGGTGGCTACGTCGGAGCGACGCAGCACGGTGTGGTGACGACGTTGGGGCGCGGTGGGTCGGATTTCAGTGCGTCGTTGCTCGGTGCCGCTGTTGGTGCCACCGCGATCGAGATCTGGACTGACGTCGACGGGATGTTGACTGCCGATCCGCGTGTTGTGCCCGCGGCACGACCGATCGATCGCATCCGGTTCGACGAGGCCAGCGAGTTGGCCTCCTTTGGAGCAAAGGTGCTGCACCCAAGCACTATTGCGCCCGCGGTGAGGCTTGGGATTCCGGTGCACATTCTCAACTCGCGCAATCCTGCGGCGAGGGGGACGGAGATCACGTTCGAGGCACCGCAACGCGACGTCACTGCCGTCGCCGGCAAGAAGGGTGTGACGGTCATCAAGGTGCGTACTCCACAGATGCTGCTGCAGCACGGCTTCCTTCGCACGATCTTCGAGTTGTTCGACCGCCATCGAACCTCGGTCGACGTGGTCGCGACATCCGAAGTGTCGGTGAGCCTTACTATCGATGACGCTTCGCAAATCGAGTCGCTGGTGGTGGATCTGGCCCAGTTGGGCGACGTCTCGATCGAGCGCAGTCGCGGCATCGTGGCGCTGGTGGGCAGCGGATTGTCGCGGAGCCCCGATGCGATGTCGAGGGCGCTCGCGGCTCTGGGGGGGACGCAGGGGGGCGACGGTGCTGGCGGGCGCGCTGCGACGAGAGTTTACATGTTGTCGCTGAGCGCGAGTGGCATAAACCTCACGATTATCATTGATGACGATCAGGTCGAGAATGCTCTCGTGAGGCTGCATAACGAGTTCTTCCCCGGCGGGGGAGACTGACGGTGCGCATCCTTGTCGTAGGCGACGGCCAGATGGGTCGCGCGGTTGCGGACCGGGCCGCCGCCGCCGGCCATGAGGTGGTCGCCGCGCTCGGTGCCGATGTGAACCGGGCGGGGCGTGGAATTGCACTCTGGCGGGGGCGTGCCGACGTGGCAATCGAGTTTACCGGGCCTTCAGCCGCCGTCGAAAACATCATGGCCTGTCTTGAAAGCGGGCTGCCCGTGGTAACAGGCACTACGGGTTGGTACGGCCAGCGCGCCGAGGTCGAGACGCGCGCCCGCGAGTGTGGGGGCGCCCTGCTCGTCGCACCCAATTTCTCGCTGGGCGTCGCGATTCTCATGGAGCTCGCAGGGCTCGCGGCTGGTCTCGCGAAGCGGCACGGGGGCTTCGGGGCGGCAATAACCGAGGTCCACCACGCGAGAAAGAAGGACGCCCCCTCTGGAACAGCGCTCGCGCTCGCCGCCGAAGCCTCCGAGGGATTCGGGTCCGACATCCCCATATCAAGTGTGCGCGTAGGATCGGTGCCCGGCACACACTCTCTAGTTCTGGACGCCCCGTTCGAGCAAATTGTATTGACTCACGAGGCACGCGACCGGCGGGTATTCGCTGACGGAGCTGTTCGGGCCGCCGGGTGGCTCGTCGGCAGAACGGGGGTCTTCTCGATGCGCGACATGACGAGGAACGGATGAGCCGACGCCCGCCACTGCTTGCAGGGTGTGGTACGGCCATGGCAACGCCCTTCACCGATGATGGGCGAGTCGATGAAGTTGCTTTGAGGCGTTTCGTCGACTGGCAGATCTCGGAAGGGATTCATTTCCTTGTCCCCTGCGGCTCGACGGGCGAGGCAGCGACCCTGACGATCGAGGAGCACGTGCGCGTAGTTGCCGTGACGGTGGATCAGGTGGCCGGGCGTGTCCCGGTGGTTGCGGGCGCGGGTTCGAACGACACCGCCAGGGCAGTTGCGCTGAGCACCGCGGTCCGCCAGGCCGGTGCAACTCACCTGTTGCACGTCTCGCCGATGTACAACAAGCCCCCGCAGCGGGGGATCATCGCTCACTACACGGCGATTGCAGAAAGTGCAGGCCTGCCGATCGTGGTCTACAACGTCCCGGGGCGGACGGCGGGCAACATCGAGGCAGAGACGGCACTGGCGCTCGCCGAGATCCCGGGCATAGTCGCGATCAAGGAGGCATCGGGGAATCTCGCCCAGATTGAACAGATCCTGAGGCACCGGCCCCGGCACTTCAGCGTGCTTTCGGGTGACGACGCGCTCGCGCTGCCGATCATGGCGCTCGGTGGCCAGGGCGTGATCTCCGTGACCAGCAATGCCACGCCCGCTCAGATGGCGCGCCTCGTTGACCTCTGCCAGCGCTCGCATTTTCCGTCGGCCGCGGCCCAGCATGCCGTGCTGTCAGCGTGGATGTCGGCGGCATTCGTCGAGTCAAACCCGATTCCGGTCAAGGCTGCATTGTCGATGTTGGGTCTCATGACGGACAGGTTGCGCCTGCCACTCGTTCCCCTTGCTGACGCCCATCGCGAGCGCGTCCGGTCTGCCCTGAGGCAGGCCGGAGCCGACGTGGAATGAGCGGAGACCGGCTCGCCCGGCTCGCGGCTCGCGTCGCCGAGCTGGCTGCTTTCCCTCCCGGAGTCCCGCTGCCGGACGATGCGGAGCAGGTAGCCGGAGCTGTCCTCGATGCTCTCGAGGAGGGTGAGGTGCGGGCCGCCGTTCGTGATCACGGTGGCCGGTGGGTGGCTGTTCCCTGGACGAAGCAGGGAATACTCCTGGCGTTCAGGGTGGGCCGGGTGGTGGAGATGAGCTCCGGAGGGTATTCGTGGTTCGACAAGCACACGTTTCCGGTCCGCGCGGTCAGCGGCGCAGCTGGCGTCAGGATCGTGCCCGGCGGCTCGACGATCAGACGGGGGGCATACATCGCACCGGGCGTGGTCTGCATGCCGCCGATGTTCGTCAACGCCGGAGCCTGGATCGGATCGGGAACAATGGTCGATTCACACGCGCTGGTCGGGTCGTGTGCACAGATCGGCGAGCGCGTTCACCTGAGCGCGGGGGCACAGATCGGCGGTGTGCTGGAACCGGTCAGTGCGGCTCCGGTAGTCATCGATGACGACGTTATCGTCGGGGGGAACTGTGGTGTTTACGAAGGCACCGTGGTCAGCAAGGGAGCCGTCCTGGGAGCGGGCGTGATTCTCACCCGCGGCACTCCCGTGTTTGACCTCGTGCGTCAGACCGTCTACCGCGGTTCGCTGTCCGAGCCCCTCGTGATTCCCGAAGGTGCCGTGGTGGTACCCGGGGCACGCAATGTTGCGGGTGGCTGGGGCAGGGACGAGGGCCTTTCACTGCAGACGCCGGTAATAGTCAAGTACCGCGATGAGCGCACTGACCTTTCAACTGCACTCGAAGGCTGGCTGCGTGGCCCCTGATACGCCTGGGCCGCGAATCGTCCGTGTACCCGGTGACAAGTCGACTTCGCATCGCGCACTGATATTGGCCTCGCTCGCGACCGGTACTTCGCGAATCCGCGGCCTCCTCGACTCCGCAGACGTGCGCTCGACTGCGAGATGCCTGCGGGCGATGGGCCGGTTGGTTCCCGACCCCGGCCCCGACGTGGACGTCGCCGGCTCTGGAAGGAGAATGCGCGTCGACGGAATCGCGAGTCTCGACTGCGGCAATTCGGGAACAACAGCGCGACTGCTGTTGGGGGTCGCCGCCGCGCAGCACGGGTCGTTCCTGTTCGATGGCGACGAGTCACTGCGCAGGCGCCCCATGGAGCGCGTCACCGAGCCGCTGCTGGCGATGGGGGCCGGTGTCGAGTGGCGGTCAGCCGCAGGGAGGTTGCCGCTGCGGATAGTTGGGCAGGTGAACGGCCTCGGGGAGTTGCATTACGAGATGAAGGTGGCGAGCGCCCAGGTGAAGAGCGCCATCCTGCTCGCGGGCGTTTGTGGCGGTGTGAGAGTTGCAGTCAGGGAGCCACTGCCGTCCCGCGATCACACCGAGCGGATGTTGTGTGCCATGGGCGTTGCCGTCCGGTCGCGCGATGGCTGGCTGGTGCTCGATCCGGTTTCTCAACTCCCGGCCACCGACTTCATCGTCCCCGGCGACCCGTCATCGGCGGCCTTTCTCGCCGCCCTCGGCGTCCTCGGCAAGCTGCCGATAGTCATTCCCGATGTTCTCGCGAACGATGCGCGGATCGGGTTCGTCGATGTGATGAAGCGCATGGGTGCCGGGATCGCGTTTACCGATCTGCGTGAGGAAGGGGGAGAAGTCATCGGCACTCTTCGTGTTTCCCCGTCGGAGTTGAATGGAGTCGGGGTTGAACCAAATGAGGTTCCGGGCCTGATAGACGAAATCCCCGTTCTTTCGGTGCTTGCGGCGAGAGCCCAGGGTGTCACTACCGTGCGCGGCGCCTCGGAGCTCAGGGCCAAGGAGAGCGATCGCATCGCAACCATGGTGGCGGGGCTGCGGGCCGTTGGTGTCGAGGCCGCGGAGCTGCCGGACGGCCTTGTCGTCCAGGGGACGCGGAGCGCACTACGTGGCCGGGTGGAAACCCAGGGTGATCATCGGGTGGCGATGGCGTTCGCCGTGCTCGGCGCCAGCCCGGGGGTTGATATCGCTGTCGACGACCTGAGTTCCGCTGACGTTTCGTTTCCCGGCTTCAACAAGGCGATTTTCGCTGCTCTGAACCCGAGTGGTGGCGACGCGTGAAGAAGATCGTGGTAGCGATCGACGGCCCGGCAGCGTCTGGAAAGTCTTCCACGGCCGCGTGGGTTGCCACCGAACTGGGTTTCTCTCACGTTGATTCAGGTTCCCTCTACAGAGCCGCTACATCGGTAGCGTTGCGGACGGGACAGCCGATGTCAGCGTGGACGGCCGCCTCCGTTCTGTCGGCCGCCAGGCGCGTCGGGCTCAGGCGGGAAGGGAACTCTTTTCTCCCGGCTGATGGCGACGAGGATCTTGGCGAGCAGATTCGGGAGGCGGCCGTGACCGCGGGCGTGTCGCTCGTGGCACAGATGCCCGAAGTCAGGGAATGGGTAAACGCTCAGGTGCGGGTCGCGGCCGCGGAACACGACGTGGTCGCGGACGGGCGCGACATGGGTACCGCTGTGTTCCCGGACGCCGACCTCAAGATCTTTCTGGTCGCCGATCCATGGGAGCGGGCCCGCCGCCGCCTGATTCAGCGCCTCGGCAGGCGGGCGACGGATGAGGAGATCGCGGAAGAGACTGAACGGATCGTGCGCCGCGACGCCGCCGATTCAACACAAACTGTGCAAGCCCGCGACGCGATTCTCATCGATACGACGACCCTTACGCAGGCAGAGCAGGTGGAGCGGATAGTGGCGCTGGCGCGGACGATCAGCACGAGACGGCCGTTGACGCCGCCGTTCGGCGGTTTGAGGGCTGAGGATGGATGATGATGATCACGACGATGGTGACGATGGCGAGGAGGGCGAGGGCCTCGAACTCTGGGCCGTCGACGCCGCAGGAAATCGATCATTCCCAGCGCATCGACGGCGCGCTCGGTGGCCTTTTCAGGCGCGTTCTGGCACCAGCTGTAGCGCTGGGCTGACCGCAGCACGCGAACCACGGGCAGGCCTTCCGTAAGTCCTTGTCGCAGCTGTGATTGCGCTTGACCAGCAAGGCGATTCAAGAGTACATTTCCCGGCTACCCTCTACCGGGGGAGCTTTTCATGACCCTCAGCCTCGCGCTGCGCGAGCAGCCAGTCCGCAGCACTGGAGAATCGACAACCCAATGACCACCGAAACGGCACCACCCGGCCTCAGCGCTGCTGAAAAGCGCAAGGCCCAGATGGGAGAACTGAGACCTCTCGCCAATCGCAGGCCTGAGCTGTACGACGAAGACGAATATTCGTCGGCTGAATACGATCAGATGCTCGAGCTGTACAACGGCACGCTCGCAGCGATCGACGAAGGCGAAATCGTCAAGTCCCGCGTCCTCGAGATCCGTGAGAACCTCGTAGTCCTCGATATCGGCTTCAAGTCGGAAGGCACGATTCCGCTTGAGGAGTTCAAGGATATGCCCGACCTCAAGCCGGGCGACGAGATCGAAGTCCTGCTGGAGCATCTCGAAGACCAGGAAGGTTCTGTCGTTCTCTCGAAGAAGAAAGCCGACTTCATGCGCGTGTGGGAGAAAATCCGCATCGCGTACGAGACGGACCAGCCCGTCACCGGAGTCCTGGTCAAGAAGATCAAGGGTGGTGTCGTCGTGGACCTCATGGGGGTCGACGCCTTCCTGCCGGGCTCCCAGATCGCGCTCCGCCGCGTCCCCAACATCGACGAGCTCCTCGGCCAGAAGTACGACTTCAAGATCATCAAGCTCAACAAGCGCCGTCGCAACATCGTTGTCTCCCGCCGCGTGCTGCTCGAAGCCGAGCGCGCCGGCAAGCGCGAGAAGCTGATGAAGGAGCTGCAGAAGGATCAGGTGAGGAAGGGTGTGGTCAAGAACATCACCGACTTCGGAGCGTTCATCGATCTCGGCGGAGTGGATGGCCTGCTCCACATCACCGACATGTCGTGGGGCCGCATTCAGCATCCCACCGAGATGGTCCAGATCGGCCTGGAGATGGAGATCAAGGTCCTCGACATCGACTGGGACCGCGAGCGCATCTCACTCGGCCTCAAGCAGTTGCAGCCCTACCCGTGGAAGGACGTAATCGAGAAGTACCCGGTCGGGACCCGCGTCACGGGCAAGGTCGTCTCGATCACCAACTATGGAGCGTTCATCGAGCTCGAGCCCGGCATCGAGGGACTGGTGCACATCAGCGAAATGAGCTGGACGCGCAACGTCAGGCACCCGTCCAAGATCGTGTCGATCGGGGAGACCATAGAGGCGGTAGTGCTCAAGGTCGATCCAAACGAGGAAAAGATCTCGCTTGGCATGAAGCAGACCGAGGCCGATCCCTGGATGGTCCTGCCGCTCAAGTACCCGGTCGGGGCGCGTCTCAACGGCAAGGTCCGCAACCTGACTTCGTTCGGAGCCTTTGTCGAGATCGAGCCTGGTATCGACGGACTGATCCACATCTCGGACATGAGCTGGACAAAGCGAGTGCAGCATCCGTCCGAAGTCCTCAAGAAGGGCGACGCCATCGACGTGGTGATCCTTTCGATCGACGCCGAAAACAAGCGCATTTCGCTGGGGCTCAAGCAGGCGACCGACGACCCGTGGCTTTCGATCGGCGAGACGTATCCCGTTGGTACGGCACTGCGTGGCAGGGTCGCTCGGCTGATGGAAAAGGGTGTGGTTGTCGATATCGGCAACGACATCGAGGGCTTCGTTCCGTTGTCTCACCTGCCGGCTGACAGAGCGATCGAGTCTCCGGCAGACGTCTGCTTCGAGGGACAGAACCTCGACCTGCGTGTGGTGGAGGTCGATCCCATCCACAGACGCATCGTCCTGACCGTAACCGACATTCCGGCGGAACAGCCGCCTCGTCCCGAAGGTCCGGTGAAGATTCACTCGGAGGATGAGGAGCCGCCCGCGATTCCTGACGACTTGTCGGTGATTGACGACTGAGTTGCTGCGTACCGGGCGATGGTTCTGGCAGGACGATGACCTGGAGCTGTAGAAGAACGCCCCCGCACGTGCGGGGGCGTTCTTCAGGCTGGGAACCTGAACCGGGTCGCTATGGAAGAGACGGAAGTACGACGGGGCCGCATATAGAGCGTTGTGCATCCTGTACAAAGCGATCGCACATGGGCGCGCCTGACAAGAGCTTCGACGTCGACGGGCCCGGGACTGGTGACAGGAACTCAGGCACAGGGACACGGGACTGGGCTACATTCTACCCGCATGTTGTCGCTGCTCGCGCGATTCACCGTCCCCTCATGGGGCCTGAGGTTTCTCACACCGCCTCGAACCAGGCTGCTCGCGCTCCTCGCCGTGCGCGACGGAATGCGCTACATCCCGGGCTTTCTGCGCAATGTAAGCCCACAGGTCGACGGGATCGTGGCTCTCGATGATGGCTCCTCGGACGGCAGCCGAGTAGCGCTCGAGCAGCATCCGTCGGTCATCGAGGTCATGGCACAGCCGGTCGACGGGGCGGAGTGGGACGAAGTCGGGAACCACCGCAGGTTGATCGACGCCGCGTTGCGCCATTCGGCGGACTGGGTGATCTGTGTGGACGCCGACGAACGTCTGGAGCACGAGTTCCGGGTCCGCGCCGAACGGGTAATCGCTCGCGGGGCTCGCGCCGGCTATACGGGATATGCAGTGCGTCTGCGGGAGTTGTGGGATGACCCGCACACCTTTCGCGTCGATGGGATCTGGGGGCGCAAGAGCGTTGCCAGGCTCTTCCGCGTCCGCACCGACCACCGGTTCGACGAAGCGACCTTGCACAGCTCCAAAGCGCCACAGCAGGCTCGCGTCAACGGTCGCTTCCCACGCGCCGACCTCACGATCTATCACCTCGGCATGCTAACACCCGGGGATCGCGCTGCCCGGCGTCGTCGCTACGAACTCGCTGATCCTGATAATCGATGGCAGCGGATCGGGTACACGTACCTGACGGATGCAACTGGCCTCAAGCTTTGCCGCCCGCGCCCGCGGCGGGACTATGCCGACTGACGAAGTGATCTCGCGCCCGAACGGTGGAGCATGATGGCGATCGGGAGCGGCGATCCATGATCGTGTCGAGGGTCCAGCTCTCTCGCAGTGGGCTGATCAATCCCGATCACCAGCGCGGGAAATCATGGCTCCGGCGGAATACGCCAGTCCGCCCGCCACCACCAGCGGCCATGCACGAAGCATCAGCCGCCGCTCTTCGGCGTCACTACGCAAGGCCACATCGAGCGACCTGAGGGCAGCAAGCGGGCCACGAATGGCGACCCTGGTGCGCCGCGGCCCTCGATCTTCGATCGCACCCTGCATCCGCGCCTGCAGCCCACCGCGGCGAAACGCGTCCGCCAGCATCGTCCGCGCTGAGGTCGGATAGCGGTGCGCCGTGACTACGTCACGGGCGAACACTGTTTCCTCACATCCGGCGAATCTGGCGTTGAACTCTGTGTCCTCTCCGGCGCGGAGATCCTCCCTGAATCGGCCGTACCCGGCAAAAAGTCTTCGCGCGTACGACATGCTGTAGAGGAGGCGCTGGCTGGTTCTGGTGCCGGCAAGACGCCTGTTGTGAAGCAGCAGGAGAGCCGCCCACGCCACCGTCTTGTCTCGACAGGCATTGGTGAGCGCGCTTGCAACGGCGGCGGCACCCAGGCGGTGGGCCTGCAGACGGGCTTCGGCCCAACCGGGAGTGGCCACGCAATCGGCCGCGAGAAAGGAGATGAAGGGGGCCTCCGTGAGGTCGATGCCGATGTTCCGAACGGCGCCCGGGTAGAGCCGGCCTCTGGACGAACAAACTGGAACGTGCAGCCCCGCGTCCGCGAGTCGTGACTCGGGCGTCTCACCGCCTGAGTGAACTACCACAACTTCGACCGGTACCGACTGGTTCACGACGGACGTGACCGCGTCCACGAGCCAGGGCTCATCGCGCCAGGAGAGAACCGCGCAGGCCAGCTCAGCGGCCATCGTTCGTTGAAGCCCCGGTTGCGGGCTGCGCCCGTGGGCTGTGCCAGGTATACGGGCGCCGGATGAGATGCGCTCCGGAAGCGACCAGTGATGCGACGATGTCGATGGCGAAGAAGACCACGGTGGCGCTCGCGAACTTGTGGATGTCGCGCCGGACGCCGGCCTTGAGCAGCGCCGCCAGTACTTCGGCGGCCGGGGCGGCGAGGTACAGTGCCGGGACCCAGGTCGGCACGACGCCGAAGGTCACGCCGGCCAGGGACATCGCAAACACCACGCGGTCGCCGTATCCAAGTGTCGCGAACAGGCTCTCGACGCGCTGAGGAAGGGCCGCCCGGACCCTAACCGGCCGCTCAACCGGCAGGCGCAGCGTACCACGCGACCATCTGACATGCTGGCGCCAGTAATCGGCGAAAGTGGCAACAACGGTGTTGCTGACGATGCTGCAAGGTACAAAACGTGTAGTCCAGCCGGCACGCACCAGCATCGTGCTGGTAGCGACATCAACGCCAGCCGGAGCCGCGGGAAAACCGCCAATCTCCTCGAGTGCAGCGCGCCGATATGCAGCCGCACCAAGCGTCGGTGGATTGAGGCCGAGCCGGTCGACACCGGCGGAAGTAACCAGCTGATGAACCCACGACGTTACCGCCGCGTAGCGCGAGACGATGCTCTGGCGCGCGTTCAACGGTGACAGGAAGGCGGCCGAAGCCCCGACCCGTGTGTCTGCCAGCGGCCGAACCAGTTCGCGCAGAAAGGACGCCTGAGGTGAAAGGTCTGCGTCGAGCACGACAACGACCGGCGTCGCCGCGACGCGCAGCCCTGCATTGAGCGCAGCTGCCTTGCCCTCGCGACTGGGTAGCTCCAGCACCTGAACGTTGGACCGCGCCGCCGCCCACGTGCGGAAGAGCACCGGAGTGTCATCGGTGCACCCGTCGCACACGAACACAAACGCGAGTTGGGCAGGCGGATGGTCGAGCGCATCGAGTGAATCGAGCAGCCGCGGGGCAACGACCCGTTCGTTGCGGGCGGCGACGAGAATGGTGACGCCGGGCAGCTCTCTCGGGGAGGGCAGGGGCCTGGGGCGCATCAGAGCCGCCCCCAGCAGTACAATGCGTCGCAGGGTAAGCGCAACTACCGCCACGGCTACGAAACCGGCGAGGGCAGTCGTGGTCATCACCGAACCCTGGTGACCAACGATGGAAAGCGCCGCCGCACGAGCACCATCCTGCCGTCGATCGTCATGGGCGTTACCCAGCGCAACACCCCGAAGCGCCAGGTGGCGCGGACCTGACGCAGAGCGTCAAGAGCCGAAGTGCTCGAGAGTTGCACAAGATCGGGAGCCGCCAGAACCCTCGAGAAGTCGAATGCGCCATCAAGGAGACATCTCACAAAGACCTGCTGCCGCCTTATCCTGTCCAGGTCCGGGAGCTCCCGGCGGGAGTCGTCAGCGCTGCTCCTTGCTCCAATCCACTGGTGAATCCGCTCGCCGCTCAGTGTTTCGTGGGGTGGATCGAAGCGGATCAGCTTCGCTCCATCTTCGATGAGGAGCGTGGGCTCCAGCGGATACCAGAACCTGCGGACACGATCCACCGGAACAGTAACGACCACATCCCGAACAGCTCGCTCGGCGGCCGACCGGAGAAACACTACGCTCGACAGGACAGGGAACCCGAAACCCTCCACGGCCTTCTGCAGCAGGGAATGGCCGCCTCGTGCAAAAGCTTCGTTCACCCGATCGCCAACGACCGCCGACCAGACGTCGCGGGGCACCCAGGTAAGCCGCCGGCGGCGCGCGTCGACAACCACGATGTTGTCGGTGCAGGCTCCCCAGCTGTCGCGGTCCGTGATCGCAACCACCGTTGCCGCGGCGGTCCGTGGCCGCGCGCCTCCGGTGAGGAACCTGTTGACTATGCTGAAGATTCTGCCTCCTCGGCGCTATCGGATCGCGTGTTGACGGTACCGCGATAGTGACACTGGTGTAAGGTTCTGTACAGTCGGCGTTTCCCCCCTCAGTCGACGGCGGCGTGTCCGAAGTCACCTTCTCGCCAAGTGATCCCGGGGGGGGGCCGGTCTGTCAGGTGTCCCTCAAGGACGACTATTCAGTGCCTATCATGTCCCACAGATTCGCAGTCGCGATCCTCCTTGCCGGCGCCGTTGGCGCCTGCGGCAGTCCCGTCGCTGGCGGCCCGCCAGCCGAGATCACCTCTTTACCACGGCAACTTTCGGCAGCGGAGCGCTCGATTGCGGAGGCGACCCCAACCTTTGCTGTCAATCTCCTCCGTGCAGTCAACACGTCCTTTGCCGACAGCAACGTCTTCATCTCGCCGTTGAGCGCATCGATGGCACTGGGGATGACGCTGAACGGTGCCGCCGGCGTCACCTACACTGAAATGCGCGATGCACTGGGGCTGGCCGACCGGGCGCTCGCAGAACTCAATGCCGGCTACTCGTCTCTCATCGCCCTGCTCAGGAGCCTCGACCGGACGGTCGATTTTCGCATCGCCAACTCGATCTGGTACGATCAGCCGTATGCTTCGGTGATCGAGGCAGCGTTTCTCAACGACACGCGGCAATACTTCGGCGCAACTGTAAGCCCACTCGACTTCAGGTCGCCGCAGGCGGTGACGGCGATCAACTCATGGGTGAATACCGGGACCAATGGCAAGATCACGAAGATCATCGACGCGATCCCGCCGCAAATGGTCATGTATCTGATCAATGCCATCTACTTCAAGGGTTCATGGCGCAACTCCTTCGATCCGGCGGAGACGGCGAACGGCGACTTCACGACGCACCGTGGGGAACGAGTCACCGCGCGCCTGATGACCCGCGACGGCGGGTTCAGGCTGGGTTCGAGCGGCGGCGCAACTGTCGCCGAGCTCCCCTACGGCGGCGATGCCTTCGTCATGACGGTTGTGTTGCCGCCCCAGGGAACGTCGATCAATGATTTCGTCGCCTCGTTGAGCGTCTCGTCATTCCAGGCGCTCACGAGTAACCTGGTACCGTCGACTCATCTCCTTTTTCTGCCGAAGTTCCGCATGGAGTGGGAGGACACGCTCAACGACGAGCTCCAGACTCTGGGGATGCGGCAGGCCTTCGTTAGTGGGCGCGCTGACTTCAGTGGGATATCGCGAACGCTCGGCACCCAGCTCTCGATATCCGAAGTGAAACAGAAGACGTTCGTCGACGTGAACGAAGAGGGCACCGAAGCTGCCGCAGCAACCTCTGTCGGAATCGGAGTCACGTCAGGCCCGCCGTCGGTCAGGATCAATCGGCCCTTTGTCTTCGCTATTCGGGAGCGGCTCTCGGGGACGATCCTGTTCATCGGAAAGATCGTTCGGCCCGTCGCACCCACGAACTGAACTCAGCTGGTGCAGGTGTGTCGGGCGCGGGCGCTCAAACCACTCTGACCGGATCCTGGTTGAGAGCTTTGAGCAGACGTTGGTGCGAGATCAGCGCGGCGCGCAGCTGACCTCGCAAGCGCTGCAGGATCGATCGTCACTCAGCAGCAGACGTCCACCGGCGCTCGATTTCGGCGTCGGAGAGCGCTTCGAGCTGGTGACCGAGTAGCCAGTGGTGACCGAACGGATCCACGATCCGGCACTGTCGTTCCCCGTGACCCTGATCGGACGGTTCCACGAGCATCACAGCGCCCGCCTCTACCGCGCGCCGGGCGAGCCGGTCCACGTCGTCGACATGAAGATGAATCGTGGATCCTGATCCGCCGAACGCCGCGGGGCTCAGTACGTGGTACTCCGGGTGCTCATCGGCGAGCATGATCGTCATCGGGCCGAAGCGCAACTCGGCGTGGGCGACTCGTCCATCGGCGTAGTCGAGCCGCATCAACTGTTCCGCGCCGAAGATACTCCTGTAGAACTCGATCGCAGCAGCGCCTCCTTTCACATGGAGCTGCGGAAAGACCTGATGGATCGTCGGGAGGTTCCCGGGATTGTCCATCGTCAGGCGAGTCGGGGAACTGGATTGGTCACGTCGATCGTTGGGGCCAACCGCGGGAAGCATTCAGACTGCGGTGCATGATTCGTCATCTTCAACTGCCTGGGCGTCGTAGCGGACGCGGAGGAGGCGACCCGGTTTCAGAGATGCTCCTGCCCCAGCAGCCCAAGCCGCACAAGATCCTGCACGTCGAGCACGCCCACGGGGCGGCCTGCTTCATCGATCGCGATGATACTGTCCACCTCCCGTTGCTTGATCAGCCTGACCCCATCCGCAATCAGGCTGTCTGCTCCGATCGTCACCGGGCTGGGCGAATAACCGATCTCGGCCAGAGTACGATCGAGGATGTGACGGCCATCATCCTGCAGCCTCCGCCTCAGGTCGCCGTCGGTGAACACTCCAGCCACCACTCCCGATGGGTCCACAACCACGACAGCGCCGAGCCTCGATTCCGTCATCTTGACCATCGCCGAGGTCAACGTGTCATCGCCACGGCAGACAGGGTTGGAAGGCCGGATGACGTCACGAACGCGCGTTGTCATCAAGGTGGTATGCTCGCGGAACTGGGCCGTGCCTAACGCGGTGAGGGTGTTTTCGCAGAGGTTGCGGAGAACACTGAACGGCATGGTGCAGACATGGGCTCCGGACAACATCGCCTGCCGCACATGTTCGGCGTGCCGAACGGAGGAAAACATCACCTTCGCCGGGTAACCGTAGCGGTCGATCACATCGACGCAGTCGCGAAAGAGCTGGATTGCATCGTGACCCTGGTCCTGCATCCTCCCGGCGAGCGGACAGATGAACGCCGCACCGGCCTCGAGGGCCATGTAGGCCTGGTTGAGGGTGTAGATGAGGTGGACGTTGACGCGGTGGCCGTGGTCGGTGAGCCTGCGGCACGCGGTCACTCCAACATTCGAGATCGGCACCTTGAACACCGGGGGCCGGGTCAGGGGCAGTGCGAGCAGTCGCTCGGCTTCGGCCACGATCGCGTCGGAAGAATCACCGAGCGCTTCAACCTGGAGCTCCGGTACCATGGCCGACAGCCTGACGATGGCGCCGTCGATATCGGTGATGCCATGCCGGTGCATGAACGTCGGTGTGGTCGTGAGACCCTTGATGAAGCCGAAGTCAAGCGCCTGCTCGATCTCCCTGAAGTCTACGGAATCGAGATAGAGTTGCATTCTTTATTCAGTTTGTCTGACTGCGGACGAGGTTGTGGATATCGAGCAGTGGTCGCACGAAACTCTCCAGATCATCGAGAAGGTACTGGCTGGCAGCGTCACAGAGCGCTTCGGCCGGACTGGGGTGAGCCTCGATGAAGATTCCGTCAACGCCGGCGGCCACGCCAGCGCGCGCGATGGTCTGAAGGAACTCGCGCGTACCTCCCCGCGCGTCACTGCTGGGAATCCCGTACTTGCGTATCGTGTGCGTGATGTCGAACACCACCGGGTAACCGATCTGACCAAGGAGATAAAAACTGCGCGGATCCACCACGAGGTCGTTGTAACCGAACGTGTAACCGCGCTCTGTGAGAATGATGCGGTCGTTGCCCGATGCTTCGACCTTCCCGACCGGCTTTGACATGTTGTCCGGTGCGATGAACTGGCCGTGTTTGATGTTGACCACACGACCAGTCTTTGCCGCCGCGACCACCAGCTCGGTCTGCATGCACAGGTACGCCGGAATCTGCAGGACGTCTGCAACCTCCGCCGCAGGGGCCGCCTGGTAGGGGTAATGGATATCGGTGAGAATCGGCAGCTCGAAGTCCAGCTTCACCCGTTCGAGAAGCCTCAGCCCCGCTTCGAGCCCGGGCCCGTAGTAGTAATCGAGCGAGCTGCGGTTGTCCTTGGCGAACGACGACTTGAAGATCAGGGGGACTCCCAGTGAGACCGAGATTCGCTTGAGCCGCTCGGCGGCCCGAAGCATCAGGTCCTCCTGTTCGATGACACAGGGGCCGGCAATCAGGAAAAGCTGATCGGAGCCGCACTCGATCCTGCCGATGGAAACGCGTTTACGGCTCATCGTTGAGTGGCGCCGGATTGGAGTCTGGTCAGTCGGAACACGAAAAGGCCGGCCAGAGGCCGTTCCTGGCTGGGCCGGCGGGTGCAATGATGGCAGCTCGCGAACAGGGACGCGACCTGCCAGATTTCAACGCTGCAGAAACCTAACCCCTATGGGCAAGAGAGAAGAGCGTCGCGAACGCGCCGCAGCAGAGAAAGAGGAACTTGAACGGCGGAAGCGGGAGCGTGCCTGGAAATCACGCGCCCTCCTCGTTGCGGGCTTGTTCGCGCTGATCGTCATCGGTGTGATCGCGACAAGGCGTCCCGCCAGCGCTGGGGGCCGTGTCTGGTCCGAGGCACACGGCCACTGGCACGACAAATAGCCTCAGCGCTTCATGATCCTCCGGGACCACAGCAGCAGGAGGCCGCCGTAAGCCGCGAGTAATGGCCCGAATAGAAGGAGGCGTTCGGCAGTCAGCGGTCGCAACCCCCGGAGACTGACGGCCACCAGAAAGCACCAGAAGAGGCCCGCGGCGAGTCGTTGCCGGCGAGGAAGGGCAATTCTCGCAACGGCGAGGACCAAAGCACCCGCAACGCCAGCGACGAGGCCAAGGAAGACCACGGTGCCCGTTCCCCCGACGGTGAACCCGCCCCGCTGACCGGCCAGCCTCGCGCTGACCCACATTGACACACGCGAGCCAGCGCCAAGCAGAACCAGTCCAAGGATTGCGCCAGGCAGTAACGCAGCGATCCATTCTGTTCGGCGAATGATCCCAGGCAGCTGCAGGCGCCGTTCACGCTCGCCGCGGCGAGGAGGCTCCCTGTGGTCAATGGGTGACATGATTATGGTCGCCAGGTTTCGAGGCTGCTTGACCCTCCGCCGCCCCCGAGCAAAGATGCAGGCGGCAGTTTCTCCTTAATCCGATCAATGACTCGGGTCGATCTCATGGACTTCGGACTCTCGCGATTCATCAAGCGTATCCCTGCAATCCTGTTCCTGGCAGGTGGACCTGTACTTGGTGCCCAGACGTTCCCCACTGCCGATCCGGTTATTCGGAGGATGTGGGAGGAAGGGATGACGGCGCGGTCCCAGGTCGCGCGGCTGGCCCAGGTCCTCACCGATTCCATAGGACCTCGATTGTCCGGGACACCGGGTTACAACTCGGCGGCTGACTGGATCGCCGCCCGGTACAGCGGGTGGGGGATCACGGCACGGAAGGAACGTTACGGCACGTGGCGGGGGTGGCGCCGCCGCTACAGCCACGTGGATCTGATAGCTCCGCGTGAGCGCACGCTCGAGGCGATGATCCTGGCGTGGAGCCCCGGCACGGACAGGCCGGTCGAGGGTGACGTGGTCGCACTGCCCGACGTCGCCGACTCGGCGGCGATGGCGGCGTGGCTGCCTAACGTCAGGGGCAAGTTTGTTCTCCTGAGTGCTCCGGAGCCAACCTGTCGCCCCGACGAGAACTGGGAGCGGCTGGCGAGGCCGGCAAGTGTGCAGGCAATGCGGGCCGCCAGGGACTCGAGCCGGCGCATGTGGACGCAGCGTGCCCAGAGACTGGGGCGCAACCCCTCCGGCGCTCTCGAAGCCGCTGGTGCCGCCGGCATCATCACGGCGCAGTGGTCGGCCGGCTGGGGTGTGAACAAGATCTTCGGTGCGTCCACCCGGCGCACTCCCGTGCTCGACGCGAGCTGTGAGGACTATGGCCTGCTGCACCGACTGGCTGTCAACAATCAGGGACCCAGGCTCCGGCTCGACGCCCGGTCCGAAGACCTGGGTGAGGTGCCGATGTTCAACGTCATCGGAGAAATCCGTGGCACCCAGCGACCAGAGGAGTACGTCCTGCTATCTGCGCACCTCGACTCGTGGGACAGCTCGTCAGGTGCCACTGATAACGGAACGGGTACGGCAATGATGATGGAGGCGATGCGGCTGCTCAAGGCCACGTATCCAAGCCCCAAACGCACGATTCTTGTGGGGCACTGGGGGGGAGAGGAGCAGGGGTTGATCGGCTCGCGGGCCTTCTCCGAGGACCACAAGGAGGTTGTCGACGGGCTGCAGGCGGCCTTCAACCAGGACAATGGCACCTGGCGCATCGAATACATCAGAATGATGGGCCTGACTGGAGCCGGATCGCATTTCGCCCGCTGGCTGAGCGCGATCCCGTCGGAAATCGAGGGCCTGATTGATCTGGATCTTCCGGGGGTTCCCGAAACCGGCGGCAGCGATCACATGTCATTCCTCTGCGCCGGCGCACCGAGCTTCAGATTGCAGTCGAATTACCCTGACTACAGGCAGTACACCTGGCACACCAATCGCGACACCTACGACAAGATCATCCTTGATGATTTGCGCAACAATGCGACGCTGGCGGCGATGCTGGCGTACATGGCGTCGGAGGACCCCGAGCGTGTGCCGCGGGACAGGCGCGTTCTGCCACAGGGAGTGCCGGGTACCCCCAGCACTTGGCCGCAGTGTTCTCCGGCGCCGCGCTCTGCTCCCGGGCGTTAGTAGCCAGCGATGACTGGACGGGCGAGGATCGATGATACTCGCCCGCAACTGCCTTTCGCGATCAGCGGGCGTCGGTGCGTTCACCACCGGACGAGCGGCTCTCGGCGTACGCTGCTGCTCGCAGCGAGTTCAGCGATCCTGTGGGGACCATCACCGGTCCTCGCGGATCGGGCCATCGCGGCTCCACACTGAAGCGGAAGTCGTCGCCGATGGACGGCGCACCCCGGTGAATCACAAGCCGGCCAGCCGCTAACCACGGAGAGTTCCATTCAACGCGGTGGTCGTCGAGTGGCGTCGCGATCGCGTCGATGAAACCCTGCAGCTCGAATTGCCACTCGACCGGCGCCTCCTCGAGCTTCAACTGGACATCACGGCTGAGTGCGTCCGCTCCCTGCAATATCACATCTCCTTCGGGGCGGCCGCGAAACCTGTAGCGAACGACCCACGGTCCCAGCTGAAATGGCGCCCGACTGTAGAAGTCGAGGGCATTGAGACTCCGGGCTGCAACCGCCTGCCGCGAGATCGTCCTGGCCATTCGCAGACCGCCGGCGAAGCCGGCCTCGCGAATGAGGATCGCGAGGCCCCGTGCGCGCCCCACGATTGAGCCGGATGCGCTGGCTGCGGCTGCACGCAACATCGCCACCATCGCAGCCGCATCACGTGCCGCGTGCGCCGGACCAGTCGTCGCGAGCAGGTCGAGGCGTCTCGTTCCATCGGAAACGCTCACCGCCAGGCCACGCTGGTCAGGGATATCGTCAGAGCGGTCGGTCGGAAAGGCGCTCGAGAGTCGCAGCCGGGCTTGCCAGGCAGCTCCCGCTGCAAGCGGGCCGTAGGCAAGCTCATCGGGGAGGTCCTCGCGTACGATCAAGACGGCGCCCGACGTTGAGTACAGCGTTCGGCGATGTAGCGCGCGCTCTGCCCCCCCTGACCGAGCGGACCTCTTTATTTCCCGCACCGCGCTGCGCGCTTCGTCTTCAAGTACGCGCGGGTTGGCGCTCTGGCGGGCGCCAGATTCGGACGGCCAGCCGCGACTCCAGCGTGCCACGATGCTTCCCGGATCGACCGGGGGTAGGAGGTCTTCCGCCTGCACATGATGGGCCACTTGGTTGGTCGCGTGGAGTGCGTGACGGCGCTCGAAATCCTGCGCGTGTGCCTGCGCCGCAGGATATATAACGGCCGTCAGATCCTCCTGAACACGAGAGCCCAGATGAACCCGGCATCCTTTCTGAAGCAACGCCTTGCACTTCGCGGTGGCACAGACATGGATGGCACCGTCGAGAGAGTAACAGAGGGTGCGTCTCTCAGTGCCGAAAACCTCTGGCTCCTTGCGTGCAGTGCTGTTCTCGCGAGCATCGGGCTGGACGTGAGTTCAGCCGCGGTCGTGATCGGCGCAATGCTCATCTCGCCGCTGATGGGACCGATAATCGGCGTTGGGCTGGGAATGGGAGTGACCAACAGGCCGCTGCTACAAAGCTCACTGCGCGAATTGGGCCTGGCGACTGGTCTGAGTCTGGCGGTAAGCACCGCGTACTTCTTCATTTCGCCCTTCGCCGCGCCGACGGCCGAGCTTATCGCCCGGACGACGCCCACACTTCTGGACGTTGGAGTGGCGTTTTTCGGAGGCGTCGCCGGGATCGTGGCCGGTTCGCGGCGCAAGGCGAGCCTGGCGTTGCCGGGAGTCGCTATCGCCACGGCACTGATGCCACCGCTTTGCACGGTTGGTTTTGGCCTGGCGACGGGTAACTGGAGGTTCGCCGCGGGGGCGTTCTATCTGTTCGGGCTCAACGCCATCTTCATAGCGTTATCGACCTTCCTTGTTGTGCGCTTTCTGCACTTTCCGCACCATGAGGAGGTTACACTCGAAGACAGGCGCCGCGAGCGCCGCCTCGTTGCCACGGTTGCAATCCTCGCGATTCTCCCGAGCATCTGGTTCCTGTACGATGTTGCGCGTGGTCTCCGTGAGCAAAATCGCATTCGCAGTTTTGTCGCGCGCGAGATCGAATCCCCGGGTCGGGCAGCGGCGGAATGGGAGCATATTCACAACCGCCGCGACGAGATGCTGAAGGTTTACATCGCCGGCAACCCGATTGATTCGGTCGCGATCGCTTCGCTGCACGCTGCTCTGCCAAGGTACGGCCTCGCTGGATTGCGGTTGGAGCTCGTGCAGAGTGATGTGTCGGCGCGCGACCTCGAGCGATTTCAGGGCGAAGTACAGCGCGACATGTTGCGCACGATCTCGGCGGTGAATGCGGCCCGCGACTCCTCGAACTCGACGCGGCAACGTCAGGACAGCGGTCGGTACGTATCAGCGGCGAGGGAACTCGCGAGCACCTTCCCCGAGATCGACCGCATCTCGCAAATTGTCCGACTCGACCTGCTTGGCGCGGACTCGGCGTCGTCCGCTCCGGCATTCATGATCACATTCGGGGTGGGGGTTCGCCCGGTCGAGCGGCGGAGCATCATGGAGCGCAGTGAGGCTTTTCTCCGGGCCAGACTTGCGGTGCCGTCATTGAGAGTGATTGAGCGCTAGGCTCACAGCGTGGCGGCACGTCGACACGTACCAGGCCGTCTCAGGCGCACGCTGCGATCGTTGTGACTTTAGTTGACCACGGTCCCGAGACGAGCTTCTCGTGGGCACGATGATCGCGATGTTGTCATTGGTCAGGACGGTGGTACGAAGTTGACGCGCCGCTGCGAAACAAGCCGGCGCTCAGCACGAACATGGCTGCATTGAGCCGCGGGTGCAGGAAGGTACGCGTGACTGATCGTCGGAAATGCTATTGTCGGTCACACCGCCATGAACCGGTACCGATCATTGGGTGCCACGGACCAGTAACTCCCATGGACACACCTCAGCCGCCCGCAGACGACATGGTCGGATCGCATCGCGACGTTCTCATCATTGGGGCGGGCTTCTCTGGCATCGGGATGGGCGTTCGCTTGCTCAGCGAAGGGTTGAGCTCCTTTCTGATCGTTGAACGTGGTGAGGACTTTGGCGGCACGTGGCGCATCAACACCTACCCGGGTTGCGAGTGCGACGTCCCGTCGCACCTCTACTCGTTTTCGTTCGAGAAGAACCCCGACTGGTCACGAATGTACCCGACGCAACCCGAGATCAAACGATACCTCCGCGCGGTAGCCGAGAAACACGGCCTGCGGCGATACACGCGTTTCAATACCGAGGTTTCGAGTGCCGAGTTCGACGCGTCCTCCGGGATGTGGCGTGTCGCCTTCGCTGACGGCAACTGGGTCAACGCACGTTTCGTCGTCTCGTGCATGGGCGGCCTCAGCAGACCGCAGCTGCCACGGATCGCCGGCATCGACAGGTTCGGCGGCCCATCGTTCCATTCGGCCAACTGGGAACACGAGCACGACTTCACCGGAAAGACTGTTGCGGTCGTCGGCACCGGCGCGAGCGCTGTCCAGTTCGTTCCCCATCTTGCGCGACGTGCGGCCCGTGTTCACCTCTTTCAGCGCACGCCACCCTGGATATTGCCAAAACCTGATCGCCCCATCCGATCGTTCGAACGCGCCGCTTTCCGGTGGGTTCCGGGGGTGATGACTGCTTTCAGGTGGTACTTGTACTGGCGACAGGAGTTTCTGGGAATTGGCTACACACTAAAGCCCGGATGGCTCAAGCTCGCGGAAACGGTGGCACTCAGATATCTCCGCAAGTGTGTGCCCGATCCCGAGCTCCGAAAGAAGCTGACTCCGGGTTACCGCATAGGCTGCAAGCGTGTGCTGCTCACTGACGACTATCTGCCTGCGCTTGCACGTCCCAACGTCGAAGTGGTGACAGCTGCAGTCAAAGAAGTCAGGGAACGAGGCATCGTCTCTGAGGACGGTCGCGAGCGCGAGGTGGACGCAATCATCTACGGCACCGGCTTTCGTACCCTCGACTTCACGACTCCTGTGCGGTTCACAGGACCCGGTGGTCGCGATCTTGAGACCGAATGGCGCGAGCGGCCGCGAGCCTACTTTGGCGTTGCAGTTGCCGGCTTTCCCAACCTGTTTTTCATCACAGGGCCCAACAGTCGTGTTGCCAACAACTCGATCGTGTTCATGATCGAGGCTCAGGTGAAGTACGTAGTTCGCTGGCTGGTGCGCACGCGGGATCGCGCGCACAAATCGGTGGCTGTGCGGCCGGAGGCTCAGGAACGCTTCAACAGCGCGCTCGTCACGAGGGCAAAAGGCACAGTGTTCGCAACCGGATGCAAGAGCTGGTACCTCGACGAAAAGGGGGAAAGCCCCGTTCTCTGGCCCGGATTCTCGTCCGAATACTGGTGGAAGTCGCAGCGCATCGCGGTAGCAGACTTCGTGACTGACTGAAGGGCGAGAGGCGCGCTGGTGCCTGAATCGAGGCCGGAGAGGACGAAGAGGGCCACGAATGTCAGGCGCAGCCAGCCGTTTTCCGTGTCGACCCTCCTTTCATCTGTCGCCTTCCTCATCATTCAGTTCAATCTCGCGTCGCCCTCATCTCTCTCATCGCCCTCGGAAGGGCAGGCAGAGGGAGGACTACCGCCAGGGATTCGACAGCCGACTACGCACGATGAACGATGAATCCGTCAGGCTGCGCATGAACGCAATCAGATCTGCCTTTTCCTGCGCCGTAATGGGGAAGCCGATGATTCGTCGATCCTTGAACGGATTGAGTCGGCCGTCTCCCGCCCTCGCTCCCTGCGCAATCAGTCGTCCGCCGCGCGCATAGTGATCGACAACATCATCGAGACTACCCACACTGCCGTCGTGCATGTACGGGAAGGTCAGCGCCACGTTGCGCAGCGACGGAACCTTCATCCGACCCATGTCCGCCGGGCGGCGAGTCGTTTCGTGGAGTCCCCGGTTTCCAGGTGGGTATTCTCCGTTTGGTCCGAGGTTGTAAAGCCCTGTGTTGATGAACTCGCCAAGCTGTTCCAGCGGAGGGGAGGTCTGACCTGTCGCCCGGGGAAAGGCCAGCGAAAACATGGGCGGGGGATGGCACGACGCACATCCAAGCCGTGGTGACATGAAGAGCTGCTCACCTCGCCTGGCCGCCGGCGACAGTGCCGCCCCCTGGCCCCGTCGTGCGCGGTCCCATTGCGTGTCACCGGCGATGAACGTCCGCTCGAAAGCAGCGATCGCTCTTGTGACGTTGAGTACGGTGACAGGGTCGGCGGCTCCGGGGAAACTCCGCGCGAAGAGATCGCCATACAGCGGCTCGCGCCGGAGCCGTTCGAGGAACTCGACTTCGAAGCCGGCCAGTCCGAGCTCAACCGGGACATCACCGAACATCGGAATCAGGGCCTGCTGCTCAAGGCTCCTTGTGTCTGGTCCTGCCCAGCCGAAAAGCTGCTGGTAGGCGACGTTGGCGAGCGCCATCGAGTTGCGCGTGTGCGCCTGGCCGGTTGAGCCGACGGGGACGTTCTTCGCATCTGCGAAACCATCGGCGATTCTGTGACACGACGCGCACGAAAAGGCACCATTCCCCGACAACCGCGTGTCATAGAAAAGCCGCCGACCAAGCTCCACCTTGGCTGCTGACATTGGATTGTCAGCCGGAACGGTCGGTGCGGGGAAACCGTCGGGGAGCTCCCAGCGAAAAGCCGCCGGGTCGCCGGAAAGCGGGTCGAGGACATGGTTCTCCGTGGCGCAGGCCGCCACCGCGAGAGCGATAACAGCCCCGCGGCAGCGGCCTGCACCCGGAAGCCGTGAGTGACTCATTCGCTCACGGATTCCGCCTGCCTGTCACGGCAGCCTGAAAGGCTTCCAGTAAGGGAAGCCCTCTTCGTCCCATCTGTAGTACTCGTCAGGAGCACCGGGCCTCCCCGGCGCACCCTCAACCGGCTGCTTGATCTCGTAGTTCTCCGGCGGCTTGGCACCCATGAGGTGCTCGACGAAATAGTCCCAGCGCCGCCGAATGAAATAGGGCTCGTTGAGACCGTGATTGCGGTTGGGCGCCCAGATCATGTCGAACGCCTTGTTCGCCTTGATCAGTTCGTCGACGACCTGAACCGTCATCGACGGATGGACGTTGTCGTCCATGTCCCCGTGCGTCAACAGCAATTTGCCCCTCAGGTTCCTCGCCATCGTCTTGTTGGCCGAGGTCTCGAAGTTGTCACTCCGCCGGAGCGTGTCGCGCACGAGAAGCCCCTGGTACTTCTCTGCCCAGTAAATGTTGTACGAACGGTTGTCGTGGTTACCGGCGCCACTCACCGCCACCTTGAAGAAGTCGGGATAACGGAGAATTGCATCGGTCGACGCAAACCCGCCGCCCGAGTGGCCGAAGATGCCGACGCGGTCGGTATCGATGAAGGTGTGCCGCGCCGCCAGTTGCTTGATGGCCGTGATGTGATCGGGGAGTCCGTTGTCACCAAAGAAGCCGTAGTAGTTGTCGTGGAACGCCTTCGAGCGCATCGGTGTCCCGAGGTGATCAAGCTGCATCACCACGAATCCGAGCTCAGCCAGGCCGTATGGCTCACCCCCAGCCTTGAAGTTCCACTGCCCGACCGAACCGACCTGCGGTCCGGGATAGATGTGGGAGATGATCGGATACTTCTTTGTGCTGTCGATCTTTGGCGGGAGGTAAAGCAGCCCGTAGATGTCCGTGACGCCGTCTCGCGCCTTGACGCTGAACACCTGTACCGGCCGCCAGCCGATTTCCTTGAGCCGCGAAATGTCTGCTTCCTCGATCTTGCGGTTGGTCCGGCCGTCGGTGGAGCGCACATAGGTGACCGCCGGCGTTGTCAGCGTCGAATACGTGTCGACGTAGTACTTGCCGCTCGGGCTGAAGGTGATGGTGTGGTGGGCGTCTTCCTGCGACAGAAGTGTCATTCCAGTGCCGTCGTACCCCATCCGGTAAAGGCGCGGGTAGTAGAGAAATGCGCCAGGCTCACGGCCGCGGGCAGTGAAATAGATCTGCTTCGCCGTTTCGTCCACGTAGGATATCTGCCCGATCTGGAACGCTCCACTGCTCAGCTGGGCCCGCGGTTGCGGCGCCATCGACATTCCACCGTCACCATCGGTGGAGGTGATGCTTGTCGTGCCTGTGCCATCGAACCGGTACAAATGGCCCCACCCGTCGCGCTCGGAGAACCAGAACGCATCCTTGAGATCCCGTGTGACGTAGAACGAAGCCGGGTCCTGCGGGTTGGCTATCTCCACATAAGTCTTGCCGGTGTCCCTGGCAATGACGCGGAACTCGCCCGAGGTTGCATCAACCGCCCCCAGATACGCGCTCTTCGAGCCCCTCGTGTAGAACGAAACGTGGAGCACCTGTGAGCTCTCGGCCCACGCCGAGTCGCGCACCGATCCGCCTATCGACAGTTGATTGGCGCGCGGCGCGATCTTCGCCATCACACTGCTCTTGCTCGTGACATCGACGATGTAGAGATAGGGATGCGGAACGGCGGTGTCGCCGGGGAGGGCGTACGGCTGCGAGTAGTGTTTGGTGCGTTGGGGCGTGTATTGCACATAGTGATGGTGAGCGACGTAGCGCTCATCGGCCCTGATGACCGCGATCTTCCTTGAATCGGGCGACCAGCGAAGGTTCGGCCGCCTGGCGCTCACCCGGTTGAGCTGAATCTCGCTGGGCCTCGGCATCGAAAGGCCGTAGGAGAAATAGTCCACGCCGTCGGTGGTCAGCTGTACGGAGTCGCGCCCGTTCCGCGACCGGACATAGAGGTTGTTGCGATGGATGAATGCCTGGAACCGCTTGTCCGGAGAAAGAACGAACGGCGCTTCGCTCGGCAGCGTGTCGCCGACCGTGCAGGCATAACTGGCGATGTTGCAGAGGAAGCGGCGCCGGTTCGCATTGAACTCGATCTCCGTTTCGTTGTCTCCGTCGTTTGTGAAGCGGAAGGTCTGGAACGGCAACTTGTGCGATTCGAAGGCGGTGTCGGCCGCGGTCGTCATTGCCCTCGCCAGACGCACGTGATCGAACAGGGGAGCCCTTGTGCCGGACACCGGATCGACGAGCACGAACTCGCCACCGGTCGTCGTCTTGCTGCGGTACCAGAAGCGATTGCCGTCCTTCATCCACGACGGCTGCACCTGGTTCCCGGCAATCAACATGTTGGTGTTCCAGTCGAGGAACTGTTCCGCCCTGCTGTAGGTGACTTGTGCCGCCGCTGTCAGGGGCAAGGCAGCCAGCACTGTCAGCAGGAGCAGGAAGCGGCGGTGCGATCTCAGAACCATTGTTCCTCCATGCAGGCGGTACCTGTCAGGGGTGGGAGGGGGGGAGGGGGGAGCGGAAAAAGCGAACAACTGGTCACGCGGTCACGCGCAGCGTGCCCTGCATCTGCGGTGAGTTGTAGCGACAGCGATAGGGGAAGATGCCGGCCTGGTTGGCCACCCAGATGAACGACTGCGTCTTCTGCAGATCGCCCGAGTCGTTCCATGGCCCGCCGGTTACGGTATGGACTTCGCGCCCGACGTTGTACCAGCAGACAACGGTTCCCTGCCGGACCACGGTCTCTCCGTTTTCGATTCCGTCCGGCATCAGCTGAAAGAACCCGTCACCGCAATAAATCTCGACCAGGTTCTGTGAAAACGAACCTCGCTGGATCCGCACGTTGAGAGTTGTGGTCCTGTTGGCTTCGATGTCGAACTTGAACGGGTGCTGGTAAGGCTCGGGGACGATCGCCTGACCGGACGCATGAAAGCGGACCTGATAAGGAGCCGGCGGCAGGTCTCCAAAGCGGAAGCGGCCCGAGGCGTCGGGGGTGATCCGTGGCCCCACCTGCCTCCCGTCGGCGAACATGAGGATGAGCTGCCCAAAGCCGCCCTGCGGCACACCCTGAAGGTCGAGAACCTGTCCCGCCACGTCACCTGTGTCCTGCCTGGGCGCGGTCGCAGTACCCTTGCCGCAGGAACTCAGGCTTCCGGCGGCGACGGCTCCAACAAGTCCGCCACCAAGGCTGGTGAGGAAGGCCCGCCGATCGAGGTCCATCTTCATTCATCTTCTCCGCCGGAACCGGCCGGAACTGGCGCGGGAGCAGCCGAAGTCCGGCCGCCCCAGCGCCGCACGCGCTTCAGCTGATAACCGGACAACCTGCCGGTGTGTTGAAGATGCGCGCGTTGTTCAGGTACTCAGTTGTTGAAAGTGGCAGCATTCGCGCCCGACCGGCGCCGAGTGTCGAAGTCACCAGATTGAAGCGATGGAGGTCGTACATCCGCTGACCCTCGACGAAGAGAACCGCCAGTCGCTCGTTGAGGAGTGCGGTCTGCGCGGCGGCCGCTGAAGTTGGTACTGTCATCGGCGCCAGTCCGACCGCAGACCGGTCGATATTGAGGCGCGCCGTCATCGTTGTGTAGTCGCCGCGTCGGAAATAGACCTCGGCCTCGATCAGGTTCATCTCGCGCTTTGTCAGCATTGGGACGTCACCGCCCCGGTCCGAGTATTTAGTGATGCCGTAGTACGCGAACCGGTTGTTAACGCCCAACTCGCCGGCTTTGCGGTTGACGGCCATTCGTGGATCGGGACGTGCAGTGTCGAACCAGTCGGGGAGGTGGTTGGTGGTGAAAGTGGCCGTGTTTGACGTTCCCAGTACCATCGAATGCCATCGTCGCCTGAGCCCGCCCGAGCGGTTGCGGTTCTGGTGGAACTGGTTGCCCGTAGTGCTCTGCTGAACGCCGGATCCCTCGTTGTAGACGGCGAGCTTCACGAAGCCCGCACCGACGGCCTGGGCGTCCGCGAGTGCGGCGTCGAAGTTGCCGGCGAGGAGGTTGGCACGGGCACGCGCGGCGCGAGTCGCGTTTACCCACGCTGTCCGATCCGCCCCGCTCAACCCTTCGGCGGTCGTCAACGTTCTGGTGAGCTTGGCAACAGCCTGAGTGAAGAACTTGGTGTTCGGCTCGCGCAGGCCGCCGTTCTCCAGCGGTCCCTCGCACCAACCCATCCCGATCAGGAGGTCTGCCATCCCCTGGATCCACTGAGTCTGAGCTGTCAGAGGGCTCGTGGTGGCGGCGCCCTCGAGTACGCGGGCAACGCGTGCCTCTGCGTTCTCTGCCGCGAAACGTGATTGCAGAAGCTGGTTCTGCGGACCGGAGAACGAGCCGGCCGAGGGCCAGTTACCGCGCACGCGACCCTCGGAGATGTCCTCCCAGTCGATCCAGGTTGAGGTGGACTCGATCACATCGCCGAGCAGCTCGGTCACAACTATGAAGTCGTCAAAGGCCTGATGCAGGAGGCCTTCGGCACCGTCGGCGACGCTCTTGAGAATTGCCGGTGTATTGAGATCATCATCACCGAACGCCTGCGGGTCTTCGACGTCGAGGATGCCATCGCAGGCGACGGTCGTCGCCATGAGAGCAGCCGCACCGTAACGCACCGCGCGCCGGAGTTTGCGCGACCTGTATGAGAATTGAGGCATGGAAGTCATGGTTGGGGAGAATGCCCGGGCGATCCTTGCGGAGCGTCCGGGCTCCGGGGTTCAGAACTGGGTTCGGATGTGGAATCGGAACTGTCTGGGAGACGGCTGCGCCAGGAAGCCGCTGCCTATCCCGAACGCGCTTGCACCCGCCCAGTTCATGTTCGGATCCACGCAGTGACAGTCGTCCCACCAATTCAGGTTCTGACCAGAGAACTGAATGCTCGATCGGCCTAGACCCAGCTTGCCGGACCATCCCTCTGGCACCTGATAGGTGAGGGAGAGTTCGCGCAGCCTGACATTGTCGCGCTTGTCGAAGAAGTCGAGGATGCTCGCGTGCTGGAACAGCGAATCGGAGGCGAAGGTCGCCTCGCCGTTGGGGCCGAGCAGCTCGAGGATCTCGTCCGCACCACCCTGTCGAATGCGATAGGCCCGGTCGCCGTTCGAGAAGAAGGCTCCGCGCTCCATGGTGAGCATTCCGTAGAGCTGGAAGCCGCGCCACCGGATGGTGTTGTCGAACGAGAAGTTCGACGTTGGGAGTGGCGCTCCGAAGAAGACCGCCGTGTCGGACCTCGTGGTTACGGGGCGCCCGTTTACCACGCTGTATCCGGTCGCCTTTCGGCCCCAGACTCCCTGAGCAGGATAGCCGATCCGGAAAGCGCAACACGCCAGAGTCAACCCGCCCAGATCTGTTACCTCGTTTTCATTCCCATCAGCGCGCACGGAGGTGGTCCACTCGAAGTTGGGCCGCGAGATCGCGAGGAAGTTGACCGACGCTTCCCAGCCGCGGTTTTCGATTTCACCGAGATTGACGCGACGGGACTGGGAGAAGCCCATAGACGGAGGGTTGGGCTGGCCGACAATGGCGTCCTTCGTTGCCGTCCAGTAACGCGTGGCCTCGATTCCCACCCGGTCGTCCCATAGGCCAAGCTCGAAGCCCACTTCTCTTTCCGTCGTGATCTCGGGCCTGAGGTTCGCGTTTCCGGGATTGAGCGGAATGATCCCGGCGGTCGCGTCGAACACCGGCGCGGCACCAAAGCTCGTGAACGAATCGAACGCGCCCGGGAACTTGCCGGCCTTGCCAACGCCACCGCGGAGCCTCGCCGCGGTGATCAGCGACGGCAGGAATCCTTCATGTTTGGACAGATCGTACGAGGCGTCGAACTTGGGGTAGGTCTGGTAGCCGAAGTCCTGACCAAACGCCGAGTTGCCGTCGATCCGGGCGCCGACCGTGGCGAACAGCCGATCCTTCCAGCCAAAACGATTCTGGGCCAGGAAGCCCATGTTGATCGTTTCGACGAACCCTTCGGCGCCATTGGTGGTTGCGCCAGAGGAAACCGTGGACACGCCGGGGCCCGGGAAGGTGTTACCGGTGGCCATGTGCAGCCTCTCCTGTTCCCAGAAGCCCTGCACACCGAACGACGTGTTCGACTCGATATCCATCGGGAGGTTGAGATTCAGCTGACCGAGGTAATCGACGGTGTAGGTCCGGTATTGCCGGGTGCCGAGGTTGCGCTGGCCGAAAGTGACACCGGCGGGGCCGTAGAGCCCGGAATAGGGAAAGAAACGGGACTTCTGGTCGCTGACTGCGTCGAGGCCGGCCGTCACGCGGTGCGTGAACGCCGGAGTAACCGCGTAGGACAGGGTCAAGCCACCGGTCCAGCGATCAGCGTCCGACTCGGTCGTCATTTTCTGGATATCGGAGACCGGGACCCACGCCTCTCCGTACGGGCGGATCTTCGTTGCGGTCCGCGGGTTGCCGTTCATCGCGTTGCCGAGCAGTGCGGTCCAGTTGTTCCCCGCCTGAAGCTCGTTCACGTGATTGCGCGTGTAGGCCGACCGAAGCTCGATCGTCGTCCTGTCGGTCGGGACGAAGTTCACGTTCAGCCGCAGATTGCCCTTCAACTGATCGTTAGGCTTGATCGAACCTTCTTCCTGCGAGAGAAGCCCCGATGCGAAGTACGTGCTTCGCTGTGTGCCGCCCGAGGCGCTGATGTCGAGGCCCGTGTAGAGGCCGTTCTCGATAAGGCCGTTGGCATCGAGTGCACGCACGCTGTCAGGCCCCGGACCCTTGAAGCGGGGGAACTGCTTTGTCGGCAGGTTTTCGCGCAGCCGGTTGAACCCCGTTCCCAGGCCCAGCGACCACTGCGTGCGGCCTTCACCGCGGCCGCGCTTGGTGAAGATCTGAATCACGCCGTTGGTCGCTTCGGAGCCGTAGAGGGTGGACGCGGCCGCGCCTTTGAGAACTTCCACGCGCTCGATGTCGTTGGGGTTGATGTCACTCAGTCGATCGGTCGAGTTGCCGCCGGTGAACGAGCAGCAGGCGATCGTCCCGATGGCCCACTCCGTTCCACGGGTGTCAACCCGGACTCCGTCGATGTAGATCGCCGGACGCTGGTTCAGGGAAAACGAGGAAATCCCCCTGATGCGCAGATCCTGACCGCCACCCACGCCGCCGCCAACGCCAACGGAGCGAACGCCGGTAACCTTGGCCGCCAGAACCTGCGAAAAGTTCAGTGTGGGCATCTGGTCGCGCAGATTCTCGACGTCGACCGATCCGATCGAGGCACCGATCTTCACTCTTTCAGTGGCACCACCGGTCCCTGTCACCACAACCTGCTGCAACTCCACGGCGCTCTGCGACAGCTGGATATTGACCGTGATCGTATCTGTTGTCGGAATCGTCGCGGCCTGTGTTGTCGGCCGATATCCGATGCGGGTGACGCGAAGCGTCACCGCGCCCGGAGGGAGATTGCGCAGCAGATAACGACCACGCTCGTCGGTGGCGGCGACCGCTGTCTGATTACCGACGACCTGGATCCGTGCAGCTGCTACAGGGAGTCCCGAAGCTCTGTCGGTTACAGCCCCCGTAATCCCGCCCGTCTGCCCTGCGGCCTCGGCCGCGCTGGCGATGATGAGTGCTCCGGCCAACAAAGATCGGTAGCCGAAGGTCGCGACTCGTGAACGTGACGTGCTCATGCCTCCTCCTGATTGTGGAAGGTGCCTCGTGCTGATACGGCGGACGTTGATGAAACGCTACGACGACGTTGGAACGGTGCGGTCGGTGGCCGCACACCGTGGCGCATGACGGACGTCCCCCGCCACGGGGGCGGTGAGTTAACCTGCGCATCTACCCGGACCGAGGGGAGCGGACGGGTCATTATGCGGCACGCTTTGGATTGGCCGGATCTAACGTCATGCCCGGCACAACGGCGCGCAAGAAGCAGTTGGTGAAGTGCGCGATTCCGGTGATTGGGGGACGAACCCGGTTACTGAGCGCTCGTTGCGCCGGCCATCCGGATTTGCGCCGTACTGCTGGGGATTCCTTCGACGGGCGTCACCACGCCCGCGGCGAGCAGGCGCTCCAGTTCCGCGGGCGGAACGGGTGCGCTGAAGAGGTAACCCTGGCAGATGCCACAGTCGTGGGACTGGAGGAAATCGACCTGCTCGATTCGCTCGACTCCTTCGGCGATCACCGCCAGTCGTAGCGAGTGGGCGAGGCTGATCACGGCGCGGACGATCGCGGAATCCTCATCGCTGTGCGGGCAACCCAGGACGAAGGTCTTGTCGATCTTGAGATACGTGAGCGGGAACTTCTTCAGGTACGCAAGACTCGAGTGGCCGGTCCCGAAGTCGTCAATAGAGATCAGGACTCCCAGCTGATCCAGCTCGCGCATCGTCTCGGCGCTGGCGTCCACGTCGTCCATAACCGATCCCTCCGTCAATTCGAGTTCGAGCAGGTCGGGGGGGGTGGCCGTGTCGGCAAGGGCGCGTTTGACGGTCTCGAGGAACCCGCGGTGCTTGAACTGGAGTGCCGAGACGTTGACGGCAATCGAGATGGGCGGGAGTCCAGCGGCGCGCCAGCGGGCGCTCTGGGCGCACGCCTGGCGCAGCACCCACTCGCCGATCTGCACGATCATCCCTGTGTCTTCGGCCACCCGGACGAAGACGTCGGGCGAGATGTTGCCGAGTGTTGGAGGAGACCAGCGCAGGAGCGCTTCGGCGCCCACGATCGCGTTGGTCCTGATGTCAACCCTCGGCTGGTAGACAACGCGGAACTCTTCGCGTTCGACCGCCTGCCTGAGAGCTGCCTCGATCGATACGAACTGAAGGGCACGCCGATTGAGCTCGCTGGTGAAGAACTGGAAGTTGTCACGACCACGGCTCTTGGCGTGGTACAGCGCGGCGTCAGCGTGCTTGACGAGGGTAGTGGCGTCCTGTCCATCGTCAGGAAAGACGCTCACACCGATGCTGGCAGAGATGTTTATCACGTGCCGCCCTACCTGATGGGGCTCGTTGAGCGCACGGAGAAGGCTCTCGGCGACCCTGGTGGTGCCCTCGAGGGTGACGCGCGAAAGGCAGATCACGAACTCGTCCCCGCCGAGGCGGGCAACGGTGTCGCAGGCCCGGGTACGGTGCGCGAGTCGGCGCGCCACGGACTTGAGCAGATCGTCGCCCAGCTGGTGACCGAGAGAGTCGTTGACGTGCTTGAAGCGGTCGAGGTCGAGAAACAGCACCGCCATCGTGTCGCCGTAGCGCTGAGCGAGACTGATCGCCTGCGTCATCCGTTCCTGCAGCAGTACGCGGTTAGGCAGGTCGGTCAGGACGTCATAGTGCGCGAGATAATGAAGCTTCTCCGCGGTGCGGCGACGTTCCTCGGCCTTGCGCAGTTCGCGCTCGATGGCCGGCACGAGGCGAAAAAGCCGGTCCTTGAGGATGTAATCATGCGCTCCCTCCCGCATCATCCCGACCGCTATCTCCTCACCGACGTCGCCCGATACAACAATGAACGGGAGGTCGATTCCGCTGGCATTGAGAACTCCCAGTGCCTGCCGGGCGTCGAATTCGGGGAGGTTGTAATCGGAAATAACGAGGTCCCATTCGCGATCGGCAAGCGCGGTCCGCATCTCCTCGGCGGTCTCGACACGAAGGAGGCCGATATTCAGGCCCCCGCGCTCGAGGTGCCGCACCAGCAGCGCCTCGTCCATCGGGCTGTCCTCGACGAGAAGCAGCCTGATGGGCCCCTTGACGACTGACTCGGTCACTGCGAGCGCGGGACGGGTGCAGGCTCGTTGAGGACGAGCCAGTACATCCCCATCTGACCCACCGCGTCGAGGAACTGCAGGAAGTCCACCGGTTTCCTGATGTAGCTGTTGGCGCCGAGTTGATAGCTTGTCACCATGTCCTGCTCCTCCTGGGAGGTGGTGAGCACGATCACCGGCAGAAAGCGAGTGCGCACGTCACCTCTGATGGCGCGGAGAACCGCCAGCCCGTCGACGCGCGGGAGGTTGATGTCGAGAAGAATGAACGACGGGAGGTCGCCCGTATTGCGGCCGGCAAACTCCCCCTTGCCGAAGAGGTAGTCGAGAGCCTCCTGGCCATCTCTGACCACAACCAGCTCGTTGGCGATCCGCCGCTTTTCCAGCGCGCGGCGGGTGAGGTCGACGTCACTCTGATTGTCCTCGACGAGGAGAATAGCCTGGTCGTTCAACTGGCTGACTCCAGCGTGAAAGTGAAGGTGGCCCCCTTCTCGGGAACTCCTGTTGCCCAGATCTGGCCCCCGTGGCGGTGAATGATTCTCTGCACAGACGCGAGGCCGACGCCCGTACCGGGGAACTCACTCGCCTTGTGCAGGCGCTGGAACGGCGAAAAGAGCTTCTTTTCGTACGTCATGTCGAAGCCGGCTCCATTGTCTCGCACCCAGCAGGTCGTGGTTCCGTTTTCACCCTCGGCACCGAACTCGATGAGAGCGTTCTCCCTTCGGCTTGTGAACTTCCAGGCGTTTTCGAGGAGGTTTTGTACCACGGCGCCGAGTAGAACGGAATCGCCCTTGACGTGCACATTGCCGGCGACGGTTGTACGCACGTCGCGCCCGGGTTCGCGGGACTGCATGCGTTTGATCTGATCGTCAACGAGTTCGCTGAGGTGTACCGATTCGAAGCGGAGCTCGGCGCGTCCCAGGCGTGAGAGGGCAAGCAGGTCATCGATGAGGCGACCCATGCGCTGGACTTCGGTACGCACCCAGGTGAGATAGCCGAGGCCTCGCTCGTCGAGTCGATTGCCGTAATCCTCGAGGAGGGCGAGACTCCAGCCGTCGATACCGCGGAGCGGTGACCTCAGGTCGTGCGAAACCGAGTAGGCGAACGATTCCAGCTCCCGGTTGGCAGCGGCCAGTTCAGCTGTCCGCGCCCTGACGCGTTCCTCGAGGTCGGAGTTGAGTGCTCTGACTTCGTCTTCAGCGCGTTTGCGCTCGGTGATGTCGATTGAAACGCCTACAACAGCCCTGCGGTCGGAGTTGGCGGTCTTGAGGGCAACCTTCGAAGTCTGGAAGATTCTCGTTTCGCCCGACGCGAGATGAATGTCCTCTTCGTAGCTGTGGGTGAGCGTGTCGTCAGCGAATACGATGTCGTCGGTTTCACGCGCACGTCGGACCTCGACGCTGTTGGACAGGAAGGCGGTGTCCTTTCGTCCGATCATCTCTTTCAGAGTTACCCCGTATGCGCGGGCGACTGCTTCGTTGGCAAGAACGATGGTGCCGAAATCATCCTTGGCGAAGATCCAGTGGGGGACGAGGTCGATTATCTGGCGCAGCCTGGACTCGTTGAGTGAACTGGCGTCCTGGGCGGCCTCGCGGCGCCGGATCTCCTGGACGAGCTCCTTCTGTGAAGTTGTCAGTTCGCCGGTATGGCGGCGAAGGAGGTCCTGGAGCTCCGCGTTCTGCTCCCTGAGGGAGGTGAGCTCATCGGCCACCGAGTCCGCTACTGCATTCCCCGAGCTGACCCGCTCCTGGATGTAGACGGCGACGACGAGCAGGACGAGGATGATGGCGGCTCCGACAAGCAACCTGTCGTTGACAAGAAGACTGACAGTTACGACGGAGAAGACGCAAAGCGAAAGGGCCGCCGTTGGCCAGAGTGCTGCTGTCGTTCCGCGGCTGGGGGCAGTGGGGTGGTCCCCGCTTGCCACTTTCGGGGATTTTGGCATACCCCGTAGTATCGGTCGAAAGGGCTCGCAACTTTCGCGGCGAGCCCGACCGGCGCCTCAGATTCGATTAAAACCGTCTAATCCCGCGACCTTGTAGGCTTCCGCCAGCGTCGGGTAGTTGAAAACCGCGTCGCGGAAATATTCGATGGTACCACCTAACGCCATGGCTGCCTGGCCGATGTGGACGAGCTCGGTTGCGCTTTCGCCGAAGGCGTGGACGCCGAGGACGGCCAGACTCTCGCGATGGAAGAGCACCTTTAGGTGGCCCGTGTCGAGGCCCATCATCTGCGCCCTCGCCAGCTCCGCAAAGCGAGCCTGGCCCACCTCCCACGGAACGCAAGCTGCAGTGAGCTTCTGTTCGGTTGCGCCGACCATGGACAGTTCGGGAATGGTGTAGATGCCGTAGGGGAGGAGATCACCGTTCCGGGCCGGAGCAGGAACGCCAAACATATGACAGGCGGCGAGGCGGCCCTGTTCGCTCGATGTAGCGGCCAGAGCAGGAAAGCCGATGACGTCGCCGGCAGCGTAGATGTGGGGATGCGACGTCTGGAAGTTCTCGTTCACCGCCAGCCGGCCACGCGTATCGCAAGTGAGCCCGGCAGCACAGAGACCGAGGGTGTCGGCATTGGCCGTGCGCCCGGTGGCGTAGAGGAGCACGTCGCCGCGGAGCACCTTGTTGCTGTCGAGGTGTGCGAGCACGCGACCACGTGAGTCGATCGTCACTTCGCGCAGCGTTTCGCCGAGCCTGAAGACGGCGTTCTGCTGGCGCATCGTATTGCAGAGCATTCCAACCATCTCATGGTCGGCGAAATCGATCAGCTGGGTCCGGGCATCCACGACCGAAACGCGTGTGCCAAGCGCGGAGAACATGGAGGCGTACTCGAGTCCGATGACACCGCCGCCGATCACGATCAGCTCGCGGGGAATGCGCTCCATGCCGAGCAACTGGTCCGAGTCCACGAGCCTGGTGCCGTCGAGGGAGAGTTCCGGGGCGCGAGCGGGTCGTGTACCGCAGGCGATGAGCAAATTGGCGCCGCGCAGGCGGTGTGTAGTTCCGTCACCCGAGTCGACGCCGACGGTGTTGGTGTCGAGCAGCCGGGCCTGTCCGCAGACGAGGGCGACGTTGTTTCGCTTGAGCTGTGATCGAATTACTTCCAGTTCCCTGGCGATGACCGTTCGGACGCGATGCTCGAGGTCAGCGATCGAGATGTCGTCCTTGGTGGAGAAGTCCCGGCCGTAAAAGGCGCGCTGGCGGATGCCGCTCAGATACATGATCGCCTCGCGCATCGTCTTGCTCGGGATGGTGCCGGTGTGGAGGCAAACGCCGCCAACCAGCTCGCGGCGATCGACGATAGCGACTCGCTTTCCAAGTTTGGCGGCCGCAATCGCGCCCCGCTGGCCGGCCGGTCCGGAGCCGATCACGACGAGATCGAGATCGAGGTCGCTCACGGCGCAAGCGGGTGAGTGATGCCCATGAGAGAGAGCTTCGGCTCCCGGCGGGGGAACTGAAGGACTGGCGGGCACTTAGGCGCCCGGTGCAGTGGCCGCGCGCGTGGGCTGCGGCTACCTTTCGCGGCCATGAGCATGCGAGAAAAACTCGAGCTTCTGGAGCAACGCCGGGCCGAGTCCGAGCAGGGCGGCGGTGCCGAGCGGGTCAAGGCTCAGCACGCAAAGGGAAAGCTCTCGGCGCGCGAGCGCCTCGACCTGCTCCTGGACGACGGGAGTTTCGTGGAGTACGACCGGTTTGTGACACACAGGTCGACGGACTTCGGCCTGGAGAATCAGAAGGTGTACGGGGACGGTGTGGTGACAGGCCACGGCAGGATCGACGGCCGGATCGTCTACGTCTTTTCGCAGGACTTTACAGTTTTCGGCGGATCACTGTCCGAGGCGTTCGCCGAGAAGATCTGCAAGGTCATGGACCTGGCGATGCGCAACGGCGCGCCGGTGATCGGGCTCAACGATTCCGGCGGGGCGCGGATCCAGGAGGGGGTGGTGTCGTTAGGCGGTTACGCCGACATCTTTCTCCGCAACACGCTGGCGTCGGGCGTCGTTCCCCAGATATCCGCGATCCTCGGTCCGTGCGCCGGTGGTGCAGTCTACTCACCCGCAATCACGGACTTCGTTTACATGGTCCGCGGGTCGTCCTACATGTTCGTAACAGGTCCGAACGTGGTCAGGACGGTAACTCACGAGGACGTCACCATGGAAGTGCTGGGCGGGGCGGACACACACGCCGGTACGTCCGGTGTGGCGCACTTCGCCTTCGATTCCGAGCTGCAGTGTCTTGAGGCCATTCGCGAGCTGTTCCGCTTCATCCCCCAGAACAATCTCGATCCTCCGCCGCGGTCGGCCACGGTTGATCCGCGTGACAGACGCGACGAGGCTCTCCTCGACATAGTTCCGGACCATCCCAGCAAGCCGTACGACATGCGGGACGTGATCAGGCGCATCGTCGACGACGGCGACTTCTATGAAGTACACCGCGACTTCGCCGGCAACATCCTCTGCGGCTTTGCTCACCTCGGCGGATACAGCGTTGGGATCGTGGCCAACCAGCCCGCCGTGCTGGCTGGCGTCCTGGACATCAATGCGTCGGTCAAGGCAGCGCGCTTCGTCCGCTTCTGCGACGCGTTCAACATCCCCCTCGTGACGTTTGAGGACGTTCCGGGTTTTCTCCCCGGCGTGGCGCAGGAACACGGTGGCATCATCCGGCATGGCGCAAAGCTGCTTTATGCCTACTGCGAAGCGACCGTCCCCAAGCTCACGGTCATCACGCGCAAGGCGTACGGCGGTGCCTATGACGTGATGAGTTCCAAACACATCAGAGGGGACTTCAACGTCGCCTGGCCGACGGCGGAGATCGCGGTCATGGGGCCCAAAGGGGCAGTGGAGATCCTGTTCCGGAAGGAGATAACCGAGTCCGGCGATCCTGCGCGCGCGACCGAGGAAAGGGTGGCAGGCTACACTGCCAAGTTTGCCAATCCGTACGTAGCCGCCTCGCGCGGTTACCTGGACGACATAATCGATCCCCGCGAGACGCGACCGCGACTGATCGAGGCGCTGGATACTCTGAGGGGAAAGCGCGACCGGAATCCGGCGCGCAAGCATGGGAATCTTCCCTTGTAAGGGCGACGAGGGCGAAGATGACGACGAGGGCGAAGAGAGCGAGGATGACGAGGATGACGACGAGGGCGAAGAGAGCGAGGATGACGAGGATGACGAGGATGACGAGGATGACGAGGATGACGAGGATGACGAGGATGACGACGAGGGCGAAGATGATGACGAGGGCGAAGAGAGGGCGAGGATGACGCAGATGACGACGAGGGCGAAGAGGGCGAGGATGACGAAGAGGGCGAGGATGACGACGAGGGTGAAGAGGGCGAGGATGACGACGAGGGCGAAGATGACGAAGAGGACGAAGAGGACGAACAGGAGGAGGATGACGTCATCTTCATCTTCCTCGTCTTCCTCGTCTTCCTCGCCTTCATAGTATTCATCGCCTTCCCCGCCTCCATCTTCCTCCTCCCGATCGGAACAGCGAAGCACCAAGTGTTCACCAGACTCCTCATAGCCAATCGCGGCGAAATCGCCCTCCGCATCGTCAGAGCGTGCCAGGAGCTGGGGGTGCGCAGCGTGGCGGTCTATTCGGACGCGGATGCACAGGCACCACATGTGCGCGCAGCTGACGAGGCGGTGAACATCGGACCGGCACCATCAACCGAGTCGTACCTGCGCGCCGACAAGCTGATCGAGGCTGCCCGTGTCACCGGTGCCGAAGCGATCCACCCGGGATACGGATTCCTCTCCGAACGCGAGTCGTTTGCGCGGGCCGTGCGCGACGCCGGGCTCACGTTTGTCGGGCCCCCGGCGGAAGCGATCGGGGCGATGGGGAGCAAGACAGCGGCGCGCAAACTGGCGATAGCAGCGGGTGTCCCGGTTGTGCCCGGAACCACCCAGAACCTGAGCGGTCCCGAAGAGGCAGCCGAGACGGCTGCCCAGTTTGGTTATCCGATCCTCCTCAAGGCGGCGGCCGGGGGCGGTGGAAAGGGAATGCGGGTAGTGCGCGACGCGTCCGAACTTGGCCCTTCGCTCGAGGCCGCGCGGCGGGAAGCGCGGAATGCCTTCGGCGACGACGGCGTTTACGTCGAGAAGTACATCGAAGGGCCCCGGCACGTCGAGATTCAGATTCTGGCCGACACACATGGCAACGTGCTTTCACTGGGTGAGCGCGAGTGTTCGGTGCAGCGACGCCACCAGAAGATGATCGAGGAGGCGCCGTCGGTTGCGGTCGACGAGAAGCTGCGGCAGCGGATGGGGGAAACGGCGGTCGCCGCGGCGCGTGCAGCCGGCTACGTCAACGCCGGGACCTGCGAGTTTCTTCTCGCTCGCGATGGACAGTTCTACTTCCTGGAGATGAACACCCGCCTCCAGGTGGAACATCCTGTGACCGAGCTGGTAACGGGAATCGACATCGTGCAGTGGCAGATCAGGATAGCAGCGGGGGAGAAGCTGCCGTTCAGGAGTGGTATTACGCCGCGCGGCTGGGCGATCGAGTGCCGGATAACGAGTGAAGATCCGGCCAACGGTTTTCTGCCCTCGACCGGCAGGATCGCTTATCTGCACGTTCCGAGCGGGCCCGGTGTGCGTTGGGACGGTGGCATCGAAGGGGGAAGCGTCGTCGGCCTGAACTACGACCCGATGCTCGCGAAGCTCATTGCCTGGGGTGCCACCCGCGAGCAGGCCATCGAGCGCATGCACCGCGCCCTGAGTGAACTTGCGGTGGTTGGCGTCGAGACGTCGCGCGAGTTCCACCTGAGAGTCATGGAGGACGAAGAGTTCCGACGGGGAGCAATCGACATCCAGTGGCTCGAGAAGCGGCTGCAGTCGCTCATTGGAGCGAAGGCGCCTGACGAGACGAGGCGCGTAGCGGCGATCGCTGCCGCGCTGATCGCCGAACGGGACCGGTCGACGAGACGAGTGGTGCAGGACCAGGGAACCGAGACAGCATCGGCGTGGTGGCGCGCGGCGCTGTTCGAGGGACTGCGCCAGTGACCGAGATCGCAACTCTGCGGATCGACTCGATTGCCGCTGGTGGAGCCGGCACTGGGAGACTGGACGGTCTCGCGGTATTCATGCATCGCACCGCTCCCGGCGATCTGGTGAGGGCAGAGATAAGACGCAAGGGCCGATTTGCGACGGGAAAGCTGCTTGAAGTAATGGAGCCTTCGCGCGAGCGGGTTGAGCCGGGTTGCCCTCACTATCTGAAAGACAACTGTGGTGGGTGTCAGCTTCAGCACATCGGCTACGATCACCAGTTGCGCGCCAAGCAGCGCATCGTTGGGGACGCGCTGCGGCGCATTGGCGGGAGCGCGGCCATTGCCGACGAGGTGAAGCCGGCACCGCAGCCCTGGCGTTACCGTAACAAGCTGACGCTAACCATGCGCCCCCGGCGGTCGCGCGAGGCGCGAACCGGGGCAAAGTCAGGATGGGTCATCGGCATGCGCCCGATCGACGACCCTTCGGCTCTGTTCCACGTCCACGACTGCCCGATAACAAACGAACTGGTGATGGAAAGCTGGTCTGAAGTGCGTGGCGCGTCCCAACTGCTTCCGGAGGCTGCCAGTCTGCGCGGAGTTGTGCGTTCCGGGTCGCGCGGCAGGACGCTGGAGCTGGAGGGAGGTCGATCGTGGGACGCTGCTGCCGATTTCGCCGACGCGTGCCCGAGCATCAAGGCGATTGTCTGGCGCAATGACCAGGGGATACGAACGCTGGTGCGCGAGACCAGACCGGATAGCTCGGAGGCGACCTGGTCCTTCGAGCAGGTGAATCCGCCGGTCGCCTCACTTCTCGACGATTACGTCGTGGAAACGGTGCTGGCCGCAAGGCCGCGGACGGCTATCGATGCCTATTCGGGTCGCGGGAAAACAAGCGGACGTCTCGCGAAAGCAGGCATCGCCGTTACTGCTGTCGAACTCGACGGAGATGCCGTCAGAGCAGCCGTCGCGGCACTACCCGATGCCCGCGTGGTTCAGGCCCGGGTCGAAGATGTGATCGGCGATCTTCTGCCGGTCGACCTCGTCATCCTCAATCCACCGCGCACAGGAGTCGATTCGCGAGTGACCGCCGCACTCGAACGAGCGCAACCACGGCCATCTCTCGTCGTCTACGTCAGCTGCGACGCTGCAACGCTCGCGCGCGACATCGCGCGACTTCCTTCGTGGCGCGTCCGGGAGGTACGGCCGTATGACATGTTCCCGCAGACGGCCCATGTCGAGACAGTCTGCGTCCTGGAGCCCCGCTCATGAAGTACATCGTCGACGTGGACGGCGAGCGCCGCGAGGTCTCGCTGGAGGGCGATGCGGTTGTTCTTGAGGGGCAACGCGTGCGGGCTCACCTGGCTGACGTCGAAGGAACTCCGATCAGGGTTGTCAGCGTTGGTACGGAAGTACATCGGGTCGCCGCGGTCAGGGGCGCGACGAAGGGCAGCTACATCCTTTGGGTCGACGGTTACCGGTTTCAGGTCGAAGCCCTCGACGAACGGACGCGTGCCATCCGCGATATGACTGCCGAGTCGGAGCGGGACCCGGGACCCAGGCCGCTGACCGCGCCAATGCCGGGCCTGATCGTTCGCGTCAACGTGCGCGAGGGGGACCAGGTCCAGACGGGCCAAGGGCTGGTGGTGATGGAGGCGATGAAAATGGAGAACGAGTTGAGGTCGGTGAGCGCTGGCCGGGTTCGGTCGGTGAGTGCGGTGCCGGGGTCGGCGGTGGAGAAGGGGGCCGTACTGGTGGAGCTGGAGTAGCTCTTTTGATCGTTCCAGCCGAGGTTTTCGGCCGGCTCGACGTCGACAGCGCGGACCTAGACGACCCTGGTGTATCGAGATGAGACCATTCTCGGTCGCCAACTGCGATTGCCCCTGTTGGACCACGGCGCCTCAGCGCGGCTGCGCAGACGTGCTTGCGGTCACGCCCACAGACGAGGCGATATCTACGATGCAGTCGCGAGTAGCCTCGTCATTGGCGGACTGCCCGCCTTCGAGGAGTTTGTCCGGACCGAGCGCACTGATGGCAGATCGGCTCGCGAAAGGTCAGTGAGGGCCTCGTCGCGATCCTGACGGATACATCGCGATCGAGTCTGCACTCTACTGGCTGCGCATTTACCTCGGGCACGGGAATCATGTCGGCGGCCACGTCGGCGGAGGCCAGAGTGCCATACAGCACATCGACTGGCGATCCCGGTCTAGCGCTCAAGTTGGCGCGGAGCATGAACGTGAATCAACCGCGCTGCCCCGATGCCTTCGACTGTCTGCATGTCCGCACCGCGTGCCATCGCGAGAAGCTCGCTCAGGCGTTCGATTTGCTTGGGCTCGCGCGCCGAACCCTTGTTCCTGAGAACCATCCTGACCGTCCGCTTGACGCTTGACCCGAGCGTCGCGAGCTGATGCTCGGCCGCCGCGATTCCTCGCGCCAACTGTGCCGCCGTCACGTCGTGCTTCATCAACAGAAGTGGCACACCGCCATCGGCAGGCTCCCGCCTAACCACCCCTATCAGATCTTCCGGGAGGCTATCGACCAGCGCAATCGACAAGAGTATGACCCCTCGCTCGGTTCTGATCGAGCGATCTTTTTCTCGGGCGGTCGCGACGAGCGAACGAAGGGAGGCTTCGCGGACGGCAAGGAGCTTCCCGATCAGCTCTGAGATAGCCTGGTCAGAACTTCCGGATGGTCGCATCGACCGGTCGTTGAGAGCCGTTCGCAAGGCGGCCCGTCGTTCCTCCGGTAGCCTGGCCAGGATCTCGGCGATAAGCGCCGCTTCCTGCGCCTCGCGGCCCGACGCGTCTTCGGCAATGCTGAAGGAACTGTTCGCGGTCGTTGGGATGTATGGTCCTGATTGGTCTTGCTTGCCGGCCATCAATGTATCCTCGCCACAGGCCAGGATTACGAGCAAGACGATCGAGCGGGTACGGTAGAATGCCTTCATGCTTACCTCCGCAAAGTCCGTTCAGGTCATGTGCCCATGCTGGAAGCAGACGTCGCCGATATACTCCTCGAGGATGACTTCACCAGTGAGCGCCTTCCAGACGATCCAGACCTCGTAACATTCTTCTTCGACAGAGCGTCCGGCGCCTCCGAAATAACCCGATCCCCCTCGCCATTCCTCCTCAGGATCGCTGGGCCCGCTCGCATCGGGTAACACGAGGGCGTAGCCCTCGATCAGCCCCTTGACATAGACGTCGAACGATATCGGAGGAAAGAAGACTCGTCGGCAGCTGAACTGAACCCCCGGGTTCATCCATTCGTATCGGAAACCGCCCCAATCCGTGAATCGCGGATCTGGCCAATACCACGAGGTGCCGCTGGTTGCAATTCCACGCTTGTATTCATAGTGGACGGCTTCGAATGGTATCCGATCGCCTCCCAGATACTGATCGACCCAATGGGTATTCAGGATGCCGTTCGCGGGAATCTCGGCCGGGCACGTAATCGTGACTTCTTCGGTCGCGAGGGTCGCAGCCGACGACGCAGTTACCGAGAATGCCGTCAAGAGCACAGCTCCGAACTGACGATTGGCGTGTCTTGCGATCTCGTCCCTGGCCAGAGGTGGGGGACACAAGTATTCGCCCCCCCCCCCCCCGGAAAGTCAAGAACGCGATCCCGCGTGATCCAGAAGAGAAGGAAACTGACCGGCCGGGAATCGTCGCACATAGATTGACACGCCAACAGTAACGGTCTAACTTTACTAGCTGCCTTTAAACCATTGAACCAATTCAGTTTGCGCGCTCTCGCCGAATCTCGGAGAGGGCGCCGCCTTTTCAGAATCACCCCATGACCACCTTCTCAGCCACCCCAAAGGACATCGAGCGTCGATGGTTCATCGTCGACGCCGACGGCATGGTCCTCGGCAGGCTCGCAACCGAAGTTGCACGAATCATCCGCGGCAAACACAAACCGATCTACACGCCGCACATGGACACCGGTGACAACGTCATCGTCGTCAATGCAGCCAGGGTGCGTGTGACCGGCCGCAAAGCCGAGCAGAAAACCTACTTTACACACACCGGCTACATGGGGCACGAAAAACACACTCCGTTCGCCACGATGTTGGCAAAACATCCGGAGCGTGTGATCGAAAAGGCGGTTCACGGCATGCTCCCCAAGTCGGCCCTCGGCCGCCAGGTGCTGCGGCTCAAACTCCGTGTTTATGCCGGTCCAGAACACCCGCACGCCGCACAGAAGCCGACGCCCCTGACCTTCGACGACAAGAGCAACTAACGGATGGCCGAAACTCAGAACATTCACGCCATCGGCCGCCGCAAAGAGTCGGTCTGCCGGGTTTACCTGAAGCCCGGTTCGGGCAAGTGGGACGTCAATGGCCGTACGCTTGGCGACTATTTTCCACGCCCCTCACTCGTAAGCGCCATTCAGCAGGCCTTTACGGCAACCGACACACTAGGCCGGTTTGACGTAAAGGCGCACGTGCAGGGAGGCGGATCGACCGGACAGGCAGGCGCTCTCCGACTCGCCGTAGCCCGCGCCCTCGTCGAAGTTGACGAAACCTTCCGCGTCCGGCTCCGCGACCTCGGTCTCCTCACGCGCGACGCTCGTGCCGTCGAGCGCAAGAAGCCGGGCCGTCCCGGCGCACGAAAGCGGTTCCAGTTCTCCAAGCGTTAGTCCAACGGGTGCCGACAGGCTCCCCAGCTGATAGCAGCAGAATAATCATCCTCACTTTTCCGGAGCATCCGCGGGTGCCGGTCATGCCGGTCGCAGGATGTGTTGAAGGGAAAGGTCGATCAACCCTGACGAATCACCGATAATGAAGCCCACCCTCGAGCAGTTGCTGGAAGCCGGTGTTCACTTCGGCCATCAGACGCGCCGCTGGAACCCGAAAATGCGCCGGTTCATCTTCGCCGAGCGCAACGGCATCCACATCATCGACCTGCAGAAGACGCTCAAACAGATCGAAGTCGCGCAGCAGTTCGTCCGTGACGTCGTCCTTCGCGGCGACAACGTCCTCTTCGTCTGCACCAAGCGGCAGGTAGCATCGATCGTCAAGGCCGAGGCCGACCGTTGCGGCGCCCTCTACGTCTCAGAACGCTGGCTGGGTGGCCTGTTGACCAACTTCCAGACCATCAAGAAGCAGACGAGGCGCCTCAAGGAGCTGGAAGCGGGCTCCGAAACCGGTGGCGAATTCGAGAACTACACGAAGAAGGAACAACTGCTGCTCACGAGACAGCGCGACAAGCTCCTCAAGAACCTCTCCGGCATCAAGAACATGGGTCGGCTCCCCGGACTCATGTTCGTGGTCGATTCGCGCAAGGAACGGATCGCCGTCAGCGAGGCCAAGAAGCTGGGCATTCCGATTGTTGCCATCTGCGACACCAATTCGGATCCTGATCAGATCACCGTGCCGATCGCCGGCAACGATGATGCGATCAGGGCAGTCGAGCTTCTCACGCGTTTCATAGCGGACACGATCGCCGAAGCTCGGCGCGAGGCTCCAGTTCGCGCCGTCGAGGAGGAGGCGGAGCAGAGCACTTATTCCTCGGATCGTGGCCTCGAGCCGACCAGTGGCGAGGACGAGCGGCGCCGTCGACGCCGGCCGAAGCGTCGCCGTGCAAAGCCTGAAGCCATTGCCGCTCGACTCAAGCCGACGGGAGAAGCGGGAGACGAGGGTGGCGCAGCGGTGGACGCAGCGGTCGAGTAGGAAGCAAGGGCGGCGATACGACAGGAAAGACGACTTCACGTCGTGCGATTCTGATCCAACTCGAACGCCGCCGGCACCCGCCGGCGGCGTTCTGACGACAAACCGGAAACAACAACAATGAGTATCACGGCAAAAGATGTGGCGAACCTGCGCGCGAGGACCGGCGCCGGGATGATGGATTGCAAGAAGGCGCTCGAGGAGTCCGGAGGTGACATCGAAAAGGCGATCGAGTTCCTGCGGGTCAAGGGAATCGCCAAAGCCGAAAAACGAGCAGGCCGTACGGCATCCGAGGGTCGAATCGTGGCGATAGTTGCCCCCGATGCAAAATCGGCGGCGGCGATCGAAGTCAACTCCGAGACGGATTTCGTGGCCCGCAACGACGACTTCGGCAAGTTCGCTTCAGGGATCGCTGACCATGTATTCGCCGACAAGTCGCTCGACGCCACTGTGCCGGTCGCCGCCGAAGGCAGTATCGGCGGACAGCCTTACGCCGCGGACACAACGAGGACGGTTGATGCCGTCGTCAAGGAAGCGGCGGCACGCACGGGCGAAAACGTGGTCCTGCGGCGGTACGCGCGTTTCAGGACCGATGGCGTGATCGGCAGCTACGTGCACTTCAACGGCAAGATCGCCGTACTCGTCGACGTCGGCGGAGCTTCCAGCGACGTGGCGCGTGATTTCGCCAGGTCCGTTGCCGAGCACGCCGCCGCCGGCGTCCCTCAGCCTGCGATGGGTGTCTCGCGCGACGACATCCCTGCCGAGTCAGTCGCGCGCGAGCGCTCTATCGCAGAAGCCAAGGCGCGTGACAGCGGGAAGCCGGCCAACATCATCGAGAAGATGGTCGAGGGGCAGGTGAACAAGTATTACGCTGAAGTGGCGCTCCTCGAGCAGCCCTGGGTTCGCGATCCGTCGATGACGATCAGACAACTGATGGAAGCGAAGTCAAAGGAGGCGGGCGCCCCGCTGGCCATCCGGCGCTTCGTGCGCTATCAAATGGGTGAGGAATAAGTCACCCCAACGGTCCCCGTCGTGGCGTACGCACGAATACTCCTCAAGTTGAGCGGCGAAGCCCTGGCGGGATCGAAGGGTGGAGGACTTGGTTTCGACTTCGACGCCGTCAATCGCTTTTGCGACGAGATCAAGGAAGTTGTTGATTCCGGCGTCGAAGTGGGCCTGGTCATTGGTGGGGGAAACATGGTTCGCGGCACGCAGCTCGCGGCGATGGGTCTCGATCGCGTCGCCGCCGACTACATGGGGATGCTCGGCACCGTGATCAACGCCCTGGCTCTGCAGGATGTGCTGGAAAAGAAGGGGCTGGACACGCGAGTGATGACGGCGATCAGGATGGAGGAGCTGGCCGAGCCCTACATCCGCCGGCGCGCGCTTCGGCACCTCGAACAGCGCCGAATCGTCATCTTCGCTGCCGGGACCGGCAACCCCTACTTCTCGACCGACACGGCGGCGGCGCTGCGTGCCATCCAGATCAAGGCCGACGTTATCATCAAGGCCACAAGTGTCGACGGAGTTTATTCGGCCGATCCGAAGAAGGACCCAACAGCCAGACTCTACGAGCAGGTCTCTTACCGCGATGTGATGCTCGAGGAGTTGGGAGTAATGGATCAAACAGCGGTTACTCTCTGCAAAGAGAACCGACTTCCACTGATCGTTCTGAACATTCATGAGCCAGGTGCAGTCGCGCGGGCTGTGCGCGGCGAGCGCGTGGGGACAATCGTTCAATGACCATTACTGAAATCCTCAGAGACGCAAAGCTACACATGGAGAAGGCGATCGAGGGCTCGAAGCACGAGTTTTCATCGATTCGCTCCGGAAAAGCGACCACAAACATGCTCGACACGGTGCGCGTCGAGATGTACGGCGCCCACATGATGCTGACGCAGGTTGCAAGCATCTCGGCGCCAGAGCCGCGGCTCCTGATCGTGACTCCATTCGACAAGGGGCAGATCAAGGTCGTAGAGAAGGCGATTCGCGAGGCCGATCTGGGGCTGGAGCCATCGGCGCAGGGCGGAATCATCAGGGTGCCACTGCCTTCGATGAACGAGCAGCGACGCAAGGAACTGGTGAAGGTGGTACACAAACTGGCCGAAGAAGGGCGGATCGCGATCCGGCACTGGCGGACGGAGGCGCGCGAGAAGTTCAAGAAGGTCGAACACGTGTCGGAGGACGACGTGAAGCACGCCGAAAAGGACGTGCAGAAACTGCACGACGACTACATCGCGAGGCTCGACGCCATGATGAAGGCGAAAGAGGCCGAAATCATGGAGGTCTGATCTGCCGTCAGCGCCAAAAGGGACGAACGCTGACGACGGTCGCGCTCACGCTGTTCCAGGCTGTCGGCGAGGCAGGACGTGAGTGAGCTGAGCCGGCGAGTCCTGGTCGCGGTCATCGCGGTGCCGGTTGTGATCGGCGCGATCTGGGGAGGTGGCTGGTGGCTGGTTGCTCTGCTCTCTCTTGTTGGTGGCGTGGGGGCATGGGAGTTGTTCCGCATTGCCGCCGCCGGTGGAGTCCGTCCGCTGACGGCGGCTGGTGTGCTGACAGCGGCAGCGATCCCGGTCTACGTGCGTCTGGTGCATGATTCGCTATTACGCGAGCCCGGCACGATTGCCGCGGTCGCGTTGCTGGCGCTACTGGGGGGTACACTGTGGACGCATGGCGTCGCGGGACGGCCGCTGCTGGCGATGTCGGTGACGCTCTTTGGCGTCGTCTACGCCGGGGGCCTCCTCTCCTTCGGTTACCTCCTCAGGCACCATCGCTTCGCGGTCGATGCGGCCGCGGGCACGGCGCTTCTCCTTTATCCAGTGATCGTTACCTGGGCTTCGGACACGGCCGCATACTTCGTCGGCCGGCGATTCGGTCGCTCGCGACTGATGCCGAGCGTAAGCCCGGGGAAGACCGTTGCGGGGGCAGTGGGCGCGATGGTAGGTGCCGCTGCAGTGAGCATCCTGTGGAACAACAGCGTCCTGCCGGGGCAGGCACAGCTCGCGATGAACATCTGGTCTGCGGCAGCGTTCGGAGTTGTTATCAGCGGGGCCGCGCAGATCGGTGATCTCGTGGAGTCGATGTTCAAGAGAGAAGCGGGGGTGAAGGATTCTTCCAATGTGCTCCCCGGTCACGGCGGCATCCTCGACCGACTCGACGCTCTCTATTTCACGATACCAGTGGCGTATCTTCTGCTTGGCAGCCTGCTGCGGCCGGCGTCGCCGTGAAACCGCGAGGGGTTGCCTTGCTCGGCGCGACCGGGTCGATCGGCCGGGCAGCTCTGCGAGTGATCGCGAGGCATGCCGACCGGTTCCAGGTTCGAGCGCTGACGGCGCACACCAACGCTGGCGAGCTGCGGCGAATCGCCGGGGAGACCGACGCCGGGTTTATCGGGATCGTTAAAGAAGGAAAGCATGCTGAGCCCGGGTGGAGGACAGGTGTCGGGTCATTGATCGAGGCCGCTGCACTGGCGGACGTCGACATCGTCCTCAACGGTGTGGTGGGAGCGGCGGGTCTGGACGCGACGCTGACAGCGCTTGCTGCCGGAAAGCGGGTTGCGCTGGCCAACAAGGAATCACTCGTCGTCGGCGGCACTCTGGTAATGGATGCGGCGCGCAGAGGTGGTGGCTCGATCGTCCCGGTGGACTCGGAGCACTCGGCGATCCTGCAATGCATCGCCGGGAACCAGGGCAGGAGCGTGCGCCGAATCATATTGACAGCGTCAGGTGGGCCGTTCAGAGATTGGCCGACGCCTCAGCTCGAGCAGGCGACACTGGCCGGCGCTCTTCAGCATCCGACATGGCGCATGGGCCGCAAGATCACCGTCGACAGCGCAACACTTGTCAACAAGGCGCTGGAGGTAATCGAGGCGCACCATCTATTTGGCGTGCCCTTCGACGCCATCGACGTCGTGGTGCATCCACAGAGTATCGTGCATTCCATGGTCGAGTTCAGTGATGGGAGCGTTATCGCGCAACTGGGCGTGCCGTCGATGGAGCTGCCGATTCTTTATGCGCTCACGCACCCCGAGCGCATCGAAGACCCGGCGATCCCGCGTTTCGACCCCGTAGCCTGCTCACCGCTCGTTTTCGAACCGGTGAGGCACGACGCCTTTCCGGCGCTGGAACTCGGCATATCGGCCGGACGTAAAGGAGGGGCCGCACCAGCGGTGTTCAACGCCGCAAACGAGGAGGCAGTCGCCCTTTTCCTTGCCGGCGCGATAGGCTTCAATGACATCGGGCGAGCAATTGGCTCCGCACTCGATGCGCTGGGAGATCTTCCGGGAGGGTCGCGCGAGCAACTGCTTGCTGCTGACGCAGCCGCCCGTCATCACGTTTCAGGGAACGCCGTATGTTAGCCTGGCTGGCTCCGATTCTGGTATTCGGGCTCGTGATCTTCGTTCACGAGCTCGGTCATTTCCTCGCCGCCAAGATGGTCGGCGTCTACGCACCGGTGTTCTCCTTTGGTTGGGGATCGCGGCTCTGGGGCATCCGGCGCGGCGAGACCGACTATCGCATCTCCTGGCTCCCGATCGGCGGCTTCGTGGCCATGGCTACGAAAGACTCCGAGGGTATGAGCGCGATCGAGGGCGGTACGAACGTTGCCGAGGGTGCGGACGGCTCAGAAGGCCAGGAGGAAAAGGCAGGTCATCAGAAAGGACTCAACCCGATTCCGTGGGACCCCAACGCCTATCGACCGTTCGGGCCCAGGCCGGTACCGCGCGAGCGTTGGATCGAGAGCAAGTCACTGGGAGCCAAGATTTTCGTTCTCAGTGCTGGTGTGGCGATGAACGCGATTCTGGCTCTCGTCGTCTCGGTCGGAACTCTGGCGACGCTTGGTCGACCATATCTGCCCGCTGTGGTCGATTCCGTGGTGGTCGGACGGCCGGCAGCGATCGCTGGAATCGAGCGCGGTGACTCCATCGTCGCGGTCGCGGGAACGCCAATCGAGCGGTGGACCGATTTCGTGGCGAAGGTGTCGTCGGCTCCCGGTCAGGCACTGCCGATCGAGGTTGTAAGGGCAGGAGGCCAGCGTGAGAGCCTCACAATTACGCCGGACGCGGTTGACGAGCCTGACCCGATCACCGGCGAACTCCGGAAGGTTGGCCAGATCGGAGTGGTGAGGGTGAACAGGCAGGCCCGCGAAACGGTCGGGCTCGGTACAGCGGTCGCGGACGGCTGGAGAGCGACGGTCGGAATGAGCGTGGATGTCGTACGAACTGTTGGTGGACTCTTTGCGGGGGATGTTTCGGTCAAGCAGTTGGGGGGGCCGATAACGATCGCGCGCACATCCTTTGCAGCGGCTCAGTCAGGTATCGAAAACCTTTTGTTTCTCATCGCGTTCCTGAGCGTCAATCTTGCGATTCTGAACCTCCTGCCGATTCCTCTTCTGGATGGTGGCCAGATCCTCGTGAGAATCATCGAAGCCGCCAAGGGGAGTGAATTGTCGGCCCGCACTCAGGAGTACCTGATGCGGGTGGGAATGCTGGCGATCCTTGCCCTGTTCGTGCTGGTGATGTACAACGACATCGTGCGCTGGGTTCAGGATATCATCGGCAGGGTTGGATGAAACTCCGGCTGCTTCTTGTCGCGACGCTGCTGTTGTGCGTGCTGCCCGGAAGGAGCGGCGCGCAGGATCAGTCGACGCGGTTCAGAATCGGTTCAGTGGGTGACACCACGATATCCTTCATGACCGGCGACTCGAAGTGGGTTAGGCGCGGCCAGCTCGGGACGGCTGTTGACCCGCGTCGACGGGACACGCTGGTCGCGAGGTTTCAGGTGCTGTCAGTTGGTGGCGGCCAGGCGACGGCGCTGATTACCGGGCAGACGACAGCAGTGACCACGGACCATGTGGCACTGCTCCTTCAGCCAGCACAGTCGTGGATCAGGTCACGGACGTTCTGGCTGGGTCTCCTGCTCGGTGGAGCGGTCGGCGCAGGAGTCGGGATTTCGCTTTCGCCCTGATCGGCGTCACCAGGCCGCTGGGCCGTCGCAGTCGAGCGTCACGGTGCGGGTACTTGTTCCCTGTGCGCTCACGTTTACGCCGGGCTCTTCATAGGGATTGCAGCCAGGTTGCTGGACGCGGAGTGTGTAAGTACCGACGGGCAGGATCACGGCTGCCCCACCCGCGTGGACCGAGCCGTTGCGAGCCAGGCGCGACTGGCCATCGCCGGAGATCATGTAGCTTGCACCATCGCGGCGGTTGCGGACGTTGATCCGCAACTCGCCGCAGGGGCGCGGGTCGAGGGCTACACGCTGAGTCACTCCTCCTCGCAGAACGACCTGCTGTTCGTCACTGGAAGAGTCGCATCCGTCGACTGACGGCACGGTTGCACGGACCGTGTAGGTGCCGGGCGAGAGGGAATCGCGGGTGACGCTGTTACCGTTCTGGACCACACCGTTGATGAACAGAGTTGACCCGTCTGGGGCGTTGGCGACGAGGCGGCCATAGCGGGTGCGCGCGAGGGCCGCCGAATCACGCCGTCCAGGGGTGACTGCTCGCGCCGAATCGGAGGACGCACTATCAGAGACCGCAATGGTGTCGCCCGGAGCAGGCCCGACGCTCACCGGCGGAAGGAGCGCGATGTTTGTGCTGTCCGTGGTTGCGGCGGCATCGTCGCGGGCGAAGACGAAGGGAAACGCGACCGCAATTGCCGCGGCCACTGCAACCGCGATGGGGCCCGCAATCGAGACGCGCCCCCGCGAGGTCACCGGCGCGCGGCCAGGCAGCGCGGCCGGCGTGGTGACTACCGTCGGGTTTTCGTTAGGCGATCGCAGTACGGACCGGCCGGTGGTTGCTTCACGGGGTGAGGTGAGCACTTCCACCAGCTCGTCGGCGAGCTGCTCTCCCGTCGTTGGGCGGTCGTCGGGGTGTTTGGCGAGGCAACGCAGGACGACCCGTTCGAATGCTCCGCTGATGGCGGGGTTGATCGAGCGCGGCCGGGGCGGCGCCTCTTCCACATGCTGCCGCGCGATCTCGTACCAGTCGTCGCCTTCGAAAGGGAGCCGGCCGGTGGCAGTGCGGAAGAGCGAAACGCCCAGCGAATAGATATCGGCGCGGCCGTCGAGAGGTTTGGCTCGCGCTTGTTCGGGAGCGAAGTACTGCGGCGTTCCGACGACCATGTTGGTCCCCGTCTGCTGGGTATATCCCGAGACAGCACGCGCGATACCGAAGTCAGCAACCACAGCGTTGCCGTGGGCGTCGAACAGGATGTTGTCGACCTTTATGTCGCGGTGGATTACGCCTTCGCGATGTGCAAATCCGAGAGCTCGCGCGACATCGATCCCGACGCGGACCGTGAACTCCTCGGGCAGGGACGCCGTTGCCTCCAGCTTGTCTGCCAGCCCTGAGGAGAGGTAGTCCATCGCGAAGTAGACCGCATCTCCATCGCGGCCGACCGCGTAGATCTTGATGATGTTGGGATGGCGGAGTCTGGCCGCCGTGGATGCCTCGCGGCGAAACCGTTCCTCGAAGTTGTTATCGCCGCCGAACTGCGGCTTGAGGACCTTGAGCGCGACCGGGATCTCGAGCTCGGGGTCGAATCCGCGATACACCCACGAGAAGCCGCCCGAGCCGATCAGCTCCTCGACTCGGTATTTTCCAAGGGTCTTGCCGAGGTAGCGTTCGGGCACTTCCTATGCGGCTTTACAGGAGACGGCGCGCTGTGTAAATTGCTTGGCTTCAAACGACTTAGCCAAGGAATATGCGCGTGGCGCGCGGAGAATATAAGTCATGGCTTTTGAAAAAGCAGGCACGATAGTCAAGTACCAGTCCAGTGAATCAGACACCGGCTCGACACGCGTCCAGATCGCCGTCCTGACAGAGCGTATCAACTATCTCACAACGCACTTCAAGACGCATCCCAAGGACCACCACAGCCGGCAGGGCCTCCTCAAGATGGTCGGAAAGCGACGCCGCCTTCTCGAGTACCTCAAGCGTTCCGACGTCGAAGGGTACCGACGGGTTATAGGCGACCTTGGACTCCGGCACTAACAGAATCTCCTGACACACACTCGCGCGGGCGCATTCAGTGCCCCGCGCGTTTTGTGTTTCAGCCAGTTGGCACCACTCTCTCTCAGCCGCGGGTCCACGACGCCGTCGGCGCAATTACAAGGCAACACATGACGCAACGAATCGAGAAGACATTTGCAGGTCGTACCCTCACAATCGAAACCGGAACCATGGCGCGGCAGGCCGCTGGCTCTGCCGTCGTTCGCTTCGGCGATACGATGGTCATCGCCGCCGTCACGGTCAGCGACAAGCCATCATCTCTCCCGTTTTTCCCCCTCACCGTCGAGTACCGCGAAAAGACCTATGCTGCCGGCAAGATCCCCGGTGGCTTCATAAAACGTGAGGGGCGGCCGCACGACGACGAAATCCTCTCCGCCCGCATCATCGACCGTTCGATCCGGCCCCTCTTTCCAGAAGGATTCAAGAACGAGGTCCAGGTCTTCGTTTATGTCATCTCGGCCGATCAGGAAAACGACCCTGATGTTCTTGGCCTGATTGCCACCTCATACGCCCTCTGCTCGTCGCGGATTCCCTTCAGGGGACCGATCGCCGGTGTCCGCGTGGGGAGGGTACAGGAAAAGTGGATTCTCAACCCCACCTTTTCGCAGCTCGAGTACAGTGATCTGGAGTTGGTAGTGGCTGGCTCCGCCGACTCCATTGTGATGGTCGAAGGTGGCGCGCACGAGGTAAGCGAAGCCGATGCGCTCGAAGCGCTCTCGATCGGGCACATGGGGATCAAGGACCTGGTGGCGATCCAGGCAGAGTTGCTCTCGCGCGGCTCGGTCGCGGACATGAAGTGGACGAAGTCAGAAGTCCCCGGAGAGATCTCGGCCGCCGTTGCCCGCGAAGCACGGGACGGGATCACGACCGCGCTCAACCAAAAGGAGAAAGCCACACGGATTCAGGCCGTCGCGGCACTCAAGAGCGAGTTGATGAAGAAGCTCGTCGAGTCGAACCCGGACTGGAGCGAACACCTCGCCGCGGTCCTCGATGAGCTGGAGTACAACGCCCTCCGCTCCCAGGTGCTGGAGAGCGGATTCCGGGTTGATGGTCGAAAGCCCGATGAGGTCCGGCCGATCACGATCGAAACAGCGGTTCTGCCTCGCGGGCATGGGTCGGCCCTCTTTACGCGCGGTCAGACCCAGGCGCTCGTTGCCTGTACACTCGGCACAGCCGACGACGTGCAGCGCATCGACTCGATCCACGACGCCGGCGAGTCGACCAAGTCGTTCATGCTCCACTACAATTTCCCTCCATTCTCCACCGGGGAAGTGAAGCCGGTCCGCGGTACCTCGCGGCGCGAGATAGGCCATGGCAATCTTGCTGAACGGGCGCTGCAGGCAGTGCTGCCGCCCTACGAGGAGTTCCCGTACACGATCCGCATCGTCTCGGACATTCTCGAGTCGAACGGCTCATCTTCGATGGCGTCTGTGTGTGGCGGGTCGCTGGCCCTGTTCGATGCCGGTGTACCGGTGCGTGGCGCGGTTGCGGGAGTGGCGATGGGGCTGATCAAGGAGGGTTCTCGTTATGCAGTTCTTACCGACATCCTGGGCACCGAGGACCACCTTGGGGACATGGACTTCAAGGTCGCCGGAACCAGCCAGGGGATCACCTCGATCCAGATGGACATCAAGATCGAGGGACTCGATCTGCGCATCATGAAGGAAGCACTCGCCCAGGCACGCGAGGGTCGGATGCACATACTCGGCGAGATGAACAAGGCGCTGAGCGGGCCACGTGGCGATCTGTCAGCCTACGCGCCACGGATCGTGACGATGAACATCAGTCCGGAGAAGATCGGCGACCTGATCGGACCCAAGGGCAAGACGATCAGGGGCATCCAGGAGGAAACCGGCGCCGAAATCTCGGTCGACGACTCGGGCCTGGTAACCATTGCCGCTGTCGGGGGCGAAGCGATGGAGAGGGCGCGCCAGATGATCCAGTCGATTACGGCCGAGCCGATTGTGGGCGACACCTACGAGGGTGTAGTCAAGAGCACGACGGCGTTCGGGGCCTTCATCGAGATCCTGCCGGGGACGGAAGGTCTGCTCCACATCTCGGAGATGCGCCACTCACGGGTCGAAAAAACCGAGGACGTGGTCAAAAAAGGCGACCGGGTATCGGTGAAACTGATCGAACGTGACGAGCGCGGCCGGATGCGTTTGTCGATGAAGGCGCTGGTGCCCAAACCCGAGGGTGCAGGAGAGAGTTCTGAGCCGGAACCGGCTCTGGCGGCGGCCGGCGAGGGCGGCGACAACGGAGGCGCGGCGAACGGCGAGGGAGCGAGGCGAGAGCGGCCGGAGCGGCGCGAAGGTGGGGGTGGGGGCCGCGGTGGCCGGCGCGGGCGTGGCGGCAGCCGTGGCGGTGGCGAGCGTCACTAATCGGGAGATGCTGCGCGGTCCTGAGACGAACGGAATCCAGCGCACCACATTTCCGAACGGACTGACGATCGTCTCCGAGTTCATGCCGAGCGTGCGGTCCGTGGCGCTCGGTGCCTGGGTTCGGTCGGCGTCGGTGCACGAACCGCGGTCGCTGATGGGCGTCTCGCACATGCTCGAGCACCTCGTATTCAAGGGCACGAAGCACCGCAACGCCCGCGATCTGGCGTTGGCCCTCGAACGCTACGGAGGATCGCTCGACGCCTGGACATCCCGCGAGCACACCGCCTTTCAGGCTCGCGTACTCGACGAGCAACTCGGCATTGCCGCAGAGGTGATCGGGGATCTCATCTTCTCACCCCTGCTGACAGAGGCCGATCTCAACCTCGAGCGTCGGGTCGTTCTCGAAGAGATAGCCATGGTCGAGGACGATCCCGCGGACCTGGTGTTCGAGCTGCATAATGAGCTCCTCTGGGACAGCCATCCACTGGGGTATTCGATCCTCGGTACGAGGGAATCACTGGCGCAGATGCGGATCGACGATCTTCGGGCGCTGCATCGGCGGTCGTACACGGCCGACAACATCGTCGTCTCGGCCGCCGGCCATGTGGAGCATGATGAGCTCCTCGATGCACTCAGGGCCTCGGGGTGGGATGAGGCGCCAGCCGCCTCGCAGGTGCAACGTCAGATCGTGAAGCCGTGCTTCGATGCTCCGAAGGCGCATCACAGGGAGCGCGATTCGGCCCAGACCCACATCGTCCTCGGCGGACCCTGCATGGGTTACGACGATGAGAGGCGCGACATTCTCGCGCTGGCGACGGTGATTCTCGGTGGAGGAATGAGTTCGATCCTGTTCCAGAAGATCAGGGAGGAGCTGGGGCTTGCCTACTCCATCCATTCGTTCCACAACTTCTGGGCGGAGTCAGGCATGCATGGCGTTTATGCCGCGACCGGTGCCAATGAGGCGGGTCGTGCTCTCGACGCGATCAGGTCGGAGCTGGAGGCGGCAGCGCGGGGCGGTATTCCTGCCGACGATTTCGAGGCGGGAAAGGGGCTTCTCAAGGGTCAGCTCACACTGTCACTGGAGAGCCCGTCGTCGAGGCTTTATCGTGCTGCGGCCACGGAACTCTACGGTGAGCCCTTCCGGATGCTGGACGAGGTTCTGGCGCGGATCGACGCGATCGGGCGGGATGACGTTGCTGTCGTGGCCCGGGAATACCTTCACCCCGACCGGTTGACGGTGCAGACGCTGGGTCCAGGTTCACTGGTACACTGAATCCTTCACTCTACTCGTTATGCGCATTGGCGTCCCACGTGAGATCAAGACCAACGAGAACCGGATTGCACTCGTCCCGGCTGGTGCCGAGGCGCTGACGGCGGCGGGCCATGAGGTGGTAGTTGAGAGGGGAGCGGGTGAGGGTAGCGGTTTCAGCGATCAGGATTATCTGGACGTCGGAGCCACGATCGAGTCATCGGTCGACAGCGTCTGGTCGGGGGCCGAGATGGTCATCAAGGTCAAGGAGCCGATCGAGTCGGAGTGGATGCGCATGAAGTCGGGGCAGGTGATTTTTACCTACTTCCACTTCGCTGCAGACGAGCGTTTGACGAGGGCTCACATGGATTCGGGCGCGGTCTGCATAGCTTACGAGACGGTTGAAGTCCCGCCGAGTGAGCTGCCGCTTCTGACGCCGATGTCGGAAGTTGCGGGTCGCATGGCGGTGCAGGAGGGCGCCAAGTACCTCGAGAAGCTCTACGGCGGGCGTGGCGTGCTTCTCGGTGGTGTGCCGGGAGTGCCCCCGGCCAAGGTCGTGATCCTCGGTGGAGGAATAGTCGGGATCAACGCTGCCAAGATGGCGGCCGGAATGGGGGCGAAGGTCGTAATACTCGACATATCGCTGGATCGTCTCCGGTACCTTTCTGACGTGATGCCGGCGAACGTACAGCTGATCTACTCCAACCGGCAGAATATCCTTGAACAGATCGCGACGGCTGATCTGGTGGTCGGCGGAGTGCTGATCCCGGGTGCCAAGGCGCCGAAGCTGATCCGTGGGGAGGACCTCAGGCGGATGCGGCCCGGTTCGGTGATTGTGGACGTGGCGATAGATCAAGGCGGGTGTGTGGAGACGATCAAGGCGACTACGCACGAAAACCCGACGTATGTTGTTGACGGTGTGATCCATTACGGAGTCGCGAACATGCCGGGCGGTGTTCCGCGGACGTCGACGTTGGCGCTGACCAACGCCACGCTGCCTTATGCTGTCAAGCTGGCCAACAAGGGGTGGAAGAAGGCATTGCGCGACAGTCCGGCGCTTCTCAAGGGCCTGAACATGGTCGATGGCAAGGTCACCTACCCCGGAGTTGCTGAGGCATTCGGTCTTGAGTGTCACGACGCGGGGTCTTTCATCGGACGATAGCAGTTGACGGTCCGGGTCACGCGCCTGGCGTCGAATCCTGATCTGCCGCTTCCCGGGCGGCAGACTGATGGTGCGGCCGGTTTCGATGTGGTTTCGGCTGAAGCGGATTTCGAGCTCGGGCCGGGGGAGCGGCGGCTCGCCGGTACCGGTCTTGTGTTCGAGCTTCCGCCCAACGTGGAGATGCAGGTACGGCCGCGGTCGGGTCTGGCGCTGAAGCACGGCATCACCCTCACCAATTCTCCGGGGACGATCGATCCGGACTATCGAGGTGAGCTGAGAGTCATCCTTCAGAATACCGGCAGCGAGTCATTTGTTGTGCGCCGAGGTGAGCGCATTGCGCAGCTTGTCTTTGCCAGGTTCGAGGTTCCGGAGATCGTGGAAGCCGCATCACTCACGAAAACGGAGCGCGGTACCGGGGGGTTCGGCAGTACTGGGGGCTGAGATCCCCTGAGAACCCCCGGACAGCGGGCTCCGGCGGACTGCTTCCTGCCTCACCGCTGCCAGCTTGTGCAGGTATCTGCAGCCGGCGAGGTCAGCGGTCACGAGTCCAAAGCACAACTGTGCCACATTCGGCGGACGCACCTGAAAACTGCGGAGGTGTCGTCGCAGGGCCGCCGTAGATCTCGATAGCCGCGATGCCACGGACCGCAAAGTCATCGATGTCCGGAACGACGGCTTGCGGGTCGGTGGGTGAGTAAATACGCATACCGTCCAGGTACACCTGGAACGGGCACATGCGATCCGCGCCGAGAGATCGCAGCTGCGACTTTCTGGAGCTGGCGAGAACTTTCGTGCCGTCGCGTCGATTGATGATGCGGACGCCCCGAACCGACCGCAGGACGTCGCTCAGGTTTCTGTTCTCCTGCTTCGCAAGAACGGCGTTGTCGATGAATGTCGCTCCAGCTATCGCCGCGCGTCGCTCCTCGAACGCGCGCAACCTTCCGGTGACCGCCGCTTCACCAAGAACTAGGACAGGCGCCAGAGTGGCGGGTAGCGGGTTGAGCTGAACCGGGACCGCCCCAGTTGTGCGGGGCATCGTCACGCGCAGCGTAGCGGGCGAGTACCCGATAGCCCGGACGATTAGTGTGTGAACACCATCAGTTACCCGACTGAACGTGACCGAGCCATCGGGGCCCGCGCGGGCCGAGCGCAACAGACTGGGAATGAGGACCTCCGCGGCAGGAATGCCTCGCCTCGGCTCCTGTCCTGAAACAACCAGGAGGTCGAGCCTGCCGGTACCGGCTCCGTCTGCGCCGAGCTCGAAAGCATGCTCGAGCACAATCGCGCCCGGAGCCACGGGTACGTTGCGTCGAGCTGTGCGCGATCCATGTTGCACCGTGACTGCGACCCGATCGCCTGCCGCAGGCAGACAGAACCCGACCTGTCCGTGCTGATCCGGCTCGCCAACAAGACTCGAGTCGGCGGTGCCTGCCATCGTTCCGGTCGCCGAGGACCTGAACGAGGTCGCTCGCCACGTAACCGCTACTGCGCTCTCTCGCAGCGGCGCGCCGCTCGCCGAGTCGCGGAGTGTTACGAGCAATATTGGACGGGCGTTATCCGCCCTATTCGCCGTATTGCCGCAGAGCCGGCCTTGCAAAGTTTGGATACCCGGGCTCGCAACGTCGAGCCGGACTGCCTCGCCTCGGCCTACGACCACATCGCGAGAGACCGAAGCCGAGCCGCCGATCTCGAGTCGGGGGTGCGAAAACGAGAGCTTGAATCGACCTGCGAGAGGTAGATCGAGTCGATACGTGCCGGCTGAATCAGTGAACGTCACGGCGGCGTCGCCCAGCGCCACCCGGACACCGGACAGTGGCGCGTTAGACAAACTGTCAAAAGTTACGCCGTGCACGGAGCCTCCACGTCCCTCGGAAAGGGACTGGGCAGAGATCCAGCCGCCCTCCTCGCGATAGCCAAGCAGGGTGTCGCGCTGGGCGGTCTCGAAGCTCCCGACCCTCGAGCTCCGAATCAAGGCGAGCCGGGGAAGCCGGATATGCCACTGAGCAATGATCCATTCACCGGTCGGCAGAAGTTCGAAGTCGAGTCTTCCACCAACCAGTGAATCTGTGCTGGACGTGGCCCCGGTGTACCTGTATTCGAGCCACCTCAGCTGGGACGTCTGCCTCTCTACCCAGAGGACGCCCGCCACATCGGGTACCGGGCGGCCGGGCACTGGCTCAAATGTCAATCCGACCAGGGGATCCCTCTCGACGATTCCGAAACAGTGGTCCTGTACGAACTCGCGTGAGAGAAGTAGAGCAACATCCGGGGCGTAGAAGACAGGCGTGTCATCGATTCGCCTGACAAACCCGAGCCGAGACAAATCTGCGCTTGGGGCCGAAATGAACCCCGGTCCCTGGCTTACCGCCGAGGTTTCGGCGATGACAGTGAGTGAACGATCGAGCGTCCGAACGTAACGCCCGCCGGAAAGAGTTGGTCGGTGACGTGCTGCATATTCCGCTGATGCCAGGGCCTTGCGGACTTCGTCCCAAAGCGTCGCAGCACCAGGCGATTGCCCGGCTGGTCCGCAGCGTGAACCGGACTTGACGTCAATCGTGGGGAGTACGAGGGAACGCGTCGATAGTGCGATCTCGGTGGTCGGAAGCGAGGCCGTAACGGTAAACGTGTCACTGAGACCAGCCGCGAATCCGACGCGCTCCGCCCTGAGGCGGACCACTGCCGATGGCCGCAGTACCAACAGACCGCGACCGAGTTCGTCGCTGACTGTGCGAGCGAGCGTTTCGCCACCAGTGCCTAGAGCTGTTACAAGTGCTCCCGCCAACGCTTCCCGGGTGTCGCGGTCAACTATCCGGACTCTGACGTTTTGGGCTGAGGCCAGATAGGGTAAAGGGACGCAGCCGATGGCAGCTGCAGCGTAAAGAGCTGTAAGCGAAGGGCGGCGTATCACGCTGCACCAATCATTAGCCTGTCGGTATCCCGGTGCGCTTCTTCTACCAGCAGTACAATGTGTCTAAGTCCGGCCCGCACTCGTCGTTCGCGAGAGGGCATTGCTGCGCAGAACTGCCCACGCCACACTCACTCTGACAGACACCGTCCCATTCACCCGGATCGGAGCACATGATGATCGGTGGTACGCATGTGAAGCATGAGTCGGCCGCGCGAGCGTTCGCGTAGTCTGGGGCCGCGATATTCCAGCCGCCAAGTGCTACGACAAAAAACGCGGTTAGGAAGAGCTTACTTCTGATCATATTCGCTCCTGAGTACGTGAAAAACGTTAACCTATTCGCGGCGACCTCCTCGCACCGGAGTGAGGAATGCGGTTATAACGCTATCGAGCTGATCTCGCGATGGGGGAACGCTAAAGCGCCAACCGTTGGCGAGGATCGTAGGTGTGCCTCGCACGCCGAGCGCTTGCCCGAGTGTAAGGCCAAGGGCGATTCGATCATGACTGTGACGATCCTTGATGCATCGGTCGAAAGAAAGCGTGTCAGCCACGCCGGCCTTGCCGCCATACTCGTGAAGGACAATAACCCTAGGGAATCCTGCTTCTGGAAGACGAGGTCAACGAACTGAGCGAACCTGCCGGCTTCTGCAGCGCATTCGGCGGCCTGCGCTGCTGGCTTCGCGAATCTATGAGACGGCAGCGGGAAGTGAACGAACACCAATGAAAGGTTGGCGCCGTGCTGCACCACGAGCGAGCGATAAACTTCGTGAAATCTCGCGCAAAAGGGACATTCGAGGTCTGTGAACTCAACCACCGTAACAGGAGCCAGCGGCGCGCCAATCCGCAGGCCGGCTGCGACAATCTGTTGGAAGTTTGGAACTGGATGCAGCTCCAGACGTTGACGGCTCCGCACTGGTGGCTTGGACGATTGAAACTAACGACGGAGCGCTCCACCTCCAATGAGTAGGGCCAGCACGCACATCAATCCGGTAGCAACGCGCTCGAATTTGCCGCTCATTAGGGAAGTCGCCGGAGGCCGGTCGTACTTGCAGTCTAGCGAGCAGCTCCGTGGTGATGCAAGGGCGCTGTCAGGATAGTCAAGTCGGTCACGAAGCCGCTGAGACTGCTTGCGCCCGAACCGCCATAGGGATTCCCCGTGTAGTCTCCGTCCAGCGGGGAAGTCCAGTATCCGTCGCCATGCGCGTTTTCATACCAGTCGCTCCAGCACGAGAAGCAGGTCTCGATTGACCCCAGTCGAACGACGCCGCCGGACGCGGAGGTCGTCAACGAGAGTGCCAGAACTGCGCCCAGCCGTGACGCACGATGACCGAACATACTGCACCTCCTCAATAGGGTTTCTCAAGACGGGTTCGCCAAAGCGAAACACGACCTACGCCGGAAGAGTCCTCCCCGTAACTCGCAAGGAGGTGCCCAACAACCCAACCAACTCTCACAGGAGCGGTACGCGCTCTGGACACTACGCGGCCGGCGGTGGGGTCAATAACTTCGATCCAGCTCTCGTTCAGCCTCTCGACATCCACGATTTCGTAGTAGTGAAATCCATTCGGGCTGCGGCGTCTTTCGCCGAGCGCGGAGCGCCACGCAGGCGCGGCTCGTCCCAGAGAAACCCACAACAGGCCGTCCTCAGCCTCCCGCAGTCCGAGGAGTACCGAAGGGGGAGGTTGTTCAGGTGTCACGATCACGGGACCATCGATGCTTGCAACGAACCATGGTGCGTTCCTCTGCAACGCATCGCGTTGCGCTCCACTCCGGTCCCATAGCTCCAGCTCATATTTCAACAGCTTCACACTCCAGAACTCACCGGCCGCCGCCGGAGCCAGTAGTCGACGGTTGATGTCGGGGAACTCAGGGCGCAACTCAGGTCGGCTGACGCCGAATGACTTGAGCACTCGACCCGAGTCAGAGACGATATGCAGCGGGTAGCCGGCGGACTGCCGACTGGGAAAGGATGCGGCGACAACAGACTCGCCACCGACCAGCCGAAGGGCAGCATCAATCCGACGCGGTTCTCGATGGTGCGACCGGACGTACATCAAATCAGGAGAGTACGTGCTCACCCGCAGCAACCCGGCGTCGAAGACCAGGAACGAATCGGACTCGATTGGAACTATCGCGTCGACAATCGAGAACTCGCCAGGTCCCCGACCAGGGCGGCCCAGGCGCTGAACAAACCTTCCGGCGGTGTCGAAGACCTGAGGCGCCTCACGATTAACTACAACAAAGATGCGCCCTCTGCGGTCCATTGTGATCAGGGAAGGGCGGTGGTCGATCGCGCCCTGGCCTTCGGTATCTCCGATTATGGCCTGCAGCTCGAGCCTGATGCGGCACTGAGCGCAGCTAACCGGATCGGGAATCATGCGCCCGCATCGGCTGCAACTGCGCAGCAACGAACAGCACGCTGGCGAAGCAACAGCGCCGGAGAGAAGACGGTCGTCTCGCAACGCTCAACAGGCGGTCACAGATCACTTGACCTTCCACGCTGATGACGAGTTCCGTTCGCCCAAAGGGCCTCGAGTGCCGGTCTCGTTTAGAATTGCGCGAACGAGCTTTGAATCGGTGCTCCTCGCTGACGTGCGGCCATACCGGTCCAAGGCCTGAGCTTCAAGGCTTCGTGGCGAGCCGTCAATCACGAAGGTACGACGTTGTGATCTGAGGTTGCGACGGCCTCCGCGTCAACCCCTTACTGTTCAAGAGGCCTTTGCTGGAGAACAGACCGGATGGGTGAACAGGGGGTGGGCCGGAGCCCCCTTCTACCGTCAGCCACCGGCGCGCGGAGCTCGATCGATCTTCGTTTTCGGCTACTAAAGTCCGATGGAAGTTGAAGCGCCGCACTTGCTTAACTAGCTTTCGCTCGGTCGCTACAACCAATCCTCCAGAACCGGCGTCCTCGGCCCGTATGGGCGCCAGGGTCCTCCACATATATGCGCTGGCCTTTCTTCAAGGCAGGCAAGCTCTTTCCGGCTAACGCGATCGCCGTCGACCTCGGTACGGCGAATACGCTCATTTTCGTCAAGGGCGAAGGGATAGTCCTCAACGAGCCCTCCGTCGTCGCCATGGACCGCGAGACCAAGAAGGTCAAGGGCGTGGGCCTCGAAGCCAAGCGCATGCTCGGTCGCACCCCCGACGGGGTGATCGCCGTGCGGCCGATGAAGGACGGCGTTATCGCCGACTTCGACGTCACCGAGAAAATGCTCCGCTACTTCCTCGAGCTGATCATCAAGAACCGGATGTTCAAGATCAAGCCGCGGGTGATCGTGTGTGTGCCTTCGGGGATCACCGAGGTCGAAAAGCGGGCGGTCCGTGATTCCGCGTTAGGCGCGGGGGCAAAGGAGGTGTTCATGGTCGCCGAGCCGATGGCGGCGGCGATCGGGGTCGGCCTGCCGATCGAGACGCCGACGGGGAACATGGTGATTGACATCGGCGGCGGGACGACCGAGATCGCCGTCATCGCCCTCTCTGGAATCGTCAGCGACACCTCCATCCGCACCGCGGGTGATGAGCTGGACACCGCGATCGTTCAGTTCATCCGCAAGAACTACAACCTTCTCATCGGCGAGCCGACGGCGGAGCAGATCAAGATCCAGGTGGGCTCGGCGGCCCCTGTGGGAGAGGAGCGGGAGATGGAAGTGAAGGGGCGTGATCTGGTCTCCGGCATCCCCAAGATCGTTCGCGTCCATTCTTCGGAGATCCGCGAAGCCATTCAGGAGCCGATCCAGCAGATCGTCGACGCGGTCAGGCGTGCACTGGAGATCACGCCGCCGGAGCTGGCGAGCGACATTGTGGACCGCGGTATCGTGATGACAGGAGGCGGCGCGCTCATTCGCGGTCTCGACGTCGTGCTCAGCCAGGAGACAGGTCTGCCGATTCACGTCGACGAAGATCCACTTACCTGTGTCGTGCGTGGTGTGGGTCGCATCCTCGACGACGAGCAGAAGTACTGGTCCGTACTCTCAGCGTGAGTCATGGCGCGCGCCACGCGCTCCGGTAACCGGATCGACCTGGCTCTCCTCGCCAGCTGCGCACTGCTGGCCGTGGTCGCGTCGGCGCTCCCCCCGTCACCGCGGGCCGCGATTTCCGGCTGGCTTCAACAGACGCTGGCATCGCCGCTTTACGTGATGAAACGCTCCTCGGAGCGTGCACGTGCTGCATTCCGCGACAAGACCACTACCGCCGCCAGAATCGACTCACTTGCCCTCAGGGTCAACGAGCTCAGCGCCCTCGAACAGGAAAACGCGAGGCTGCGTCAGCTCCTCCTCCTCGGCCAGCGGCTCCGAACCGGGTTCGTCCCCGCCGAGGCCCTCCATGCACAGGACGGCGGCGAAGCAGGTGAACTCCTGATCACTGCTGGTGCCGGGGCCGGCGTCCGCGAAGGATCGGCCGTTGTTGCGACCGAGGGTGTAGTTGGCCTCATCACGCACGTCTCCAGAGGAACTTCGCAGGCCATTACCTGGACCCATCACGACTTCAGGGCCAGTGCCATGGCCGTGGACGGTGCAGCCTTCGGGATCGTCATGCCGGCAACCGGGGACGGCCCCGAACGTTACCTGCTGCAGCTGCGCGGAGTACCGTACCGCGACGCGCTCAAGCCGGGTACGCTCATAACGACCTCCGGTCTGGGTGGAGTTTTTCCTCGTGGGATTCCGATCGGCGTCGTCCTGGACGAAGTACCTACAACCGAGCAGTGGTCACGGACCTATCTGCTGCGCCCTGCAGTCAAACCTCAGGACGTTTCGTCGGTGATCGTCCTGTCACCGCAGTGGGTGTCAGGCAACACATCGAGTGTATGGAGCACGGCGGCGACCGTCGACTCTGCCGTCAGGCGAATCGTTGCTGCAGGTGATTCGATCGCCCGCCGCGAGGCCGAGGAGAGGGCTGCGCGCCAGCAGGCGCTGGACTCGGCCACTGCGCTCCTCGCCGCACCTCCGGTCGCGCCCGTTACGCCCAGAACGGGAACGGACACGCTGGGGCAACCCCCTCCGCGGCTCGCAACACCGCCGATCGTTCCGGGCGCAAGACGTGATACAACGCGGAGGCCAACGCCCCAGATCAGACGAGACACCATCGGTGGGGCATGAAACTGACGCGTGCGATTCGTGCAGCCATCCTGTTCCTGATACTCGTCGCACTGCACTTCCTTCTGCTCCCCCTGCTCGACTGGCGCGTCTCGATGGACTTTCTGGTCATCGCCATTCTGCTCGGTGCGGTGCGGATGCGACCGGGGAGTGCCGCGCTCCTCGGTTTCGTCACCGGTCTTCTCGCCGATTCAGTAACCCCGGCGAGTTTTGGTGCAGGTGCGCTGGCGCTCACGATACTTGGCTTCAGCGCGTCCTGGCTCAAGGCGCTGTTCTTTTCTGACAACTTTCTGCTGCACGCCTTTTTCTTCTTCGTCGGGAAGTGGGCGTACGACATCATCTACGCAGTCGCGCAACAGGGGAGTGGGCGACCGTTCATCGAGGTTCTGGTTCAGCTCGTGCTCTGGTCACCGCTTGCCGCAGCTCTGACAGCCGTCACAGGTCTTGCTGTCCTGCTACTATTCCGGGGAATGCTGGAGACGGGCCCGTCATGAGTTTTCATCCGAACGACATCCAGCGCCGCGGCCGGATGGCGGCCTTGCTGGCGACACTCGCGTTAGCCTGGCTGACCGTCTCGTTTTTCAGAGCCCAGGTGCTCGATACGGCCCGGTACCGGCTCTCCTCCGAGCGCAATCGGTTGCGCGAAGTTCCCATTCCCGCGGCGCGGGGAATGATTTACGACCGGCACGGTGACGTAATCGCAGAGAACGTTCCCGGCTATTCCGTTCTCCTGCTGGCGACGTCAGCGGACTCGTTGACGGCGACGCTGCAGCGGCTGACCGGGATCCTGGCGCTTTCGGAGTCCGAGATCGCGCAGGTAATGCGGCGTTACCGGCGTGATCCGACGCGCCCGACAGTTGTGCTCGGTGACGCTTCGTTCGATCAGGTTTCGGCACTCGAAGAACACCGGACCCAGTTCCCCAGTCTGATAATCCAGTCGGCCCCCAAGCGGGCGTACCCTGACGCCGGTGCGGTCTCGGCGTTCGCGGGCTATACGGGCCAGATCACCGAGTCAGAGCTCAATTCTCCCCGGAACGAGGGTTACAAGATCGGTCAGGAGCTGGGAAAGGCGGGTATCGAGAAGCAATACGAATCGGATCTGCGGGGTCGCGAAGGCAGCCGGTTTGTAGAGGTTGACGCGCGGGGGAGGGTCGTGAGGGAAGAGGGAGCCAGACCGGACGTGTTGCCGGAGCCCGGCCGGACAATTCGCACAAACATCGATCTCGATCTTCAGCGATTCATCGCGGCCTACTTCGGTGATTCACTGGTTGGGGGAGTGGTGGCCATGGAACCGTCGACGGGAGCGGTTCTCGCGATGCACAGCACACCGACGTACGACCCGAACCGTTTCATCGGCGGGATTCCTGCCGACTATTGGCGCCAGCTGCGGACCGATCCGCGGCTCCCGCTCTACAACAAGGCGATGCAGGGAAGGTACCCGCCAGCATCGACGTTCAAACTGGCGACAGCGGCTCTGGCCCTCGAAGAGGGGCTGGTCGACTTCAACACGCGAATGCCGGTGCCCTGCAGGGGGGGGTACGCTTACGGTCGCGGCTACTGGCGTTGCTGGGACCGTGACGGCCACGGCGACGTGAACCTCACCCAGGCCATCGCCCAGTCCTGCGATACCTATTTCTATCAGCTTGGGCTGCGGATCTCGCTGTCGAAGCTGCTGGCCGGCGGGGCGAAGCTGGGCATGGCCGAACGGACGAACATCGACCTGCCTAACGAAATGGCGTCGTTGTGGCCCACGGCGACCGCCTATTTCGACAGCCTTTACGGCCGAGGGCAGTGGACGAACGGCGTGACGCTCAACCTCGCCATTGGCCAGGGCGAGAACTCGCAGACCATCCTCAACATGGCGCGATTCTTCACCGCTCTCGCGACCGACGGGTCTGCAGCCACTCCCCAGATCGTGGCCCGGGAACCAGAGCGCAAGCCATTGATGAACCTGACGCCGGCACAGCTGGCCGGCCTGCGTACAGCAATGGGCGACGTGGTGTCGAGCCGCGGCACCGCCGGTTCGGCGGCGATCGTCGGTGTACAGCTGGCCGGCAAGACGGGCACAGCCGAAAACGAGACAGGACGCGACCACGCCTGGTTCGTGGGGTTTGCTCCCCAGGAGGACCCGAAGATCGTTGTTGCGGTAATGTTGTGGCAGGGTGAACACGGTTACACCGCCGCGCGGATCGCATCGCGCGTCATCTCACACTACCTCAAGCGCCCGGCCATCCAGCCCCTCAATCTCGAAGGTGGGGGCGACGGGTGATCAGGAAGGTCATCGCCGACTATCCGCTGGCCGCCATCGCGCTCCTGCTTTCGCTGTACGGCATCGCGATCGTCTTTTCAGCGGGACAGACCGACGTCCCGTCTCGCTCGGATACGGGGGCATGGCAGCGCCAGCTCGTCTGGTTTGCGATTGCACTGGGAGGCGCCTTCCTCGTGTCGCGAGTGTCGGTCCGGTTCCTTGAGTGGGTCAGCGTACCGGCCTACATCTTCGCTGTAGCACTGCTGGTAATCACCATCATCTTCGGCACTGGGGCGGGCACGGCAGCATCGATGAAGGGCTGGCTTACCATCGGTGGAGTGAGAATCGGGCAGCCGGCAGAGCTGGCGAAGGTAGCGGTGGTACTGCTGCTGGCGCGCATGCTTGGGTCCCGACGCGTGCCGCCCCGCTCGCTGCTGGACCTGTGGAAACCGGCCCTCGCCGTCGGCCTCCCCTTTGCCCTCGTGATGGCTCAACCCGACCTCGGCACCGGCATGGTGTTTGTAGGGATATTTTTTGCCCTGCTGTTCTGGGCCGGGGTGAGCTGGTCCCTGCTGCTGCTGATCGCGAGTCCGGTGATTTCGGTCATTCTCTCGTTCAGTACCGGACTCTGGGGCGCATGGTTTCTGGTGCTGCTGGCGGTGGTGCTATGGTACAAGCCCTACGTAATGGAAGGTGTGGTGCTGATCGTGGCCAACGTTGCCATGGGCGTGGCGGCACCGAAACTGTGGGAAGCCCTCAACCCGTACCAGCAGGCACGACTGCTGACCTTCCTCGATCCCTCACAGGACCCGCGGGCGTCCGGTTATCACGTCATTCAGTCGCAGATCGCGATCGGGTCGGGTGGGATCACGGGCAGAGGATTCCTCGAGGGTACGCAGAAGCGCGGCGCGTTTCTCCCGGCACAAACCACGGACTTCATCTTTTCGGTGGTTGGAGAGGAACTCGGGTTCATAGGCGTAACCCTCGCGCTCACACTTTTTCTCTTCCTTTTCCTCCGGGTGATCAGGGTCGCGTCAAGAGCGAGTGATTCGTTCAGCTCTCTCGTGGCGTTCGGACTGCTGGGCAGCTGGTTCGTGCACGTGATAGTGAACATCGGCATGACGCTCAACCTGATGCCGATCACCGGGATCCCGCTCCCGTTCTTCTCCTACGGAGGTTCGTTCATGCTCGCCTGCTGGCTCGCCGTCGGGATCCTGATCAGGATATCGAGCGAGGGCCGCGGCGAGGCCGATGCGTTACCTATCGGACTGCGGTAGAGATCGAGGGCGCGAGGCGAAGGGCTGGCAAGGGCGGGTGGATGGGCAGGCTAACTGACTACTGCTCCTGTCCTGCGTCCATTCGCCCGCCTCGTCGTCGTCATCCTCTTCGCCCTCGTCCCGGAGATCGGGCTCGCGCCCGGTCGCAGGCCCGGGACCTTCCCCAGCGACTCAGCCGCAACCATCTTAACCTGATGGCCTGGTTCCGTAAGGAAAAGAAACCCCGGCAGCCGCGGCGGGAGCGGCTCGAGATACCAGCGGACGTCTGGGAGAAGTGCGAAGCCTGCGCACACACCGACATCCGCGAGAAGTTCGCGCGCAATCTCAACGTTTGTCCCAATTGCGATTATCACCGACGGATCAGGGCACTCGATTATGTGCAGATCCTCATGGATGAGAATTCGTGGGAGGAGACAGACGCCGATGTCCGCTCGACAGACCCGCTCGGCTTTCCCGACTACACTGCACGGCTCAAGAAGGCCCGCGCCAATGCCGGAGAAACCGACGCCATTCTCACTGTTTCGGGCAATATCGGTGAGGCCCCCGTGAACCTGGGCGTAATGGATTTTGCCTTCATGGGAGGGTCGATGGGCTCCGTAGTTGGAGAGAAGATTGCCAGGCTCGGGCAGCGGTCCCTTGAACGAAAACACCCGCTGATCATCGTCTCGGCATCGGGTGGGGCCCGGATGCAGGAGGGTGTGCTTTCTCTCATGCAGATGGGAAAGGTCTCGTCGGTCCTTTCGCAGATAGCCGACCGGCGCATCCCCTACGTCTCGATCCTGACCAACCCGACAACCGGTGGAGTAAGCGCGAGCTACGCCATGCTTGGCGACGCGATCATCGCCGAACCGGGGGCGGTGATCGGGTTCGCGGGGCCGCGGGTGATCAAGCAGACCCTGGGCCAGGATCTTCCCGAGGGATTCCAGACCGCCGAGTTCCTGCTGGATCACGGTATGCTCGACATGGTGGCTCACCGGCGCGAGCTCAAGCAGACAGTGGGGCGGCTTCTACGGCACATGAGCGGCAAGCCGGCGGCTGCCGCCTGGGCTACCTGAGCACCTACCAGCGCGCGCTCGACGGTCTCTTCGCGCGCACCACCGGCAAGAGCAAGTTTGGCCTCGAACGTACCGAAGCCCTCCTCGAGGTACTCGGTCGGCCACACCTCGACCTTCCCGTCTTTCACGTAGCGGGTACCAACGGCAAGGGGAGCGTCTGCGCCACACTCGACACACTGCTTCGGGCCGGGGGCCACCGCGTCGGGCGCTACACCTCGCCACATCTCGTGGACTTCCGGGAGCGCTTCCTCGTGGATGGATCCCCGATCGACGAGCAGTTCGTTGTCGATTTCATCGCACGGATGACTCCACGGGTGGAGGAGATCGGAGCGACGTTCTTCGAAGCGACAACGGCAATGGCGTTTGAATGGTTCCGGGAGAGCGCCGTCAGCGCGGCCGTGATCGAGACAGGACTCGGTGGGCGGCTGGATTCGACCAATGTTGTGCAGCCGCTGGCGGCCGCGGTGACATCGATCGGTCTCGATCACACCGAGCAACTCGGCGACGATATCGCCGGGATCGCCGCCGAAAAGGCCGGCATTTTCAAGCGCGGTGCGGCAGCAGTAATCGGGGAGCGTGACCCGGGAATTGCCGGCCTGCTCGAGGAGCATGCGCAGCGGGCGGGCGCCTCGACGGTCACCAGTGTCTGGCGCGACCTGCCGCCGGTTGACATAACGGTGGACAGCAATGGAACTGCATTCACAATCGCCGCCGACGACAACGAATGGCGACTGCAGACACCGTTGGCTGGAACACACCAGGCGTCCAATTCAGCGGTGGCGCTGGCCATGTTGCGGGCGGCGAACGAATCCTGGTGGACAGGCTGGCACGTAGCCAAAGACGTTCTGCAGCACGTGCACCTTCCGGGGCGGTTTCATCGGGTCGGCCGCTGCATCTTTGACGTGGCCCACAACCCTGATGGCGCGAGGGTACTGGCGGCGACGGTAAAGGAGGTCGGACTTGCGCGGCCACTTTCGGCCCTGCTCTGCGTTCTCGCGGACAAGGACTGGCGGGGTGTCATGCGCGAGCTGGCCGCAGTCGTCGATCACTTCATCCTCACCGAAGCTCCAACCGCACCGTCAAGCCGGGCGTGGGACCTGGCCGCGGCTGCCCAGTTCGCAAGGGAGAGCGCCTTTGCTGCATCCGTCGTGCGCGACTTCGACGACGCCATCAGACTGGCCATGGACGTCGGCGCAACGGCGCTGATAACGGGGTCCTTCCACACAGCCGGCGATGCAATGGCTCGCTTGCAGGTCGATCCGCTGGCCCGATAGCTTTCCTTGATGTCAGCCTCAGCACTGCCCGGCTTCCGGGACTTCTTTCCGGAGGACTTCGCCCGTCGCGCCTGGTTGTTCGAGCGCTGGCGCGATGTCGCACATCGGTTCGGGTACGTGGAGTACGACGGCCCACCTCTCGAGCCCCTCGAGCTCTACACGCGCAAGAGCGGCGAAGAGATCGTGGGCCAGTTGTACAACTTTGTCGACAAGGGCGGGCGGGCGGTCGCCATGAGGCCGGAGATGACGCCCAGCGTTGCCCGTATGGTCGGTTCGCGCGCGAATTCGCTTCGCAAGCCCGTCCGCTGGTTCTCGATTCCACAGCTCTTCCGCTACGAACGACAGCAGAAGGGTCGCCTTCGCGAGCACTTTCAACTGAACGTCGACATCTTCGGCGAGGCCGATGTCGCTGCCGACGCCGAGCTGGTGGCGGTTGCGTGTGAAGTCATGCGCGCCTGCGGGCTCGGTCCCGGGGACGTTGCGGCGCGGGTCTCCGACCGGCGCCTCCTCGCGGCGTTGCTCGGTGCCTGCGGCGTTGCGGAGTCGCAGCTTTCTGCAGCCTTTGCCGCCATCGACAAGGTCGCGCGTGATGAGAAACCGGCGCTGATCAGGCGCATGGGCACCGCGGGTATCGAAGCCGGGATCGCCGAAGAGGTTCTGGCACTGGTCGTCGAGTCCGACTTTGCGGCTCTGCGGAAGCGATTCTCCGGCAGCAGCGAGGTTGTGTCGGCGTTGGACAGGATGGACCGCTACCTTGGCCTGACCGAGGCTCACGGGGTCGGCTCATACATCAGGCTCGACCTGACCATTGTCCGCGGGCTCGCTTATTACACCGGGATTGTCTTCGAGCTGTTTGACATCAAGGGTGATCTGAGGGCGATTTGTGGAGGTGGCCGTTATGATTCCCTGCTGTCGGCGCTTGGGGGCACGGACATGCCGGCACTCGGATTCGGCATGGGTGACGTGGTCCTCGGTGAGCTGCTCCGGCAGCGGACATCCGACGACGCAAGCCAGGGTGTGGACGTCTGGGTTGTGCCCGGCGCCGAAGGGGTTTCAGCGCGCGAAGTGGTGCGGACAGCCGCCGCTCTGAGGCGTCTCGGCATCTCCGCCAGCAACGTACTCAGCGAATCGCGCCTGGAATCACAGAAGGCGCGCGATCAGATGAGCGCCGCCGGCAGAGCGGGTGCCCGGCACGTCGTCCTGTTGCACCCCGGTGATCAGGCGGCGACCATGCGATCTCTCGACAAGGACGATGGCAGGGAGGGAGCGGCCCGGAGCCAGGCCATCCATCTGCCTTCTCTGCTCGAGGCAGCCGATGCGGGGCACTATGCCCGGCATCTGGAATCGCGGGGGATTCACGAGGATGGAGTGCTCTCCCTCCTCGTCAACAAAGGTCTTGCAGCCAGGGGATCGACGGACCAGCCGTGACGCGCTCGTCGTGTCCGAGCCTGCTCACGTCCACCCGTACTGATTCCCTGACTACCTACTCCAATGAGTGACGACAAGAAGCTGACCACACGAGCCGCTGACTTCAGCGCCTGGTACAACGAAGTCGTGCTGCGTGCCGAGTTGGCGGACTATTCCCCTGTGCGCGGCTGCATGGTGATACGCCCCGACGGCTACGGCATCTGGGAGCGGATGCAGCGTGCTCTCGATGACATGTTCAAGGCAAGTGGACACCGGAACGCCTACTTCCCGCTCTTCATCCCCGAAAGCTTTCTTCACAAGGAAGCTGAACACGTCGAAGGGTTTGCGCCCGAGGCCGCGGTTGTTACCCACGGCGGCGGCAAGAAGCTCGACGAACCACTGGTCGTGCGCCCAACTTCGGAAACCATCATCTATTCGATGTACGCCAAGTGGGTGCAGAGTTACCGCGACCTTCCCATCCTCATCAACCAGTGGGCGAACGTTGTGCGCTGGGAGATGCGCACACGGCTGTTTCTGAGGACACTCGAGTTCCTCTGGCAGGAAGGGCACACCGCCCACGCCACCCATGACGAGGCCGAAAGCGAGGCTCTGACGATACTCGGCATCTACAGGAAGTTCATGGAAGAGTGGATGGCGATGCCCGTGGTGACGGGCCTCAAGACGGACAGCGAGCGCTTTGCCGGGGCCCTGCGAACGTATTCCCTCGAAGCGATGATGCAGGACAACAAGTCGCTGCAGGCGGGAACGTCGCACAACCTCGGTCAGAACTTCGCCAGGGCCTTCGAGCTCAGCTTTCAGGCGGAGTCGGGGGCGATGGAGTATGCGTGGAACACGAGCTGGGGTGTCTCGACCCGCCTCGTCGGTGGACTTGTCATGACGCATGGCGACGACAACGGACTCAGGCTGCCACCCAGACTCGCTCCCACCGAGATCGTCATTGTGCCCATCTGGAAGAGCGATGAAGAACGCGCGCGCGTGCTCGATGCGGCGGCGAAGCTGGCCGCTGACCTTCGCGGCTGGGGCGGCCGCGGCGACGATCGGTTGCGTGTGCACGTGGACGGCCGCGATGGCATGAAGCCCGGCGCCAAGTACTACGACTGGGAGCTGCGAGGTGTGCCGCTGCGCATCGAGCTGGGCCCCCGTGACCTCGACAGAAACGGCTGTATGTCGGCCCGGCGTGACAACCGCGAAAAGACATCCCTTTCGCTCGACGGTCTCGCGTCCGCGGCAGCCGGGGTTCTCGCGACGGTGCAGGCAGAGATGTTCGAAGCCGCCCTTGCGAGGCGTGAGGCGAACTCGATCAGGGAGGAGATTACCTACGACCGCTTCAGGGAAGTGATGGGGGGGCCGGGAGCCTTCGTGTTCGCCGGCTGGAACGGTGATCCCGCGGTGGAAGCAAGGGTCAAGGAGGAGACCAAGGCGACCATTCGTTGCATTCCCCAGGTGGAGTTCGCCACACCCTCCGGCCCCTCCCGTTGCATGGTCACTGGTGAGCCTGCGAAGCACCAGGTCGTCTGGGCGAGGGCCTATTGATGGACGCTACTCACGCCCGGCCGCGATCGTCGCTCCGCTGCGAAGGTGTGGAACTCGAGCGCGTCGGAGAGGAAGCCGGTACGCCCATCTATGTCTACAGCGCGGCAACAATACGGGAACGGTATTCCACACTCGATGCCGCGCTGAGCGCTGCCTGCGCCGGAGCGCCAGCTGGCTACCGCATCCATTACGCGTGCAAGGCCAATTCCAACCTGGCACTGCTGGAGCTCCTGCGGTCGTTGGGGGCCAGCGTCGATGTCGTCTCGGGTGGTGAGCTCTTTCGCGCGCGGCAGGCAGGGTTTCGGCCGACGGACATGATCTTTGGTGGTGTAGGCAAGTCGCGGCAGGAACTCGAGGAGGCAGTATCCACGGGAGTCGGCATCATCAGCGTCGAGTCGGCGGAGGAAGTGCGACTGCTCGGCGAGATCGTTGGAGCCACTGGAGGCATGGCGCGTGTAGGCGTGCGCGTGAATCCGGAGATATCGGTCGAGAGTTTTCACGACTACATCAAGACGGGCGAGAAGGGCGACAAGTTCGGAGTGCCGATAGACACAGCCGATGAAGTGGCCGTGCTTGTGTCACGCACGCCCCGACTGCGACTGGTCGCGGTCGGAATGCACATCGGCTCGCAGGTATCCGGAGCCGATTCCTGGGCCGCGGGTGTCGCGCGACTCGAGTCGCTCGTGCGAACGCTGCGGGAGCGCGGCATCGACACCCTCGAGCACATCGACTTTGGCGGCGGGCTCTACGTGCCTTACGACGGTGAACCACCTGCCGACCTGGCCGCCTGGGCAGGCGTCATCGCTCCCGCTGCCGCCAGGCTCGGCCTCTCACTGATCGTCGAGCCAGGGCGATTTCTTGTCGCTGAAAGCGGAGTTCTGCTCACAAGAGTTCTCTACCGCAAGCGCTCCGGCGGCCGTGAGATACTGGTGACCGATGCCGGAATGAACGATCTTCTCCGGCCCTCACACTATGCTGCCTATCACAGGATCGAAGCGGTCACGCCCGATGGAGCGCGAGGACGGTTTGACGTGGTCGGCCCGATCTGCGAAAGCGGCGACTTCCTCGCTCTCGACCGCGAGATGGACGATGCAACGGCCGGCTCGCTGCTATGCGTCTTTACCGTCGGCGCCTATGGCTTCAGCATGACCTCCAACTACAACGCGCGACCTCGTGCAGCCGAAGTGCTCGTCGACGGTGACCGTTGGGCGGTGATAAGGGAGCGGGAGACACACGAAGACCTCGTGCGCCACGAACTCCACGCGCCAGCCTGGAGACGGGGCTGATGCTCATCGGATTGATGTCTGATACCCACTGCCGTGTCCCGGCCATCCGCGAGTCCCTTGTCTACATGCAGGAGCGCGGCGTTGGCCTGGTACTCCACGCCGGTGACTACTGCGCGCCGTTCGCCCTCAAACCGTTCATCGAGCTCAACATGCCGCTTGCCGGTGTGTTCGGCCGCAACGACGGTGACATCGAAGGCCTGCGTGCGTTCGCGCAGCAGGGAATGGGCATGGAACTCTTCGAATCTCCTCACTCGTTCGACGTCGGTGGCAAGCGCATACTCCTGATCCACGACGTGGTCGATGCCTCGGCGCGCTCCCTCGAGAGCCACGACATCGTCGTCCACGGCTCGACTCACCGCGAGGAGATGAAGCACCGTGGTGAGACTCTGATCGTGAATCCCGGTGAAGGTTGCGGTTGGCTCAATGGCCAGCCGAGTGCGGCCATTCTCGATCTCGACAGCCGCGAAGTGCACTTCTTCAAGCTTCCCGGACAAGAGTGACCGCCGGGCCGCTCGGACTCAGATTCCTCCTCCCGCGCTGCAACGGTGACGCCAAAAGCTGAAAGCCGCATCCTCATCCTGGACTGCGGCTCGCAGTTCACTCAACTGATTGCGCGGCGGGTCCGCGAAGCTCGCGTCTACTGTGAGATCCACCCTCCGGACCGCTCCCCTGAATGGATCAGGAGTTGGAGTCCGACGGGGATCATCCTCTCCGGCGGGCCCTCGTCAGTGACCGACGAAGGTGCTCCGGTTTTCGACCGCTCCATCCTCGACATTGCTCCACTGCTCGGCGTCTGTTACGGGATGCAGTGGCTGGCGCATGCCGCTGGCGGCCCGATCGCGGGCGCTGGCAGGCGCGAGTACGGTCGCGCCGAGCTGACGGTGGTCGAGTCCGCGGGGCTGTTCGCCGGCTTCGAGCCTGGTGAGCAAATGCAGGTCTGGATGAGTCACGGTGATCACGTCGATGCCGTCCCGCCCGGCTACGTCCTTACGGCATCGAGTGCCGACAACCCGGTGGCGGCAATCAGGCACCAGGCCAAACCCGTCCATGCCATCCAGTTTCACGCCGAGGTGGCGCACACGCCGCGCGGTGCGGAGTTGATCGCCAACTTTCTGTTCGGCATCTGTGGATGTCAGCCAACCTGGACTGCGGGGCACTTCATCGAGGAGGAAACTGTCAGGATCAGGGAGGTCGCTGGTGACAGTCGGGTGATCTGCGGTCTGTCCGGCGGTGTTGACTCGGCGGTAGCGGCCGCGCTCGTTCACGTCGCGATAGGCTCGCAGCTCACCTGCATCTTCGTCGATACGGGGCTGCTGAGGTTGCACGAGCGGGAGCAGGTGGAGCGGACTTTCCGTGCCCACCTCGGAGTCGAGCTGATCACGGTGCACGCCGAGGATCGTTTCCTGGGCGCACTTGCCGGTGTCGAGGATCCGGAACAGAAACGGCGCATCATCGGGCACACCTTCATCGACGTCTTCGAGGACGCGGCGCGCGATGCTGGTCGCGATGCTGCTTTCCTCGTTCAGGGAACCCTGTATCCTGATGTCATCGAGTCGGTGAGTGCAAAGGGAGGACCCAGCGCTACCATCAAGACCCACCACAACGTCGGCGGGCTCAAGCCGGGGATGAAGTTCAGGCTGATCGAACCGCTGCGTGAGCTCTTCAAGGACGAAGTGCGAAGGGTGGGCCGCGAACTCGGGCTCCCCGAAGAGATGATCGGCCGGCATCCGTTTCCCGGACCGGGACTCGCGATCCGCATCCTGAGCGACGTTACCGCCGAGAAGTTGAACGTCCTGCGTCTGGCGGACGCGATCTATCTCGATGAGATTCGCTCGGCGGGTCTCTACAACGACATCTGGCAGGCATTTGCCGTGTTGCTGCCGGTTCGTTCCGTGGGAGTCATGGGTGACTTTCGCACTTACGAAAACGTGGTCGGGCTCCGGGCTGTGACGAGCAGTGACGGAATGACGGCCGACTGGTACCCATTCCCGCCTGAAGTGATGGGCCGGATCTCGAATCGGCTCATCAATGAGGTGAAGGGCGTCAATCGAGTCGTCTACGATGTGAGCTCCAAGCCACCGGCGACGATCGAGTGGGAATAGCGGGCGCGTGATCCCGCCCCACCAGCCACTGTGGCTTCCCGGCAGCGTGTGCTGCAGATGACGTCTCGTTTCATCGCGGTCATCGGAGTTCATTGCCCGGATGCCGGACGCCCCTTGGAGGAAGGTTCGTGATGCGGCGCGGATTAAAGGCGCTCGCTCTGCCAACAGCACGTGAGATCGCTGACGTGGCGCGACTGGCCGCGCCAATCGTCGTCGTCCAGGTCGGAATCATGCTGATGGGTGCGGTGGACGCTGCCATGCTCGGCCGCGTTTCGCCTCTGGCCATGGGAGCAGCGGCGCTCGGAAACTTCTACTGGCTCCTCGTCGTGATCGTGGGGCAGGGTGTGCTGCAGTCCCTCGATCCCGTCATCTCGCAGGCGGTGGGCGCTGCGGACGGCCGAGGGATCAGGCATGGGCTCCAGCGCGGCGTTCTGCTGGCTTTGCTCATCACGATCCCTGCATCACTACTGCTCCTGCCAACAGAGCGACTGCTGCTCCTCCTCGGTCAGCCGGCGGATGCGGCGCGGCAGGCCGGGCAATACGCGGTGGCGAGCGTTCCGGGGGTTGCTGCGTTTTTTCTCTTCACGACGCTGCGCCAGGCGTTGCAGGCGTTTGGCAGGATCGCCCCTATCGTGTGGACGGTGGTGCTTGCCAACCTCGCCAACGCCTTTCTCGACTGGGTCATGATATTCGGCAAGTTCGGCTTCCCCGCGTCCGGTGTTGTGGGTTCGGCGTGGGCGACGGCGACGAGCCGCTGGCTGATGTTTCTGCTGCTGCTCGTGCTGGCCTGGGAGAGTGTCCGACCACACCTGCGTGGGTCGTGGCGATCCGCGCTCGATGCGCGTGCGTTGGCGAACATGCTGCGCCTCGGGTTTCCGATCGGGGTTCATCAGTGGCTGGAGATCGCCGCGTTCGGCGGGGCGCTGATTCTGATGGGGGCTTTCGGGACCGTGGCGCTGGCCGGGCATCAGATTGCGATCACGCTGGCCGCGCTCACCTACATGGTTCCCTTAGGCACGGCCTCGGCTGCGGCGGTGCTTGTTGGGCACGCGATCGGGCGCGAGGACCCGGCCGGCGCAAGGCGGGAGGCAGGCGCAGCTTTGCTTTGTGGTGTGGGCTTCATGGCAGCGGCTGCGATCGTGCTGACGGTGGCACCGGGCCACCTGGCCCGGGTTTTCAGCGCCGATGTGGCGGTGGTGAGTCTGGCAACAGTTCTGATTCCAATTGCCGGTGTGTTCCAGGTATTCGACGGTGTCCAGGGCGTCTCCAGCGGGATTCTGCGCGGCGCCGCTGACACTCGCGTGCCGATGCTGATCAACCTGTTTGGCTTTGTTTGTGTAGGTCTGCCGGCAGCCTGGTGGTTGTCACGCCGGACGGTGCTCGGGCCGGCTGGTGTGTGGTGGGGAATGGTCGCTGCGCTGGTCGTGGTCGCCGGGCTACTCGCCTGGCGCGTACACGCTCGTTTGGGAGGGGTGCTGGAGCGGGTGCGGGTGGAGGGCGCGTCGCCGGGGACGGAGAGGATGTAGAGCGACTTGATGAAGAGGGCGAGGATGAGGAGGATGAAGATGACGAAGAAGGCGAGGATGATGAGGATGAGGAGGATGATGAGGACGAGGATGATGAGGGCGAGGAGCGATGAGGGCGAAGATGACGAAGAAGGCGAGGATGATGAGGATGATCAGGATGAGGAGGATGAGGGCGAGGAAGGCAAGGAGGGTGAAGAGGCCGAGGATGATGAGGATGATGAGGGTGTCCGGATTCCTGTGCGTGGGGTCGTCATCTGACCAGAGGAGGTCGGTTATGGTTAAGTAGTTGTAAGGAAATAGCTGAGTGATTTCGGCGGCGCCGCGTTGTATGTTGCTGTCCCGTGAACTGGGGCACCACACTGCGAGTCAAGTACCGCGCGTTGGCACCCTGACCGAGCGATCGCGACGGCTTTGGGCGGCGACTGAAGCGAAGGCACTCGGTCACGGCGTCATCGCCGCCGTCGAAGGGGCGACGGGGATTGCTCGCTCCACGATTCAGCGTGGCCTGCGCGAACTCGAGACCGGACTCGCGCTCGAGCCGGAGCGTACTCGCCGGTCTGGGGGCGGGCGCAAACCGAAAACCACGCAGGATCCCAAGTTGCTGGCGGATCAGGACGCGTTGGTGGAACCGAGGGCGTTCAGGTCCCAGAAAAAGCCCTCTAAGAGCAGCAGAACGCCGTTCGTTCAGGTCATAACAAGTTCGGGGAGTACCCCGAGGAAGGGACGGCTGGTCACGAAGTCCGGCGGTAGGCCAGCACGGTCACGGCCACGTCAGTCGTTAGGCGGGGCCCTATCCTGACGGAGGATCAGGTCGCATAGCCATGGTGCGCAAGCTTCTCGATGTTGTGCACGAGGCAGAACAGCTTCCATTGCCCATCCACTCCCGTCCGCCCCCACAGATTACTCCAAATCAGAGTCAGGTCAACGCCGCCTCCCGACCCCGCCCGTATCATGCAGCCCTCATCCGTCGCGTGGAGCGCCCCGGCAATGACCCCGACCGATCGCCAGTTCACCAAGGACCTCGGCCGCCGCCTCGCCCAGCTGCGACAGGTGACGAGTCTCACGCAGCAAGCGGTCGCCACCCACCTCGGCATCGCGCAGCAGACCCTCGCGCACTACGAGGTCGGCCGGCTCCGCCTCCCCGTCACACTCCTCCCCAAGCTCGCCGCCCTCTTCGGCGTCCCCACCGATGTCCTCCTGGGCATCGCCAGCGCCCACTCCGGCAAGCGCGGGCCGACCCCGAAGCTCCAGCGCCAGCTCGAGCGCCTGAGCCGCCTCCCCAAAGCCCAGCAGCAAACCGTCCTCGCCATGCTCGACGGCGTCCTCCAGCAGGCGTAACGGACCCCGCGCACGGCCAGCTGCCCGTTCCTGAAAAGGAAAACCCGCGCTGCCGCAGGCCGCGTGAGCAGCCAGCAGTGCGGCGGCTAAAACGAAACGCCCGACCACCTGGGCCGGGCGCTCGTCCTGCGTCCTTCCTTTGCCTAACCAGGCGTGCAGCTGGCAGGGCAATACTGCCGCCCTGCAGCTGACGCTTATGGGTTAGGCTCCTCTACGTGGGACCACCAACGGCGTCGCTGAGCCAATGCCCGAAAGACGGCGCGACTACCTCGAGTTCCTGGTCCTCAAGGTCCTCGTGATTCCAGAAGACGATTGGGGCCTCAGCTGGCCAGCCAGCAACGTCCAAGCAGTAGTGATTGCCCATTCCATCGTTAGCGATCGGTACCAGATGTTGTGGGAGCGCTGGCCGAGCTTCAGCTCGTTCCGAAGCTGTTACCCGCACTAGGTCGAGATGCGCTGGAGTATCCTTGCCACAGCCGAACACCTCCAGGTCACCCGCCCCCCCCCAACCAAACTCGAGAAGGAACGCCACAAATGAGGTGGGGAGTTTCACTCCTAGCGCCGCTTCCACCGCACCTACCTCGTCTGCCTCCGCTCCCGCACCGAAGACGGCAGTCGAGTCCTGCCGAATGCGCGTGAAGACTTCACTGCTTTCAGAGTTGGTCATCGTCGTCCTCGGGCGGGTGGTTCTTCTTGTAGTTCTCGCCAAGTCGATGGTCCGTCCGCGTCTTTGGCTCGAGATTGTCGATGGTGTTTTTCCCGCCCTTGCTGAGAGGCGTCTTGTGGTGCAGCTCCACCGGGAAGCCATCTTCCCCAATAGGCGCCTTCCCCAGCCTCATTCTGGTGATGTCGTCAGCCGAGTGAGCACCTGCATTGTTTAGGGCTTCATTCTTCCAGTAACTGCCCCTGACTGCGTTGAACTCCGCCCGCAACAGGGCCGTTGAAGCAGAGCCGCCCGCGACGCTGGCGACTCCTCCTACGCGGAGGGTACCCGTGCCGAACCCGCTCATCATACAACCCGCTACGTCGGCCGAGCATCGGTCCATGTTGGCCTGCCGCCACGCCAAGTAAGCCTGCCAGCAGTCCTTGCCTAGGACGCACAGCCCAAACGGATCCGAGAAGTTGACCGGGTCGCCATTGGCGTAGCCATAGAGGTTGAGGCCGCCGGCGAGGCCGATGGGATCTTCTTGCGTGAACCGACTCGTGTACGGGTCGTACACCCGATTCCTTCGATACATCGTGCCCGCCGCATCCTGCTTGTCAACCAGCAACGACCCCTGCCAGCTCAGATTCGCCCGCGTCCCCTGACTGTTGTATGCCGCACCCCCCCACTGCCAGTTCCAGGGAACACAACGCTGAGGACTCGTCGCCGGCACCACCACGCACTGCGTTCCTCCAGGAACCAGCTGCTTGAACGCCGCGCCGTTGCTGAAGGCCCCGATCGACGGCGCTCCTTTCAGGTCCCAATACGGATGCAGCACAAAGTCCGGCCAGACGGTGTGGGAACCATTGCTCGGGTAGTCAGAATAGGCATACCGCGCCACCGACAACGGCTGGTCGATTGACGTCCCGAAAGTGTAAATGACCCTCCCGTAGTACGGATTCGTATCCTCACCGTACTGACCAAGCCCGGCATTGTAGGTGCCGACATCCTGCTCGTAATACGCCGACTGCCCCGGGCCCCCCGGCACCTGAATCTCGGCAAGCTCCTGCGCACCATCCCAGACGATCCTTCTGATCGAGCTCGCCAGGCACTCCGCCGGCACCGGATTGTTCCCCCTGCCGCAGGTCTTTAGACTCCTCACCCAGATCCGCCTCCCCAACGCATCATATCTGTACTCCTCGAGCGCGCTCTTCGAGATGCCCAGCGGATTGTCATCGCGGAACCGGGCGTCCGCCGCGACAAGCTGCCCCGCTGCATCGTAGAATGACGCGCGATCGGAGAACAGGGTCCCCATGCCGCCGCTGAAGGTGGAGAAGACGACGTTCCCAGCCTCGTCGTAGCGGAGCTTCCGCACGCCACCGCCGTTGCCAACGATCGAGTCCAGAGTGTCGCGACCGACGCCTGGAATGAAGTGGACCGTCCTCGTGCTGCCCGTCACTGTGGGTCCGCTCGACGCGCCTCCCAACCAGAACCTGACACTATCGAGTGTTGTCCCGCCGACCACGTTGCCAAGTCCGTCGTAGGACGGCCGCTCTACTGCGCTATAACGGAGAGAATCCGAGTTCGTGTTACCGAGCGCACGTTGAATGGTGCGAAGGCTGTCCAGGTAACCAATCCCCGAGTAGAAGGCGTCAACGGTATCCCGCGCACCGAGCGTGGCCAAACTACGGATTATCTTCCCCCTCCCATCCCGATACTGGCGGCTGTTTCGCAGCACCGCAACGTTGTACCGCGGAAATCCGACCGAGGAGGGCCCTCATCGCCTTCCTCGCCCTCGCCATCATCGCCCTCTTCGTCATCGTCGTCATCCTCGTCATCCTCGTCGTCCTCGCCATCATCGCCATCATCGCCATCATCGCCCTCTTCGCCCTCGTCCTCTCAGGTTCACCGAGCATCACCCTCGCCTAGAGCGCCTTCTCCCTCAACAGCTCCATGAACTCCGCCGGGCTGCTGATGGCGAGTAGTCGGTCGGGGACGTCCGGCTCCTTGCTGAACTGGGCAATCTTGCCCAGCACCGGAAGGTACTGATTCGAAACCTCAAGAGGTGGGGCGACGATCAGAAAAAAGAAGCGGACCGGCTTGCTGTCGATCGCCTTGAAGTCGACCCCGGCGACTTTGCGCCCGAACGCAACGCGGAGTTTGTTGACGACCAGGGATCGACAGTGCGGGATCGCGATGCTGCGCCCGATGCCTGTGGAACCCAGGTTTTCGCGCCGTTTGAGCATCTTGAGGAGCATCTGCTCGGACTTGTCGTCGAGCTGGAGGAGGCCGACGAGTTCCCTGAGGACATCGTCCTTGGACGCGGCCTCTAGGTCGATCCTGATTGCGTCTTCAGAGAAGAACTCGCGCAACTCCATCTGTGCCGCTGGGTTCGGTGGCGAACCGAGCAACCTACCCGGCACGGTGAAGGGTGTCAAACCCTTGCGTTGCTTGAGCTTTCGGCCACGACTAGGTTAAGAACTGATGCCGTTCCCTTTCGTGAGCCCCTTCCCGACACCCCTCTACCTGGCCCCCATGGCCGGTGTGTCGGAGTCGCCATTCAGGCGGCTCTGCCGCCGCTTTGGCGCCAACGTCGTCGTTACCGAATTCCTGTCCGCCGAGGGAATCAGGCGCGAGAATCCCGCCACCATCGAGAAGCTGCGTTTTGGCGCCGATGAGCGGCCGATTGGAGTTCAGATCTTCGGCTCCGATCCAGGGGCGATGGGTGAGGCGGCGGCGTTCGTGACCGACGTCTTCGAGCCCAACTTCGTGGACATCAACTTCGGATGTCCCTGCAAGAAGGTGGTCCGACGCAATGGAGGCTCGGGTTGCCTCAGGGATCTGGACCTTGTGGAGTCGATCATCAGGTCAGTGAAGGCAGCGACGCATCTGCCGCTGACGGTAAAGATCCGCAGCGGCTGGAACGAGGATATGCGTGACCCGGTCACGATCGCCAGGCGCTGTGAAGATGCCGGCGCGACTACACTCGCTCTGCATCCGAGAACGCGCACACAGATGTACACCGGTCAGGCCCACTGGGACGAGATCGCTGCGGTCAAGCGCGCGCTCTCGATTCCGGTCATCGGCAACGGTGACATCAAGACACCCGGTGACGTGTTGCGAATGAAAGAGGAGACCGGTTGCGATGGTGTAATGGTTGCGCGTGGCTCTTTCGGACAGCCGTGGATCTTCAGGCAGGCTCGTGCTCTCCTCGAAGGGACACCTGTGCCGCCTGTCCCCGGCGTTGAGGAGCGTTTCGCCATAGCGCTCGACCACGCGAGGATGGTCCAGTCCTACGAGGCCGATCCCGAAGGAGCGGCGATCGAGTTCAGGAAACACCTCGGCTGGTACGTGAAAGGCTTGCCAGGGTCCGCCGACCTCAGGCGGCAACTCCATCAGGTCAACTCGTTCGCCGAGGTCGAGGGAATCTTCGAGTCCTATCTGGCTCGAGGGGATGACTACACGGAGGGTGCGGGGCGCGACGAGGCGCCTGACGATGCAATGGCGCTCAGCGAATGCAATTGACGCGCGGGTACTGACAGGTGAATCGCGAAGCTGTGGAGCGATTGCTGGCGGAGGTAGCCGGCGGGGCAGTTTCGAATGACGAAGCAGCCGAACGTCTGGCGAGCCTGAGGTTCGAGACGCTGGGATTCGCGACCGTGGATCATCACCGGGCGTTACGGCAGGGGTATCCTGAGGTTGTGTTCGGGGAGGGAAAGACAGCTGACCAGGTGCTGGCGATTGTGGATCGCATCGCGAGCCGGGGGCTGGGCTTCCTCGTGACCCGCACGAGTGAGGACTGCTCGAGACTTCTCTGTGAGCGCTTTGAGGGCGCGCGACATAACGAACTGGGCAGGACGGTGTCGCTACCCAGCGGTTCGCAGTGGCTCACGAGAGGGGAGCTGCTGATTGTGACCGCGGGGACGAGCGATCTCCCGGTTGCCGAGGAGGCAGCTGAGACGGCGATTGCGTTCAGGCACGAGCCCGCGCGGCTCACCGACGTTGGGGTGGCCGGGATTCACCGGCTTTTGGCCAGGACCGACGAGCTGCGAACCGCCAGGGTGATCGTTGTGGTGGCCGGTATGGATGGGGCGTTACCGTCGGTGGTGGGTGGCCTGGTGGCGCGACCAGTGATCGCGGTGCCGACGAGTGTGGGCTATGGGGCGTCTTTTGGGGGCGTGGCGGCGTTGTTGACGATGCTGAACAGCTGCGCGTCGGGAGTGACGGTGGTGAATATCGACAACGGGTTTGGGGCGGCAGCCGCGGCGTCGCGGATCCTGGGAAGTTGAAGCTGGTCCAACTTGGAGCGATTCCTGAGGTTGCGGTGGCGAAAGTGGTGTAGAGGTGAGAGTTACCCGCCGCGGTTGGGAGTACTCTGAGAAGTGTCGGGATTGAGAGCGCGGTGGAAATGTGTTAGGATTGATCGAACATGAAATTGGGGGGCGACCTGGCTTCGACGGGGTCGGTGAGGTCATGGCTGCGTGCCCAGGTGCTGAGCCCTGGTAAATCACTCGGCAAAATCACAACTGCCAACTCAAACCTGGCCCTGGCTGCGTAACCTTTAGGGGTTATGTGCCTTGCTCGCAGTGAAGCCCGCCCGAGGCGGCGCTGCGAGTATCGCAATATCGGGATAGTCCGGCGTCGCGCCTCCTGGCGTCGGGCGAAACTCAAGGGGGCTTGTGCAGTGATGGGCGGCTCACCGGCCAGTTACTGCAGACCTTAATTGGTGGGCTACGCACGTAGACGCTGTGGCAGATCCAGCTTCGGACCGGGGTTCGAATCCCCGCGCCTCCACTGTTTTTGAGCCCGCCAGGTTGCTGGCGGTGAGATCGGACCGGATCGAGTCTTCACTCGGCCGGTCCGATTGCTTTGCGCGGGTCCGACCCTGCGCTGGCCAGTTCGGCGTGAGCCGAGGCGCACAGCGTCGAAGTGGCGACAGATCATGAGACGCCAGCGTTCGCAACCTCGCCAACCGGGCGCAACCATCGATGGACTTCCAACGGTTACCGGTTCGAAACATCTGATGAAACATGCGGCTCCCGGGCGTAGCGGGTGCCCGGTCCTTCTTCGCTTCTTTGCTATCAGCAGGCAGCGTCAGCTCCCGGGCGTAACGGGTGCCCGGACCTTCTTCGCTTCTTTGCTATCAGCAGGCAGCGTCAGCCGTCGGTGTTCCCTATATCTCAGGAGAAATTGCGCCTGCCACCGGCCCGCGCCATCGTCCTTGTCCCGTCGCGCGTGCGCTTCATCGCATTAGGTGAGTCCGGCGCGCACTGACGCTATCACACTCACTGGAGGATGTTGACATGATGATCATGCAGGAGCGGGCCGCTCTTGTCGCGACGATACTGGTTCTTGCCGGGGTGGGGCTGTCGCCTGCCGCCGGCGCCCAGGAAACGGAACGCAAGAGATCCGAAGACAAGATGAGCATGGTGGAGAAGTGGCCAAAGGCGTCTCGAGAGGCGGTGGACTTCATGACCAAAAAGTACGGACCGCCTGCCGCCGTCACAGCCGAGATGGCCGTCTGGGGAAAGACTGGTCCGTGGAAGCGAACGATCGTGTTCGCTACCGAGTACGAGCATCACTTTCCCGCCCATCACACCGACGTGATGCAGCAGTGGATCGACTACAAGGCGCCCGCCTCGAGTTATGATGAGCTCGCCCTGTACGACGGCAGCGTCGTCCTCGAGCGAACCTCGGGAGAAATGTCCGCCCGTTGCGACATGGAAGGGGCGAACTTCCTGGCCCTGAATCTCGCTCACGACATAGTCAACGGAAAAAAGAGCGTTGAAGAAGCGAGGAAGATGTATGGCGAGCAGATCATGGCAATGAAGGCCATGAAATCCGCGCCTTACACCGAGAAGCTGTTGTTCGACGTCCGCGGCAACACCGGGGATCCCGACAAACCTCTGCCGGGAATGAAGTAAGCGCGCCGACGTTCGCGCGGACTGGTTGGCGCGGTCCATCAGTGGCCGACGAAACAGGCGCGGAGTCATCCGCGCCTGTTTCTGCGTGTGTGTCCAGCATGACCCTTGACTAGGAGGTGCAAGTCCTCTGGGGAGTTGGTCGCAACGACCCGAGTGAACCGCAAGGCGACAGCCGTGAGGACGTCGCTGAAAGCAGCGGGTAGCGAGACCTG
>JBQTHK010000033.1:0-40414 GCA_052389935.1 Gemmatimonadota bacterium | reverse complement strand
TCAATGGGGCCGCTTCTTTAGGGAAGCGGAAAGGGCCCGCCTGTAAACCATTCTCGCAACAGCACTTGCCACGTGATTCGCGAGCACCCTCGCTGACTCGGCAACAGGCGGGCACCACACCGATCTGCGATACATAAGCTATCTCCTGAATTGTCAAACAGTTCGAGCGCCGCCCACTGCCAAGCCACCACTCGACCGCTCGCGAGCCGCCGCTACCTACTCACACGACGATCGATCGCGTTGACGGACTGTAAGGCTTCCCCAGCACCTCCAGCGCGTTCTGCAACGGTCGGGACTCACGACCAAGATCGACGATGAGTACCTGGTCCTCGCGCTCGTTCATCAAGACCAACAGACCTGTACGTAACTTCACGAGCTCCGGTGCCGTCAAGTCGGCAATGAAAACGCTGAACTGCACGTGATCCCCGTATCCTTCGAGCAGTGTGAAGATCTTCGCCCGGCGCTTGTCATCCGCCACGTCGTACGCAATCACATAACGTCTGCGCACGGCACCTACCTCGTGCGTATTGACTGGTACGACGGCAGGTCCCGACGGAGCCACCGCGACAAGATCCTGGCCTGCAGGCGAATCACCGCTCGCCACGAGCACCGATAGTCAAAGATCGGGTGCGTCACCATCTGTTCAAGCCGACCCTCGTACGCGCGGATAAAGTCCTTGCGGCCTTGCGCGGTCAGCATGCACGCGGCGGCCGATTGCTCGAAGCTCCCTGCCGTGATCATCCCGGTGTTAACGGCCGTTATCACGGCGCTGTCGACGATCAGTGGCCGGAACTCCTCCATTAGATCCAGCGCAAGCGCTGGGCGTCCATGGCGCGGCTGGTGATACAGTCCCCACCACGGATCGAGTCCCTCGGCCAGCAGTGCAACTGTGCACTCCTTGGCAAGTAGCGCGTACCCGAACGACAGGAGCGCGTTGACTGGATCGCGCGGCGGCCGGCGATTCCGCGAGGAGAAGTCCCAGGAGGCGTCGAAATCCCGCGGCTTGAGGAGCTCGCCGAAGTTCGCGAAGTAGCGCGCCGCCAGGCCACCCTCGAGACCGAGCAGCTGATCTGGTGCCTCGGCGAGATCGACTTTGCGAAGCAGCATCGACATCTCTCTAAGAACCTGCAGCGGCCGCGGATGGATGTTCCGGCCCAGGAGAGTCCGTTGGTTGGCACCCTTGCCATAGACCACGGCCTTCGCGAAGCGGAGAACGCGAACCGGATCGGCTGCCGCTTCGAACTGCGCAGCACGATCGAAGGCGTTGCGCAGAGTTATGCCGTGCGTGACTCCATGGAACCAATGTCCGCGCGAAACGTGGACCAGAGGCACGCCGTGATCGCATAACATGTGGAGTGCCTGCGCGCTGATCATCACGTTTCCCATGAGCACAAGTTGCCCCACGTCCTTAAGCCGCGCCGATCCCAGTTCTTCTCCGCTTTTCGATACCGTGAGGCGTTCACCGGACTTGCCGACACGCGCCCCCTGCTCCTGGACGTAATACGGCACAGCCGACTCGCGAGGTGGATACAGCCTCCGAATCTCCCGTGGCTCTGCTTCATCAAACGCGCCCGCTCCTCGCGCCGAGCGCATGGCGAGCGTTTCATCGGGCAGGCATATCCCGCTCAGGGAGCACCCATTGCACTTTGGGCTATCGTCGAGCGGATGTGGCAGAACCTGGCTCGCGGCTGCGCGAGTCGCCTCGGCGATGTACTGACGGGTGGCCGCTTCGAGCCCTTCGGTAAACGGGATAGTCACCCGCGTACGCGAGGCCGCGAAGTAGAGCACGCCTTCGGTGCATCTATAGCCGTGGTCCCTCAGGAGCAGCCCCTGCGCCATGAGCTGGACGCGCTCAGGTTCCCAGCTGCGTTCCTCGTTCTGTGGTACGCGTCCGCGCTTGGTGTCCACCGGAACGGCCCCGTCACCATCGGTCTCAACGAGGTCGAGCTTGGCCGTAATCCCGAGGTCAGGTGAACCCAGGAGTACCGAGCGTGCGACTCGCGGCGGTTCGTCTCCGTCGTCAGGAACATCCTTGCCGCGAGGGGTGGCGTCAGGGAGGAGTTGGTCCCGGCGATCGACTCGGCGATGGGCGAGTTTGCCTTCGAGCGTGTAGGTGTTGTCTTCCCAGCGTCCCTCGACATGCATCAGGTGGAAGAGCCGAGCACAGTACACGTACTCGTTGAGCATGCGGACGGGAAGGAGATCGGATCCCTCATCGTCTTGAGCGACGTCCTTTCCGGAGCTCATATCGCGGGGTTTCTGTGAGTCATTCGACTAGAGCTGACGTCAATTGGCTCGCCTCCCACGACTCGTAGTAATGAACCTCACGCCGGCTTCTCGGGCGAGACGTAAGCCATATCATTCCGCCGAGAATCGACCCAGGCCGAAGTGGCTGCCGTGGCCCAGACAGATAGGCCCAACGACTGGCTGGGCGAAATGCAGTCGTATGGCGAAAGCCGCATCGATTGGGGGTTGAGGGCCGCGCCGCCTTCGACGCACAAAGTGCCGGAACGCTAGCCTCTGACCTGTCCACTCTAGGACTTCGACCTCTGCCGTCGCCAATCCTCTGGCAGCCAATTCCGCCACGACCTGGCCGGCCAGCGACGAGCGTCCGTGCTTCTTGAGGTGCCGCGGCGGAACGAACGGGGTCGCACTGACCCACCACTTGCTGCCACTAGTCGGGCCGAGGATTCTTTCGATTGCACTCGCCAGACCCCCGCCGATGGCTCGAAGATCGCTCAACGAACCGACACCTGCGACTGCAATCTGAAGCTCGCCCACGCCACCCTTCATGTATGTCTTCCCGAGGCTGCGCACTGCGCGTTGCGCGCTTGCTCCAAGACCCATCGGCGCGTACACGATGATGTGATCGAGTCGGCCATCGGCATCGAGATCGACTGCAAGAAGGTAGGAGTGCCGGTGTCCCTTGAGCGGCTGGCCCGCCTCATCACGCCCGACGATCTCAGGGCACGGCTCGCCACCGAATCCGAGCTTGGAGACCAGAGCCCGGTGGAGCAGCTCCGCTTGTGGGAGCGTTCGCGCAATACCTGGAAGCGCCGACTTCGAGCCGCTCGGTGTCGTGAGCGCGAGGAGCATCATCTCGACACGATGTGGGCCTGACACACGCGGAGACGACGGCGGACCGACCTCTAGTGCTTTGCTTTCACGCCAATAGAGGACCGAACGAGTCCCCGGGGCTCGACTCCACTTCTGCGCCTTCCACCAAGCAGTGTCGCGCTGAAGGCAGTCAACGAGATCTATCGGGTAGGCGCTCTGAATCGCGTCAATCTTCTTCTGCTCCCCCTGTGTTGGCTTCTTTCCGGCAGGGAGCTTGAGTTCCTTGATCGCGACTTCGACCTCGCCCTTCCTCCACGTCGTGTAGTCGTTGGAAACGTCGGGGGCCGTGAGGGCGATCTGCTCAAAGCCCCGCCCGGGGCGAGCGCCGTCCGAATGCGGAAAGCCGTGTCCGGCCCGTGGAAGAGGAACGTTGTCAGAGATCGACTCCCCGAGCACCCAGCTCTCGCTACGCCCCACGTAGCCAACGTGCGCGACCAGGATGTCGAAGAGCTGCTGCGCCTCCTCGTCGACGTTCGTAGGCCAGCGAACCCAGAGCGCGCCGTCCCCCACGTCAGCGAACGCGTCGAGTACGAGGGTCGTCTCCTCGCGCCCATGCTTCATCTTCGTCGTCGGCATGTAGTGGCGCGAATGTCCGAGCGCCGCCTGCGGGAGACGGTACTCAGGCAGGCCGGTGCTCAAGGTTTCGACAAGCCGGCGACCTTCGGGCGGAACCTCGTCCCAGTGCTGTGTCGAGTAACCGCAGGCGACCAGCGCCCGCAAGAGCCGCCACGGACTCGGCGGCCACTCGACGACGCCCTCGTTCACATGATGGCCGCCGGGCGTCGCATGGTAGCGACCGCCAGGGAAGCGCAGGACCATCGTGGGCATCAATCGTCTCCGTTGGTCTCGTCGTCGCTGGCCCTCTCGCTGTCGCTTTCCTTCTTCTTCTTGGCTGACTCGATCTTCGCTTCGTAGCTCGTCTCGGTCTGGATCATCACGGACTTGTTCCTCTCGATGGAAGCGCGCAGGTCGGCCTCAAGATCATTCAGGTTCGGCAACACGAACCCATCGGGGCGGGTTGCCTTCGGGCTTCGCGTCACTGGTTCGAGGTCACATGCGGTGCGCAGGCGGAGATCCCCGTCGATGAGCTTTCGCAAGCGGTAGAGGCCGAGGAGCACGAGCATCCGCTCCGCATCCGTGCCGAGGCCGTAGCCGCGCACCTGTGCGAGGTCAAAGTTGACGTGAAGCACGATCTTCTCGGCGGTGAACTCGTCTCGCGCGAAGGGCACGTTGCCGAAGCCCTTCGTCGTGTCGCCAGCGGGGTTCACGTGGTCGTTCTTCACGCCTCCCGACGCGGCCACGCGCGCGCCGCTCGCCTCTATGAACGCCGAGAGAGCGCGAGCGACGCGCAGGCGTCCGCCCGCGAGGTCGCTCTTCGCAAGGAAGACGCCGTGCACCAGGCTCCCAACGTCATACTTGAGGAGCACCTTTGCGAGAAGCTTGCGGTTGATCGGCCCGTTCTCGAGCGTCCCGAGCTCGCTCTTTAGCTGCGCCACGAACTTCGACCCCGGAGCTTCCAAGATGTACGGGCTATTCAGCCGGTGGGCCTCGAGCATCGTGTCCGTGAGGAACTTGCTCTCCTTCTTGACTGTCACGTGGCTGATGCCGGCGAGCGCGGCAACCGGCTTCTCATTCACGGCGTCCCACACGGTGGCCTCGAGACGATTCGCCATGCTCTGCGCCGACTCCACGAGAAGCTTCTGGCCATCCTTCGTCTGGTAGGTCGCCGCGCCCAAGCTCGGGAAGCCAGTGGGCTGAAAGCGATCGCTCTGCACCGGCTGGAGGTCGATCGAGAAGAGCAGGCGGGTGGCGTTCTCGAGTTTGCTGAGGTCGATGGTCATGCGGTCTCCCTGGCGGTGAAGTTCTGGAAGCGGTCGGCCATCGCGGCGGCGACGGCAGGAGCGATGGGGAAGGCGAGCGCGGCGGCCCAGCGGCGCGCCGTCATTGGGTCAGCGATCGCAGCGACCAAAGGAGGACGGAATCCCGATGCGCGCAGCCGCCGCAGCGCGAGCTGGACCGCTCCGGCGGCGTCGCCGGAAGTGAGGCGCCCAAACATTGCTGGCTCGGAGCCAATGGTTCGCTCGCGAACCGCGAATGGGAGCGCGCACAAGCGAAGAGCCTCCCACGCCTCATCGGGTCGGTCGCTGCGCGCATCGACGGGCACGCGCGTCAGCCGGACACGCTGCCAGTCGAGCGCCATCAGCGCGCGACCGAGCACGACGACGCGCTCCACGTCGACCTCACCGGCAATAAAACGCGTCAGATCATCGAGCCTCGCGCCCGCACGATACTGGGCGACCAGCGGAAGCGTTCGGGTGCCTCTCTGCGAGGCCTCGACGAGGCGGCGCTTAACTAGCGAGACGAGATCGCTCAGCGGATCGCGCCCCATCATCACTACGCGCGGATCCTTGATGAGGCGCTTGTCAGCGCCGATCGCGTAGCTCCATGTCTTCTTCGAATCGAGTGGTAGCGCGTGCACGCGCACAGAGTCGAAAGGACGTCCATCCTTGAATCCGCGCGCTGCGCTCCCGAGCGAGAGGGCGAGCCGCCACTCGGAAGAGTCATCAGCTCCTGCGTCGAGCCAGCCCGGAGAAAGCGTCGGGCACGGACCAACCTTGAACGCGGTCCCACTCGCCTGGACCCGCTCCATTTCGGCGATCGACGCGAGCACCGACTGCCATCGCGTCGGCTCGGCTTCCCGCGTGAGCACATCGAACACGGCGTCGAAGAGCGCGCCTAGGGATGCGGAGAATCGTGCGGGCGCGTCGTCCGCTTCGCGCCGGAGGCGGTCGAGCCAGCCGCCGATCTCATCGATCAACCGAGCGCGCGGGTGGTCCGTGACCTCGATTCGACCCAGCGGCACGGCGAGGTTGCTTTGGCCGTTGCGCTCAAGGTAGCCGTAGCGGACGAATCCACTAACCCCCCGGGCGACGCCGAGCCTCGCGATCGCCCTCGCGAAATCGAGCGGGCGCCGTGCCGACGAGCGACCGATCTGCGCGCGTCCTTCTCCGAAGAGCGCGCTCACGTCCTGCCAGCTTGCGGGCCGCTCCCAGAGTGGCATCCACTGCTCGCCGCGCGCGTCCTTTTCTTTTCCACGCGTTGCATGACCGACGGCTTGCGCGGCTACCGCGAAAGGAATCGCTGCGCGCATGTCCTCCCGCGCCCCCAACTTTCGCGTGGCTTTACCACGAAAGGCGATAGTGCCTTCGAGCATGAGGACGAAGTCCCAGGCGTTGATTCGGCTCCCTGCATCAGGGCCGGTCGTGCCGTTCGCACCGCCTGCGGAGCCTGGCAGGAACTGACCAACGGCTTCGTCCCGTAACGCTGCCGAGGGCGTATCGAAAAGCGCTGTCTTCAACAACGCCTTCGCCGTCGGAACGGGAGCACCATTAGCTGACTCGAGATTAAACAGATCTCCAAGGCGTTGCATCGCGCTGTTGGTGAAGTCGAGTCGCCCGTCGTTACCACCTGTGCCGAGGAGCGCAGGCCACGACGGTTCCCCGTCAGGTGACAGCACCATCGCGGCGTCCATCCAGTCGCGATGAGGTCCTCGCCACGCGAGCGCGAAGGGTCCGTAGAGGTCGGCCTTCAGTCTCTTGAACTCACGTTCCGCGGCGGCCAAGTCTTTCTTGTAGGCGGGATCATCCTTTGAGCGGGCCGGCTTCGCGCCCTTCATGGCCTTGGTCTGATCCTTGAGTCGCCGCACCGCTGCGTCGGCTTTCGTGATGCCATCGAGCTGCATCCTTGCCTCGGCGATCCCTCGGCGGAACGGCTCGAAGCGAGGCGCTCTCGACCCTTCAACCGGGGCGAGGCCCTTGTCGTACGTGGCGTAGAAACCTGACCCCTTGTTCCACGGTGAGACGAAGGGCGTGGGCGCGTACTCGTTGAGGAAGAACGCTTCGAGCTCGACCTCATCGCGCGTCGTCAGCAAGCAGAAATGCTGGTCGCGCCAGAAGCCACGGACATCGGGGTCCTTCTGCTGCGCGATGAGCCGCAGGATTCCGATCGCCTTCAGGTAGTGCGCGAGCGGAGTAGGCGCGCAGCCCGTGAGGTGGTGGAGATGGACCGTCACGGCGTGCCCCCGGTCCTATCCGTGGTGAGCAGAGGATCGACCGTCGTGAGCTTGGACGCGCGGCGATCAGCTGCGATGAGGAGGGCCTCCAAGTAAGCGAGCGAGCCGGCGCCGTGTGTACGGAGGACCGCGGCTGTCCGATCGCACCAGCTCCGCCCTGTGAGGGGCGAGAGGCCGAGCGCGGCAGGCGCGAGGGTGAGCGAGAGCGCCGGCAGCGAGCTCACGCCATCGAGCGAGATCGCAGGGAGCGCATCGCCGTCTCGCACACCTCGGATCGGCAAGCCGCGATCGTCGCGCGCGACGTACTCCTGATCTTTAGGGCCGGCGTGCAAGGCGACGCGCACCTTCCCGTGGTGCGAGAGCACCAGATACGCGAGGAGATCGAACTCCACATCAGTACACGCGAGTACCAGCCTTTCGAGGGTCGTCGCCTCCGATCGGTCCGCGACCGGCGCGGGTACCTCACGTTCGCCCACCAGCGGTAGCGCCTCGACCCATGGTCCGAGCAACGCCGAATGGGTCGGCTCGTATCTCCGCAGTACAGCGAAGAGTGCGAGGCAGCTCGCCAGCTCGTGCCGGTAGCCTCGCCGCATCTCACCGTCCGCGCTCCGATACATGCACGGCGTTTGCCAAGCACCATCGGGCGCCTTCGCGAGATCGACGCGCGACTGATACGGGCCTCGCGCGTTGATGACCGCTTGGAACGCAGGGTGCGCCTTTCCGAGGTCATGCCAGCGCCCCGCGAGCTCGATCAGCTCGACGACCCGCTTAGGCACCAGGCCCAACGCAATCTGAGTCGCGAGCTGCCCGACCTCGATATTGTGGGTCGCGATCGTCTTGTAGGCAGACGCGCTTAGCTCCTCAGTGTCTTCGAGATCATCGGCGGCGTCCTGCGCCGCCTGCGGGGGCTCGATCAAGACAGTCACCGGAGCCTTGGACTCCGGATCGAAACCTCGGTCGTCGCGATAGCCGCCAGTGTCGGCCGCCACGCAAACGACGGCGCCGGGGATGAGCGCCGACCGCTCCGCGACTCTCCACTCACCCTCGATCCAGTCCCAGACCCACGCACGACGTAAGGGCAAGAGGCGAGACGCGGGCTTGTCCTTCGCCGTTTTGCCGCACAGCCAATCCCGCGCCGCAAGGAACGGCACGCCGCACAGCTCTTCGCGCGAGGGCTTGCGAGTCTTCGAGGGCAGTGGTGCGCGCTCTCCTCTCTTGGCCGGTGGAACGTCGACCCAGAACACCGACACGTCGCGCTCGTCGCCGTCGCGGATAAACGGACTGACGTCGATGTCCGCGCCCGTCAGGTCTGGTGTCGTGTCGAAAAGCTCGTCGAGCTCACGGCGCAGGAGGAGCTGCTTGGGCTGATACGGATAGAGTTGCTTGCGCTGGTCTTCGGTCAGCCCCTGCTCGAAGGACTCGATGGTGGCGATGCCGGCGTCCTTCGCTTGGGTAGCGAGGGTATCGATGGCCCACCTCGCTGCGTCGAGCTCCTCGATGGAGTACGGCCGAACAGTTTTGTCGTCGCGACCACGATCGAACACCACGACGCTCCCCGAGCCGCCGTAGCGCGCGCAGCGCCCGAAGCGCTGAACGAGGCTCGACCATGGGGAGAGCTCGGTGATGAGGCATGTTGCGCTTATGTCCACGCCCGCCTCGACGACCTGGGTCGCGACGATGATTCGATCAACGCCATGCTTGCAGGCCACTCGGCTGAGGAAGTCTGTCTCCCATGCGGCGCGCTCGTGTGGGCGGTAGCGGCTATGGACGAGCCGAAGATCCTTCGTGACACCGAGTTGCTCGAGCGCCTCGTAAGTGCGTAGAGCTCGATCTACCGTATTGCACACGACCAACGTGATCCGCCCGTGCTCGCCGTCCGCTGGCGCCTTCATATGAGCTTCCTTAATCATCCTGCCGAGAACCCCGTGGTCGTTCGCCGGGATCTCTTTGATCGCGAGTGTTTTCTTGATGGTCGCGAGACCAGTCCCTAGCGCGCGCGGCGTGAGCCTTACGGGCCCTGTGGTCCACGCGACGTGGTGCGCCGCTGTGTCAATGCTCTTCAGCCAGTCGGTCTGGAGCGTAGCGCTCATCCACCAGCTCAGCCGCGGCCGGAATGAGCGGCCCTGCTTCGTATCATCGTCAAGAAAAGCCTGAAGCTGCGCGCTCGTCGCGAGCCCGACGTTCATCAGCTGTACCTCATCGAGCACCCACAGCGCGTCATGGTTAAGGAGGCCGAATTCCATAGGCCACCTGGCGCGTGGCGCCGCGTAGCCACGGTTGAGCGCGCGCGAGAGCGCCATATCCTGCGTCGAAACGAAGATGGCGCTCTCTTCGGGATATAGGTTCCACTCTCCGCCTTGATCGGCGCCGCCCATCAGGAGATGGACGCCGACCTGACCACAATGATCCGTGCCGGGCTGCCACAGCAGCTGCAGGCGCTCGAGGCACCTCCGAACCTCGTTCGCCGTCTGCTCGACGAGCACGCGCATCGGCAATGTCCAGACAAGGCGCCGGGGCCAGCGATCGTCCTTGCGGGCGACGCGGTGATAGAGCCACGCGCCGAGCACGCCGAGCGTTTTTCCGTAACCAGTAGGGATTCGGATGACCCGCGAGCGGGGAGTTTCATCGCGGGCGAGCTCTTCCTGCCATTCGCGCGGCTGCATAGGCGGCTCGCCGGCACGCGTCGTGAGGCGCGCGAACCACGCAGGAAATTTGCCCTGCGACCCGTTAGCCCCGACGATCTCAGTCATGATCTCGTCCTCGCGTCAATCCGCCGGTCGGCTCGGACGGCTCTGTCGCCAACTCCCCCACCACGTCGGAAAGGCGTTCGAGATCCGTTTGTGGGCGACCCGGGCGGGCAAGCGCAACGCTGTGCACGTACCCGACTCTCAGCCGCTAAGGTCGTGCCGCAGTGCCCCAAATGACATCAGAAGCGAACCCACTCCAACTCTTACACCAATCCTCATCAGAACCGGATCCTCCGTGCAATACCTCAACCCGCGCGATTTGACCACCGCCAGCGTCTCCTGCTCACAACGACCAAGACAACTAACCACCTCGTGCTCCAGAATCCCGCTCAGTTCCTCGATCGTCGACCCACTACCTCCACGCCCGAAGCTCTCACCAGCTCCGGATCGATCGTAGTCGCGACTCCATCACCGTCCCTCCAGTACCTCGCTTCCCTCAACACCAACGACGACACACCCAACTCCACCCGCTCAGCGAGTCCATCCAACTGCCCGCTCTTCACCAACTCCATGAGAACGTTCACATCAAGAAGGCAGCGCAAGGCGCACCCCTCCCCCCTCGCCCTGCGCGCCATACCTGGCAAGCTCCGCGGCAACGTCTGCAAAGTTCACGCCGAGTAGCTCAGCGAGCCGCGCACGAGAGATCCGCTCAGACTTCCACGCCCTTATCGCTAACCGTCCAAAGCGCGACGGCTCCAATCCCTCAGCCCGCGCATAATCCTCGATACGGTCCTGCAACGAAGGATCCGCGTACGCATCCCGCGCCAGATCCCACGGCACCAGCCGCTGCACCGCCAACTGCACGAACACCGCCTGCACACTCACCCCGAAATACCTGGCCACACTCACCAAATCCGCCCGATCGATCGTCCCGTCATCTTTCCGCAGGTTGTGCAACTGCTCAACAAAGGTCTCCGGCGGCATCAGCAGCCGACCCGCAAACTGATCAGCCAACTGCTCGGCGCGGTCCTTCGCCGCTCCAGGCACATCCGCTTCACAGATGTGGATCGGCTGCCCTCCTCGCGTCTGCGACACACGGTCGCGCGTCAGCAGGTGGAAGTACTCGTGCGCCAGCGTGAAAACCCGCCGACCCGCAACGTGTCGCCTGTTCACCACAATTGCAGCTCCGAAGCCCGCTCCCACCATCGACGCCCCCGACAACGAATCCTCGAGATCCATGAAGGCCACCTTCACGCGCACCTTCTCCTCGAGAACTGCGAGCAGTTGATGCGCCGGCGCCTGCCCAAGGTCCAACCGCTTCCTCTCCTCATCCGCCATGCGGTGCGCCTGCGAAAACGACGAAAGGACACGCTCCGACGCTCTCAAGTCCGGAGGCCGCACATCGTCGGCCATCTTCTCCAGCTCCTGATAGTCCTCACACCACATCGCCCAGCGCTGCAACTGAACACGCGCTGCTGTCGAGATCGACGCCGCACGGAGCTGAACTACTTCGCTCGCGCCGGATGAACCGCGATCGCCCAGGAGCCTTTCCACCGATGTGCCGAGGATCCGCGCCAGCCCCACCAGCTCCACGGCCGACACCTGACGCTTTCCGGTTTCGATGTCGGAAACGGCCGAGCGTGCGATTTCCAGCTCAAGCGCGACGTCTTTCTGCGAGAGCCCGAGCCGTTCGCGAGCCGTCCTGACGTTGGTCGCCAGTCGTTCCTCCAGCCCTACCGTCGGATTTTCAGACAGATAGACGCCTGTAGCCTCAGATATTGTCGAGATTCTACACCATTAGTGTCAAGCTCGCAAGCCTGCAGGCTGCTGGCTCAATGGACATACCTGGCCTGATTCCATGCGAGCCTCGTCTTCGCTGCAACGGAACTGCCCCTTGCGCACGGGCATCGGAAGCCTCTCCGTGGTCGCCTCAAGATCACCTGTCAGTGCACGCCCGACGCGCCCGACAGACTGCCTCTCCCGGAGACTCAGGCCACGACGCCCGCTCTACTTCTCAACCCGGCGGGAATCTGCGCGCAGCCGACCAGACTTCCTCCAGCGCGAGAATCCCGATCCACCGTCGCAGCTCGTTGTGATCGATGACGTCAGCGCTCACGTCGAGGATGCGCGCGATATCGCGCAAGTGGCGCTCAGACCCGCCGAGCTTGTAGTACCGCAGCTTGCCGACTATCACTGCTTCGACCGGCGCCACGCGAGCCGACACTCCGTCAAGCACAAACGACTGTGAATGCTTGAGAGCCCAGTCATTCACGGCATCCGAACCAGCGATGTAGACATCCGCTCGCAGACTCGAATCGACGTGAACCAGATTGAAGTGGCCGTACGCCGGTCGAGCGGCTTCAGCGGCTACGGCTTCCAGCGGTGGGACGTAAAACTCCGGCTCGCTCCACAGCTCGACGAATCGACCGGCATCTGACTCAGGAAGACGCAGCACCAGATCTATGTCGAGAGTCAGGCGTGGATGCCCGTAGACCACGGCGGCCACTCCACCTGTGATCATGTAGTCGAGCCCCGCCCTCGCTATCGGAGCGACGAAAAGCTCAACGAGACTCGGCGTGCCGGTCACGAATCAGCCTGTCCATCCGCTCCTGCACCTCGTGAGCGGCCAATCCCGGTTCACGCGCCAGGATACCGGCGCGCAAGGCGTTTATTGCCGTTTCGGTCAGCGAGCGGCTGACGGCAAACTTCTCCTCCGCAGTCATCGCTCGAAGCCGGGCGGCCTGCTTCTCGAGAACGCACTCTCTGGAAATTCTTCCCGCTCCTGTTTCGAAAGTTCGGCTTCGACCTCAGACCGCGTTTCCAGCCCCGCTTCCATGAGCCGAAACCACGCCACACACGACCGTGAGTCCTCTTGCTTACACACGAGCGCTCCCTCCTGATCACGGTGCACATCCGTCGCTGGTGCCCGAATCTCCACCAAACTCGCTTCTGGATCGGCAATCCAGTAGAGAGGCACGGCCCACGTACTGATACAGCCGTCGGTGCGCGGCCCCGGCAAAGTGAGCCGGTGCGGCCCTTGGCCCCGTCACCCAGTCCACTGCCAGCGAACTATCAATTTGTGTTAGATTGATAGTTCGTCAAAGATAAAATCAGTGCCGACCTGATGAAAACTCCCGTCCCGCCACCGTCGTTCACCGAAGGACTGCAGTCGGTACTGGCGGCCGCCAGCCGAAGCCCGGACGTGGCTAACGCGCTCTTCCGAGGCGTGGGCGCTGAACCTGGCGGCGAGTACAGACATTGGGACAGCCAGCGACATCACGCCGTCCCACCACCCTTTACCGCAGAGCAATACTGGACGGCGATAAAGCTCGCCAGGCACAGCCTTTATCGGCAGCTGCCACTGATGTCGATCAGTGGAACGCCGCTCCTCTACGCCCAACCGCCCAGCGTCCTCGAAAAACTTCACCGTGTCGACCGGGATGCTGGCCGCATTCTCGTTGCCCAATCCAAGGTCAACGATCCCGTAACCCGCGACACCTACCTGATAAAATCGACGATCGAGGAGGCGATCACGTCGAGCCAACTGGAGGGCGCGGCAACAACGCGACGTGTCGCGAAGGACATGCTCCTCTCCGGTCGCCGACCCCGCAACCGCAGCGAGCGGATGATCTTCAACAATTACAGCGCCATGGAATTCGTTCGCGAGTTGAAGAACGATCCGATCGCACCGACCAATGTCTTCGAGCTTCAGCGCATCGTCACTGACGGGACACTGGACGATCCGACGGCCGCGGGACGGTTCCGAAACGCGACCGAAGATATCGTCATCGCTGATGAATATGGCCAACTTCTCCATCGGCCTCCGCCCACCTCGGAGCTGTCAAAGCGACTGGACCGGTTAGTCGAGTTCGCCAATGGTGGCGGGTCGCGTGGATTCATTCACCCTGTCATCCGGGCGATCCTCGTCCACTTCGCCCTCGCGTACGATCACCCCTTCGTTGACGGTAACGGCAGAACGGCACGTGCACTCTTCTACTGGGTGATGGCGAGAGAGGGTTACTGGCTCTGCGAATACGTATCAATCTCCCGGATCCTGCGGAAAGCGAAAGCTCAATACGCCCGCGCCTATCTGTTCACCGAGACCGACGACAACGACACGACCTACTTCATCGACTATCAGCTGACCGTTCTGCTGCGCGCGATCAGTGACCTCCACCAGTACCTGGGCCGGAAGACAGAGGAGATGAGCGAGGTCGAGGCAGCTATTGCCGGCGTCCGGCGCCTGCGTGCCGGACTCAATCACCGCCAGCTCGATCTGCTCACTCACGCGCTCAAGAACCCGTCGGCTGAATTCTCGATTTACTCTCATCGTCGCGCGCACTCGATCGCTTACGGCACCTCGCGCAGCGATCTTCTGACACTCTCACGAAAGAAACTCCTGGCGCAGCGAAAGCGAGGGCGCCAGTTGATCTTCTCCGTCCCCCCCGACCTGCGCGCCCAGCTCCAACTCCTTCCCGGTGCCCGAGGCGGGCGCTCCGGACTCATCTCCCGTTCCTGATGCTGATGCCTGCAGGCTACCGTGCGGAGGCGTGTCCGAGTTCACCGCATCGCCGGCACCACCAGAAGTCCAACCAGCAACAGCGGGCCAATCACCACCATCGACATCCCCCACCTCATCAGCCCCGCGCGCAGCCGCGGCCGGTCATCTTCGTGCGCCGTAGCCAGCACCGTCGCCCCGGTCGTCGAATAGGGTGAAACGTCCACAACCGACGAGCAGAGTCCGAGTGCGCTGATCAGCGCCCAGCCAGGCAAACTGCCCGATGCCACCAGCGGCAGCGCCAGCGGAATCAGTGCCGCCAGGATCCCTGTCGTCGAGGCAAACGCCGACACCAGACCTCCAATGGCACACAGCACCAGCGCCGCCACGATCGGCTCACCGATCGCCGACGCCGCCCTGCCGAGGAGGTCGACCGAACCCACCTCCTGGAGAACACCGACAAAAGTGATCACGCCGCCGATCAGCAGCACGGTCGACCAGTCGATGCGACGCACAGCCGCCGAGCCTGCCTTCGGGTCAACCAGAGCCAGCGCAGCTCCAAAGATGAAACACAACACACCAATGTCGGGATTGCGGCCGCTCAGCGCCCCGGCGATCACCGCCACCACCAGACCGATCATGCAGGCTACCGTCGCCACCTGGTTGCCCTGCCACGGCCCTCGCTGCTCGCGCGCGATGAGCGCCTGTGCCGCCATCGCCGCCCTGCCGGCGGGGGAGCGCCGCGCGAGAAGTGCCGATCCACCAAACATGAGAAAGGCGACCGATATCAGCAGGACGTTCGTCACCACTCCAACGGCGAACAGCACCAATGGATTGAGCGGGATATTCGCCTGATGTGCTGTTCCATAGGTCACGATCCCGAACAGGCTCGTCGGCGCAAAACCCCCGGCGCTCTGTCCCGTACCGATTGCGATCCCCATCAGGATCGGGTCGATCCCGTTCTTGCGCGCAACGGGCATCGCCAGCGCGCAGATCACCAGACTCCCGATCGGTGACCCCATCGCCGACAACGCGGCCGTGAGGGCAAAGAAGACGAACGGCAGGAGGGCCGCGATGTGCCCCACTCGTCCCAGCGCGGCCTCCAGGAGGCGGTCCACGGTATCGTTTTCCTGCGCGATTCCGAAGAAGTAGGTGACCCCGGCGAGGAGGATCATGATGCTGATCGGGAACCCGCCGACCACGTCCGTCACTGGCATCCGCGCCAGCACAACCCCGGCGGCGCAGGCCACCGCAAACATGGTGACGCCGAGATGAACACGCCGGATGCCGGCGATCGCGAACGCGGCGATGAAGATGCCGATGGCCGTCAGCTGCAAGGTCATGAAGAGTCAGGCCTAACGAGTGGGATGAACCTGTCTGCCGGCGGACCCCGCCGGGCGGCGCCAATAATGCAGCCCGGTAACCTCGGCTGCCACGCATCGTCTTTGCTTTGTTCGATTGCACCATAGTTTCCTTCCGATGCTCCAGCCGACCTCCATCGATTTCCTAAGGCGTCTCCTCGACACTCCCGGACCATCGGGCTTTGAGGCCCACGCCGCACGGGTCTGGCGCGAGGAGGCGGCCACATTCGCCGCTGTCAGCGGCGACGTCGCGGGTAACTCCTTTGCCGCCGTCAACGAAAGCGGCTCGCCGACCATCCTCCTCGCCGGTCACATCGACGAAATCGGACTCATCGTCAACTGGATCGACGACTCGGGCTTCATCTTCGTGGCGCCGATCGGCGGCTGGGATCCGCAGGTCCTCGTCGGGCAGCGGGTGCGCTTTCGCACGGACGAGGGAGATGTGCTGGGCGTTGTCGGCCGGCGCCCGATCCATCTCATCAAGCCCGATGACCGCGAAAAGGCGGCGAAGCTTACCGACCTCTGGGTAGACATCGGCGCAACTTCGCGGGACGACGCCTCCGGACGCATCCGCGTCGGCGACGCCGGTGTGATCGATTCACGATCGATCGACTTCCCCGGCAACCGGCTCGTTTCGCGTTCGATCGACGATCGAATCGGCGCCTTCATCGTTCTCGATGCGCTGCGTCGTTATTCGCAGACGCCCGGTGCGGCGCGGGTCGTGGCCGTGGCAACGGCGCAGGAGGAAATCGGTTACCACGGCGGTGGAGCGCTGATTGCCGCGACTCGTGTGGGCCCGGCGATGGCGATAGCTGTCGACGTCACCTTTGCCACCGATCACCCTCAGATCGAGCGCAAGGAGGTGGGCGAGGTCAGGCTGGGCGGCGGGCCCGTGCTTGCCCGCGGCTCTGTCGTTTCGCCAGTGGTGTTCGAGCTGCTGCGCACGACCGCGGTCGAAGCTGGGATTCCGTGGGCAGCACGGGCAGTAGGCCGCGAAACGGCGACCGACGCCGATTTTCTGCACATCGCGCGCGAAGGGGTCGCGACGGGGTTGATCGGAGTGCCCAACCGTTACATGCACTCGCCTAACGAGATGATTTCACTCGACGACGTCGATCACACCGCCGAACTCATCGCCCTGACCTGCAGGCGGGTCACCGCGGCCACGGATTTCGCCGCCCGCTGACGCGGCGCCGTCGTCCTCCTCGCCCTCCTCGTCCTCTTCATCCTCTTCGCCCTCCTCGCCCTCCTCGCCCTCCTCGCCCTCCTCGCCTTCCTCATCCTCTTCATCCTCTTCATCCTCTTCGCCCTCCTCGCCCTCCTCATCCTCTTCATCCTCTCGTCCTCTTCGCCCTCCTCGCCCTCCTCATCCTCTTCATCCTCTTCGTCCTCTTCGCCCTCCTCGCCCTCCTCATCCTCTTCATCCTCTTCGCCCTCTTCGCCCTCCTCGCCCTCCTCATCTCGTCGCGTCTTCGCCCTCGTCGCCCTCAGCTCCATCCACGCTCACACACCTTCAAAGGGAGGCTCGCTCTCAGCCCACCGCCAGCTCGTGAGCCGTCTCCCGTAGCAGCCGCTCTGCGAGTGCCTTGACCTCGCGGTCCCTGTCGGCGATGAAGCGGCGGAGGGCCATTCGCGCCTCGTGCGTGCCGGCCTCACCCAGTGCCTGAAGCGCCGCCAGGCGGTGACTTTGCGAACGCCGGCCGAGCAGTGGGCCCGGCCTGGCCTCCTCGGACAGCCGTTCGACCGCCTCTGGCGTGGGTGCCTTTCCAAGTGCGGAAAGCAGCGCGGCCTGAATCTCGGGTTCGCTCTCGCGTTTCAGCGCTTCGAGCAGGAGTGGCACGGCGCGCGGGTTCCGGGAGGCACCCACACCAAGCGTGGCCTGCAGCCTCACCGCCGAGTCGGGGTCCGTCATGCGCTGGGCGATGGCGTGGAGCGCGCGCTTGCTGGCGATGCGGCCCAGTGCGTGGGTCGCGGAGCGCCGGCATCTGGAGTCGATGTGTGCCAGCACATCCACCAGCCGCTCCTCCGCCTCCTCGACCTTCATGTCGCCCAGCAGTTCGGCGGCGTTGCGGACAACGAACCACCGATGATCGCCGAGCAGGTGGATGAGCGGACCGGCGGTTTCTGGGCACTCGAGGATGGCGTCGCGATACGCCCTGCGGTCAGCGGCCTTGTCGGACGTGACCAGCAAATCGACGAGGACGTCGGCCGCGGGCACTCCCATCTTCTTCATGAACAAATGCACCGCGTCTTTTGCTTCCCTGCGGTGCGGAAGGAGCTGAGCCAGACCGTTCAGTATTCCCGTCTTGCTGAGCCGTCGGTACTGGATTGCGAATGCGCGGGCAAGTGCGGGGTTGTCGGCGGAGGATTCCCTTTCCATCAGGCGCTCGATCACGTCGAGCACTCCGATCCACACTCCTTCGTTAGCGTAGTCCTCGGCCGCACGGCAGAGCTCTTCGATCAGTTGCGGGGCCGAGTCGGGAGCGAGCGGACCGCGCAGGCGGATGAACAGGTCGTCGAGCGATCGTGAGTGTGCATGTCGCATGATCGCCGACTCGATCATCGTTTTCGAGTCGTCCCTCCGCTTCTCCTGCGCCGGAGCAGGAGCGAAGACGTTGCCTCCACCACCATTGGGTGCTGCGTCGATCCCGTGTGGGGGTGTGGTGGCCGGCCTGACTGCACGCAGGCCCATCGGCGGGGTCGCCTGACGCACAAAACCTGTAGGGCCCAGCGAAACGCTGACGGTCGTGGGCACAAGAGAGACCATGAGGGCGTCAAAAGCTGCGCCGTCGTCGCCCTTGACCGGCGCAGACGCAAGCGCCCGCCCCACACCGAGTACGTCAGCGGCCCGGAGGTCGCGCAGAAATTCGAGCGTAGTCACCGAGTGACTCGTCATCTGCTGCGCCAGCATCGAAAGCTGCGCCGTCTCATCCCCGCCCCCCACAACACCCGAGAGCTCAGACATCCGTGCCCGCACGTCGCTCAGTGCGACACGGAACGACCGCGACCGGGCGGCAACTGCCAGCGCTCGCAATCCCGCTTTCTGTACCTCGACGTCGTCGGGCCGGTGTACGATCGACCAGACCAGTCGGGCGAATGTGTTGAGGAACGAGATGGTGTCGGGCATTCGTGCGCTGCTGCCGTTGCCTGGTGGGTGCACTGTCACATTGACGCGCGAGGCCGCGCCAGGATACAGAGCGAAGGCGTTGCCGTTATTGTGTTTGCGTACCTCCGAGGCCGCTGTCCCTGCCGCGGCGGTCAGGGAGTCGACCAATCGCCCCTTCTCCGCTCGTTCTATGTCGTTGACCTTCAAGTATTTGACCATGCGAGGCGAGTGCGGCCGCTGAGATGACCTTGCAGCTCTGGACCTCCGCTCGATTCGCTATCCCGCTGCCACCGGGACACCGTTTTCCCCTGGTCAAGTATCAACTGCTCCGTGATCGGGTGCTCACCGATGGGGTCGCGTCTTCTGTGAATCTGTTCGAACCCGAGCGCGTCCCCCTGGACGCGCTCCTCAGGGTTCACAGCGCCGATTACGTCGAGCGCTTTCTTGACGGGGCGATGAGTGAGCAGGAGATGCGGAGGCTGGGGTTTCCCTGGTCGCCGGCGCTGGTCGAGCGATCGCTGCGCGCGGCGGGCGGGACACTGGCGACCGTCGCGCGCGCACTTGACGCCGGCATCGCGATGAATCTCGCCGGAGGTACACATCACGCCTTTGCTGATCACGGCGAGGGGTTCTGCGTTTTCAACGACGTCGCCGTCGCGATCAGGCACTTTCAGGCTTTGCGCCGGGTGCGGCGAGCGGTCATCATCGATCTCGACGTCCATCAGGGGAATGGGACGAATGCCATCTTCGCCGGCGACGAATCGGTCTTCACATTCAGCATGCACGGCATGAGGAACTATCCGTTCCGCAAGGTTCCGGGCTCCCTCGACGTCGGTCTCGACGACGGTACTACAGACGAAGTGTATCTGGACCGCCTCGCAACGGATCTCTCCAGGGCCCTCCGAGGCGCAGGCGCCGACCTCGCCGTCTACCTCGCCGGTGCCGACCCGCTGGCCGGTGACAGACTCGGTCGCCTCGCACTCAGCATGGACGGTCTGGCACGACGCGATCACTTCGTCATCAGGGCCTGTCGCGAGATCGGATTGCCGGTCGCGATCACGATTGCCGGAGGTTACGGGCGCGACATTGCCGAGACGGTGTCGGTGCACGCCGCGACGGCGCGAATCGCGGCAGAATACTGCTGACGATGCCACTGCCCATCCCACCACCCGATGCTGACGGCTGGACGACTAAAACGTCGCTACCGCTGTACTGGTGCCGTTATGGCTCCGGGCCGGAGAAGCTCCTCGTTCTGCACGGCGGCCCGGGGGCGCACCACGACTATCTCCTCCCTCAGGTGCTCGCGCTGGCGGCCCCGGGTCGGAGCCTCTTCTTCTACGATCAGCGCGGAGGCGGGAGGTCTCGCGCCGACAATCCCGATCCGGTTACCTGGCGGACGCAGGTAGACGATCTGGCGCTGGTGATCGAGGAACTCGACCTCCATGACGCGACCCTCGTCGGCTATTCGTGGGGAGCGCTGCTTGCGCTTCTCTATTGTCTGGAGCGGCACAAGACTGCGGCCCCTTTACCGCCGGCGCTCGTCCTCATCGATCCGGCACCGCTGGCGCGACGCTGGCGAGTCGAGTTCGAGGAGGTGTTCAGAAAGCGACAGGCAGATGAGACCATCACCCGCCTACGCGGCGAGCTGGCTGATTCGGGACTCCGCGAAAGTGATCCGACGGCTTATCGGCAGCGGCAGTTCGAGCTGGGTGTCGCCGCCTATTTCGCCGACCCGCGACGTGCGACCGACCTCACGCCGTTCCGGGTTACCGGCCGCGTTCAGCAGTCGATCTGGGAGAGCCTCGGCGATTTCGACCTCATTCCCCGGTTGTCCGGGCTTGACCTGCCGTCCCTGGTGTTTCACGGCTGGCACGATCCGATCCCGATCGAGTCGACCTTTGCCGCGGCTCGTGCCATGCGCGCCCGGTTCGTCGTCATGGAGGCGAGCGGCCACGTGCCTTACGTCGAGCAGCCCGACGTGCTCTTCGCCGCGATCGAGCAGTTCCTTGACGACATCAAGAAGAAGTCGAGGTGACAAATGATTGCGGTTGGTCAGTCGGAAGAGCTTCACGTCACGACGCTCGAAGTTGATCGGCGCCAGTACAACGTTACTCTCGCCATCGCCAACGATGGCATCGAACACGTGGGCCATCTCTGGTTCACTGACGAGGAGTGGGACGACGAGGGAGTGCGCGACCATGGAGCGCTGCCGGGCCGCTCGACCGACAGCGTGCTCGATGCAGCGCGTGCGTTGTCAACGACCGACCTGACTCTCCGCTTCCGGCGGGCCCAGGCCGAGCGACGCCGGTATCTGGGTCTGCGCAAGGTGACCGAACAGGTCCTTGACCACATCCGCCATCTGAACAAGGTGGCAACGTCGATGCGGGCCGGCCTGCTGCAGGTGGACGAAGCAGCCGCCGAGATCACATCGACCGAAGAGAAGCTCCACGGGATGATCGACCAGTTGCGTAACTACGCCGGCGTCACCACCTGAAGGGCGCTCGGTGACCGGCGGCCCGTCCTGCAGCAAACAGGCCGGACGGGTTCCAATCAGGCGAGGAGTTCGTCGGGGAGGGCGAGCACTTCTTCGCGTGTGTAGTACCGGTCCAGCGAGGCGGGCATGCCCCTGTGATCGGCTCGGCGAGTCGTGGATCGCAAGAGTGGTGGTTCGTTGACCGGCTGGCTGCGCTACTGCACTGCATCCGGGAAGGATCGCAGTGATTGCGGCGGCTCGTGTTACCGTTTTCCTGGCCGACCCATCATTTTCGTCGTGGAACACGCGCGGCGGCTGACTCGTCGCGCGTCCACATCGGGCGCCATATTCCGCACTCCCACTCAGCCCCATGAGCCCCGGACGGCGATCACCACGACAGCCACTGTCTCTCAAGCGACCCGGCAAGCGTTCCGGGGCAGCCGATGCCCGCAGTCGCGCGGAGGCGCCGGCGCGAAAACCGTCGCCGGCCCGGGGGGCCCCCCCGTTTTTAAAGTTGACCCCCAACTCTGCAAAGCAGGGAGGCCGTCCCAACGCAATTGTACCGAAAATACGCAAACGATCGGCGATCCCGCGCTCAAAACCACCCGCCGATCCCGGGGAAGCGTGGGAGAAACTCCATGCGCTCTACCCCGACGCTCATTGCGAACTCGACTTTACCTCGCCGTGGGAACTTCTGGTGGCAACGATCCTGTCCGCCCAGTGCACCGATCGCCGGGTGAATATGGTCACGCCTGTGCTTTTTCGGCGTTTCCCCGGACCGGATACACTCGCGGCAGCCGACCCGACGGAGGTCGAGAACATCATCAGGAGCACCGGATTCTTCCGCGCCAAGACGAAGTCGATCATGGGCGCGGCCGCTGCCATCGGCGAGCGTCACAGGGGCACGGTACCTTCCACGATGGCCGAGCTGGTGGAGCTCCCCGGCGTTGGCCGCAAGACGGCGAACGTTGTGCTGGGGAACGCTTTCGGTCGCGATGAGGGTGTGGTCGTGGATACACACGTCGCGCGCGTCGGCCGCCGGCTTGGACTCACACGGTCTGAGGACCCGATCACGATCGAGCTGGATCTGATGAGGCTTTATGCGCGAAATCGCTGGACGCTCCTTTCTCACCTGCTGATCTGGCACGGCAGGCGGCTATGTCAGGCGCGACGGCCACAGTGTGAGGAGTGTCCGCTGGCCGGGATCTGCCCGTCATCGCTGGTCTGATCTGACGCTCTCCTGCGCTCCGTCAGAGAGGCCGGGGCAGGCTCCGGCGTGTCTTGAACGCTCCGGGTTGTAGATCGGCTCACCAGCTGTCGCTCAATCGGGGACCGCTACGTCATGGTGCCGGGCGAAGGTTCCTCGCTATCTTGAGCAGGTCGATCGAGGAGTACGGCCATGGGCCAGACAGTTGAGTTGATGGAGCGAATTACGGTTAATCCCGACCAGTGTGGCGGGCGACCGTGCGTCCGGGGCATGCGGATCCGAGTCATTGATGTTCTGGATCTCCTGGCAACCGGCCTGTCCACGTCCGAGGTCGTGGCCGAACTGCCGGATCTGGAACCTGCGGACGTGGTGGCGTGCCTTCGGTTCGCAAGCCAACGCCTTGATCATCCGGTGCTCGCGGCTTAGAGGTCGCATATAACGTCCGCGTGCTGATCTGGGTCGACGCGCAGCTAACGCCCAAGCTCGCCGGATGGCTTCGGGCGAGGTTCGCCGAAATGGCCTTTTCGCTGAGGGACGTTGGCCTTCTGGATGCCGAAGATGCGGTGGTATTCGCCAAGGCCGTGCGGCTGGTGCCGTAGTCCTCACTAAGGACGTCGACTTCGTCGACCTCGTGCAACGTCATGGTGCACAGCCGTCCATCATTTGGTTGAGGTGCGGTAACACGAGCAATCTCGCACTGCGTATCCTGTTTGAGCGCGAATGGGAACGCATCCTCGCCCTCCTGGATTCGGGAGAGTTCCTGATCGAGATCACCGATCGCGTCTGATCGCGACCGGCAGGGAATCGCGTGCGCTGTGGGCTATCGCTACTTTAGTACCACTCAACCACTCGCCCCCATCGCCTTGAAATCGGCCACGATAGTCACGAACAAGGGAACGCTTACCATCGAGCTCTACGAGAAGGACGCGCCGGGCACGGTCGCCAACTTCGAGAAGCTCGCCAATGATGGTTTCTACGACGGCATCCGGTTCCACCGCGTCATCCCCGATTTCGTGGTTCAGGGCGGCGATCCGTACACAAAGGGCGGAGAGCATGCGAAGGGACCGGTCGGCACCGGCGGCCCCGGCTACACGATCAAGTGCGAAACGAAGGGCAACCCGCGCAAACACGAACTCGGCGCCATGTCCATGGCCCACGCCGGCAGGGACTCGGGCGGCTCACAGTTCTTCCTTGTCCTCAACCCCGCCAACTGCCGCCACCTCGACGGGGTCCACACCGTATTCGGCAGGATCACGGGGGGGCTCGACGTCCTCCCCAACATCCGCCAGAATGATCAGATAACCTCGGCGCGAGTTGCCTGAGCGCTCCAACCCAATCAGCGAAATGTCTCTGCATCCCGGCGACAAATCAGCAGCCTTCAAGGGGCTCATCGTCACCACTGTCCTGCTCTTCGTTATCGCGTTCACCATCGTGCAGCTGACCAACGCGAAGTTCGCTTCGCACGGAGCCGAAGCACCAGCAGCACAACATTAGGTCGAGGCATGGAGCAGGCAGACCCGGAGCGGGGCGGCCTCCCCGGCCGCGCCGCGGCGCTCGCCCTGATGCACCAATACACGGCCAGCGACTCCCTTCGCAAGCACATGCACGCCGTCGAGGCGGCGATGCGCGCCTACGCCGTCAGGTTCGGAGAGGATCCCGACCGATGGGGGCTGGCAGGTCTCCTTCACGACTTCGACTATGAACGCTGGCCTAACGCGGAACACCATCCCGACCAGCAGCACCCCTCCGAGGGCGTCCGCATCCTCGCCAGCCTCGGCTATCCGCAGGATATCCTCGATGCCATCCTCGGCCACGCCAGCTACACCAACGTCCCCCGCGAAAGCCTCCTTGCCCGGACCCTCTTCGCCGTCGACGAGCTCACCGGCCTGATCACCGCCACAGCTCTCGTCCGCCCCAGCCGTAGTGTCCATGAGGTCGATGCGCGATCCGTCAGGAAGAAAATGAAGGACAAGGCCTTCGCACGCGGTGTCAGCCGCGAGGACGTGACAAACGGTGCGGCCGCTCTGGGTGTCGATCTGGATGGCCACATTCAGTTCGTCGTCGAGGCCATGCAGGGGGCCGCTGAGCAGCTCGGACTCAGCGGCAGTGCCAGCCAGCCGACAGCGGCAAACTGACCCGCGCCAGTCCGGGCGCCGTAGTGACGAAAATCAACATTTGACCGCCTGACCGCGTTTTCAGGAGGACGATACGTTCTCCCATCGTGACCTCCGCTGCCCTCCCGATTCCGGCGTCTCAGCCGGCTCTCCCACGTCGCTACACCGTGAGTGAGTCGCCGGAACGCGCCCTCGAGCACCAGCATGTCCTGGCCGCTCAGGCAGGCGATTCCGAGGCATTTGCGTCCCTCGTGCGCATGCATCAGCGGCGGGCCTACGCGGTCGCGAGGTCGATCGTCCTGACGCATGAAGACGCCGAAGACGCGGTCCAGGAGGGCTTTCTTCACGCCTACCGCGCGCTTCATCGTTTTCTACCCGATCAGGCCTTCGGTGCCTGGCTTCATCGCATCGTTGCCAACGCCGCCCTCGACATCACCCGGCGCAAGAAGGTACGTGATGCGGACGCGCTTTCGGACACGATCGCGTCAGCCTTTCGTGACCCGGGTGAATCCGACGAGCTCAGGCGACGATTGAGTCGGGCACTGGAGGGGTTGGGCGAACGGCAGCGTGCGGTAATCGTCCTTCACGACGTTGAAGGCTTCAAACATTCAGAGATCGGCAAACTCCTTGGTATCCCCGAGGGGACTGCCCGATCTGACCTCCATCACGCCAGAGCCCGGCTCCGACAGGCGCTCGGCAGCATTCGGAGTCAGTTATGAAAATCATTCATGGTGATGGCCGCGACTGGACTGACGAGGCTGCCGGCCGCGCACTGACGAGCCATTATGCAGCGCCTTCCGAACGCTCCTATTGGGAGGGGCTGGAACAGCGGATCATGGCTCGAATCAGGAGCGAGGTTGATCGTGCCTGGTGGTCTCACTTCCCCGGCTGGATACGCATGGGGATCGCCGCAGCCGCGGTTGCGGCTTTTGCCGCCGGGGCCTTCAGTTGGCAGACGCGCGTCGCCCAGGAGCGGATCGCGCTCAAGGAGCTGCTGGGCACCCCGTCTGACATCCCCCTGCTCACCGAGTCGGTTGATACGCTGCCGCGGTCGGAGCGCGAAAAAACGCTCCGCTACCTGATCACCCACTAACGGAACTGGCGATGAAGCAGTCTAGAAATCTGGCGATGATGTTCCTCCTCGGTGCCTTTCTGACCGGGGGTGTCCTGGGCTTCTCCGCCGATCGATACATGAATCGGGACCAGGTTTGCACGAGCAGGGCGACCGGGGGTTCGGGATCGGGGCTGCGCGAGGTGCTCGCGCAGTCGTTGGGACTCGATTCTGCGCAGAACCAGGCCGTTGATCTGATTCTCGATGAACGCGCCGCGCAGTACCGGAGGGCAATGGAGCCGCTGAGGCCGCGGATGGACTCGATCAAGTACAACGCCCGGGAGCAGATTCGTCGTGTGTTGCGCGAGGATCAGATCAGGCAGTTCGATGCACTGATCGTCGACATGAACGATTCAACCCGAAAGAACGACGAGGATTCATGAAGTTTCTGCGGCTGGCGCTTCTGGCGCTTCCGATTGCAGCACGAGCACAGGGCGTCACCGAGGGTGACGCCCGACCTCTTTCTCTGGACGAGGCGATCCGTCTCGCCGAGCGTAACTCCCCGGCAACTGTTCAGGCGCGATCGCAGATCCGCACGAGCGAGGCGGCGATCCGTACCGCCTTCGGCACGTGGCTCCCGACGCTGAGCACGAACTACGGCACCAACTGGCAGGAAGGCGAGCGTTTCTTCGAGGGCCGCGTTGTACCGGGGACGAGTCCGCCGTGGAGTTACAGCTACGGCATCAGCTCGTCGCTCGAGATTTTCGACGGGATGAGGCGGGCCAACCAGATGGGGAGCGCGCGTGCCAATCTCGCATCGGCGGAGGCTAACGAGCGACTGCAGAAGTATCGCATAGCCCTCGAAGTCAAGCAGCAGTTCTTTGTTGTCGCCGCGGCCCGTGAGTCCCGGTCTGCGGCCGAAGCACAGCTGGCTCAGGCCGAAGAGCAACTGAAGGCGTCGAGCGCGAGGGTGGCCGCCGGAGCCGCGATCCTCTCCGATTCGCTCCGGTCGGTGATCCAGGTGGGCAACGCGCGACTGGCGGTCCTCACCGCCGACAACAACCTGCGCAACGCCAATGCGACCCTGACCCGCCTCGTGGCGACACCTTTTGTCGTGACGGCGGCCGTGGATGCCAACGAGACCGTGGCTCCCGTGTCGCTCGATTCGGCGGAAGTCATGCGGGCCATCGATGATGCGCCGAGCGTTTCCCAGGCACGGTCGGCACTCTCGGCTTCGTCAGCGTCGGTGCGTCAGGCGAGGGCGCCCTACTGGCCGACGCTGAGCATGAGCGGCAGCTACTCGGGCAGCCGCAACGACAACTCGCTCAATTTCTCGGGTGGTCCGTTCCTCAATTCGCAGGCCGTCCGCATCTCGCTCAACTATCCGATCTTCAACGGATTCTCGCGCGAGGAGAATGTCGCTCGTGCCTCAGGCAACGAGGCCAACGCGCACGCCAACCTGCGCGATGCGCGTTTCGCCGCCGAGCAGCAGTTCGCCCAGTTTCTGGGAGCGCTGCGACTCGCCGAAGCACGCGTCGCCATTCAGGTCGCCTCGGTCAGCGCTGCCGAAGAAGATCTGAGGGTCCAGAACCAGCGTTACGCGTTAGGCTCCGCCACGCAGCTCGATGTTCTCACGTCGCAACTGACGCTGAATCAGGCCCGGTCTTCACTCATTCAGGCCCGCTACGATGCGCGGACGGCCAAGGCGCAGATCGAAGCGCTCATCGGCCGCGAGCTTCCCTGAGCCATGGCTTCCTCAATTTCTCACCCCCCAATGCCTTCGTCCCGTACAGCAGTCTGTCTGCTTGCCGTCTTCGCCGTTGTCTCCTGCAGCAGGGAGGCGGAGCAGACGTTCACCGTTCAGACGGTTCCGGTGACGCGGCAGAACATTGTCGTCGACGCCACGGCATCGGGTGCGGTCGAGCCGATCAACGTCATCGAGGTCAAGTCGAAGGCCGGTGGTCAGATTGTGCGTCTGCCAGTGGAGACCGGTTCCAACGTGCGCAGCGGCGATCTCCTCGTGCAGATCGAGACCCGCGATGTGCAGAATCAGTTCGATCAGGCCAGGGCTGATCTCAACGCCGCCGAAGCCAAACTGCAAGTATCCGAAGCGCAGAAGAAGAGATCGGATGACCTGTTTGCGCAGCGCATCATCACCGCCCAGGAGAACGAAACGGCGCAGATCGATTATGCCAATTCACAGGCCGCGGTCATCCGGGCGCGCACGAGCCTTGACCTCGCGCAGCAGCGACTTGATGACGCCACCGTCAGAGCTCCAGGCCCGGGAACCGTGATCGAGAAGACTGTTTCGCTCGGCCAGGTAATCACGTCGGCCACCAGCTCGGCGAGCGGGGGCTCGATACTGCTCAAGATGGCCGATCTGAGCCGAGTGCGCATGCGCGCGCTGTTCAACGAGACCGACATCGGCAGTGTGCAACCCGGCCAGCAGGCTACGGTCAGGGTAGACGCTTACCCGGACCGCCCTTTCCGCGGCAACGTCGAGAAAATCGAGCCGCAGGCCGTGATCCAGCAGAGCGTGACGATGTTCCCCGTTCTCATCTATCTCGACAACGAGGCAGGGATGCTCAAGCCGGGGATGAATGGCGAGGCCTCGGTGCTCGTCGAGGAGCGCGAGAACGTGGTGGCCGTGCCTAACGACGCGATCAGGACGGCGCGCGAGGCACCTCTGCTCGCCGGGGCGCTCGGGCTGAGCGGCGACAGCGTCCAGGCGCAGATTCAGGCGCAGATGGCGTCGGCGATGGGTGGAATGGGAAGGATGGGCGGCGGCGGGTTTGGCGGAAGTGGAAACGGAGGAGGCAGGCAGGGAGGAGGCGCCGGGGGTGCGCGCTCGATGCAGGGAGAAGTCGACCTCGCCCAGCAGGCCGGCGGTGGCGGCGCACGTGGGGGAGGCCAGCGCCCGGAGATGCCGCAGGCAAGCGAGCAGCAGTGCTCGGCCGTGCGTGACGCAATGGCCAGGAAGCCTGAAGTGGCGCAGCAGATCGCCGGTCTGCGGCAGCGAGTCATGGATGGTCAACTCGACTTTGCAGGGATGAGAACCGAGTCTGAGCGGCTCTACCGTGAGCTTGGCGTCGACCCGATGGTGGCGCGGGCGTGCCAGCCGCGGACTGGTGGCGGTCCGGGCGGTACAGGTGGCCAGGGCGGGCGTCAGGGCACCGGTGGTGGCAATCCTGGAGCCGCAGCGGGAGGAGACAACCAGGCGCGTGCAGCGGCGACGGGTGCGGTACAGCGTGGCGCCGGCGGCCGCGCGGCGCGCCCTGCCGGCAATCAGGGCGGCCCAACCCCCGTCCAGGGCGGTGAGTTCCCGACCCGGACACGCACTCGTACCGGTGTGGTGTTCGTGCAGGAGAACGGAGCCTTCGCCGCACGTGTCGTTCGTCTTGGCCTCGGCAATTTCGATTACACGGAAGTGATCGACGGTCTCAAGGAAGGTGATCAGGTCGCCCTGCTGGCGGCGGCCCAGATGCAGGCGAACCGTGACTCGAGCAATGCGCGAATGCGCCAGAACATGGGCGGTGGTGTGCCGGGTGCTGCTCCCGCGGGTCCGGGCGGTGGTCCTGGTGGCGGAGGCGGACCGCGCCGGCCGTAGTCACCCCGTAGACTAACCACAAGAGGCATCATGCTCTTCGGCGAAACGTTTGGGGTCGCGTTGGGCGCACTGCGCGCCAACAAGCTGCGCTCCCTCCTCACAATGCTCGGCATCGTGATCGGAGTCGGGGCCGTAATTGCGGTCATCGCGCTCGGCCGCGGCGCGCAGAGCGCTGTCCGCAGCCGCATCGCCGCACTTGGCACGACCCTGCTGACGGTCAACCCCGGGCAACAGCGCATGGGTGGCGGCGGAGTGTTCTCCCAGGCGGACCGGGCCCGGCTGACGATGAAAGACGCTCAGGCGCTCGAGGAAAAGGGCAAGATCATCGCCGCCGTTCAACCCGAGATGTCCGGAAACCATCAGGTTCAGTACCTGAACCGGAACACCAACACGAGCATAACGGGGACCAGCTCCAACTTTCTCACCGTCCGCAAGTACGAGATGGCGGCCGGCCGCATGTTCAGCAGCGCCGAGGACAATGCCAAGGCCCGGGTCGCGGTCGTGGGACCGGAAGTGGTGAAGAACCTCGGACTGGACTCTCCGTGGTCGATAATCGACGAGCCGGTCAGGATCCGCGGCATCCAGTTCACCGTGGTTGGGGTCCTCAAGTCAAAGGGACAGGCGACGTCGTTCAACAATCCGGATGACCAGGTCCTGATCCCGATCAACACTGCCCGCTACCGGGTCCTTGGCACGGAAAGGGTGCGCTCCATTTCGATCCTTTCCCCTACAGAGGAAAAGATTCCGGAAACGATGGCGGAGATCCAGGGCATCCTGCGCCGCGAGCACCGACTGCAGACGGGCAGGCCGGACGACTTCAGCATCCGCAATCAGTCGGACTTTCTGAGTACGTTCGCCGAGACGACGCAGGTGTTCACGTATCTGTTGTCGGGGATCGCGGCGGTATCGCTGCTGGTCGGGGGCATCGGCATCATGAACATCATGCTGGTATCGGTGACCGAGCGCACGCGGGAGATCGGGGTGCGCAAGGCGCTGGGGGCGACGAAGGTCAACGTGCTGATCCAGTTCCTGATCGAGGCGGTTGTGCTGTGCCTGCTTGGTGGCTTCCTGGGAATAGGGCTTGGGGCGGGGATTGCGGCGTGGATGAGCGCGTCTTTCGGCTGGACGACAGAGGTGACGTTGCAGTCGATTGGTCTTGCGTTCGGCTTTTCGGCGCTTGTCGGTGTGTTGTTCGGTGTCTGGCCGGCGCGTCGGGCTGCGCGGCTGGATCCGATCCTGGCGTTGAGGTACGAGTAGCGTGTTCGGGTTGGCGATGAGATGGAGAGGATAAAGAGGATGCTGAGGAATGGAGAGGATGAGGAGGATGAGGAGGATGGAGAGGATGCTGAGGATGAGGAGGAATGGAGAGGATGAGGAGGAATGGAGAGGATGAAGAGGATGAGGAGGATGAGGAGGATGAGGAGGATGAGGAGGCGAAGAGGCTCAAGGACCGCGCCTCTTTCGTGATCACGCCGGGCCGCGCGTGCTTCCTTGAGTGGCCCTGGATCGCAGGTGGCGAATCAACTGAGTCAGGGCGCTCGACGTCAGGGCACTCGACTCCAGCAGTCTGCGTGCATCCGGCTCGATGATCATGCCCAGTCGCGACGCCAGAAGAATCTGCGACTGCAACTCACGCAGCGAGCCGTTGGCGACGTCGAGGAAGTGCGAGAACTCCCTGGCACTGCGTCGTCCCTTACCCTCGGCGATGTTGGACATCACGGATACTGAAGCCCGTCGCATCTGGATTGCGAGCGCGTAACGTTCTCGTGTCGGGAAGTCCGTGGTGATTCGGTAAATCTCCGCGGCAAGGTCGATCGCCGAACGCCATACGCGGAGCCTGAGGAATGGCGGAGCCGGCGGGGTCGACGGTGCGGAGGTCACCGATTCAATGTCGAGCCTTCACGCGTCGCATGTGAGACCAATTCCTTGCGATCTGTACCAATTGCTCGCTGGTCTTACGGGCTCGGAACCCCTCATCATCCTCGTCCTCCTCGTCCTCCTCGTCCTCTTCATCCTCCTCATCCTCCTCATCCTCTTCATCCTCCTCATCCTCCTCATCCTCTTCATTCCTCCTCACCCTCCTCATTCCTCCTCATCCTCCTCATCCTCCTCATCCTCTTTCATCCTCCTCATCCTCCTCATCCTCTTCATTCCTCCTCATCCTCCTCGTCCTCTTCATCCTCCTCATCCTCTTCATTCCTCCTCATCCTCCTCAATCCTCCTCAATCCTCCTCATCCTCCTCATCCTCCTCATCCTCGCCCCGCACCCATTGACCCTCACCTCTCAAGATATATCTTCAAGGTACATCTTTCAGAGCCGGAAAATGAGATACTGCGACGAAACGCCGAGGGACAGGGGCCGACGACGATCACAAGACCCCTGGGGCGCATGGACCGGCGGTGCCGGGTTCCGGAAAGCGTTCTTCAGGGGCGGACGCGTCTTCGATCAGGGCGACCTCAAATACGTCATCCTCCAGCTCCTGGCTGAAAAACCGAGGCACGGGTACGAGGTCATCAAGGCGCTCGAGGAGAAGTTCTCCGGGACTTATGCACCCAGCGCCGGGGCCGTGTATCCAACCCTCACCCTGCTCGAAGATCTCGGATATGCAGCGGTCAGCGTCGAGGAAGGCGGGAAAAAGGTCTACAGCATCACCGATGAGGGACGGCGCTATCTCGATGAAAACCGCACCACCGTCGATGACCTCTTCGAGAGAATCGCGGAGTTCGGAACAGGCTTCATGTCTGATGGGATGCGTGACGTCGGGAAGGCTTTCGGCCGGCTCGCGGCGGCGGCCTTTTCTCCAACTTCGCGCTATTTCCACGACAAGGACCTGGCCGATCGGGTTCGGGCGGTGCTTGAAAGGGCCGCGCGCGAAATCGAGGATATTGCCCGTGCGCCGAAGCGGCCCGACGAGGCTGCCCCTCCTCCGTCAAACGGGTGATTCGCTTCACTGGATTCCAGAGGTAAAGGGCTACATTCTTCAGAAGGGTCGCGGCCACCAGGTCGTGACCCTTTCTGATTGGAGTGCGCGCCGCGGCCAGGTGCTGTGTCTGGGAGACCGCGGCCAGCCCGTTTCGAGATGACGAATCCACCTCCCTCCGGCCCAACGCCGGAGGGCGAAAAACCAGCTGCTAGCAACTTTACCGAAGAGATCGCGAGCGCGGCTGCACACAGCCCCCGCCCTGCTGATCTGCGCGGCCGTCGTCTCGCGATCCTCGCCTTCACCGCCCTCGGCGTGGTGTACGGCGATATCGGGACCAGCCCTCTTTACGCGATCAAGGACGCGTTCAAGCCTGTCTACGGAATCGAGCCAACGCGTGACAACGTCTTCGGACTGTTGTCGCTCGTCGTCTGGTCGCTGATTCTCGTCGTCACGGTGAAATACGTCGGCTTCATTCTGCGGGCTGACAACCGCGGTGAAGGTGGCGTCTATGCGCTGCTGGCGCTCATCATCAAGCGCGCACGCAAGAGCGGGTCGAGTCGCTGGCGGGCGGCGATCATCATGCTTGGGCTCTTTGGAGGTGCATTCCTCTACGGCGACGGGATCATCACGCCGGCGATCTCGGTGCTCGGTGCGATGGAGGGTCTCGAAGTACTCGCCGGCCCCGAGTTCGCGGGGCGCTACGTCGTTCCCCTGTCGTTCGCGATCATCGCCGCACTCTTCTACTTCCAGTATCACGGTACGGCGCGGATCGGAGGCATGTTCGGCTGGATCATGCTCGTCTACTTCATCAGCATCTTTTTCCTGGGAATGCGCAGCATCGTCGGCGACCCGCAGATTCTGGCCGCCGTGAATCCGTGGTACGGGGTGCAGTTTTTTCTCGATCACCCCTATCGCTCGTTTGTCGTGCTGGGGGCCGTGGTGCTGGTGATTACGGGAGGTGAGGCACTTTACGCCGACATGGGACACTTCGGTCGCAAGCCGATCCGACTTGCATGGTATGCACTGGTCCTGCCGTCGCTGGTGATCAACTACTTCGGTCAGGGGGCGCTTATCGTCGCGAATCCTGCGGCAGTCGAAAACCCGTTCTACATGCTTGCGCCTTCGTGGTTCGTGCTGCCGCTGCTGGTGATCGCCACGCTGGCCGCGATCGTCGCGTCTCAGGCACTGATATCTGGTGCATTTTCGCTGACCCAGCAGGCGGTCCAGCTCGGGTATTGCCCGCGGGTGCGGATCATTCACACCTCGGAGAAGGAGGCGGGTCAGATTTACATTCCAGAAGTCAACGTGGCGCTTGCGATCGGCACCTTGCTTCTTGTCGTTGCCTTCCGCTCGTCTACGGCCCTCAGTCAGGCGTACGGAGTTGCGGTGACAGGAACGATGATCATCACCAACATCCTTTTCTTCTCCGTGGCGCGTGAGCGGTTCAAGTGGAGCGCGGCACAGGCGTGGACGTTTCTCCTCGTGTTCATGTTCATCGATGTTACGTTTTTCGCCTCGAACCTGCTCAAGGTTCAGTCGGGGGGATGGGTGCCGCTGGCCATCGCGGCTGGTGTCTTTGCGCTCATGACAACGTGGAAACGCGGCCGCGACCTGCTGCGCAGGATCATGGTCGAGCGGTCGCTTCCGGTTGAGGACCTGGTCAAGAGCCTCGAGCTGGGGAGCGTCGTCAGGGTGCCGGGGACTGCGATTTTCATGACCTCGGAATCTGAAGGTACGCCGGTCGTACTGCTGCACCACCTCAAGCACAACAAGGTGTTGCATCAGCAGGTGATTCTGTTGTCGATCGTGACGAGAGAAGTGCCCGAGGTCCCGCAGGAGGCCCGGATCAGACTCCAGTCATTGCCGAGCGGGGTGCATCGCGTGACCGCCGTCTACGGCTTCATGCAGTCGCCCAACGTGGAGCAGATCCGGGAGCGGCTGACGGAGCTCGGGGTCAGGACCTCGAAGATGGACACGTCGTATTATCTGGGACGCGAGCAACTGATCGCGCGATCGGGGCTGGGAATGGCCAAATGGCGCAAGCGGCTCTTTGCTCTCATGGCGAAGAACGCGCGCTCGGCCACGGAGTTCTTCGGGATTCCCCCAAACCGGGTGGTTGAACTGGGTGCGCAGATCGAGTTTTAGCATGAGCGATAACCCGCGTCGTTACACCGGGGAACAGACGGCGTCGAGTGGGCAGGAAGAGGATGATGAGGATGATGATGAGGAGGATGAGGAGGATGAGGAAGACGAGGACGATGATGAGTGAGGTCTCTTCATCCTCTTCATCCTCTTCATCCTCCTCATCCTCCTCATCCTCCTCATCCTCCTCATCCTCCTCATCCTCCTCATCCTCTTCGCCACGTCCTCTTCGCCACGTCCTCCTCGCCCGCGAGCGCCTCAGTCCCGCATCGACTCGACGTACGTCCTGTCCCAGGCCGCGGGAATGGACTCGCGAGGTGAGTAGGGTCCTGGTCTGTACGCTCGCGAGGATACTCCGGCCTGACTCAGCTCACAGATGTGCCAGTCCTGCGCGTTTACGGTGTGCCACAGCTCGACCGGACCTCCGGGATCGTAGTTGGGTGCACCCTGAGCCTCACGCGGCATCATCCACTCGCAGATCACCAGCGACCGGTCGGTGCTGATGGGCCACACCGAGTACCAGTTCGCATAGTCGGGGTGCATGCTCAGCATCATGTTGGGGAAGAACGAATAGTAGTAAGCTCTCCGCCTGTCTTCGTCGGGCAGTGTCCCGAGGAAGGGGCCGCACGATCGTCCTGTAATCGTGACGCTTTCGTTGGGAGATGTTATCTCCATGTAGCCTCCCAGGCACGCCCCCTCGTGCAGGTCGTTGGCACCGCTGGTGTATGGCAACAGCTGATTCAGTTCGGGATGGATCGTCGGACAATGCAGACACTCGTTGTAGTTCTGCATGATCAGCTTCCAGTTGGCCCGCACGTCGTATTCGCGTCGTGCAATCGGCACCAGCGCCGGCAGGTCGAAGCGCGCAAACCGACCGATCACGCTGGCCATGGCAGTATCGAACGGAACCGGCTCGCGGGCGAGGTTCACGAACAGAAATCCTTCCCACTCCCTGAACGCCACCGGGAGCAGGCCGTAGCTTCGCTTGTCGAAACCCTCGGCGTCCTGCATGAAGGGAGCGCCGAGCAGGTGGCCGTCGGTGGAGTACGTCCAGGCGTGGTAGGGGCACTGGATGGAGCCCGGGAAACGGCCGGTGGCGGCTTCGCATATCCGCGTACCGCGGTGGCGGCACAGGTTGTGGAAGGCCCGCAGGACTCCTGACCGGTCGCGCAGGATGATGACGCTCTCTCCGAAGCGTTCGAACAGGAAGTACGCACCCGGTTCCGCCACCTGAGTCGTCCGGCCAGCACAGAGCCAGGCCGGTATGAACAGCTTCTCGATCTCTTCCTGCAGCACGCCGTTGGCCACGTACGCTTCGCGGGGGAGGGTCATCGTCCCCTGACGGAATGTTGCCGCTGTGGCCTGGAAGGTTGTCATCGCGTCCTCCGAAGTATCTCACGTGCCGCCAGCCAGCCCGACACACCGGCCGTTCCCGCGCCGGGGTGCGTCGAACTGCCGCAGAGCCAGAGCCCGCCAACCGGCGTGTCGTATCGCGCGCACTCTGGTACGGGCCGCATGAACAGAAACTGATCGAGTGCCAGCTCGCCGTGCAACAGGCTGCCTTCCGCCACCCCGAACCGCCGTTCCAGATCAGGCGGCGTCAACATCTCCTCCGCCACAATGCACTCGGCGAAGTCCGCCGCTGACTGCGACAGCCGGCCTACGACTGTGTCACGCAGTCGGCGCCGCACGTCGTCGGTCCACGCCTCGGCATTCGAAGGACCGTACTGAACCTGAACAGACGCGACGTGGTGGCCGGCGGGCGCCATCGACGGGTCACTCGTGGTCGGGATAACGACACGGAGCACGGGGTCCGCCGAAACCCGGCCGTGCTTCGCGTCATCGTAGGCGCGCTCCACAGCGTCGACATTGGATGCAAAGATGAGTGACCCACGCAGCAGCTCATCGGGCCACCTGTCTCCGCTCCTGAACGCGGGTAGCCGGTCGAGGGCGAAGTGCATTCGCGTCGCCGGGCCCCGCATGCGCACGTGGTCTGTCGCGTGGAGGAACTCCGGATCGAACTCTCCAGGGTCGACGAGCGATGCGAAGGTGGTTCGGACGTCGGCGCCCGAGACGACAAGCCTGGCGGTGATGACCTCGCCGCTCGCGAGCTCCACCCCCAACGCCTTCTGCTGCTCGATCACGATGCGCGTCACCGGAGCTTCAGTCCTGATGATAACGCCGCGGGCGGTGGCCAGCGCAACCAGGGCTGTCGGCAGTGCCCCCACACCACCCCCTCCACCATTGGAAACCCGGACGCCGTTAACGGGCCCCGCGGGCAGCCCAACGTTATTGTGCAGGAACACCAGCGTCGTCCCACCCGACATTGGCCCGTGCCTGACGTTCATGACGCCGCCGACCGAAAGTGCCGCCTTGAGGAGGGGACTCTCGAACCATTCGTCGAGAAAGTCGGCCACCGGCATCGGGATCGCGCGGATGAAGTCGATCATCCCTCGCCTGCCCAATCCGCGCATCTGGCGACCCAGTCCAAGCAGGCTGAGGAGGTCGCGGGGCGATTTGTCGGCAGTCGTAGGCGCATTCCTCGTGTAGATCCCGGCCAACATCCCCGACAATCGCGCGACCGCGGCCGCAAACCCTGGCCACGCCGCTGCGTCTGCCCGCGAGAGATGACCGAGTCCGGCGGCAGTTTCATCGGTCGCCGCCGACAGGACTACCGGTGGGCCGTCCTCGCGCGGTATGACGTGGCCGATCCTTCCCGCTTCCGATGAATAGGAGGGAGCGGCAAGGCCAAGATCCCGCGACAGTGCCGCCGGCATCCAGCCGGCGTCATCGATACAGGTGTTCGCTCTGTAACCGGGGTGGAACTCCTCGGTCACGCACAATCCGCCCGGCCGTGCGCTCCGCTCGAGCACGAGCACCCTGCGGCCCGCCCCCGCGAGGATCGACGCGCTCACGAGGCCGTTGACCCCGGCTCCGATGACGATCACGTCGAATGCCCGCTGTGCGCTCACCTACTGCCTGCCGAGGTCGCGGAGAATCTCGATCGCGGCAAGCCGTCCGCCCGCTCCCATGATCCCTCCACCCGGGTGCGTCGCCGAACCGCACTGATACAGACCCCTGAGCGGACTGCGGAAGCTGGCATAGCCTGCTGCCGGCCTGAGAAAGAAAAGCTGGTGCAGCGCCAGCTCGCCCTGAAAGATGTTTCCCTCGGTGAGGCCGGTGATCTCCTCGATGTCGGCCGGAGTCAACACCTGCCGTCCCACGATCGCTTTCCTGATGTTGGGTGCGAAACGTTCGACGGAGCTGATGACCGCTTCGCCGAAGGCGTCGCGCTTCTCCGCGTTCCACCCTCCGGTGATCGTCGACGGGGCGTACTGGACGAACATCGACATCACGTGTTGCCCCGGTGGCGCCATCCCGGGATCGATCATCGACGGGAAGATGATGTCCATGTAGGGCTGGCGCGAAAAGGACCCGTATTTCGCGTCGTCGAAGGCCGTCTCGACGTATTCCATGCTCGGGCTGATCGAAATCGCGCCGCGGTGATGGCGCCCCCGGCCCGGCATGCAGGTGAAGTCGGGAAGTTCGCTCAGCGCCAGATTCACCTTGCCCGACGACCCGCGGATCCTGTATTTCCGGATGTCCGACACGAATGTCGCCGGGAGATCGGCTGCATCCAGCAGTTTGAGAAACGTTCGTTTGGGGTCGAGCGACGTCACGATCACCGGTGCATGGAACTCGTCGCCGCTCTCGATCGCGACGCCGCTGACCTTTCCGCCGCGGTGGATGATCCTCGATACCGGTGCCGACAGCCTTATCTCGGCGCCCGCGGCCCGCGCCGCGCTGGCGATCGACTCCGATATGGCGCCAGTTCCGCCGCGGGCGAAGCCCCAGGCGCGGAATGCGCCGTCGATCTCCCCCATGTAGTGATGCAGGAGGACATAGGCGGAACCAGGAGTGCGCGGCCCCATGAAGGTTCCGATGATCCCGCTGGCCGACTTGGTCGCCTTGAGAACGTCGGTTTCGAACCACTCATCGAGAAAGTCGCCAGCGCTCATCGTCATCAGCTTGTAAAGCGCGTGAAAATGCTTCTGGTCGAGGGTCCTGAAGTGATTGCCAAGCCTGAGCAGGCCGCGCAGGTCGCGGGGCGACAGCGAAGTCGGGTCCGGCGGGACCATGGCGAGGATCGGTTTGACCGCCATCGCCATGTGATGCATGAGCTTCCCGTACTCGTGCCAGGAGTCCGCGTCCTGCACCGAGTGACGCATCACCTCCCGCCTTGTCTCGTCGGGGTCCGACCACGAGGCCAGGTAGTCGCCGTTCAGCATCGGCGTCACGGTGCTCTCCAGCGGCAGAATCTCGAGACCGTGCTTCGGCAGCTCGAGGTCGCGGATGATCTCCGGCCTGAGCAGTGAGACAACATAGGAGAACACACTGAATCTGTAGCCGGGGAAGATCTCCTCGGTGACCGCGGCTCCACCGACCAGATGCCGGCGCTCGAGGACAACCACCCGCAGTCCAGCACGCGCCAGGTAGGCCGCGTTCACCAGGCCGTTGTGCCCTCCGCCGATTATGACAACGTCGTAACGGTGCGCGCTCATGCCCGCTTGCGTGGAGGATCAAACCACGGGAGCTCCCTGACGTGGGCGCGCGCCCTGCGACGCTGATGTTCGACCGTTATCTCCATCTCGAGCTCCGTTCCCGGAGCAGCGTGATGCCCCCTGATGTGCGACAGCGTTATGTAACGCTTGAGAAGTGGACTCCAGCACCCCGATGTCGCATAACCCACCTGCTCTCCCGATCTTGTCTCATAGAGAGGAACGCTCGTCCTCCATGCCTGAGACGGCAGACGCGGCGCCAGCCCATGCCTCTCATAAAGCGCCTCGAGCGAACTCCACTCGACTTCCACACCTCTCAGTCGCCATGACCGGCCCGCAGTATCGGCCGCTGACGACCTCTCCCCGACAAGAGCGCTCCGCCCAACGAAGTGCTGCTTGTTCCAGCCGACCGTCCAGTCGAGCCCGAGTTCGGCTGGAGTGGACTTCTGCCCCCCGATCAGCGCCTTCCGCGACGAGACGTAATCAACATCCAGCAGTATCAACCCCGCCTCGATTCGTGCCATATCCAGAGCCAGCATCCCCGCCGGCGTGATCGCGTGATCGCGGCCCGCTGACATCAGGGTGTCCCATACATGGACCGCCGAGTCGGGGGCCATCCAAATCTCGAAACCGAGGTCTCCGGTGTAGCCGGTCCGTGTTATCGTCACCTCGGCGCGACCGATCCTGCGCGTCGTCGCGCGAAAGAACCGGAGATCAAGTGTCCCGGCACCGGCTTCCTCGAGAATGCGCCGCGACGCCGGTCCCTGAAGGGCAAGCGCGGCGATCGAATCGGACACATCGTCGACCGCCACGTCGAGACCACGCGCGTTTGCCGCGAGCCAGTGCGAAGTCGGATCGGCCGCGGTCATCCTGAAGAGCTGTTCATCGAGACGGGTCACCGTTCCGTCATCGATAACCTTGCCCTCTGCATCGCACCACGGCGTGTAAAGCACCTGTCCGACCTTGCACGCCTTTACATCGCGGGTAACGACGCGATCAAGAAGCTCGGCCGCACCGGGTCCGGAGATGTGGTATTTGTAGAGTGGCGAAACATCGAGCAGGGCCGCCGAGGTCCTGATCGCGAAGTACTCGCGCTCGTGCGAAAGTTCGTACGAACCGGCGGCGAGATAACCGGCCCATCGTCTCCAGTTCTGTGCCTCGCAGAGGGGCGCCGTCCGGGGATGGAATGGCGTCGTTCGCAGACCGGCCACCGAACTACCTTGTCGGCGCCGCGTCTCGAACGTACCAATCACGCGAATTGCCGTTCTTCCCGGCTCGACGTCGCAAACTGCTCATCCGTTACTGCCCTCCTCTGGGACGCGGAAAGCTCTTTGTGCGTACATTCCCGCGCAACGCCTCCCGACATGACGATCGGGATAGGGGATGGTGAGTGATCCTCACCATTCCCCTCCCACACCACCGGACATGCGGGTCCGCATCCGGCGGTTCGGTGAGTTGAGGTTCATGAGGGCGCCAAGCGTGGTAGTCCGAGCGAC
>JBQTHK010000032.1:0-163223 GCA_052389935.1 Gemmatimonadota bacterium | reverse complement strand
TCGCAGTCGATCGCCTGGCCGATCACCATCCTCAACGCTGCTGTAGCCGAGGCCATCGAAGAGCTCACCGCGGAGCTGGCCGCCGAGCTCAAAAAGACGAAGAAGGTCGACGACGCCATCCTGAAGGTCGTGCGCAAGGCGTTCCGCGAGACGGGTGCCATTCGCTTTGAAGGCAACAACTACTCGGAGGACTGGGTCAGGGAAGCCGCCAGACGGAAATTGCCGAATCTCCGTCGATCCCCCGAAGCACTTGCTCAGCTCGTGACGCCGCTTGCCCGTAATCTCTTCAACCGACTCGGCATTCTGAGCAGGGAAGAGCTGGAGTCCCGTTACCACGTCCGCCTCGAGCGCTACGTCAAGGACATGCTCATCGAGCTTCACACCGTTCGCGAGCTGGTCGATACAATGATCCTCCCCGCGGCGTATTCGTACCAGGGATCGCTCGCGCGCAGCGCCGCAGAGGCCAAGGGTGCCGGCATCCGCCAGATCCCGCAGGTAGAGCGGGCCAACGAGGTCGGTCAGCTGGCACGCCAGCTCCGCGATCAGCGTGATGCCATGGTCAAGGTGATCACCAGAGCCGAGTCGATGCATGACTCCGTCGCGCGGTGCGGGGTCCTGCTTACCTCGGCGGGCGCCGATTCGATGGGGGCCGTCCGCGAAACCACGGATGCGCTCGAAGGACTCGTGGCCGATGAGAGCTGGCCGCTGCCGAAGTATCGGGAAATGTTGTTTCCTGTTTAGGGCGGCCAGCTCAGCATTGAAGGTTGAATGGGGCTGCCATAGGCGGCCCCATTTTCGTGACATCTGTCTTGAACCACTCGACGCCACTCGGGTAGCGACTGAAGTTGGCTGTTGGAGGCACGCCGCCTCATGCAGCATGTCGAATCTTCCTGTCGGCCATTGGACTCGACGCCCAAACTCCGTCTATGATCGTATTTACTGACGTCGACGGAACGCTGCTCGACGAGACCCTCGAGCCGCCGTGCACGCCAGCAGAGCTGCGCGACCTCATGGGCCCGACGCCGATCGTTCTTGCGTCGAGCCGCCCCCTCGTCGAGCTCGCCGGCATTCAGCGGACATTGGGACTTCGCGATCCCGTCATTGCGGAAAACGGCGCGGTGGTTGCTTTCGACGCCGACGACCTCAGATGGGGAGCCGGCCTTGCAGGCACCCAGCGGTCGGCAGATTTGGTCTTGCAGTCAGAGGATCGTTCGTTTCTGGTCACCACGCTGGGCGACCCCGCCGGTGAGCTCCTCGACTCCGCACGGAAAGCAACGCGGGCTCGTGGGCACGATGTGCTGGCGACGCGCCTCGATTCGATTCCCGGACCCGTTGAACCGTGGAATGGGGACCGGGCGTGGTCGTTGCTTCTGGAACTGGAGGACAGCGACCTCGATCTGCTGCGCCGTGCGCTCGACCCGGCCGGGTGCGCGGTGGAGCGTGGAGGGCGCTATGTCACAGTCGTTCGCGGCTCAGACAAGGGACGTGCTCTTCAACTGGTGTCCGAAGTGCTCGTCAGCGCCGGTTCATCGGGCCCCACTGTTGCGCTCGGCAACGCCCCCAATGATGTGTCGCTGTTTCTCGCGGCCGACTGCAGGTTTGCGATTCGCGACGACAATGGAAAGATTGACCCCGACCTTCTCCGGCTGTCTGGAGTGCAAATACCGAGGCAATCGGGAACGAACGGTTGGTGGGAGGTCATGAAGGCTCTCCATCACACAGCGCCGCGGGAGGAAATCGCGCCATGAAGCGTTGGACTATCACGACCATGACGATCCCATCGCGCGAGCGGTACGCCGCCACGCTGCTCAAGTCGCTCGCAGCGTGTGGGGCGGATCGGGACGCCGAGCTCCAGGTGGTCTACAACTGGGATACGCCGGAGCCTCCGTCCGAGGTCGAATCCCGCCTTCGCAAGCTTGTGGGCAGAATACCCTTTTCCGTCACTTTCAACACCGCCTCACCAACGATCGGCAGCGGCAGAGCCCTGCAACTCAGCAGCTGCAAGACACCGCTTGTCTGTTTCGTCGACGACGACGTGACCGTTCACGGCCGTTTCATCCGGACTCTCGAGGACGAGATGCGACGGCTTCCGCTTGGTGTCGTTGGTCTGCCCTCCCTGGTCGGGGCCACCGAGACCTCGTTCAAGCCGCGCGATAGTACTCCCCACGTCGACCGCTTCGGCGTGCGCTTCATGCCTGTTCAGGGAATGCTGGTCGCCGGCTACCGGCGACTCTTCCTCGACATCGGCGGCTTCAATCCCCGGCGCCGCTTCTGGGGCGAGTGGACCGAACTCAACCTCCGACTCTGGCGCTCAGGGTTTCCCTCCGCGTACGCCCCTGGCGGCGCCTATCTCAGGCACTGGGAGGACGCGCCGCAGTCACCCACGCGGAACATGGATGGGCGACATCTCCACGTATTGTGGGGACTGATGTGTACTGCCATCGAATACGAGGCCGAGTCGTTCACACCGATGACCGACTCGTTCTGGCACCTCGTGCGAACACGTTACCTGCCGTATTCGTTTGGAGAGCAGTTGTCGCCCGACACGGTCCTCGCCGCCGCGCTCCAGCTGGCGCCGGAGTTGAGCGCGGAGTGGCCACGACTGCGCGCGTTCCGGGAACACGTTTCAAGGCTACCCTTTTCGTTCGCCCCGTTCCACGACTTCACGACGGATGACGTGGACGCTGTGCTCGCTTCAGCCGAATCGCGCATCGAAGCCTATCGAGGCCAGCTCTTTTCAGCACGCGGCTTCTGGAGCCGACTCTGGGCCAGACGACCGCGGCGCCGGCGCCCCACCGCAGTCAGCCCGCGCGTGGAAACACCGCGGACCCTGGCCAGGCTCTGAGACCTAAGCTTGTCATCGCCGCTGCTTAGAGCCGCAACTGTCGCGGGCCGCATTCCGGGCACGGCGGCTCTGAGACCTCAGCTCGTCATCGCCGCTGCGTAAGCGTGCTCCACCTGCGACGCTGTCGTCGCCAGGGAATAGTGCGATTCGACCTGACTGCGCGACCACGACCCGAGCTCTGACAGCTCGCGCGACGTGAGAGCCGCCACCCGGCCCAGCGAGTCGCTCAGAACAGCGCTGCTCATGACTGACTGACGGGGGAAGTCGCCAAAGTTGGACGACATGGCATCCCCCAGGTTGTCCGGCCCCAGCAACCCGATCGCTTCCTGTTCTCCCAGCGCGATGACCGGCCTCCCCATCGCCATCGATTCGAGGAGACTGCGCCCCGAAGCCACCACCGCCACACTACCTGCGATCACCCCCCGCACGTCCTGCTCGAATGGCGTTACCTCGACCCGGCCGCTACCGAAGCGTTCGTTGAGACGGCCCACTTCACGGAACAGTTGCTCTCTCCGGTCCCCGGCAGAGTGACCCGTGAAGCGCACACGCAGAGCATCGTTGGAGCCAAGCGCCGCCGGCAGCGCTTCGAGCAGCGCAAAGACCGCGTTCCAGCGCTTCCCCGACATCCGCCCGAGGAAGGTCACCAGACCCGGTTCGGGGGCCTCGGCGGCCGGTTGGAAAGAAGAGATGTCGATGCCGTTCCGCACCAGGTGGACCCGCACCGGCTCAACATGATGAACGTTCAGCAGATTGTCGCGAATCGTTTCACACACCGCCAGCGCCGCGCGGCCCCAGCAGGGAAGAAGTCGCTGGAACAGATGATCGGGGTGGCGCAGGTGCACGCTCGTTACATACGGAATGCCGGTAAGGGCGGAAACTCCGGCGGCGACCGTGTTGGCGCGCCGTGAATGGGCGTGGATGACGTCGATTCGGCGACGGCGGCACTCCCGGGCCAGCCGGACGATGTTTCGCAGACCATGTGGGATCAGTTTGCGCGTGATCGGCAGCGACAGGTACTCCTGCCCGAAGAAGAGGCGGTCAGAGACCCACCAGACGTCATGCCTCCCTGACCACGCTCGTTCGAGCGACCGGCAATATGTCTCCGAGCCGGCCGGCTCGAGGCTCGACAGCAGGAACAGGACCTTCACCCCGTCCAGTCCCTGCCAAATACCCGCTGCATCATGGCCGGCGACACGTTGCCGCTGCAGATGATCACCACCACCCTCTTGCCCGCCAGCTCCGGCCGCTGTCGCCCAAAGCCCGCCAGCGCGACACCGGCTGCCCCTTCCACCGCCGTGCCGTAACGGGCGGCGTACCAGCGCATGGCGACGGCTATTTCATCCTCGGAGACGGCTATCCAGTCATCCACCAGGTCCCGGCAGAGGGGAAAGGTGACCGAGTTGGCCTCGATCCCACCCGCGGTGGCGTCAGACAGCGTGTCACCGACCGGAACGTCCACAATTCGCCCCGCCCTGACCGATTGCATCATTACCGGCGATGCCTTGGGTACGACTCCGAACACCCGCGTCGCGGGAGAATGGGAGCGGATCACTGCGGCTACTCCACCGATCAGACCCCCGCCGCCAACACTCACGAAAACCGCGTCCGGTGACCCAACCTGCCGCAACACCTCGATCGCTACTGTCCCCTGGCCAGCAACTACGGCATGATCGTTGTAGGGCGAGACGTAAGTCGCACCTTCCGCGGTCGCGAGCGCACGGGCTTGCTCCTCCACGGCCAGCGCCTCCTCATCCAGCACGATCACTTCCGCGCCGAGGCCACGAATCCGCTCGACCTTGTACGCATCCGCCGAGGCGTGGACCAGTATCCGCGGCACGATGCCCAGTTCGCGGCCGACAGCCGCGACCGCCGCACCGTGGTTGCCCGAAGATGCCGCGACCACTCCGCGCGCCAGCTCGGCCCCGGACATCGACAGCAGGCGATTGGCCGCCCCTCTCAGCTTGAACGACCCGGTCCGCTGTTCGTTCTCCAGCTTGAGGTGAACCACAGCTCCCCCGCTCCAGGTCGTGTCATCACAGGTGATGCAGCGCGTCTCGATAGCGACCGGCCGTATGCGCCTGTCGGCTTCGGCGCACGCTCCCGCCAGGGCGGGCAGTCGCTCAGTACTTGAGGAGATAGTTGTCGAGCTCCCACTCATGGACCTGGGTGATGTAGTCGCGCCACTCCTGCCGCTTTGCCTCGAGAAAGTGGGCGGCGACATGTTCGCCCAGGGCCTCGAGAATCACATCGTCCTTCTCGAGCTCGTCGCAGGCTTCGTTGAGATCGTGCGGCAGATCATCGATCCGCAATCGTCGCCGCTCCCGGAACGACATCTCGAAGATGTTCGTGTCCACTGGCTCGCGGTGGTCGGCTTTTGTCTCGATCCCGTCGAGACCTGCCGCCAGCATTACTGCAAGCGCGAGGTAGGGGTTGGCCGACGGGTCCGGCATCCGCACCTCGATTCTGGTGCCAGTGCCGCGGCGGGCCGGAATCCGTATTAACGGCGACCTGTTCTTCATCGACCACACCACATTCACCGGAGCCTCGTACCCCGGCACCAGTCTTTTGTAGGAGTTCACCAGCGGGTTGGTTATCGCGCAGAATCCGCGCGCGTGGCGCAGGATACCCCCGATGTAGTGGAGCGCCACCTCGCTCAACTCCCACTGCGCCTCCGGCTCCCAGAACGCGTTGCGGCCTTCACTGAACAGCGACTGGTGCGTGTGCATCCCGCTCCCGTTCTGCCCAAAGATCGGTTTGGGCATGAACGATGCAATCAGACCGAACTGCGACGCCACGTATTTCACGACAAACCGGAATGTCGCAATGTTGTCCGCCGTCGTGAGCGCATCGGCGTAACGGAAGTCGATCTCGTGCTGCCCGTGTGCAACCTCGTGGTGCGCCGCCTCCACCTCGAACCCCATCCTCTCCAGAGTCGATACGATCTCACGCCTCGCGTCTTCGCCGAGATCGGCAGGGGCGAGGTCGAAGTACGAACCGACGTCGTGCGTCTTGGTCTCGGGCCTCCCCTCGCTTCCGGGGCGGAACATGAAGAACTCCGCTTCCATGCCTGCATTCATCGTGTAGCCCATCGCTGCCGCACGCGCGATCTGTCGCTTGAGCACGGCCCGCGGGTCACCCGGAAACGGCGTACCATCAGGTCTGTGGATATCGCAGATCAACCTCGCCACCCTGGCCTCCGAGGCACCCCCGATCACCGGGCCACCGTCGAGTCGCGGGAAAACGCGAAACGTCGTCAGGTCCGGGACCAGCAGCATGTCCGACTCCTCGATCCGCACGAAACCCTCGATCGACGAACCGTCGAACAGGATGTCCCCCGAAAGCGCCTTTTCGAACTGGGATCGCGGAATCTCGACGTTCTTGTTCACCCCGAGGATGTCGGTAAACTGAAGCCGCATAAAACGGACGTTTTCGCTGTCCGCCAGCACCAGAACGTCCTTTACGGTCGCACCTTCCAGCTCTCGTTTCATTCGCGCTCGTTGTCGTCCGTCGATCCCCAGCCGAACCTCCGCGACTATCTTGACCGAATGTCGTCGCCAACATCCATCAGGTGCCCGGCCTGCGCCACGGAGGGGAGTGGACGTTATTGCCCCAACTGCGGCGCCGCACTCCTTGGCGCCACCTGCTCAACCTGCGCGACCATTCTCACCCCAGGGGCGCGATTTTGCCACCACTGCGGCGCCGCCGCCGTAACTACCGCGCAGCCTGACTCAACGCAACCTGCCCCGGCTTCGGCCACCAACCTCGTTCCCTGGGCCATCCTCGGCGTCGCTGCCGTTGCTCTGGTCGTCCTCGTCGCGGTCCAGCGTGACGGAGAAAGTGGAGCCGCTGCCCCTGCTGCCGCTCTCGAATTCACCCCACAACCAGCCACTCGCGCGCCCGACATCTCCTCGCTCACCCCACGCGAGCGTGCTGATCGCCTTTACGATCGCGTCATGAGACTCGATGCCGAGGGAAAGGGCGACTCTGCGACTTTTTTCGCTCAAATGGCCCTTGGAGCCTACGAATCCCTGGGCTCGTTCGATAGCGACCTGCGCTACGACTACGGACGCATGGCTGAAATAGGCGGCGAGCTCGACCTCGCCCGTCAACAGGCCGCTGCCATCCTCGCTGCGGACCCCGCACATCTCCTCGGTCTGGTGTTGTCGATGCGGATCGCGGAAAAGTCGGGCGCGAACGCCGAGTTCGAGCGGGTTCGATCGCTCTTGCGGGCGCGCAAGGCGTCTGAATACGCGAGGAATCTCCCCGAATACGTTCGCCATCGCGCCGAGATTGAGGCAGCGGCCGGGCCCGACACCTCACGCTAGCTTCCCCTCCCAACGTATGCCCCGCACGATCCGCGTCTGTCACAGCCCCGACTCCGACGACGCATTCATGTTCTACGCGTTGGCAACCGGCCAGATCGACACCGGTGACCTCATCTACGAACACGTACTCCAGGATATCGAGACCCTCAACCAGCGAGCGCTGCGCGGCGAGCTCGAAGTCACGGCAGTGTCCATCCACGCGTACGCATACCTCGCCGACCGTTACGCACTGCTGCCTCACGGCGCCTCCATGGGGGATCGCTACGGGCCCCGCCTTGTGGCGCGCACATCCCTCGACCGCTCAGCTGTCCGAGGTGCCCGAATCGCTATTCCAGGGCCCCTCACATCGGCCTTTCTGGCTTTGCGTCTCTATGAGCCGGACTTTGTTCCGGTCGCGATGCCCTTCGACGTCATCGAGGATGCAGTCGCTGACGGACACGTTGACCTCGGTCTCCTGATTCACGAAGGTCAGCTGACTTTCGCCGATCGAGGTCTTCATCTCGTTGCTGACCTCGGCGCCTGGTGGCACGACGAAACGGGCCTCCCTCTCCCTTTGGGAGGGAACGTGGTCCGTAGAGACCTCGGAGCGGAAACCATTGGCGCAATTTCCCGGCATCTGAGGGCCAGCATCGCATATGGTCTCGAGCACCGGGGCCCGGCTCTCGACCATGCAATGACGTACGCACGAGGCTTGCAGCGGTCGATGGCCGACACCTTCGTTGGGATGTACGTGAACGACTGGACACTGGACTATGGCGAGCAGGGCCGTCGGGCAGTTCGCCTGCTACTCGACAAAGGCCACCGGGCGGGCATTATCCCACACCCCGTTACTGTAGAATTCGTCGGTGACTGAGGTCACTGTGACCGATCGGTCTCTCGTCGCTGTCGCTCAGGCTTGATCAATGAAGTCACCTCTGGATAACCGGGTCATCGGCGACTGGGAGTCACGCCGCCTTCTGCTCATCGAGGATGAGCATGACCTGCGCGCGGCCATGGCTACGTATCTGACTGCGCACGGCTATGACGTGGACGCGGCACCTTCTGCTGAGGAAGCGCTCGCCCTGCTGCGTACCGCTCGCTATGAGATCATGCTTTCCGATGTGCGGCTGCCGGGCATGTCGGGGCTCGACCTTGTTCCCCACGCTCGTGTGATCGATCCAGACCTGGCGATCGTTATGCTGACGGCGATGAACGATGCGCCGACGGCCAATTTCGCCATCGATCAGGGGGCGATGGAGTACCTGACCAAGCCCATCGACTTCCCCGATCTCGTCCAGGCGCTCGCTCGCGTTCTCCGGCGGCGCCAGATCGCGGTGGACCGCAAGAACGTCGAGAAACTCATCACGATCGAAGTCGACCGGCGTCTTGCGCATGCGAATGAAGCCCGGGAGGCTGCGCTCGCTGGTGCGGTTGAGTCGATAGCGACAGCGATCGACCTTTATGAGTCCAAGGACCGGTACCTTCCGGGAACTTCGCGGCGCGTGTCAGCCCTCGCGCGGGCGATCGGAGAGGAAATGGAACTGGCCCCGGAGGTGATCGTACCGCTCGAAGTGGCCGGGCGTGTGCACGACGTGGGGCGGATTGCGCTTCGCGACACGGTCCTCAACAAGCCGGGCCCGCTGGATGCCGGGGAGATCGACCACGTCCGCGAACATGTCCGACTTGGAGTGGAGATTCTTTCACCTCTTGGTCAGCTCGCTGACGTGATTCAGGCGGTCCACGACCATCACGAGCACTGGGACGGGTCGGGCTACCCTCGCGGTGTGGCGGGAGACTCGATCTCGTTAGGTGGCCGGATTGTATGCGCGGCGGACGTTTTTGTGGCCCTTACCTCACCGCGATCGTATCGACCCGCACGATCGATTCAGGACGCCGTTTCCTTCCTTCGGGAGTGCGGCGATTCCGTGCTCGATCCCACCGTTTTTTCGGCTCTCAAGGCCGTGATTGGCAACCGCCGGCTTCTTGGCGCTTCAGCCGCCGCTGAGGGGTAGTCCCCACAGCTCGCCAACCGCCTTGACGCGGACGGCTCGGCAATGTACAAGGGTTGTCCTGAACTTCACTGGCGCACAGCTCAACACGGCGCTGTGTTGGTGCGTCCTCCAGTGCGCAAATAGCGATCAATTCCATTCGGAGGGATAAATGCCGCGCGGTGCCCGGGACGAAGATCTCAGGTTCGGTGATGACGATGATATGGAGGACATGGGCTACACGGGTGGAGGGGGTGCTTCCTACGATGACGAAGACGACGAGGAGGGTGGCTGGGCGACCACCAAGCACGACGACAGCCTCTGGGACGAGCCCGAAGAGGCTGCTCTCGATGAGGAGGAGGAGCCGGCCGCCGAGGAGCCGTTGGACGAAGACGTCGAGGACGACGAGGACATCTTCGGCGCCGCTCCGGTACGCCGGTCTGCCAAGCGTCCGGCGCCCGCGCCCGCGGCTCCGGCAGTAGCTGCCTCACCCCGAACCGAGTCGAAAAAAAACGCTCCAACGCCATCAGCCTCCGCTGCCCCGGCGAAACCGGCCGCGCCAGTAGCGGCGAAGCCCGCACCCACGCCACGCCCGACGGTCAAAGCCACAACGAGGGCAGACACGAAGCCCGCGTCCAGGGCAGCGGCGAAGCCGGCTGCGAAAACGAAAGCCGCGGGCAAGTCGCAGCCGAAGAAAAAGGCGAGCAGGCCCGTCAAGGCGGCGAAAAAGGCGACCGGCAAGAGTGCGAAGAAGAAGGCGCCTGCGGCTCGAAGTTCAGGCAGCTCGGCTGCACGCAAACCGGCCCGCAAGCGGTAGGGCCCGGGCCACCGGGGCTTGCTCGCTCGTCTGGCGCCTCGAGCGGGATCACAGGTAATGTTCGCGGATGACGGATACGCCCGTCGCGTTGTTGCGCGCACATGCGCGTCTTGCTCCCTGGAACGCACGTGGACTGGCAGCGCACGTCGCGGGACTTGTTGACGCTGCGGGCGTCAGGCCCACGAACGCGTCAGCGCGTGCTGCACCCTCGGCACGGGCCGTACGTTTTTATGTCGCCAATCGACTCATGGACCGCCCCGAAGGGGCCGGCACTTCGGCGGTTTATAACTACCGGCACTTCCTTCAGCTCCTCGCGATAAAGATCCGGCAGCGGGAAGGACTTAACCTCGAAGCGATTCGCAAGGAGCTCGGTGGCACTACCGGCGATGCGCTCGAGCGGCGCGTTGCACAGTGGTTGGCGGTTTCGCTCGCCATCGGTGCCGCCGCTGATTCGGCACTAAAGAGCGACAGCAACGGTGCGGCACACTTCTGGCGCCGCGTTCAGGTGGTGGATGGAGTCGAGCTCCATGTACGCGATGACGCCGTCGCATCGACCGAAGCGGCCGTCTCCGCGATGCGCGATGCGGTCCGGTCTGCACTCTCACGTGTGGACTCCTGATGATGGGCTCATTCAACGGCAAGGTTGCGGTCATCACCGGTGTGGGCCGCAAGGGACAGGTTGGTGAAGCTGTTGCCTCGCGCTTTGTCGAGCTGGGAGCACGGGTTGTGCTGGTCAACCGCGAGTCCGACGTGAACGACCGGGCAAGGGAGCTCGTTGCGTCCGGTGGAGAAGTGCTGGCACTCGAGACAGACCTCTCTGATTCTGGATCCGCGGCGCGAGCGGCTGCGGCTGCGAGCGAGTTCGGGGGTGGCCGGGTTGACTCGCTCGTCTGCCTCGCAGGGGGCTTCGCGATGGCAGGCCCTGTTGCCGACACCAGTGATTTGGACTGGCACAGGCAGTTCACCATCAACCTGACTACGGCATTCGTGACCACGAGGGCCTTTCTGCCGATGGTTCGCTCGGCGAGCGGCTCGATCGTGTACTTCGCCTCGGCCGCGGCGCTTTCCGGCAGCCGGGTGGCGGGGACGGCGGCCTATGCGGCGGCCAAGTCCGGAGTGGTTGCGTTGATGAGGGCGGTGGCCCAGGAGGAAGGTCCGTCGGGGGTTCGTGCCAACGCCCTTGCGCCGACGGCCATCAGGACGGCGGCGAACATCGAGTCAATGGGTGACAGGACGAAGTACGTCGAGCGCGAGGAAATCGCCGGGTGGGTGACGTTTCTCTCGTCACCGCCATCGGCGGCCCTCAATGGGCAGGTAATCAGACTGGCTGGTGGGGGCACATAGGATGCGCGACCTGGCAACCCAGCCGCGAACGGTTTTCCCGCGCCGGCCCGCGGGCCGCAATATTTTTCTCGACCGCTCGCTCGAAGCGTTACCGCTTTTTCGGCTTAGTGACTCGGCCGAGGAAGCGACGATTCTCTACACACCGCCTGCCGGCGGTCGCTGGCGGGTCCTGCCGACACCGGGGGACCGGCTCCCCGGTACATTCGATCAGGACGTCTACGTGGAGATCTGCCGCCGCTTCGTCGATGCCGGCACACCCGACGATGGCGTCGTCTCGTTTACTCTCCATGCCTTTCTCCGCTCGATCGGACGCCGCGCCGATGGCCGCACCTACGAACAGTTGCGCGCCGCCCTCGGGCGGCTGGAGCGCACCGGCCTGGAGTCGAACGGAGCCTACATCAGCAGTGCATCTCGACGCCCGGTCGACGGCCGCTTCTCCGTCCTCTCCTCGGTCACGATCGACCGCCGCCGCAATGCCGACCGCGAACAGCTCGCTCTCTTTGCCTCCATAGCCGCTTCCGAACCAGGTGACGCCAGGGTTGTCCTCGCTCCCCTGATTCGCGCCAACCTCTCTGCCGGGCACACGACCCAGCTCGTCGCATCGCAGTACCAGGCGCTGTCGTCCCCGGTAGCACGCCGGCTCTATCGACTCCTCGAGGTGGCACGCGCCGATGATATCGTGACATGGCGTATCGACCTCGAAGCCCTTGCCGAACAGATGCCGCTCGTCCAGCGTTATCCATCACACCTCCAGCGCGTGCTGATGCCGGCTCACCAGATGCTCATCGCCGCCGGCATCGTCCGCGATGCGCGCATTCACCAGTCAGGAAGAACATGGATCGTCGACTACGTACTCGCGGTGCGGTCGAGCTGAGATACCCGACGTCCGTCCGCGACCCCTCCGAACGGCCGCCGGTCCGTCCCACTCCCCGCCCCCCGATTCGTCCTCCCGCACCAGGCTGCGAAACACTGCCCGCCTTCTTCGACCTCGTTACCGTGGTCAGAGGCTTGAAGTCCGTGGCAGGGAGCCTTCGCCGCCACACTGGACAATGACCCCTCCGTCCAACGGTATTTCCGGCGGGGAACCACCCGGGGACCCCGGCGTATTGCTGTCAAGGTACGATTCTTCAACCCGATGCGAATGTTTCGCCGCCGAACCTACGCACTAGCGTTAGCGCTTGCCGCCCCACTCGTCGCTGGCGCTTTCGTAGCCCAGGAACGCGCAACGAGAGATGGCGGCCGCCTGCTCGGGCAGGTCCTCGATCTCGTGCAATCGCGTTTCGTCGATTCAGTCGATGAAAGCGCGCTTTATGAAAAGGCAGCGCGTGGCCTCATCAATCAGCTCCAGGATCCGTACACCGAGCTGCTTTCGCCGCGTCAGCTCAATCAGTTCCAGTCGAATACCGGGGGCCGCTACGGTGGCCTCGGCATGTCCATCGAGCAGCAGCCCGGCAAGGGTGCCGTTGTCGCCAAGGTTTTTCACAACACCCCGGCCGAAAACGCGGGCATCCGCGAAGGCGATGTCATCATCACGATCGACTCGCTCTCGACGCGCGGCTGGGACAACAGCCGGGTTGCCGATTCGCTGCGCGGCACACCGGGCTCTCGTGTCAACGTGGCGTTCGCCCGTCCGGGCGTCACCGAGCCCATTCGTTCCACATTCACTCGAGCAGTCATCCGCGTCCCCGCGGTTCCCTACGCGATAACCTTCGACAGCAATATCGGTTATCTGCCTCTCGACAGCTTCAACGAAAACTCCACGCGCGACATCTCGGCGGCCGTACGCGGCTTTCAGGCTCAGGGCGTCAAGGGTCTCATCCTCGATGTCAGGCGCAACCCGGGCGGCTTTCTCGATCAGGCTCTCTCCATCACCAATCTCTTCCTCCGACAGGGACAGGAAATCGCGTCCGTGAGGGGTCGAGGCACCGCCCCCCAGATTTACCGGGCCCAGGATCGCCCGCTCGCTCCTGAACTGCCCATCGTTGTACTCATCGATCAGTACTCGGCGTCGGCCGCCGAAATTCTGGCCGGCGCCCTCCAGGACCACGACCGCGCCCTCGTCATCGGCACGACGTCATTTGGCAAGGGTCTTGTCCAGACGGTGTACAATCTCGACGGTGGCTACGCACTCAAGATGACTACCGGCAAATGGTATACTCCGGCCGGCAGGTCGATCCAGAAAGAGCGCCAGCTCACAGCCGATGGCCAATATGTCGAGATCCATCCCGACTCCATCGCCCCCGATTCCGCTCGCACCGCGCGACCTACCTACAAGTCCGACGCAGGTCGCACGCTCTTCGGCGGTGGCGCGATCACTCCCGACCTGCTCGTCCGGCCCGATACCTTCTCGACGACTGAGCAGAAGTTCCTGAGGCAGACAGCCGCACGCTCACAGGACATCTACGTCACTCTCTACGACTACGCCTTCGAGCTGCGGACCTCGGTGGACCGCAACTTCACGGTCCAGCCGTCCTGGCGCGAAGAGTTCTACAACAGGCTTGCCAGAAAGGGCGTCGAGATCGATCGCGAAACCTGGGACGGAGCCTCAGCGTATGTCGACCGCGAACTCGAGAGGCGCATAGCACGCGTCGCCTTCGGTGACTCAACTGTCCGGCGTCGAACCCTCCGCGACGATCCACCACTCCAGAAAGCGATTGAGGTACTCGGGAAGGGCTTGTCCCAGAAAGAGCTGCTCGCACTCGCTACCGTGCCCGCACGCCGATAGAATTCGCGAATGATCAAACTGCCGCACCGCGCCGCCACGATCTTCGTGGCGGCGCTCGCTTGTCAAAGCGCGCCACCGGCGGAGAGCCCCAGCTCCCGCCCCGAACCTCCGGTCGCCTCAACCGTGGTCGCGCCAGTCGAGGGCGAGCGCCACTTCTCCTCCATCCGGCAACTGACGAACGGTGGCGAAAACGCCGAAGCCTATTTCTCCGCCGACGGTCAGTGGATCACCTTCCAGTCCACTCGGGACGGTCGCGCCTGTGATCAGCAGTACGTCATGCGCGCCGACGGCTCTCAGCTCCGCCGTGTTTCCAACGGACTCGGCAAGACGACGTGTGGATGGTTCCTGACAGGCTCCTCGCACCTGTTGTTCGCATCGTCGCACGCGCACGATTCCGCCTGCCCGCCGCGGCCCGATGCGTCAGCCGGTTATGTCTGGCCTCTGGACCGCTTCGACCTGTACACCGTCGGGACTGACGGCAGGGATCTGCGCCGCCTCACGAACTTCGACGTCTACACGGCCGAGAGTGTGATTTCGCCTGACGGTCGCAGGATTGTTTTCACTTCACTCAAGGACGGCGACCTCGACATCTACACGATGAACGTCGACGGGACTGATCTCCGCCGGCTGACCCACACACCCGGCTACGATGGTGGACCCTGGTGGTCCCCCGACGGAACGAAAATCGTCTATCGCGCGCACCACCCACGCGATTCGACAGAGTTGGCCGATTACAGGCGCTTGCTGTCGCTGCGAATGGTCAGACCCCGTGCGGTTGAGCTCTTCGTCATGAACGCCGACGGATCCGGCCAGCGCCAGGTTACCAGGCTCGGCGGCGCCAACTTCGGACCGTCATGGTCCCCGGATGGGCGTCGAATCATTTTCTCCTCCAATCACCAGAGCCCCCGCAGCGGCAACTTCGACCTTTTCCTGGTCGACGCAGCTGCCAGCAACGCCGGACCATCCCAGGTCGAGCAGGTGACTTTTTCGCCGGTTTTCGACGGGTTCCCAATGTTCAGTCCGGACGGCAGACGGCTTATCTGGGCGTCCAATCGGAACGCGCTAAAGCCCACCGATACCAACCTTTTTGTCGCCGACTGGCGCTGGTAGTCGCTGGCGCGGGGGGTACACGAGCCCTCATCGGGAAGTAGTTTCCGTCTGACGTTCGCACGGAGTTCGGATGATCGGAGCAGCTATAGTGACCGTGATCGCCCTCTTCCTGATCGCGATGAGTGTGAAGATCATCGGTCAGGCCGAAGTAATGGTCGTCGAGAGGCTCGGGAGGTTTCACCGCGTTGCCCGATCGGGACTCAACATCCTGATCCCGCTGATCGAACGTCCTCGACAGCTTGAAGTCAGATACCTCGAGTCGGGGATCGGAGGTGTCAAGAAGCTCACCCAGAGCGTCACCTCGCGAATCGACCTGCGCGAGCAGGTGCTGAACTTTCCGTCGCAGCCGGTGATCACGCGCGACAACGTGACCATCGACATCGACGCGGTGCTGTACTACCGCGTGTCCGATCCTCAGAAGGCGACTTATTCGGTGCAGAATCTTCCTTACGCACTGGAGACACTCACGCGCACGACGCTGCGGCAGATCGTGGGTGAGATGGAGCTCGACCAGACACTCGCTTCACGCGACGAGATCAACCGGCGAATGCGTGAGGTTATCGAAGAGGCATCACTTGGCTGGGGCGTCGACGTGACCAGAGTTGAGCTCCAGGCTATCGAGCCCCCCCGCGATATCCAGCAGTCGATGGAGCTCCAGATGCGCGCCGAGCGCGAACGACGCGCAGCGGTGACGAACGCGGAGGCCACGAAGCGCGCGGCGATCCTTGAAGCCGAGGGGGTGCGCGAATCACAGGTGCTTCGAGCGCAGGGCGAAGCGGACGCTGCGATACTCCGGGCGCAGGGACTGGCTACAGCTCGGCTCGCCATGGCCGACGCCGAGGCAACCGCGCTTCACCGCATCGCTTCCTCGCTCCCTGACGGGAACGCCGCAACCTATCTCCTTGGACAGAAATACCTTGAAGCCCTGCCGCAACTCACGCAGGGGAAGGGAACGACGATCTTTCTCCCCTCGGAAGCTGCGGGTGTCATGGGCGCGCTGGGCGGTATCCGCGAATTGCTGCGCGGAGGTACTGCCGACCCCGAACGGCCGGCGCGCGCGAGCGCGCGGACACTGACCGACCCAGAGACGGGATCTCCTCGCTGATTGCCTGCCTCAACTGTTACCAGGGAGCGCGCGACGCTCATAGCGCGCTCGCAGGCCTGTAGCCATTGCCTCGAGTACAGCTTTCGCAAGCTTCTCGTGGAACCCGCACCGCAGTCGCACAAGGATGAGTTAAAGACTCGGTGGCTCGTGCGACGCATCTGTGGCGTTTGCGGCGTAGAAAGCGAACTCGGAATCGATGCGCGCGGGGAGATCGTTTACGGCGGCTGAGGTGCCCGCGCGACTCTGCCCAACACTCCGCGTCTCGCCTGCGTTGATTTCACGATGCTCGCCACTTGCTGATTGGCGGGAATCGACGACGGGGGTAGGTGATTCCTCGTCTCGAGCAGGCGTTACCTTGAATTCGCCAACTCTTTTAGTGACATTACGTTGTAAGCTTTACCGGTTACTTCTTCCAGAGGCTGGCAGCTCGCCTGCCGCATCGGTTCTGACAGGGAGGGTGCATGCGTAAACCACGTCCGGCGACATACAATCCGGCTCAGGCTCTTCACTTGATAGCAAGCGATCGTTCAGGTAACCCACTCAGTTGTCCGACGTGCTCCGGAAAGATCGAACGAGAACCCGGAAACGTCCCGCCGCCCCCGCGATCGCACGTGACGCTCACGTGCACTTCGTGCGGAAGAACGGCTCGTTATATTGCCGGAGCCGCATAGGGGCGGCTTCGAGGTTCGATCGCTCGTGCTCGCGCACTCGGTCGTCGGGGGTGCGCGAGTTGTCTTTGGTGGCAGCACGTCGTCATCTTCGCACCCGCACACGGCTATCGTGTAAAGTAACGCGGGCGTTCACCGCAACCTGCTATACCGTCTACACCGATCAGAAAGAGGAACAGCAACGATGGCTCGTATCACCGGCACAGTTAAGTGGTTCAATGACGCGAAAGGCTTCGGCTTCATCTCCCGAGACGGGGGACCTGATGTCTTCGTTCACTTCAGCGCGATCACAATGGGAGGCTTCAAGTCTCTCGCCGAAGGCGACAAGGTCGAATTCGAAATTGTCCAGGGTCAAAAGGGCCCGCAGGCAGCGGAAGTGACCAAAGCCTGAGTAGCTCCCGTCGACTGCAAGTGAGAACGAGGGGTCCCTTCGGGGCCCCTCGTTCTTTTGTGGTCCGACCTTTGCAACCCCGACTTGAGTGAGACCCTTCGGTCTTTTCGTCTCACAACGAGACCGCTTCAAGGGAGGCAGGATGGAGCATCCCAGAGTTGTCTTCAGTCGCAAGCTGCCAGGTGGTGGGGTTGTAGCCGTCGAAGAGCGCTGGAGTGGAACGGAGACCGCAGCCATCGTTGCAGTTGAACGCCGCGCCGATCCACATCGCCGCCTCGGTCATACTCCTCCCGTCATCGCCGAAGCAAACGGTCAGGACGCAGCGGCGCTCTCGCGTTATCTGATCGGCATTGCGTGCGACAACGTTTCCGTTGCGGCGGGGCTGCTCAGGGCCAGCGGTCGAATTACACCGCGAATGTAGTTGCCACCGGACCGCAGCCTCGCGGTCCGGTATATCAGGCGACCTTTACCGCCAGGGGAAGTTCCATCTGCGGTCGCTCGGATTTCGCCGCCACCTGTACCACGCGCCTCCCGGTTGACGGATCGCTGCTCACGCCGAGAAGGTGCGCCGTCTGGTGGTAAAGTCGCAGCGTCTGAAGCGGTGCAGCGTACGGGCGCGCCCCTCCATCGAGCACCTGATACGCCTCCACCATCACGGCTCCGGGCAGCGTCGCGGCGAGCGGGTGCGACAGCAACTCGCGAATCACCGGCTCATTGCGGCTCAGGAGCGCGGCGCAGAGTGCATCGAGAAAAGCCAGCACTGGCACCCCCTCTCGTTACGGGTTCTTCCACTCTGCATGTCTTACTCGATGCGGTCAATTGGAGTTCCCGTAACAGAATGACCACAGACTCCCTTCCCGGCGTCGATCTATTCCCTGAGAGCAGCACGCTTTTCACCGGAGCCAAGTGACGCGATGCCGGGAATCGTTATCGGCAGCGTGCCGGTGATCGGTATTTCTCCCAGAATCGCCCGCGCCGCGGCCCGCTGAGAGAACGGATTGTTGCCCCAGGCTACCGCGTAGCTCGATACGCCGGGCATCTGGGCCAGCAGATAGGGCGTTCCAAAGCTCACGATGACGACCCGGGAACCCCGTCTCAAAAGTTCTCCGACGAGGTTGAGAAAGGCGCGCGGTGCGTCCGCGGTCGCTGTCTCCGAAGTGATGTTCACATACGAGTTGATGATCACCACGTCGGACTGCCCAGCGGCTGCGAGGAGCGCACTCGTCCCCGGCTCGGCGTCGTCCGCACTCACGAACTGCGTCCTGATCGAACCCAGGCCGCGCTGCAGCTCCGCGTTGAAGGCGCCTCCCGCACTGAGCTCCGCCCGCCGCGCGTATGTCACCGACAGAACCCGCGGGCGTCCCCCTCCCCCTCCCACTCCCCCTCCTCGTCCGTTACTCCGCAAGGGCACGAGCGAGTCCCTGTCGCGCACCAGCGTGAACGAACGCTCGGCGATCTGCTGTGCAATCCTGCCGTGAGCCGAATCCCCGACCACCTGCCGTACCTTCTCGATCGGCACCAGTCGCTGGCGGTTCAGGCTGAATCTCTCCTTGAGCTCCAGGATTCTCCGCACCGAGGAGTCCACGCGTGCCTGTGTATAGCGGCCTTCGTTCACTCCTTCGACAACTGCCGCGATCGCACCCCTGATGTCGGCTGGCATCAGGAGCAGGTCGTTCCCCGCTGCAACCGCGCGTTTGATCATCTCCGCCGGTCCGAACTTGTCCACCACTCCGCGCATGTCCATCGCATCGGTCACCAGCAAACCCTGGAACCCCAGCTCCTCGCGCAGCAGCCGGGTCATGACCCGTGGCGACAGCGTGGCGGGAATCTCCGCCGAATCCAGGGCCGGGAGAAAACCGTGAAACGTCATCATCGCCCCCACCCCCGCCTTTATCGCTTCGCGGAACGGGAACAGCTCCACCGAGTCCAGCCTGGCCCGCGTGGCAGTAACGGTTGCAAGTGCCAGGTGCGAGTTGGTCTCGGTATCACCGTGTCCCGGAAAGTGTTTCCCTGTTGCGAGCATTCCGTTCTCCTGCAGACCCCGCACGACCGCCGCACCCATCCTCGCCGTCCACACCGGGCTTTCGCTGATCGACCTCGCCCCGATCACCGGATTGGCTGGATTGTTGTTGACGTCCAGCACGGGTCCATAAGCGATATGGATACCCAGTGCCCTGCCCTCTACAGCAGTTATGCGCCCCATCTCATACGCCAGTGTCGTGTCGCCGGCGGCGCCGAGTGCCATCTGCAGCGGAAAGTTTGTCGCGCCACCGAGATCGATGGCGTTGGGCACGAACCAGCCGCCACGCGCGCGAAAGCCGACACCCGTCTCGAGGTCGGCGCTCACAAGCAGGGGCACCACGCTCAGTCGCTGCAGCGCATTCAGCTTCTCGGCGATGTCGACGGGCCCACCGACCGAGATGATCACTCCCCCTACCCTTTCCTCGGTGACGAGGCGTGAAATCCGCCCCCATTCCGCACTCCCCACCGGCACGTAGTCTCCGAGGACCCACGGCCACACCAGCTGCGCTGCCCGATCACGCGGTGACAGTGTGCTCATTACCGAATCGACCCATCCCGAAGTGGGCCGTTGTGCCGAGGGACTCGGCGACCGCTCATCCGGTGTGCGAATCGATGCCGTGGAGCAGGCCTCGCCGGCGGCCAGCGCCAGCACCGTGGGGATTAACGCAATCTTCAAGATGTCACCAGTTGATTGTCCCTTTCTGCGTCGTATCGACATCCTCTCCCTGACCGGCCTTGAAGAGGAACGCCTGCATGTTCCGCTTGAGGAACGTCCTCGCTTCGGGCTCCATCACGTTCAATCCGTAGTGGTTGATCAGCATCGTCTGCTGCCGCAGCCAGTCTCCCCAGCAATTCTGACAAATCTCTTCTACCACGCGGGTTCCAATGGGCCCCGGAAAGGGTGCGCGCTCGAAGCCCTCGCGTGTCTGACCACATCTTGTACAGCTCGTCTCCTTCACTCTGGCATTGCTCCGGTTCTGAGGCTTACATCACGGAATGTAAGTGCCCGGGGCGGACCAAGTATCAGCCACCGGTGAACCTCAAGCCCCGGCAACGAAGGGTCGAGACTGGCTGGCATGGTTTACAGGAGACGTTGGGCCTCGTATGCGCTCCCGCTCGCCGGCATGATCGGCGCGTTGTTCCCGCTGCGCGCTCCCGCCGCCCAGGGACTCCGGTCGGGCACAACGTCGGTAAACCTGGTAGTGGTCAAACCGCACGATGAACAGGAAAGTCGGGTTGCCGACCTGATGGTCGCGTTTGACCCGAATCGGGGCCATCCGCCCCGATTCGTCCGTCTCGTCGACTCCCCTCAGCGGGTGGAGGTCTACACAAGGGATGCAAGCGGCCGACTCGCCCGGCTCGATGCCGGCTGGAGAGCGATCCCACCGTTTCAATCAGGGAGCATCACTTTGAGGACACGCAGTCAGACTGGAACCCGGGCCGGCGCGATCGTCGTTGAGTTCGCGGCGGACGCGTCCGATCCCGCTACATACCGACGGGAGGCGGTCAGTCTCGTGCCGCGCCCCCTCCCCCGGGTCCCCTGAGCGTCCGGGCAACTCGCCGCACGACGATCTTCACGACCGGGCCAGGGGTTCCGTCGCGGACCGGTGTAAGCGAGGCCGGCGCCTCGACCACTTCCCAGTCTCCGACGGCGAGGAAGTCACCCGGGATGACCTTGAGCGCGACCTGCCTCCCCGTGGGCCTGCGCGCGAAGAAACGCCCGCGGCTGTCGGTGTAGACGACGTCCCGGTCAATCTGCAGGGCTGCTCCGTCGACGCCGTTTCCGTTTTCATCAACCACGACCCCGCTCGTCACGTAGCGGTCGATACGGCCCTCTACCGAGCCGGCTGCCGACCCCCCTGCAGTACCGTTGTAGAGAAAGGTGTTGCCCTGGGCAGAGTAGTGAACGCGCCCGTCCGGCGTCACGAAGCTGCCGAACGAGAAGCCAAAGCGTCCGAGCTGGAGGCGGCCGTTGACACCCATCGTCTGAACGAATGGGGCAGCGGTGAGGTAGGGCGAGTGTGCGACCTGATAATCGACGCTGATCGAGCTCAGGCCGGAATTAAGGGTCCCTCCGAAGTTGACCGTCGTGCGCCCCTGCTCCCTGGATATCGTCTGCAGCAGTGACAGTCGCGGTCCGAGGATCTCTCGCAGCAGCACAACCGGTGTGGTGAGTCGCGCCTGCGCCGGCTCCCAGACCCTCAGCAGATACATCTCAGAGTGCAGCCACCTCACCACCTCGCGGCGCAGCGACAGGTAGGAGCTGACATTGGGAATCCGTCCCGCCTCCGAGATCAACCAACCCCCCGAAAACGATGTGCCGCGACTGCGGCCAGTCATTGTCAGCTGATTCAGTGTGGCGCGCGTGGGAATGTCGCGAAAGCTCGAATCCTGCCTGAAGTGCTGGCGGCCAATGCCGATCGACCATCCTTCGCGCGGCTTCCACGCAACGAGCACGTTTTCGCCGTCCATCTCACTCTGCAGCGGCATCGGTGCCGATGTTCGCCGGAAAGCCCGGCCCATCCCGATCGCGGCCGCCCGCACGTCCCACCGCGGTCTCGAGGCGTCCAGCGCAATCGCGGCGTAGGGGTTATTGCTCCCGATTCCGGCTGACGCCGACGCTACGATTCCCAGCGATGGCTCCCAGCTGGCCGAACCGATCAGTGACTGTCGATCGGTTATCACGAGGTGTCCGGCGAGGCTGAGCTCCCGGCTCACATCGTGGCGCCCGCGGGCGTAGAACATGGCGCTTCGTGGCTTCTGCGCGCTGAAGTAGGGAGCACTGAGTGCGCTGGCCGAGGCGCCCCCGAACGCCCAGAGCTGGGAGCGCCCGCGCCGCGCCTGCAGCGACGCTCCCTGGGCGAAGATCGTACCTCCGGAGCTGAAAACGTCGGTGTCGAGCGAAAACGGGAGGAGGTCGTTGCCCAGGCGCAGCGTGTCCCGGCCGGCCAGCAGCCGCCGCGCCGATGCGCCGATCTTGACGCCGTCCAGGTACCCGATGCCTAACGAGGCCTCGTAACCGTTACCCCAGATGTTCACCAGTCCGCCGTAACCTTCGAACAGCGACGACCCTCCACCCTGCACCTGGAACACCTGCGCCCCGGATGAACGAAGGGCCGCACTACTCGCAGCCACGAACAGGAGTGCGCCGGCAAGGGCACGCATCAATATGCTATCGCCCGGATGTTGAGCGTCCCTCGATAGATCCCGGGCGTCAGCGCTGGCTGTCCGGTGAAGTTGAGCTGCAACTCCAGATCGTCCGTCCTCTGACCCGTACCATTGAGCGGCAGGATGATCAGCTGTCGGACAAGGTGAAGACTGCCTCCGGACGTTCCAACGCCTCCTCTCGCAGCCTGCGTGAAAGCGGTGAAGTTGCGTGGGCGTCCTGTGCGCACGCGTCCCTCCACCAGGCTCGAGGGGATCTGCGCCGGCCCCGCCACCAGCGCCGATGCCGGAGCGCTGAAGTAGCCAACTACGTCGATCAGCGTCACGATCGAGCTCGAAAGCTGCCACTGCATCGTCACGCTCACCGGAGCCGGAAACGCATTGATCCGGCCGTCGACAATCACCGGCAATGTTTGTGTAGAACCCGAGTTTATCAGCAGCGTCAGGCTCGCCAGCGCTGTCGGACCACCGGGCGGAGGGGGAGCGTTGAAGGTTGCCACCCGCGACACCACCGGCTGCGTGGTGGCGATGCTCTGCACCTGCGCTCGTGTGACTGATGCGGCCAGCACCGTCAGCCCCGCCACCTTCACCACGGTCTGCACACGCAACCTGCGCCAGGGTCGAGGTCGGTACGTCACCCTCCCCTCCAGTGTCTAGGTGGTCACAGCCCGGAGCGTGATCGTCCCCGAGTAGGTTCCTGCCGTTGCCGGCGGCTGGCCGACCAGGTTGATCCTGAGCTGCAGGTCCATCGTCCGGCTCGACGAACGATTGGCGGCCGTGATAGGCATGTTCATCAATCGCAGTGTCGCCCCGTTGACACCTACGCCACCAAAGCCGTTCTGCGTGAACGCACGCCAGTTCGTCGGCTGCCAGGCCGTCACTGGTGTCGTCTGCACCCGCCCCTGGACCCGCGCTGAGGTGATGTAGTTCGTCCCGTTGGCCAGCGCTTGTGGCGCGACGGAGAAAAACGCCAGGAGGCGAACCGACGCCGTACCAGGACTCAATGTCCACGACGTCATGATCCGCACCGGTGTCGGAAACGTGCTGATCGCGTTGTCGGTCAACGGAGCCAGACTCTGGGTCGCACCGCTGATGATCGTCACGCTGAGTGCCGATGGCTTGGTAGCGCTCATCGAAACGGTGCGGACGACCGAGGTCACACCCGGCTGCGCGGCCGCCACCTCAGCACCACAGATGGACAGCAGAGCGATCGCGATCAAGCGGCGCATGGCCCGGCCGGATCAGCGATCGTCCGTCCGCCGCCGCTCTTCTACCGTGAAGTTGGCAAACCGGAGAACAACCTTGTCCGGTTCTCCGGTGCCCTCCCACGGTACCTCAACCCGTCTCCGGCTGCGCGGAAACAGCGGAAACCCGCCGAACGGCAGTCCCCGTACACCACCAATGCTCATCTCCGAACCGATCACGCGTCCCAGCGCGTCCGAATTGTTCTCCAGCTCAAAAGTCGCCTTTCGCTCCACGCTGTCGAAGCTGAACCCGGTCAGCAGCACCGCGTCCTTCCTGAGCGACTCCTTCTGCAGGAGGTAAATGACGTGGGGCAGTTCGATACGGAGGTTGAGGCCATTTTCGGTTCGCGCTCCGCTCATCGCCCCCAGAACCATGAACCACGCTGGCAGCTTCTTCGCTTTAGCTTCGTAGTAGACGGTATACGACGACAATGGGGGAATGCGAAAGCTCATCGCCGACAGCCTGAGGTCGACGTTGGCGCTGTCGAACGGCTCATCCACCAGGTCGCCATTCTCCTCGACCCGGAATCCCCTCGGCTCGAGAACCACCGTCATCGGAAACAGCGTCTCGTTGACCAGCTCGTATTTTCCCCGGCCGGTCGCCTGGTATTCGACGACCGCCGGGCGCACTGTCTGTGCATCCAGCGGTGTCGTCGTTCCGGCACCCGCCACCTTGAGCGCAATCGCGCTCAAGGCGGCGGTCAGTGTCGATCTCATCGGCGCGTCCTGTCCCCGCGCTTACTGCGTGATCGCGCGCAGGTTGAGCGTGCCGGTGTACGTTCCCGCGGTCGCAATCTGAGCGGTGAGGTCGATCTGCAGATGCAGGTCGTCGGTGCGGTTCGCGCGCCTGTTGGCACCGGTTATCGCCTGCGAAAAGAGCTGCAGGGTACCTCCCGCCACACCAACGCTGCTCGCGCCGCCAGTCACCACAGCACCGGTAAACGCTGTGTAGGGACCGGCTGCTCCCAACCGACCTCTCACCAGACTGGAAGCGATGAAGTCAGTACCGTTGGCGAGTGCCTGCGCCGGCGTGGCGAAGTAGCCGACCAGCACTACCGCCGAAGCGGACGGGTTGATGTCCCACGCCGTCGTGATGTTCACGGGCGTGGCGAAGTTGTTGACCGCGTTGTCCGTGAGGCTTGCCAGTGTCTGCGTACCTCCCGAGTTGACCGTGACCGTCAGAGACGCCGGCTTGGTGGCGTTGATCGTGACGAGGGCCGTGTTCGAGAGCAGTCCCGACTGTGCGGCAGCCGATCCGGCCGTCATTGCAAGTCCAACGAGTGCGTTTCTGATGACTGTGGTCGATGACATTTCCGATTCCTGTTGATGGTTTCCGCCCGGTGAGCTGGCGCTCCAGGACTCCGATACCTGGATCACTTCGCCAGGACAGGCCCGTCGCACTGACCGCCGGTGAGACGAACGATGTGTGCCGCCGTCACCTTGTTAGACGGTGTCGCGAATCGCGACAGCGTCAGGACAGCGACCCGCTCGCGCGTCTGGAACGCTCGGATGAGACCCGTCCAACTGCCGCGGGACGGACCGTCTAACCCACAGCCAGGCAGCGCGTTAGTTCAAGCTGAGTTGAGTCCGGTCATAACTCGTACGTCCGCAGCCCCAGGACCTTCTCGGGGGGTGCCAAGGAGCCACCTGGGCGCCATCACGCATAGACCGCGGGACGCACAACTGTGCCGAACATCACCTCGCGTTCGCTCCGCATTTCGCGCCGATTCGGTGAATTCTGCGGCGTCAGTAACGAGGAATCGCCGGGTCGATCATGCGACTGTATTCGTCGATCCCGCCGATCAGATCGCGAACCTCCAGACGGCACTTCGACGCGATCAGCTGCGCAGCCGCGGCGCTGCGCGCCCCGTGGTGACAATAGACGATCACCGTCTTGCCCGCCTCACTGAGTTCGTCGAGTCGGCCCTCGATCTCGCGCAGCGGTATCAGTTTCGATCCGGGGATTCGGGCGATTTCGTGTTCCCATTCCTCACGCACGTCGAGCAGCTCAACCTGATCTGCCCGCGTCGACAGCTGGCTCGCGAGCTCCCTTGCCTCGATCAGCTGCACAGCGCCAACAATCTCCGTTTGCGGATTCGCACAAAGTTCCCCGTAGTCGCCCAGTGCCGGCAGCGCCCCTTCTCCACAGATCCTGCAGTCACGCGCCCGGCGCAGACCAATGGTGCGAAACGTCATGCTCATGGCATCGAAGAGAAGCAAACGACCGCTTGCAACACGTCCCTCGCCGAGCAGAATCTTGATCGCCTCGGTCGCCTGGAGCATGCCCATCACACCCGGCAACACGCCAAGTACTCCTGCCTCCGCGCAGTTCGGCACCGAGCCCTGAGGGGGAGGTTCCGGATACACGCACCGGTAACACGGTCCCCCCTCGTGACCAAACACGCTCAGCTGACCCTCGAACCGCAGCACACTCGCGTAAACGTTGGGTTTGCCCGTTATGACCGAGGCGTCGTTGACCAGATAACGCGTCTCGAAAGAGTCGGTCCCGTCCACTACGACGTCGAAGTCGCGCACCAGCTGCAGAGCGTTTTCACGAGTGAACGCCACCCTGTGCGCGTGGACCTTGAGATGCGGGTTGGCTTCGAGCAGTCGCTCGCGCGCCCTCACGACCTTGCCAGCGCCTATATCCCGCGTGTCGTAGAGCACCTGACGGTGCAGATTCGACAGCTCCACCACGTCCGGGTCCACAATTCCGATCGTTCCCACGCCAGCCGCGGCGAGATAGAGCGCGGCCGGCGAGCCGAGTCCACCCACGCCGACTATGAGAACCTTTCCCGAGCGGAGCTTCTCCTGGCCCTCCGGTCCTACCTGCGGCAGCGAGAGTTGGCGACTGTAGCGCGCCAACTCTTCGCCACTGAATGGGCTCTTGTCCATGGCTGCCCTTTCGCGTCGTCGCTGGTTCGTAACTGCCCCTCACTTAACAATATAGGTCGTTCCATCGTTTGGCTGTCGGTGGCGGTACCGGGCTTGCTGGGGTCAATCACGCACGGCAGCTCGCGACGTATCCCTTAATGACCGGTTCCATAGCAATCCCCGCCAACTCCGGCCAGCCCGCCGATCCGCCACCACGCGCCCACGAGATTGCAATCGTAGGCAACGACATGGTGCTGGCTGCGCTACCGGCTCGGCCGGTGCAGCTGGCCCACGCCGTTCTTGCCTGTGGTTTTGGGCTCGTGGTTCCGGTGAGCTGGGGTGAGGAGATCATCGCCGAAGCGACGATTCGCGAGCTTGGTCGGACGGGCGGCAAGTCGTGCGTCTTCTGCGCCTGTCCGAAGGTGCGTTCCAGGTTGCTGCAGGTCGGGCCTGATCTCGCACCACGACTCTTTGCGACCGTCGCCCCACCCGTTGCCACGGCCCGCTACCTTCGTCACCTGCAGCCGGAGGCGCCAGTGCGGATCACCTACCTGGGGGGCTGTGAAGGAGCGCGGGATCCGTCGATAGAGGCGCGGGTATCGCCGGCAGATTTTCTCCGACATCTCGAGACCGTGGGAATTTCTCTGGTCAGGCAATCCTCGGTTTACGACTCTGTCGTTCCCCCCGACCGCCGCCGATTCGCCTCGATGCCGGGCGGTTTCCCCGCACTGGCGCGAGTCGGCGCTGTGGAGGGTGGGTATCGTGTCGTCAGCCCACGGTCTCAGGAGTTGGCGGCCGAAATCGCCGAGTTCCTCATATCCGACGAGGCACTGCTCCTGGACGTATCGCTGCCACTTGGTTGCGTTTGTGCCGGCGCCGGCTTCGAGCAGTTGGCCGGAGAAAGGGGACTCGCCGGGTTGATCGAGAGTGTCGAGCCGCCGCGCTCACCGCACCCGGTGGTCGACGAGCCGGTGGGCGAAGCAGTGGACATCACCTTCCCCCTGAACGTTGACGCGGCGGGTGATGAGAACCGGCACGAATCACGGCTTCGCCGTGGAAGGGTCATCGAAGTTGAGTCGACGCCGATAGCGGTCGCGGGCGTCAGTTCGCTCGAGGAGGCGCGCCGTCGCGCCGAACGACGCCGCATCGCCGTGACCCCGCTGAATGTCCAGCGAGTGGAACTGCCCGTCTCTTCACCGGCGGTTGGCGAGGCGAACGTCGAGCCCAATCGGCATGCAGAAGATAGTTTGTCCACGGGGTCCTCGCCGGACTCCGTCAATGGATCCTCTCCTCTCCATGAAGGTGGGGCCTGGGCCGACGTCGTCGCGACCCCTGCGACCCCTGCGACCCCCGCGACGACTCAATCGACATCAACTGGTACAGAGAGCCGCTATCCCGCGAGAACACCAACGCCTCCACGGCCGAGTGCAGGGGGTGTCCCACGTGCTTATGGCCTCAAGCGGCCCCGTGAAGCCGCCGCGAGCCCCTATGGCATGTCAACGGCCGTTCCTGAGAACGCGGCCGCAGCTGATTCCGTCGCGCCCGACAACGCGGCCACCGACACCGGGATCGAGGAAGTTGTGCCGCGCGGGCCCGCTGCGGACCCTGCTGATCCCGGAGAGGGTCGTGAAGGGACCGTCTCCGTACCGATCCCGAGTCCCCACGACGTGTCTGGCGTCAACGAATACGTAACGGTCAAGCAGCGCATGGCACAGCGCCGGCTCAACGCACGGCCGCGGAGCGTGCCACCGGTCGGAGAGGCCCGAAGCGAACGATTGTGGCGCCTTCTTGCCTGGATTCTCCTGATTGTGGCCCTTACCATCGCCACACTTGCCGTAGTCAGACCCTGATCAGGGATTGCCGGACGACGCCAACGAGGTTACCGTGACGACGACGCAATCTTCCCGTGAGGTGGACAGATGAGATACGCGCTCGCCCTGCTGTTCCTCGCTTCGGGCCTCCAGGCTCAATCTTCGAGACCGATCCAGCTGATTGTTTCCGGCGGCATGTCAGTGCCGACCGGCGGATTTTCGGATGTCCACGAGCTTGGCGTACACGCCGATGTATCACTCCTCGTCAATGCACTCGGCCAGTCGCTGCGTCTGCGCCCCGAGCTGAGCTACACCCGCTTCAAGCTCAAGGACCTGCAATCGCCGTCTGCCCTCGTGCGCGGGGGAGCTTACGAGGCTGGCGATGTGTCGCGACTCCTCGGCGGCTTTGCCAACCTCGAGATTCCGCTCGGATCGGGAGGGTTTCAGCCGTTCCTGCTTGCGGGTGTGGGGGCCGTTCAGCTCAAGACAGACGCCACCGGCACACCTGAGTCCTTCAGCGACGTCAAGGCATCGCTGAACTTCGGTGCTGGCCTCCGCTTCAGACTGGGAGGCATTGGCGGGTTTGTCGAGGCGCGCCTGAACAACATACCGTCGGACCAGGTCGAGACCTCCTTCAAGGAGGCCCGCTTTATCCCGATTACGTTTGGTCTGGTGTTCTGATTGCTTCGCCCGATCCGGCATCGAGAAAGATCGCTATCTCGTCGAGCGCCTTGCGCCTCAGGTCGGGAACGCGGGCTCCCGGTGCCGGATAACCAACCGGCAGAATCAGGAACGCCTTTTCGTTGACTGGCCGCTCCAGCAGCTCCGAGAGAAAGGCCATCGGGTTTGGGGTGTGCGTCAGCGTCACCAGGCCCATGTTGTGGATCGCGGCGATGAACAGTCCGACTGCAATCCCGACCGACTCCTGCGTGTAGTAGAACGTGCGGCGCGAACCGTCCCCTGACAGCCCCCACGACTGCCGAAAGACGACGACCACCCACGGCGCGTCGGTAAGGTGCGGCTTGTGTTCGTCAGTACCGAGCGGTGCGAGGGCGTCCAGCCAGTCCGCCGGCGCCCGGCCGCTGTAAAAAGCCTGCTCCTCGGCTTCAGCAGCCTCCCTGATCCGCCTCTTGAGGTCGGGATCGCCGACAGCAACGAATGTCCACGGTTGCTGGTGAGCCCCGCTCGGTGCGGTCCCGGCTGTAAGTAAGGCCAGTTCGATCGCCTGGCGCGGCACCGGCTGTGTCGAGAAGTGGCGTGTCGTGCGGCGCGCATTCGACTGCGCATAAAACTCCTCCGCGCGAGCAAGCATCTCATCTTCCGGTCGCTCATGAAACTGCAGTGGAACGAACGGATGCTCCTCTCCCATGCGAGTCCCCACGGTCAGGACTCGGACAATGTACTGCTCAGGATCCTGAGACCGCGGGCCAGGTCTTCCTTCTTCGATACCAGGGGTGGCAGCAGTCTCAGTGTGTATTCACCTGCCGATACGAGCAGCAGGCCTGCATCCCGCGCCAATGTAATCAGCTCGGCGCCTGGGCGCGTCACGTCGATTCCCCACATCAGTCCTGCACCTCTGATGGCGCGAATCTTCCCTGTTTCCGTCGCGATCGTCTCGAGTTGGTGGCGTACGAAGATGCCCATCTCGCGCACGTGTCTCAACATCTCCGGCGCCGAGAGTCGCTCGAGCACGTGCAACGCGACAGACGCTACAAATGGGCCGCCCCCGAACGTCGTTCCATGGTCACCCGGTTGCATCGCCGCCGCGAGCTCCTCGCGGAGCAGGATCGCTCCCATGGGCAGGCCACCCGCGAGAGGCTTCGCCAGCGTCATGACGTCGGGCTCCACTCCGAGTCTCTCGTACGCGAAGAGATGACCCGTGCGACCGAGTCCGCACTGTATCTCGTCGAAGATCAGGGCTATCCCGCGCTCCGCGGTCAGGTCGCGCACTCGCCTCACGAATTTCTCGTCGAGCACGCGAACTCCTCCCTCTCCCTGAATCGGCTCAAGTATGACAGCCGCCACACGTTCGGGGTCCAGAGCGAGGTCCAGTTCGGCCTCATCCCGTTCCATCAGGCTGACTCCGCCGGCCAGGGGCCGGAACGGCATTCTGTAGTTTGGCCTGTCGGTGGCGGCCAGGGTCGCGAACAGACGACCGTGAAATGCGCCGCGGAAAGCTATGATTTCGTGTTTGGCCGGTCCGCCGATCCGGCGCGCCCAACGGCGTGCGAACTTGAACGCTCCCTCGTTCGCCTCCGCTCCCGAGTTGCAGAAGAAGACCTTGTCGGCGAAGGACCGCGCCGTCAGCGCTTCTGCCAGGCGCTCTCCCGGCTGCGTGCGGTACAGGTTCGACACGTGAATGAGTCCGTCCGCCGCCTCGCGAATGGCATTCTCCAGACCGGGATCACCGTATCCGAGCGCGTTGACCGCGATCCCGCTGGTGAAGTCGATGTAGCGCCGGCCCTCGGAGTCGATCAGCTCGATTCCCTCTCCGCGCACGAACTCCATCGGAGCACGCTTGTATAGCTGTGCCAGAGCAGCACTCGGTGCGGCTGCGGCGCTTGCTGGTGTTGCGGTGATCATTGGTCAGCTCCGCTCCTGGCGGCGGTCGCCACTGTCAAGAGTGTCCCTGCACCGGGGTCGCATATCGACGCTGGGGCCCCAATCCTGACCCGGGCCACACCACCTTCCACTGCCCGCCATGCAGCTTCGAGTTTGGCGACCATGCCGCCGCTCGCCCCACCCTCGGCGATCAGTTCCGCCGCTCCGGCGCGGTCGAGGGCGTTCACGAGTGTATCGCCTCTCATCACGCCGGGCACGTCGGCCACGAACAGGAGTTCGCTCGCGCCCAGCGCCACAGCAATTGCCGCTGCCGCGTCATCGCCATTGACGTTGCAGGGCTCCCCGTCACCGAACGTGCCAAGGGGCGAAACTACAGGCACGATGCCGGCGTCGAGCAGCGCTTCCAGCAGCAGCGTCGAGACGGCGGCGGGTTCGCCGACAGCTCCGAACTCCCCGTTCCCAAAAGGCCGGCAGCGCAGCGTTCCAACGTCCTCTCCCGAGATGCCGGCCGCAGCCAGACCCGCCTTCGTGAACTGACTCACGAGGCGCTTGTTGACGCGTCCGGACAGCACCATTCTCACGATGTCGAGGTCCTCGGAGGTGGTCACGCGGCGTCCCTGAATGAAGGTCGGCTCCCTGCCGAGACTCCGCATCAGCCCCGTAACCTCGTCGCCACCACCATGGACCACGACCAGGCGGCTGTCCTGTGCCACGGCCCTGGTGAGATCACCGCCCAGCGTTGGGGCATTCTGGGCTCTCCCGCCCAGCTTGATCACGCGCGTCATCGCGGCAGCCCCATCGTCTCGGGAAGTCCGAGCGATACGTTTGCGTTCTGCACAGCCTGCCCGGCGGCACCTTTCACCAGATTGTCGATCGCGGCGAACACAATCAGCGTTGGGGTTTCACTCCTTATCCCTGCCACCTGGCGAACCGCGATCCGTACCACATTTCTGCGTACAACGTCGCGGAGCGACGGCAACTCGTGCGCGATCTCGACGAACGGCTCACCGGCATAGTCCTCGTTCCAGATCGACAGCGGATCCTCGACGTCCGTGTTCAGCTGCACCGTTGTTGTAGCGAGTATGCCGCGCGCGACGGGCAGGAGGTGGGGGGTAAAGATCAAATCAGCATCGGTGCCGTAGGCAGCAACCAGGGAACGCATCTCGGGCAGGTGCCTGTGCTCATTGCCCGCCGCGTAAGCGCGGAAGTTCTCGGTGACTTCCCCAAACAGAAGGTCCGCCCGTGGCGCGTTCCCCGCACCGGTGACCCCGCTCGCTGCGTTGATGACCACGGTCGATCCCCTTCTGATCAGACTACGCGAGAGCAGCGGCAGCAGCGACAGGAGAATTGCCGTCGGGTAGCAGCCCGGATTGGCTATCAGTTCCGCGCCGCGCAGCGCCTCGCGCACGGCTTCGGTCAGGCCGTAAGGCACTGGCTCGTCTGTGTAGCCCGGCCGGAGGTCCGACGACAAGTCGATTGCCCTCGCCCCTTCGCCGCGCGCCCGCGCGACCCAGTCGCGCGACGAACCATGTGGCAGGGCGCTGAAGACCAGCTCGGCGTCACCCAGCCTGGCGTCGTCAGTGGCAACGAACTCGACTTCACGCCCGCCGAGAATCGCCCGTTCACCTCTCTGGGCGTTCGCGGTCGCGAAGGCCAGTTCGAGTTGCGGATGGCCGTTGATGATGGCGCAGAGCTCGCGACCGGCGTAGCCGCTGGCCCCGAGTACGCCCACGGGAATCTTATGCACAATGAATGCATATTATTGCAGCGACCGCATGTCAATAGCTGCCAACCCCTCGCGGGCGGTCACCCTGAGCCCTAATCTGACTTCGCCCCCGATGACTTCTTCTTAGCATGCCCGCAAACAAACGCGGCCGGCACACGGCAATCAGGGAGCTTCTCTCGGCCAGTGAAGTCAGCAGCCAGGACGAGCTGCGCCGACTCCTCGCCGAGCGCGGCTGGGACGTGACCCAGTCGACCCTTTCGCGGGATCTCCGCGAGATGCGGGTCGCCCGCATCCCGACTCCCTCGGGGCCACGCTATACGTCGCCCGACGGTGGTAGTGAGTCGCCCCGGACGATCGTCGCCGACGTCCTGCCGCAGTTTTTCTCTTCCCTCGACGGCGTCAATGAGCTCCTCGTGCTCAAAACGGTTTATGGGGGCGCCCAGCCCGTTGCCGAGGCGATCGATGACGCCGGATGGCCGGAGGTAATTGGCACCATCGGCGGCGAGAACACGATTCTCGTCATCTGCCGCTCCGGCGCGGCCCGTGAGAAGGTCGAGCGCCGCATCCTGCGTCTGGCCGAGGGTTGACCGACCGGCGGCGACTGATTAATTATGCAGCGACTGTGAATACATATCCCGATTTCGGAGAACAGTAGAATGCGAACCATTGCCCTCGCCTATTCGGGCGGGCTCGACACATCGATCATCGTGCCCTGGCTCAAGGAGAACTACGACGCACGGGTCATCTGTGTCGCGGCCGATGTCGGTCAGGGCACTGACGAGCTGGATGGAGTTCGCGAAAAGGCGCTCGCCTCGGGCGCAGATGACTGTTTCGTCGAAGACCTCCGCCGCGAGTTCGTCGAAGCCTTCATCTATCCCACCCTGCGTGCCGGCGCGGTCTACAATCGCAAGTACCTGCTCGGTACTTCCATTGCCAGGCCCCTCATCGCCCGTCGCCAGGTGGAAGTTGCACGCATGGTCGGTGCCGATACCCTCGCCCACGGCTGCACCGGCAAGGGCAACGACCAGGTCCGCTTCGAGCTCACCTACATGACGTTTGCTCCAGACCTCGCCGTCATCGCTCCCTGGCGCGAGCCGACATGGAAGATTCGCTCCCGCGAAGACGCCCTCGCTTACGCCGCAGCGCGGGGCATCCCGGTTTCCGCTTCGACCCGCAAGATCTACTCACGGGACCGCAACCTCTGGCACATCTCGCACGAGGGCGGAATCCTCGAAGATCCCGCTCAGCCACCGCCACCTGACCTCTTCCTCCTCACAACCGATCCCGCCGACGCGCCCGATCAACCGGAAGTCGTCACCATCGGCTTCGAACAGGGAACACCTGTTTCGGTCAACGGAGAACGGCTCGATCCGGTCGCCCTCCTCACCATCCTCAACAGCATCGCCGGCAGACACAGTGTAGGCAGAGCTGACATCGTCGAAGATCGCCTCATCGGCATGAAGTCCCGCGGTGTATACGAAACGCCAGGTGGAACCCTCCTCCACACCGCACTCTCCGAGCTCGAGATGCTCGTCCTCGACCGCAGGACCATCGCCGCCAAGGACAGCCTGTCGCCCCGTTACGCCGACCTCGTTTACGAGGGACGGTGGTGGGGAACCGAAAAGCGTGCCCTCGACGCCTTTGTCGATGTGGTCCAGGAGCGAGTGACTGGTGACATCAGTCTCCGGCTCTTCAAGGGCACCGTTGCCATCGAAAGCAGAAAGAGCGACTTCGCGCTCTATGACGAGCGCTTCGTCACCTTCGGCGAGGACGATGTATACCAGCAGAGCGATGCCGCGGGCTTCATCAGGCTCTTTGGACTTCCCTATCGCGTACGTGCTCTCAAGGATCGGGAGCTGGTCGACCTCGGCAAACTCGACGAAGCGCCGTCGGCGCTGGAGCCTGCGTGACCCGGCTCGAGCTCGTGACACGCACTCCGGCCCAGGGCGTTCCCGCTTCAGGCGACCGGCTCTGGGGTGGGCGCTTCTCCGAGGCCAGCGCCGCCGCCCTCGACGCCGTCAACCGCTCGATTGCAATCGACTTCAGGCTGTGGCCTCATGACATCCGGCTGTCGAGAGCATGGGCAATGGGCCTGTGGTCGGCGGGAGTTCTCACTCAGGAAGAGTGCCGCCGTATCGAGTCCGGGCTCGATGCTGTTTCGCGAAGGCTGGCTGGTGGTGAGATGCCTCGCGCCTCCGACGAAGACGTTCATACGATGATCGACCGCCTCCTGCAGGAGGAAGTTGGAGAGGTGGCCCGCCGCCTCCACACTGGTCGCTCGCGCAACGACCAGGTTGCGACCGGCACGCGCATGTGGGTCATGGAGGCCTGTCAGGAGGTCGACACGGCCGTACGGCAGCTGCAGCAGGTCGTCCTCGACCACGCCGAAGCGCTCCAGGACGATCTGATGCCTGCCTATACGCATCTCCAGCGGGCCCAACCGGTTTCGGCCGCGCACTGGCTCCTTTCGCACTTCTGGCCACTCGATCGGGACCGCAAACGCCTCGAGCAGGTCGCGCGCTCGACGGCCACGCTTCCCCTGGGCTCCGGCGCCGTTGCCGGCTGCGCGTTCCCCGTGCCACGCGTTCTCCTCCAGGGTGCCCTCGGCTTCGTACAGCTGTCACCCAACTCGATCGACGCCGTCGCCGACCGCGACTTCGTCGCCGAGACGGTCTTTGCCGTCAGCCTGCTCGCCACCCATCTCTCGCGGCTCGCCGAAGATCTCATCATGTTCGGCAGCAGTGAGTTTGGCTTCGTGAAGTTCGGCGACACTTTCACGACCGGTTCGAGCATGATGCCGCAGAAACGCAATCCCGATGCCCTCGAGATCGCGCGCGGATCCGGGGGGCGTATCCTCGGCGACCTCGTCTCGCTCCTCGCGACTCTCAAGGGATTGCCGAGTGGGTACAACAAGGACCTGCAGGACGACAAGCGCTGCCTCTTCAACGCGGTCGATGCCATTCTGCTCGTTCTGCCGGGCGTGGCGGGCGCGCTCGCGGAAAGCTCCTTCCAGCGCACCCGCATGCGCGAGTCGATCTCGGCATCGATGATGGCTACCGACGTCGCCGATTACCTCGTTGAGCGGGGCGTCCCCTTTCGCGATGCACACCAGGCGGTCGGCTCGCTGATCCGCCGCTCCGAGGAGCTGGGCTGTGAGCTGGATGCCCTTCCGGCGACCGAGTTCACCGCGGCTCACAGCGCTTTTGGCGACGGCGTGAAGGACGCGCTCTCGGCCGGGAACAGCGTGGGAAGGCGATCAGTGGAGGGTGGAACTGCACCGGTCGCGGTTGCCCGGCAGATCCAGCTGGCCCGGGCTTCCCTCGATCCTCCCGCCGAAGCCCGCGGTAACGGACTTTCCGCTCTGGTTGGTTAGGTTACAGGCGGTGCCCCGGCTTACTGCAGCGGGCACTGCGACACGTCGTAATACGACTGGAGTCTGCCCGCCCCGAATTCCCGGGTGTGGGTCCGGATCGGACAAAGGACCGTTACACTGCGGGGTCCGGGCGTTGACCCGCTGAACTGCCACCCCATGTTGAAGAGTGCCCGGATGAAGGTGCTGCTGCTGTCGGTCGGTAGTGTCTCGACGTTCTGGAAGAACGCCCGCCACACCGGTTCGGACTGAAAGAGGTACTGCTCGACATTTGATGTATAGAAGGCTGTGATCGTGGCATCGTGTCTGCGCACCCAGTCGCCAACCGCGCGCAGAGCCCTGGGGCCGCCGAAGTCTCCCGTGACAGGAACGATCATGTTCCGGAGCTGAAGATCCCTCAGAACGCCGTAGTTCTCCTCGTTGGCCAGATAGCTGCGGAATACTCCATCAGCGTCCGTCTCCATCATCAGCCGGCCGTAAGACGGCATCGAACGGCCGAAACCCCCTCCGCCTCGCCGTCCTGTTCCAAAGTTGTAGGTCAGGTCCGGCCCGGCCATGTAAAAAGCCTCGTGTACGTAGTCGAGCCCACCGACCTCCTCGTCGGTCAGCCCGAATCCGCGCTGCTCGAGCAAGAGCTTGTGGATTTCGTCTTTCGTCCTGACAAACAACGCACTGTCGGGTGCGACCAGGGCGTAGGCCAGGATCAGGGAGTCGGGTGTGACGTCGTTGCGCAGCCCCGGGGGGCGCGGGCGCCCGAAGAGGCGCGCAAGAAAGTCGGCGCGATCTGGCGAGAGTTCAAAGAGTGCCTTGTAGAACAGGTGCTGCATGACGTTCAGCCGCCGAATATCCACGATGAAGGCGATTCGTGGCTTGAGTGCGGCGATGTAGGTGAAGTTCTGGTCCGGCCCTACGCCCAGGTAAACACCTCCCGGTTTCGTCCGACTGAGAAGTTCGGGAACCGGATGCTGAAACGTGATCTCGTTGGAGACCAGGTTGTCTGAACGAAAGTAGCCAGCTGGTTCCGACAGCTCCGCTGACAGGGCCCAGAACTCGCGGTCGCCAAGCCTTGAGGGAAAGGGCTCGCGCGACTGGCTGCGAGCCGCAACGACCAGCACGCTTGCCAGCGACGCTGGAATGAGGAACTTGAGGGCGACACGACCACCGGGGAGCATCTGGGCCTCACAGAGGGCTTGCAATCAAGATGACACCGCGCGCACCAGACTGTGAAGCGGAGCAACCAGGAGGATGAAGGTTCGGGTCTTTCGCGATGCCGATGAGCTGGATCGACGGCGTCCCGCACCCAGGCCGCAAGTCCGGGATCGGAGGTTGAAGTCCCCGACCGCCGGAGGGGCAGGTGTTGACCTAGCGCTTGGGCGTTTACGCGCGTAATTCGAGCGCGCAGTCCGTTTGCCCCAGCTCCTCCCACCGGAGACAGATCGTGTCAAAGACTTACCGGAAGTTGTTTGCCTTCCCCTTCCTGTTCGCCGCCTGGCCCCTTTCGGTTCAGTCGCAGGGACAGCCGCCCGCACGGGCCGTCCTCAACGCTCCCTCCGACCCTCTCCTTCAGGGCTTTCGGTGGAGATCCATCGGACCCACCGGTCAGGGAGGTCGCGTCAACGACGTCGCCGTCGTTGAGTCAAACCCGTCGACTTTCTACGTCGGCTTCGCCACCGGCGGATTGTGGAAGACCACGAACATGGGCACCACCTTCGAACCCATCTTCGACACCTACTCCACCCACTCGATCGGCGACCTCGCCCTCGCCCCGTCCGACCCCAACATCCTTTATGTGGGGACCGGCGAGCCTAACAACCGGCAGAGTTCGTCTTTCGGCGACGGAATGTTCAAGTCGACTGATGCTGGCCGGACCTTCACACCCATCGGACTCAGGGAGACCCAGTCGATCGCGCGCGTTATCGTGCATCCTCGCGACCCGAACACGGTCTGGGTGGCAGCCGTGGGGCGCCTCTTTGGTCCCAACGCCGACCGTGGGGTCTACAAGACCACAGATGGTGGCCGCACCTGGAACAAGGTCCTCTACTTCGATGAGAACACCGGCGCGACCGACATCGTCATCCATCCCCGCGATCCCAGCATCCTCTTTGCGGCGATGTACACGAGGCGGCGGACGTCGTGGGGTTTCGCCGCCGGCAGCGCCGTGGCCGGCATCTATCGGAGCAGTAACGGCGGCCAGAACTGGACGCGCGTAACCGGTGGTGGACTACCCCGCGGTCAGCTGGGCCGCATCGCCTTCGACTTCTCCCGATCCAACCCCAACGTCATCTACGCTCAGATCGAGGTGGGACCCACTGGCGAGCCGATCCAGGCCGGCGCACGTGCGCAGCCTCAGGGCGCTGCTGGCGGCGGCGGCGGTGGTGGCGGTGGTGGCGGCGGTGGCGGCGGACAGAATCAGCCGCCTGACGATCAGGTCAGCGGCATCTGGCGCTCGGCCGACGGCGGCAGGACGTGGGACTTCCGCAGCAATGAAAACCAGCGCCCGATGTACTTCTCGCAGATCGCAGTGGACCCCAACAACGAAAACGTGGTCTACGTCGGCGGTGTCCAGGCGCGAAAATCAACCGACGGCGCTCGCACCTTCAATACGCTCAATGGAATGGGACATGTGGATCACCATTCCATCTGGATCAATCCGGCCAACAGTCAGCACGTTGTCTACGGCAACGACGGCTCCATCGACATCTCCTGGGATGGTGGGGCCACCTGGGAGTCGTTGCGGCACTGGGCAGTTGGTCAGCCGTACCACGCATCAGTCGACATGCGTCGCCCCTACTTCGTTTGCACCGGGCTCCAGGACAACGGCTCGTGGTGCGGCCCCAGTTCGGTGCGCGCTGGTCCGATCCTCGGTCAGGACTGGTACCGCGTTGGCGGCGGCGACGGGTTCTTCACACAGGTCGACCCGACGGACCCCAACATCATGTACTCGGAGTCGCAAAACGGGAACATCAACCGCATCGACTTGCGACAGGGCACCAGTGTAAGCATTCGCCCCCGCGCGCCGCAGCGCGGACCTGACGGCGGTGCGAATTTCGGGGGAGCTGGACCCAATGTTTTCCCGAGCCCTGAGCCGGGCACAATTCTTCGCTGGAACTGGAGCACTCCGCTCCAGATTTCGCCACACGACGCCAGCACGATCCTCACCGGCGCCAACCGGCTCTTCATCTCCAGAGATCGCGGCTCCACGTGGTGGATGAGCGCCGAACTGACCAAAGCCGTGAATCGGGACGACCGCGAGATACTCGGCCTCAAGGGATCACTGCCGTCGTGCAGCCGGCTCCGCGTCGGAACCTGCATCAATTCCAAGGGTGACGGCGTCTCCTTCTACGGCACCATAATCAGTGTCGCACAGTCGGCGATCGTTCCCGGCGTCGTCTGGGTAGGCACCGATGACGGCAACGTCCAGGTGACGCGGGACGGTGGGCAGGCGTTTAGTGAAGTTGGTCGCAATATTCCGGGCGGCACCCGGGAATACTACGTCTCGCGCGTCGAACCTTCCTTCTTCGACCCGGCGACGGCCTACTTGTCCCTCGACGGCCATCGGCACGACGACCTTAAACCATACGTCTACGTGACCCGTGATTACGGCGCGACGTGGACTTCGATCACATCCAATCTGCCGGAATTCGGTAACGTCAACACCGTCAGGCAGGACCCGCGGAATCGTGACCTCCTCTACGCCGGCACCGAGTTCGGCTTCTTCGTTTCGCTCGACGAAGGCCGGTCGTGGAAGAAGTTCATGCCCAACCTGCCTGTTGTTCGCATCGATGATGTCGTCGTGCATCCGAGGGACAACGACCTCATACTCGCGACCCACGGCCGCAGCATCTACATCCTCGACGATGTCTCCGCACTCCAGCAGCTGACACCGGCAGCGATGCAGCAGGACGCTGTTCTCTTTGAGCCACGTAACGCCGTCGCGTGGAAACCCGATATCCGCATGCGGCGTTCGGTCACCGGTAGCAAGAATTACGAAGGCGAAAACGCTCCTACCGGCACAGCGATCAGCTACTACCTCCGCAATCCCGCGCAGGGCGACGTGAAGATCACGATCCGCGATCTCGCCAGCGGATCGTTTGTTCGTAACATCGATGGGCCTCGCACCGCCGGTCTCCATCGCCTTCAGTGGAATCTCTGCAGTGACCTGCGCCCGGTTCAGCCGGGTCAGGGCGGCGGCTTTGGTGGCGGCGGTGGGGGCGGTGGCGGTAATCCCTGCGCGCAAGGTGGCGGCGGTGGAGGTGGTGGCGGCGGTGGCGGCGGTGGCGGCGGAGGGGGCCAGCCCCCACAGGTCGGCCAGCAGGCGCGTCCGGGCTCCTATCTCGTGACGTTGGCCGTGGGCGGGCGGGAGCTCACCAGAACCGTCACTGTACTTGAAGACACCTGGATGTTCTGACTTCGACTTCGCCAGGGTTCATAGGGAGGGGGCACGGGGGCCGTAATCGGTTCCCCGTGCTTCGTCTTTGGGAACAGTCGATTTAGAATCAGACATGCTCTTCAATCGCTTCTACGATGAGAAGCTCGCGCAGGCGAGCTACCTCATTGCGTGCCAGGCAACCGGTGAAGCCATCGTCATCGATCCTCATCGGGATATCGGTCAGTACCTGGGCTACGCCGGCTCGCAGAACGTTCGCATCAGCCACGTCAGCGAGACGCATATCCACGCCGATTTTCTTTCCGGTGCTCGCGAACTCGCTGAGGCTACGGGTGCGCAGCTCCTGCTGTCTGCTGAAGGGGGCAGGGACTGGTCGTACGGGTTTGCACGATCGTCGAACGCCGTCAACCTCCGTGACGGCGGCACGTTCAGCGTCGGCCGCCTGCGGTTCGAAGTCCTTCACACACCGGGTCACACTCCAGAGCATCTGGTGTTTCTCGTCACGGATACACCCGCCACCGGCGCTCCGATCGGCGCTCTCACCGGTGATTGTCTTTTTGTCGGTGATGTCGGCAGACCCGACCTCCTCGAGAAGGCAGCCAACATCATCGGCACAATGGAGGCCGGCGCCCGCGACCTGTTCCGGTCTCTCCAGCGGTTGCGGCAGCTACCTGCTCACCTGCAGATCTGGCCAGGTCATGGCGCCGGTTCTGCGTGTGGAAAGTCGTTAGGCGCGATGCCGTCCTCGACACTTGGATACGAGCTTGCTGTGAACTGGGCGTTTCAGATCATCGACGAGACTCGTTTCGTGAGCGAGGTCCTTTCGGGCCAGCCTGAGCCGCCGCGCTACTTTGCGCTGATGAAGAAGTGGAATCGCGAGGGGCCCCCTCCACGACCGCGGCGGAATGAGTTGCCTCAGGCTGTCGATGCTGCGGCACTTTTGCGACTCCTCGAGTCGCAGAATGGAGCGGCGCAGGTCGTCGATCTCCGTTCCGCCGCCGACTTCGCCCGCGCCCACATTCCCGGAACAATCAACATTCCGCACAACCGGAGCTTCACCAACTGGGCCGGCGCTTTACTCGATTATTCCCGACCGCTGACCCTCGTGGTTGATGAGGATCGTCTTCAGCAGGCGGTTACCGACCTCGCGATGGTCGGGCTCGATGATGTGCAGTCATTCGCAGGCACGGTGGTTGTGGAAGACTGGCGGGCCCTTGTGCGTCCCATCGAGGCGCTTCCCGAGCTTAGCGTCGCCCAGGCAGCTCAAGCGACCGCGTCGGGAGCAACGATCGTGGATGTCCGTCGACTCGATGAGTGGGAGGCCGGCCACCCGGCGGGCGCCATTCACCTTCCCCTCACTGCCCTCCCCGACCGGATCGGAACGCTTCCGAACGGGCCGCTTTTGATGATTTGTCAGACCGGCAGCAGGTCGGCGATCGCCGCCAGTCTCGTTCAGGCGAGCGGTCGTCCCGGCGTCGCCAACGTCGCAGGTGGCTACTCGAAGTGGCGGGCCGCCGGGTTGCCGACAGAAAGCAGCGTCGCGGTGCCGAGGGCGCTCACCGCCTGATCGCAAAGGCAAACGGCTGCTCCACCAGCTGGCGGACGCGGCTCTTGCCGACTTCGGCGGGAACGAATCGCATCCGCCGGAGAGCGTCGGTAACCGCGCGCGCGAACAACTGGTTGGGCTCACCGACGAATCGCACGGTTCCCATCTCGACCCGTCCGGTCGTATCCACCACGAACTGGGCGTGCACGACACCCTCGACACCGGCTGCGGCCAGGGATCGCGGGTAGATCGGCGAAAGGTTTCCGCCAAGCGCTGTGACCGGCTTTTCGACAGTCGACTCGAGCCACGTCTCGTTCCCCAGGGGAGCCACGGTTCCCGGGCTGCTGTCGACCAGCGACGCGACTGCGAAGGAATCGACCGGGATCGAGCCTATCATGCTGGAGATCGGGGGAATGCCCGTCGGTATGCGGGTCAGGTCAACTGCCTCTACGTTCACCGGCACGACGTTGGTAGGTACGAGCTGGCTGGGCACTACGTGGACGTTCTTCTCTTGGGGGACGACAGGTCGTTCGATGAAAGTAAGGTTCTGTTCCCGCGCGTCCGTGGTGATTGCGTCCGTTACCGCGCCCCCGGTCCAGATGACTGCTCCGCCGATGAGTGTGATGTGAAACGCTGTGCTGACGGTCGTCGACCCAAATGATCGCTGGCGTTTGCGTGCGGATTCCGGGAGTCTCATTGCTGCCTCCGGCTGGCGTTGGGTTGGCCTTGTTGCCTGCTTTTAACGTCGGCATGCCGGATGTTGCGGCGGTGATGTCTGGATTACGCCCTGATTATGGCTCCGTGACGATTCGATTCCGGGTTCCTGGCATCCAGCTGCTTTCGCAGCGAGCGTCTCTCCGTCGCGACGAAACGGGATCCGCTCAGAGCCAGCTTACCATCCACCCGGGCACGGCGAACACGCCTTCGACGAGCCAACTTTATCAATCGCGGAGAGACCGGTGAAATCCCGCTCGATGCGGACCTGCGACTCCAGCGGCACGAGGAAAATCACACCAACCCCTCACCCCCAAGAGCCCTCAGTCGGCCAGCGAGAAACCGATGCTCCGGCTTCTGCGTCGCCAGCGCCAGCGTCGGCTCATAGGCGCGCCTTTGCGTCCTCAGTTCGGCCGTCGCCACTGTTGACGTTGGTTATTCGGCGTGGCGCGCAGCCCCGTTGCGAGTCGACCGTGGAGTGTCGATCCCGGCCGATGGCAAATGAGCGTGGTGCGTGTGCGTTTCCCTTGAAATGTGCCGGCGTGTAGTAGGCGTCGTGGTGGCATCCACGCTCTTGCACTTTCCAGTCTTAGGGAGTTCCGGATCGGTTCAGGTGGCAGCTCGGGAACAAGCTTCGGCGATCCGTCTTGAACAACATGTCCCAAAGTCGCTCGTCATCGCGGTATCCCCAACGACCGCAGCTTCCGCGCTAGGTCCTCACCGGCTTGTTTCTCGGTCACGTACGCCCGAAGAAGTCGCGCAATCTCGGGCGGGATGAACGTCGGACGCGGCCGGAGGCGCCATGCTGAGTCCCCTCGAAACAGAAAGTCAGCCGTGTCGATTCGCCCTCCGCGCAGAGAGTATAGCAATCTGATCGTATCGCCTCGCGCGATTGCGCGCACGCTATCGAAAAGCGGGCGTTGTGTCACCGTACTCCCGGATGACGGCACTCCGGCACCCTGAGCGTTGGTGTCGCCCTGGGCGCACGCTATGATTAGTGCGGCGATGCAAGCCCTGTCGCAACCCCACCTCAGGAAACATCTCATTGAGAGTTGTTTCCGTGGTATGCGTGGCAGCCGTAGGCACTGTAGAAGGTTGCCATCATGTTCAGCTGATTCCTCAGTAGCAGGATCTCGAGCCCCTGGCTCACCAGGGCAAGGACATCCTGCGTGTCCATGTTGAAGAACGTACCAGTTAATGGGTCATACAGACCGAGGACAAACAGTTCAAGGAGTGTCTGCTCGTATAGAGTGAGGAGGTTGCGATAATCGAGCTGTACGTCGTAGATGTCGATCGCAAGCTGATCGCAGAGGTGACGCTGTTCATCGCCATCGGAAAAAGTCTGGAGCGTCTGGACTCTGAGTTCAGCTGACGAGCCCATCCTCTCTTTGCGTTTGAGTTTTCCTCCGACTTGCAGCACGGATTCGTTGCGGCTTAGAAAGTCCTTTCCGGCAACTATTTCGGCTACAGCCTCTAGTGCCTGACCTTTCAGTTGGGCCACCCTCGATCCGGATTCGTCGAATAGCTCAACACCGTCGACTTGAAACCTTTTCCCGCTCTTACTGATGAGTTGGCGATGCTCGGCCGTCGCGGAAGTGATTACCGCTAGCGCCGCTTGCTCTCGAGCCGAGAGCTTTTGAGCGGCGACTGCCGTTACTTGATCGAACGCGCACCCCCCCCCAACAAAAACGAAAGCGCGAGAACGATGAAGCTCATAGAGCGACCGACGCTTGACCTCATTTCTCCTCCCCGGGATAATGGTGTTTTCGCTCCGACTTAGCACTGCTTGCGTTCAACACATCCATCGCGTTCAAGGTGGCCGCATCAATGCGGTTGACGATTGTATTCGGCTGATCGGTCCCGTTCCGGCAGGGGAGGAAGTGTAGCGGTCAAGGATGCACGTCAAAGGCATGCTTATGATCATACGGCGCCACCGCGCACCACAGCAACTCCCCGTGGCGAGAACCCTAAACACAGGTGGATCTGGGTTGGCCTGCGCTACTTGTCGAACGGGGTGCACCATTATGCGACATTCGGGGCACCGCTTACTGACTTCGAGCCTTCGCGAAAACCTCCTCCACCCTATCAGCGATGTCCTGGTAGTGTGCCCGCGTAACCCCTGTGCTGGAAGTTGCCAGTCGCCGGGCATCAGCCTGGAGACCTCGCAACTGCGATCGCGCCAGTGCCGAGATGTCGGATCTTCTGACGTTTGGCGGCGTCAGCAGGGGAGGTACCGGCCCCCCTCCACCACCAGCTTGCGGTGGTCCGGCCGGCGTGGCTGGCGCTGGAGGATTCATCAGCGCCTCGAGACGTTCGACGTGAACCCGCTGCAGTGTTCTTCGGTTGGCGTCAGGCTCGCTCGTCCAGATCGCCCGCCGGACGTCTTCAAGGAATTCGGCCACCGGGTACCCGTTCGCAGGATCGAGTGCCTCACTTTCTGCCAGCCTCCCCAGTCGCGCTGGAGCCAGTAACCCGGTAACGATGTTGGCTTGACGGTTTACCAGCGAGTTGGCACCAAGGGGAAGGCCGACTCTTGCAAGGATATCGGGATGGAGAAGCCACCCGGGCGTCCTGATCGCGTTTTCCGCCAGAAAGGCGACCGCCGCCTTCTGGCGCGCCCTCGGCACGATGCCGTAGACGGCACCCCTCTCATCCGCCGTCTTCAGGTCGATCGTCAGCCCACCGATCACGTTCATCACGTGGCCCATGTATTGGGACCACATCCCCAATGTTTCGCTGAAAATCTCGTTGAGCTCCGTATAATCCTCACCTGGGGTGGTGGTCCATGCCACGATGTTCGGCACGACTTTTTTCAGGTTTGCGACCGCGAATGTAGAAGCCCTCACCGGGTCATCGCCAATGTCTTCCGTCTGCGCGCGGGGGTCGATGCCGACGGCAAACTGAGGAAGGTATCTATAGGGCATGGGGCCCTTCTGGTCGGTGATCCAGCGGTTGAGTATCGGCCGCTCCTCCTCCGGCGAACGTGCCTGCGGAATCGCGCGATAGCCCCAGTTGATCACGAAATCATCAAAGGGACCCAGTCTCCTCACGAAATCGAGCGGCTCGAGACCGTCACCCGGTTGGGCCACGTAGTTCTGCCGCGCATAGTCCATGATCGTCGCCGATACACCGTACCTCCTGACAAACGACGGTTTGCGCAAGGAATCGACCGGGAACGACGCCGACGCGATCATGTTGTGCGGCAGACCCAGTGCATGCCCCACCTCGTGTGTGATCACCTTGCGCATCGTCTCGCCCATCAGCTCTTCCGGTATCTCCAGCGATCGCGCCGCCGGGTTCGCTGCCCCGGTCTCGATCAGGAGCCGGTTGCGGTACGAACGCATGTGGTTGTGATACCAGGTGATGTCGCTCTCGATGATCTCCCCGGTCCGTGGGTCCGAGGTGCTGGGCCCGACTGCATTCCTAACCAGAGAAGCTGTCCATCTGACGACCGAGTACCTGATGTCCTCGGGATCCCACTCCGGATCTTCGGCGGGCGTTGGCGGATCCTTCGCCATGATCGCGTTCCTGAATCCCGCCTTTTCAAAGACGGCAGCCCAGTCGTTGACGCCTCGCCGAACGTACGGGCGCCACTTCGCCGGCGTCGCCGGGTCGAGGTAGTAGATGATCGGCTTGACCGGCTCCACCAGCTCCCCACGCGTGTACGCCGCCGGATCCCGTGGTTCGAGCCGCCACCGTCTGATGAAAGTCTCGCTGGCGGCCTTCTGCTCATCGAGGCCGTAATTCACGCGCTGGACGGTGAAGAATCCGATTCGCTCGTCGGCGTATCGCGGGCGCATCGGAACTCGCGGCAAAACGACCAGCGACTGACGCATTTCCAGCGACAGCGTACCACCATCCCGATCTGTCGGCGGCTCCGCGGCGTCGAACGTCTGCGTATGACGGACCTCGACGTTTTCGGGAAATGACCGAATCGCCGAGATGTAGCTCCGGGCCGGATCGAGACGGCGCACCTGATAGGTCCGCCGCTGCGCGGCATCGAGACCGCTGATGGCGGGCGTATCACCGCCAAAGAACTCCGTCACGTCGATCACAGCGCCCGCGCTGTCCCGCGAATAGGCCTGGATCGGAAATGCCGCGAGTATCGGGCCGAGGTTGTTGCTGGCCACGGAGATCGCGATCGGGAGCGAGTCGGCGGCGACGGCTCCAAAGCCAATCGTGCGCAGCATCAATCGCTCCCCCTGTTTTTCCCACCGCACTACCCGCTCCGATAACGATGTTCCCGCAGACGTGAACCCGGCAAAGTTCGACGGGACGGCGGCGACTCTAGTAACAAGCAGCAGGTCTCGGCCCACCAGCGAATCGGGAACCTCGAGGAACCAGCGGTCCTCAACACGGTGCGACGGCATTCCACCCGCGTCGCTGACCGCTCGCTCCGTGATCACCTGCGCGTACGGACGCGGACGTCTCGGCGTCTGCTGCGCACCTGCACCCTGTGCGCCCTGTGCCGGTGGTTGTGCGGAAGTTGCGCACACTGCGATCAGCGTGAACAGCAACAGTCGATATGTCTGCATCGGTATTCTGTAATGTTGGTGTCTCAGTGAGGAATGTGGCGGGGAAACAATGCGCGCAATGCTTGCTCCCCTGCCGCCCTGCCACTGCCCCGTGGTTATTGTGGACTCTTCCCAGCTCCGATGCGAAGGGTCCCCCCCCCCCTCCCCTTCCCCCCAGTGACAAAGAAGGGGCGCCACTGGCGCCCCTTCCCTGACCATCCTTTGCCGCTTTGTCAGCCGGCTTTCGAGACGTTCTCCGCCGCCGGGCCCTTTTCGCCCTGCACGATGTCGAACTCCACTGCATCACCCTCTGCCAGAGTCTTGAAGCCTGACCCCGCGATGGCGCTGTAGTGCACGAAGCAGTCCTTGGTGCCGTTATCCGGCGTGATGAATCCAAAGCCCTTCGCGTCGTTGAACCACTTCACTTTCCCTGTTACACGCATCGCCGTGCGCTCCTGGAGATATTGCTTGTCAAGGAGCGCCTAGCGAACCCTGACAAACTACCGTTTGCGGAACTGCCGTGTCTCGTTCCACACTCCGTCCGCCTCAGAGTGTTGAAGCCCCAACAGGGACCCCGAGCGGCGACGAATATACGACTGGTCAGCCAGCGCAACAATGCTTCGGTCCGCCTCAATCGGGCCTGACCTCGCCTGGGGTCCCCTGCGTCCTGACCCCCGTCACGAAGTATTCGGTGTCGCCGAAGCAGGCCAGCGGGATCCCGGGGTGCTGCTCGAACTGCAGCTCGACCCTGGACGCCATGGTAGCCTCGATAGCCGCCGCCACGCTGTCATCGCGGACGGTGAAGGCAAAAATCACGGGAGCGCTGCCCGGAATCGACGAGATCTGCAGCTCCCCTTCCCAGGTCTTGCAGAGCCACCCCTTTCTGGAAAGCTTCTGCACGTACCCAACGCGATTGCCTGATGAGTACGTGTAAAGAAGTGCCGCGTAGGACCAGATAACGAGCGTCAGGAATGGCACCCCGACGATCGTCGCCAGGGTCAGCTTGCCCCAGTGGCGTCGCAGGAACGGCTTCTTCGGCTTTGTTTCGGCCACGGTGCTCAGGTCCCCCGTGTTCAGCTCCCGCTTCGGCAGCTCGGGATCCGGCTGCTGCTCGGTCATTTTCTCCTCGGTGCGTTTGATCTTCATATGACTGCCCTCGACTGAACGCTTGGACCCCAGCGGCTAAATTACGCTTTCTTGTCTCCGGCGGCATGTTTTTGACGTCCAAACGCAGACCGACTGTCCCTGTCCTGGTGGGCGGAGTCCCGATCGGGTCCGACTACCCGGTGGTGGTCCAGTCGATGACCAATACTGATACAGCTGATCCAGCCTCCACGGCGAACCAGGTGGCGGCGCTGTCCGCCGCCGGCTCGCAGATCGTGCGGATCACCGTCAACAACGAAGAAGCGGCGAGCGCAGTTCCGGAGATCAGGTCTCGCCTCGAAGCTGCCGGTTTCAGTGTGCCCCTCATTGGGGACTTTCACTACAACGGGCACCAGCTTCTCACGCGGTATCCGCAGTGTGCTGCGCTCCTGGACAAGTACCGCATCAATCCCGGAAACGTTGGCAGTCGCAGGCGGGACGAAAACTTCAGGACGATCGTACAGGTCGCGATCGACAATGGCAAACCTGTGCGCATCGGAGTCAACTGGGGTTCGCTGGATCAGGACCTCCTGACTTCGATGATGGACGCAAACGCGGGGTCAGCCGATCCGCGCGACGCCCGCGACGTGTACATCGACGCCATGATCGAGAGTGCACTGCGCTCGGCGGTTCTGGCTGAGGAGACGGGCCTCGGGCATGACCGGATAATTGTTTCGGCTAAAGTTTCGCAGGTGGCTGATCTCGTCGATGTTTACCGGCGGCTGGCGGCCCGTTGTGATTATCCTTTGCACCTGGGGCTTACCGAGGCCGGCCTGGGAACGAAAGGGATCATCTCCAGCACTGCCGGTTTGGCGATCCTCCTTGCGGAGGGCATCGGGGACACGATTCGCGTTTCGTTGACGCCCCGTCCCGGTGGTGACAGGACGGAGGAGGTCACCGTGGCTCAGCAGATTCTTCAATCCATGGGTCTGCGCTCGTTTGCGCCTCAGGTCACGGCGTGCCCCGGGTGCGGCCGCACGACCTCCACGTTTTTTCAGCAGATGGCGGTTGACATTCAGGATCATTTGAAGGCCCGCATGTCGGTCTGGCGCGTGGATTACCCGGGTGTGGAGAATCTCAAGGTCGCCGTCATGGGGTGTGTAGTGAATGGGCCCGGTGAGAGCAAGCACTCTGATATCGGGATTTCACTTCCGGGGACGTTTGAGGATCCGGTGGCGCCGGTGTACGTGGATGGCAAGCTCCGGACGACGTTGCGGGGTGACAACATCGTCCCCGAGTTCCTCGGCATTCTCGAGGATTACGTTTCGCGGCGATATTCGCGCTGATGGTGCCGAGGGCTGCCGGAGGTGATCCCGCGGGGGCGACAACGATCACTGTGGTGGCCCCTGCGCGCTGTCCGCGTCGGGTTCCATCCTGGACGTGAGGCTGTAACAAGTCGCGCCGACGACACTCACAAGACAGACGGCGACGCGTGCTCGCTCGTGCCCTGCGATTCCGTTCCCGACTCGTACGCGGGAGCATGTGGTCACTATGGTCGATCGGTCACCGGAATCATCGCAGCGCCCGCCACCAGTTCGAATGACTGCAGGCGGAGCTCAGGGCGACTGCCATTCGGCCGTAGTGACCCCACCGTGTCGGGAATCCCACACCCAAACCATGACAACGGAAAGGGATATCACACGAATTGCACTCTCGGCGGCCCGCCCTCCCACAGAACAACGCCGCGCACCCGGCCACCACCATCGATCATCGCCGCGATCGCTCTCTCCAGCGCAACCAGCGGCGTCACCCCTACATGTGCGCAAACCAGCACATCGTCGCCAGCCCGCGCCCGCACCGCCGAGGCAACGGTCGCCACAACAACAGTTGCATCGTGACGTCGCCCAGCCCTCCTCACCTCCGTCAACAACGCCTCCGTTTCGCTCGGACCCAGGGCACGAGCGCGCATTCCGCTCTGCAACACCTGCATCATCCGCCCACGCCCGACAGGGATCTGCCGCAACGTCTCCGACCACCGCTTCCTGTTCTCCACCACCGCAGCCAGACCCGGCGACTGTGGCAAATCCAGCACACGGCTCACCGGTTCGTCGCCAAAGACAGTGTCGATCAACAGCGTGTCCCGCGCCTCATTCGCCAGCACCGCCGCAACGTTCGCCCCCACCGCTGCCGCCACCAGCGGCTCCTCGGCCGCCACCGTGATCAACCCATCACGATTCCAGCGCGACTGCAGATGCCACACAATCATCCGATATTCGTCGGCGGTCGGATCGAGAACCACCGGCAGCACCCGATCGGCAGCCCGCCTCGACCGCTCGACCGGTATCACCCGCGGCCGGACCGCCGCCACCACCCGCAGCCCCGTCCGTCGCTCGATCTCGACCGCATCGGAGACACGTGGCAGGCGCATCTCGGCGGCCGCCCCTGCTCCAAGCGACAGAAAACAGGCCAGGACGCCGGCCGCGAGAACGAGGATCGGCGGTGAAGCTATGGTCGCGCGCTCCCGGGCCTCAGCTTCGATGCTGTCCGCCGCCTGATGCGACAGGCGCGCCCGCACTACCGCCTGCCTGCTTTCCTCCTGTTGGGCGAACGCACGATCGAGCGCTTCGCGCGCTGGCAGCGTATCCGGAAGCACAAGCCGGACCGCCGCCCCACTGTCAGCTTCCAGTTGACGGCGGAGGTCCTCGAGCCGCGCCGCCCCCAGTCGTACGAGACTCCGGCCGATCTCGGTGGCCCTCGTCGTCTGCGCCACATAGCGCGGATCGACCGTTGCACCGCGACCCAGTGCGTCCCTCGACCGTATGATCCCGTCCAGCGAATCCACCAACGCGCGAACCTCGGCCCGCCCGCCCAGTTCGGGATCGGCAGCAAGTGCCTTGTAGGTTTCGGGCAGTGGCGCGGTCTCGGCGCGAACCACGAGACCAGCCAGACCGGCCATTACCGCCGTGATCGAATCCCGCCGCGCACTCGTCGTCGCCGCCGCGACCAGCGTTGCTCTCTCTCGCAGCGATTCGCTGTAAAGCGCCCGCCGCCTCGCCAGCGCAGCCTCCGCCTCGGCGGAACGATCCGCCGCCCCCCTCTCACGCCACTTAAACAACATGGTGTCAGGCCGCTGCACTGAGCGGACGTCGACCGCGGGCTGCGCTGCCGGCAGCAGCAGATAGACGGCAAGGATCGCAACAAAAGCCAGCACCGCTGTTGTCGCGAGTTGGAGCGGCCGCCTCAGCACGTTGGCCGCCCGCGCCCCAGACCACTGCGAGCGCGACGGAAGTCTCATCCGGCGCGACCGGGATCCCGTGCTCGTTGTCAGACTCGTCGGCATTGGTTGCTCACCGAACTATAGACCGGAGCCCCCTCTCGTAAAAACAGGGTGCCTTTCGGCACCCTGTCAGTTCGCCGATGCTGCGAACTACTGGACGATCAGATCCATCTTCATCCCCATCGCCAGGTGCGGCGTGCAGATGAGGCTGTACGTGCCGGGTCTGACGTTGCCGAGGGACACCGTCCACGTCTCGTTCGGCGTCATCATCATCGGCGACGACATGTCCGGCGTGCCGTTCGGGATGTTGGCGATGATCTGCGGCTTCACGTCTTCTGGCGTCATCGCCGCATCGAACGCGATGTTGTGCGGAAAGCCGGAAACGTTGATGAACTTGACCCCATCGCCCGCCCTTACGGTCAGCGTCACGGGCTCAAAACGATATCCCTTCTCATCACCGACCATACGGACTTCATGAGTGGTGCCGGTGATCGGTGCTGCCGTGGCAGTGCCGGTGGCAGTGGGCGTCGTTGCGGCCGGCGTGGTCGCAGGCATCGCCGCGCTGGTGTCGGCGGGAGCGCTATCTCCACCGCCGCCGCAGGCGGTCAGGATGGCGGTCGCAATCAGTGCAAAGCCGGTAGTGCGCATTCTTCAGGCCTCCAGAGCCTACGGTTCGGTCGTGGTTTGCTGTCTCCGGAACTCGGTCTTGCCGGTATTGTGAATTTATTCACAAGCTGGCCGGATGTGTAGTGGTGGCTCCGTATTGACCGCCCTGCCGCTGTCCGCTACGTTCCGCCCCTCATGCTTCAATCCGCCTCGCTCCACCACGCCTTCAGCCACACCCATCAGCCCTACCCGGGCTGCGGCGAGGTGTTCGCGCGGTAGAGTCAGTTGACCTGACCCCCTCCCCGAACTCTTTCTGTGGCCCGTCTCTGGACGGGCCTTTTTTTTATGCTGACTATCGCACTTCCCGGCAAAGGCCGCATGGCTCAGGAGACGCGCGAGCTCTTTCGTGACGCCGGCCTCGACCTTGGTGCCGCCGACGACAGGTCACTGATAGCATCGCTCGCCAACGGCATGCGTATCCTTTTTGTCCGCGCGCAGGACATCCCCGAGTTTGTCGCCGACGGCGCTGCAGACGCGGGTGTCACCGGGTGGGATCTTGTTTGCGAGTCCGGACGAGACGTTTCGTGTGTGCAGGACCTCGGCTTCGGTGGTTGTCGCCTGGTCCTTGCCGCGAGGTCCGGGAGCGGCGTTCGCGATGTCGCGGATATCCCCCCTCACTCGCGTGTCGCAACGGTGTTTACACGCATAACGACCCGATACTTCGCGGAGCTTGGCATTCCTGTCGAAGTGGTTCCTGTCAGTGGAGCGACGGAAGCAGCCCCGCACCTCGGCATCGCCGACCTGATTGTGGACATCGCGTCCACCGGTTCAACGTTGCGCATGAATGGCCTGGCCGAAGTCTCGACCATCCTCGATTCCTCGGCTCGGCTCGTCGCAACCACACTTCTCCCCGAGGAACTCAGACCTGCCCTCGAGGAGCTCGACCTCGCCCTGAAGTCGGTTCTCCGCGCGCGCACCCGCCGCTACTTGATGGCCAACGTGCCACGCAGCCGCTTGCAGGAGGTCCGGGCCGTGCTGCCTGGACTTAACGGCCCGACCGTAACCGACATTCCCGGGTCCGGACACGTGGCAGTCCACGCAGTCGTCAACGCATCCTCGATTTATACCACCGTTTCCTCACTTCGGTCGTTAGGTGCCGAAGGCATCCTCGTGACCCGAATCGAGAGGCTCGTGCCGTGAGCGTACCTCTTCTCCGCTTCACGGGGAAACTCGCCGAGCTCGATCCTTTGCGGTTGCGACAGCTGCTTGATCGCGAGCAGAGTGATGATGACCTCGTCCGGGATCTCGCCGCCTCAATCATCGACGCGGTCCGCACCCAGGGCGATGACGCCCTGAAATCACTCGCGCGGGAGTACGATGGCGTGAAACTCGAATCGCTCGAGGTCGATCGCACCGAGTGGAAACGTTCCCTCGACCGCACCGACCCCGGAGTGGTGCGAGGTCTGGAGCGATTGATGTCGAACCTGACACTGGTCCACCACGCTCAGCTGCCGTCGGCGGTATCAGTTGCAGTCGAGCCGGGCGTGACTGTCGAGTGGATTCCGAAGCCCCTCGCGAGCGCTGGAGTTTATGTGCCTGGCGGCAAGGCATCTTATCCCAGCTCCCTGCTCATGGGTGCGATCCCGGCGCGGATCGCCGGGGTCGCCTCCGTAGTCGTATGTTCACCGCCGGGTCGCGGCACCGGCCGTCCTGCTGACCTTGTAATGGCAGCGTGCGAGCTTGCCGGCGTTTCCCGGCTCTTTGCTGTCGGTGGTGCCGGCGCCATCGCCGCTCTCGCCTTCGGCACGGACTCGGTGCCCCGGGTGGATCGCATCGTTGGCCCGGGGAATGCCTGGGTCGCCGCCGCCAAGACGCTTGTTTCCAACCGCGTTGCGATCGACGCCCCGGCTGGCCCGTCCGAAGTTCTCGTTATCGCCGACGGCAGCGCCGAACCAGAGTTCGTCGCGCGCGAGCTTGTCGCTCAGGCGGAACACGACGAGCGAGCGGCAGTCATCGCAGTCATTATCGGCGATGAGCTCGCGGCACGCGTTGAAGAGTCGCTGCGGCTTCAGTCGCGTGCCACGGCACGTGCCACGATCGTGCGCAAGGCGCTGGCCAGCCGCGGCGCCCTTCTCACCACCGACAGTCCTGAAGCCGCCCTCGCATTCGCCAATTACTGGGCGGCTGAGCATGTCGTCCTCGCCGTTGGCGATCCGCGGTCGTTCGCTGACAGGCTCTGCACAACAGGAGCAATATTCGTGGGGCACTCCAGCTCCGTCGTGTTTGGTGACTACATGACTGGTGCCAACCACACTCTCCCTACTGGCGGAGCCGCACGTTCGTATTCGGGGCTTTCGGTCTTCGACTTCCTTCGCTGGACCAGCGTCCAGACCGTGAGCGCGCCGGCGGCCGCCGCAATGGCCTCAGACGTCGAAATCCTCGCCAGCGCCGAGGGCCTCGATGCTCACGCGAGAGCAGCCGCGGCGTTTCGTGGGGTGTCAACGTGAACGCGCTCCCCTTCGCACCGCGCGCTGCCTACGCCGGCGTCCCCATCCACTCCGCCGAACCGGACAGCGGAACCATCAGGCTGACTGACAACACACTGCCCTTCGGAGTTCCGCCGTCGGCGCTTGCGACTGCCCTCGATACGATAAGCCATCGGCTCGCCGGGTATCCGACAGCCTGGTCGTCCGAGCTGCGTGAAGCCTTCGCAGCTTATGTCGGTGTCCGGCCCGATGAGGTCCTGGCGACCGCTGGCTCGGATGAAGCCATGAGTTGTGCCTTCAGGGCGCTCGCCGACCCGGGGGCCTCGGTGGCAATGGCTGACCCGACATTCGTGATGACCAGGCTTTTTGCAATCACGAACTCCCTCAACCCCACTCTCGTGCCCGTCCGCGCCGGCGGTCACATCGACGTCGACGGCCTTGTAAGGACCCGCGCGGCCCTGACCGTAATCTGCACGCCTAACAATCCGACCGGACTGCAACTCGAAGCAGCTGAACTTGCATCGGCCCTCGATCAGGTTTCGGGCACGCTCATCATCGACGAAGCCTACGCGGAGTTTGCAGGCACCAATATCGCCCGACTCGCCCCCGCCCACGGTCGACTCGTCGTGTACCGCACCATGTCCAAAGCCTTCGGCATGGCCGGTTTTCGGGTCGGCTTCGCCGTCGCAGACCGCAGGATCATTCGCGAGCTCGAGAAGGCTCGTGGCCCATTTACCGTCAGCACGGTAAGCGAACGCGCCGCCCAGAGCGCTCTCGCCAGCGATCAGGCATGGATGCGCCGAGGTGTCGAGGTCGTGGCCGCGGCCCGGGACCGGTTGATGGCGACTCTGCGCGCGTCCGACATCAAGGTCCCGGAATCTGCGGCGAACTTTGTTCTCGTGCCCGTTTCCAATGCGATTGCACGTGCCCGCGACCTCGCCCATCGCGGCATACTCGTGCGCCCGTTCAATGATCTATGCTCGATCGGTGACGCCCTCCGCGTAACGGTTGGTACTCCGGAGCAGATGCAGATCGTCACTCCTCTCCTTCTCGATGCCGTGCGATGATAGTGACGATTCTCGATTACGGCACCGGAAACCTCCATTCACTGTCCAAGGCGATTGTGGCGGCTGGCGTCACGATCCGGGTGGAGAGCGATATCCGCCGCGCCCTCGCGACCGACGCGCTGGTTCTCCCCGGTGTCGGTTCGTTTGCCAGAGCCGCCAGCGGAATCGCCGGTTCACGCACTATCCTGCGTGAACGTCTTGCCGGCGGCCTCCCCTGCCTCGCGATCTGCCTCGGGATGCAATTGCTCTTCGTGGAGAGCGATGAGGGGCCTGGTGAGGGGATCGGGCTGATTGATGGTCGCGTCACGCGACTTTCGGCGCGTTCCGTTCCACAGATGGGGTGGAACTCTCTCGACGATGTCGGTGACCCGCTGCTGATCGGTTCAGGGCTCTCCCGGGCCTACTACGCCAACTCCTTTGCAGCACGCCCGACCTCGGCGGATGTGGTGATTGCCTGGTCAGAGCACCAGGGCGACCGGTTCCCCGCGGCGGTGCGCATGCATCGGACAGTTGGAGTCCAGTTTCATCCCGAAAAGAGCTCCCGACCCGGCCTCGCCTTCATTCGCAGTTTCCTCGATTCCAGCCACTGATGCTCGCCATTCCTGCCATCGACCTGCGTTCCGGTACTTGCGTCCAGCTTGTGGGAGGTGACTACAAGCGCGAGCGAATCAGGCTCTCCGACCCCGTTGCAGTTGCGCGCGACTGGAGCCGGCTCGGATTCCAGCGGCTGCACGTCGTCGATCTCGATGCCGCGACCGCTCACGGAGGCAATCGGGCTCTTGTCGAAGATCTGCTGCGGGAGCCGCTGACAGTTCAGGTCGGGGGAGGCTTGCGCTCGACCGCGGATGTCAGCCGATTGCTCGACGCAGGCGCCGAGGCCGTGATCGTCGGAACCCGCGCCGTCTCGGACTTCGACTGGCTCTCCGAGCTCTGCTCGGTCCACCCCGGCCACATCATCCTCGCCGTCGACGTCAGGGAACGTCGCGTCGTCATCGAAGGTTGGCAGCGTGCCCTCCAAACTGATCTTCCCTCCCTGCTCGATGAGATAAACGGGCTCGAACTCGCGGCCGTCATGGTCACTGCCGTACATCGCGAGGGCCTCCAGTCGGGAACCGACCTCCACCTCGTCGAAGAAGTTCTGGAACAAGTCCAGCTTCCGCTGATCGTTGCCGGAGGCATTGCCGATATGTCCGATCTCCGTGCTCTCGATGAACGGGGAGTAAGCGCGGCCGTCGTGGGAATGGCTCTCTATTCGGGCGCACTTGATCCGGCTGCGGTTGCGAACGAGTTCTGCCAATGATTCTGAGACGCCGAACACGCGAAACCGATGTTTCCATCGAGATTACTGAACCTTCGCGCATCGAGATCACTTCAGGCGTGCCGTTTCTCGATCACATGCTCGCCACGCTGGCCCTGCACTCCGGCCTCGGGTTCGTCGTAAAGGCCAGGGGCGATCTCAAACACCACCTAATCGAAGACGTCGCCATCACGCTCGGCACACTCATCCGTGACGCGCTTCCGGCGCGTGCGGCAAGGTACGGAGAGAGCACCATTGCCATGGACGACGCGCTCGTGCAGGTCGTCGTCGACGCCGGTGGCAGGTCGCATTACGAAGGCCCGCTTCCGTCGACCCTTTATGACCACTGGATGCGCTCGTTTGCCATCAACGCCGGTATCACCCTTCACGTTCGTGTCATCAGAGGCAGCGACCGGCATCACATTGTCGAAGCCGCGTTCAAGGCGCTCGGCCGGGCACTTGATGTCGCGATGTCGACCCGTTCCACCCTTTTCAGCACCAAGGGAGTCGTCGTTGTGGAGCGCGATGGAGAGGTCGGCACCTGATGCTGGCCAAACGATTGATAGCCTGCCTCGACGTCAGCAGTGGCAGGGTGGTCAAGGGGCGGCGGTTCGTCGACCTGCGCGATGTCGGCGATCCACCCGAACTGGCGGCACGCTACGAGAGCGAGGGCATTGACGAAATCGTCTTTCTGGACATTTCGGCTACTGTAACCGGACGCGAAACCACGTTCGATACGGTTTCTCGCACGGCAGGCGCTCTGTTTGTGCCGCTCGCGGTTGGCGGCGGCATTTCGAGCCTGTCGGATTTCAACCGCGCCCTGCGGGCGGGCGCAGACAAGGTCTGCGTCAACACCGCCGCGATCGAACGACCGGCTCTGATCGACGAAGCCGCGCTCGAATTCGGCAGCCAGTGTGTTGTGGCCAGCATCGACGCCGCAGCGACGCACACTGGATGGTGTGTCAGGACTCACGGCGGTCGCCGTGCGGTCAACATCGACGCTGTCGAGTGGGCTCGCGTCTGCGCCGAACGTGGCGCTGGCGAGATCATCCTTACCAGTATCGACTGCGACGGCGCTCGCTCCGGCTATGACATCGAGTTGACGCGCGCCGTCGCGCGAGTGGTCGACATCCCTGTCGTTGCATCGGGTGGCGCGGGCCTGCCTGATCACGTCCCCGAAGTTCTCCACGCCGGCGCCGAGGCTGCACTCGTAGCCGGCATCCTCCACGACCAGGTAGTTACCGTGACGGTCATCAAGGAGGCCATGGCCAACGCCGGCTTCGAAATTCGCAGGACGGCCGCGTGAGCTCGGCCGCCATCCTCCTCGAAGCTGTCGCCGCGGCTGCAGCCGCCGCTGGCGAGGTCGCACTCGGTTATTTCCGCCGTCAGATCGTAGTGGAGTCCAAGGCTGACGGCAGCCCGGTTACCGAAGCTGACCGGGAAGCCGAACGTGCCGCCCGCTCACGCATCCTTGCCGAATTCCCCGACGACGGGATTGTGGGTGAGGAGCTGCGAACACAGGTCGGAACGACCGGTCGACGCTGGCTCATCGACCCCATCGACGGTACGAAGTCGTTCGTCAGAGGTGTACCACTCTGGGGTTCGATGGTAGCTGTCGAGGAACAGGGGCGCGTGATCGCCGGAGCGATCTGCTGCGCCGCAGCCGGGGTGTTGATGACTGCCGCGGACGATCTCGGCTGCTGGCTCAACAATGCACGGTGCCGGGTCTCCGATGTCTCGGCGATCGAGGACGCAACTGTCCTCACCACCGATGACCGGTTCCCGTCCAGTCCCTCACGGCGCTCGCGCTGGGGTGAGCTTTCCCTTCGCGCCAGCGTGTCACGCACCTGGGGTGACTGCTACGGCTACACTCTTGTAGCGTCGGGCCAGGCAGAGTTGATGGTCGACGACCGGCTTTCTCCATGGGACGCTGCCGCTCTCATGCCGATCATGCGTGAGGCGGGCGGCGTCTTCACTGACTTCAACGGCCGCCATTCTCTTGCCGGTAGCGATGCTGTGGCCACCAACCTTGCTCTCGCTGAGGAGTTGCGCAGCGCCCTCGGCGTTCCCGAACTCCGATGATCACACACCAATTTGATATTTCCCGACTCGATTTCGCCCGCGGTGGCGGCTTTGTCACGGTTGTCACCTGCGATCACCTGTCCGGGACCGTATTGATGGTCGCGCGCGCGGACCGCGAAGCCGTAGCACATTCACTCACCACCGGTGAGATGCACTATCATTCGCGAACGCGCGGCCTCTGGCACAAGGGAGAGACAAGCGGCAACGTGCAGCGGATCGTGTCCCTCGCTCCCGATTGCGATGGAGACGTGCTGCTGGCGACCGTTGTCCAGCGCGGTCCGGCCTGCCACACCGGGCAGGCGACCTGCTTCGGGCCGCTGGGGTCAGGAGCTATCGGGCGCCTCGCCGCGGTGATCGAGGAACGGCTCTCTTCGACGACAACCCGGGACAGCGCCAGCTATACCCGACACCTTGGCGATAACCGCAATCTGCGACTCAAGAAAATCGCTGAAGAAGCGGGTGAATTGATCGTCGCGTGCGCCGACGATGACCGCAGCGGCGTTGTAAACGAGGCTGCAGATCTCATTTACCATACCCTGGTCGCAGTGACCGCCGCCAGAGCTTCACTCCACGACGTCCTGGAAGTTCTCGAGCAGCGCTCACTCAGCGCGACGTCAGGCGAGCGTGGCGCTCAGAATCGCTCCATCGACGCTCTCGGTAGTCGATCAAGTGCGCCGATGTAGACCCACTGCACATCCCTCATCCATACCCTGGCAACTCGCTGGATGTCGTCGGGCGTGACCGCCCGAAGCTTCTCCTCGAGGTTCGCGGCCGCTGTAAAATCCCCCTCGAACAGGTGGGACTGGGCCAGGGCATCGGCCTGGTCCGAGTTGGTCTCGTTGTCGAGGAAGTACTGCGTGAGAAACTGCTGCTTGAGGCGCGCCATGGCCCCGCGTTCCGCGATCCCCGTTCTCACCGCTGCCAGCTGCTGGCGCATCAGGTCCACCACAACTTGCGGCGAGACGGTCGTCACGTAAAAGCCGCCGCTGCTCACCGCGCGGTCCAGGAATGGAGCGTCAACAGCGTAAGTCAGGTTGCGGCGCGATCTGATTTCAGCAAACAGTTGCCCGCCGATGACCGCCGCCGCCATGCGGAGGGCGTAATAGTCAGGCGTGCCGGCGGCGGGCCCGGGATAGCGGCCGGTGATGTAATTCGTCGGCAGCTCGCGGCCCACCGGGTGGACAGAAGCTCGTCGGCGCGGCAACGTGTCGGGCAATGTCCATCGGTAGCTCCCGGCGGGGAGTCGCGCCAGCGTTCGCGCCACCAGACGCTCCACATGTTCGCGCGTCACATTGCCGACAACGACCAGCAACATGCGCGACCTGACGACCTGATCTGCATGGTATCGCCGCAGCGCTTCGGGAGTGATCCCGGCCAGCGACGTCGCCGTCCCAGCCGGTGGAATCGCGTATGGGTGGCCGGCAAAGGCCGCCGAGTCGGCCAGGAATTCGAGTAACGCATCCGGGGAATCTTCGCGCTGCCGCACGGCGAGTATGAACTGCTGCTTCACCAGCTCCAGCTCCCTCCCTTCGAGCACCGGCTCCATCAACCTGCTCGCCATTACAGCCCACGTGGAGTCGAAAGTGGGCCGGGTCGCACGGATGCCGAACATCGTCCAATCGCGCCCTGCATCGATCTCGATCGACGTGCCAAGCATTGCCATCGTCCTCCGCAGTCGCTCGCGTGTGTACGAGCGTGTACCACGCTCGGAGGCGTTCAGGAGCAGGAGCTCGATCCCGGCGTTCTCCCAGGAAACCTGCCTGACTCCTCCCAGCAAATAGAGGTTGGCGACGACGATATTGCCGGGGGAATGGCGGTGAATGACCCTGACCCCTCCCACTTCGTAGGTGGTCGTCGACGGAGCCTGAACCGCAGGCGTTGCCGGGCGTTGACTTCGCGCCGGCATGGTCGCGGCGACGAGCCCCAGGGCGATCAGCACAACCCCTTTCGATCTTCGCATCACCGGGGAGGACTCCCCGACAGAAGCTCGGATTCCACCAGCTTCAGTCGCGCCCTCGATTCCGGATCTATCAGCACTCCGGTAACGCGTGGTTTGCCCACGATGTATTTGCGCGCGTACGCCTGCAGATCAGCCAGTGTCTGCTTCGCCATGTTGTCGAGGTAACCCATGTAGTAGTCGGTTCCGGCCACGCTCCACCAGAAACCAAGCGTATGAGCGAACTCCGACGCGCGGTCGATCCCGAACGCGGTGCTGACTGCCCGCTCCGCCTTGGTCGCCTCCAGCTGGTCACGCGTTATGTATCCTGCATCCGCAAGTTTGGCGATCTCCCCGTCGAGCGCCGCCAGCGCCTCCCTTAACTGCTCGGCGGTCGTCTGCCCGACGATCGAGATCGGCCCCACATGATCGAGGGTGTAATAGTTGACCCCGATCGACTGGAACAACCCTGTGTCCACGAGCCTGCGCTGCAGCGTTGATCCCGGCTGATTGAGCGCGTCGGAAAAGACGTCCGCCGCGTAAGTCGCGGCCATGTCCTTGCGCACACTCGGGCCCTGCCACTCGAGGTAGACCGTCACCGCGTTGACCGGCTGCTCCACGATGATCGCCGCGCTCCTCTCCAGCGGTGGGATCGGTGGTAATGGATCGGCAACGAACGGATCGGTCGCGCGCTTCCAGTCCCCGAATGCCGCTTCCGCGAGGCGGAAGATTTCCCCCGGGACCACGCTCCCCGCAACTATCAGTACCGAGTTGTTCGGGACGTAGTACTTCCGTTGAATCTCTCTGAGCTGGTCCGGCATCGCACGCTGCAGAACCTCGCGCTCTCCGATGATGTTCTTGCGGCTCCACATGCCGGGGTACACCAGCCTCCCCATCTCTGACTGCAGCTTGAAGAACGGATTCGATTCGTTGCGATCGTATTCACCAAGAACCACCTGACGCTCTCGCTCCAGCTCTTCCCGCAGAAACAACGGTTCTCGCAGTGCAGCGGCAATCAACCCGATCGCGCCCGCCACACTGTCACTGGGCAGTGTCATGTAATAGTTGACCCGCTCCTCCTGGGTCTGGGCGTTGAAAACAGCGCCCAGCTCGGACGCGCGCTGGATGAACTCGTCAGGCCGCGGCAGCCGGCTGTTGGCCCTGAAGAACATGTGCTCATACAAATGCGCCAGACCTTCGGTGCCTGGGGTCTGGGTGAACGACCCGTTGCGCACGTTTATCTCCACGGTCGCCAGCGGCACGCCATGGCGCTCTACCACTATTACCTCCATCCCGTTGGCCATTACGCGCTGGTGAATGAACTTCTCCAGCTCGGCGCGCTGCGCCGTGGCCGCCTGAGCGGCAGCCATCAGCACGACTATCCCGCGTCTGATTGCGGCTGGAACGCGGCGTCTCCTGGGACCGGGTGCTTCGTCTTGAGTCAGTTGCATGTGAGTTTGATTCTGCCGAACACTTATTTCGATCCCCTCCCCCACCTACTTTGTCACCCTTGATGGCCCAGGCCGCTTACGACCCGGAACGGCTGCTCAATGCTGCTGGGGACTTCCTCGAAGTCCACCGGCTGCATCGGGATGTGATTCTCGCACCCTGCACCACGTTCCGCATCGGCGGGCCCGCTGACTTTCTTTACGATGCTGCCTCGGCGGACGAACTCGCCACCGCGGTCCTGCTGGCCCGGGAGACCGAGACCCCGTGGTTCGTTCTCGGGCTCGGTGCAAACATACTCATCGGAGACAGGGGATTCCGCGGACTCGTTATACGGAACCGCGCCCGGTCGTTTGCCTTCAACGACTCCGGAATCCTGAGGGCCGAAAGCGGGGCGGTTTTTGGCGACCTGATCCTCGCCGCGGTTGGACGGTCGCTTTCCGGACTCGAACACTACATCGGAATCCCCAGTACCGTCGGCGGCGCTGTCTGGCAGAACCTGCACTTCCTTTCCCCCGCTCCGGCGCGTGAGCGCACGATGTTCATCGCCGAGATCGTCGAGTCCTGCGACATCCTCGCTGAAGACAGCTCGCGCAAGACCGTCGATTCCGACTACCTCGCCTTCGGCTATGACACCAGCGTCTTTCACCACCGGCGTGATGTCGCTCTCGCTGTCACGTTCCGGCTTTCACCCGGCGACCAGGCTGCGATGCATCGCGTACTCCAGGAGAACCTGAGCTGGCGCGGCAACCGCCACCCGTGGCTCGAGATTCATCCCAGTGCAGGCTCGATCTTCAGGAAGATCGATGGCGTTGGAGCCGGTCGCCTCGTCGATGAGTGCGGACTCAAAGGGTATCGTGTCGGTGGCGCGCAGATCTCTCACATCCACGCCAACATCATGGTCAACCTCGGCGGTGCGACTGCATCCGATGTGCGTCGACTCATTGCGCACGCGCAGTCGCGGGTGCTGGAGCGACATGGAGTAACCCTCCAACCCGAAATCTCCTTCGTGGGAGAGTTCTGAACTTTGGAGCGTCGGTTCAATCGGTACGTCGTCGAGCGAATCTTTGCAGCGAATCAATCGCTGCGGCGAGTTCTTCGATGGGCCGGGTGTAGCTGACCCTCACGTGAATGTTGGCGCGGTGAGAGCCGAAGTCCCGGCCCGGCGTCAGCGCAATTCCGCTCTCTCTCAGCAGATCGCGACAGAACTGCCAGCTGTCATTCGAGTAGCGCGATATGTCCGCGTAGGCGTAAAAGGCGCCATCGGGCATGCAGTCCACCTGAAATCCGCTTTCGTTCAGCGCCGGCACAAGAAAGTCCCGCCGTTGCCTGAAGGTGGCGCGCTGGCTTTCGTAGATCTCCGCTGATTCAGGTTCGAGCGCTGCCAGTGCTGCCCATTGGGACGGCGCCGGCGGGCATAGTGTCAACTGCCCCTGCACGCGTTCGATGTGTTCCATCCAGCGCTCCGGCGCAACCAGCCATCCCAGACGCCAGCCGGTCATGCAGTAGTACTTGGAGAACGAGTTCACGACGAACACATCGCCACCTAACGAAGCGGCGGTGATTGGCGCCAGCCCGTATGTCAGTCCGTGGTAGATCTCATCGACGATCAGGGCGCCGCCTCTCCCGGCGACGACTTCGTGAATTCGTCTCAACTCGTCGTCAGGCAGGCACATTCCTGTCGGATTCGCAGGAGAAGCGAGCATCACTCCGATTGTCCGTTCTCCCCAGGATGCTTCGACGAGGTCGGCCGTAAGTTGAAACCGTTGCTCTGGTCCGACGGGGATGCATTTCGGCACGGCTCCATAGCAGTGCAGAAAGGCGCGATTTGAGGGATAGCCGGGATCGGCCATCAGGACCTCGTCGCCATCTTCTGCCAGCACCGCGAAGATCACGCCAAGGGCACCCGACGCCCCGACCGTTACCCCGATTCTCTCCGCTGGTACAGAGGTCGCGTAGCGCTCCAGATAACTGTCCGAAATCGCCCGGCGGAGCCGCGGCAGGCCCAGCGGCATCGTGTAGTGCGTTTCGCCGCGCAACGCCGCCCTGCTCGCCGCTTCGATGACTCTCGTCGGCGTCGGGAAATCGGGCTCGCCGATGCAGAGAATCGTTATGTTCCGATGCTCCGAGAGAGCTAGCGCCTCGCGGTAGATCTCCACAGCATGGAAAGGCTCGATCTTCGCCGCGCGCGCTGAGTGGTGCATCACGTTTTTGGCTGTCGGGAATCCCCGGCGAGCGCTGCGTTCAACCCGTCTGCCCGTCGCTGTGGGGCGCCGGCGGACGCGGATAGCGCAGACTCGCGACCACCCCACTGGCGAGGATCAGTGCCACGATCACGAGCAGATAATAGTTGAAGCTCGGACCGATGTACTCCTTGAGAAGGTCGGCCACCAGCATCTTCACCCCTACCAGTGCCAGGATCGCTGCCAGCGAAACCTTGAGGTAGTGGAACTTCTCCATCGCCCCCGCCAACGCGAAATAGAGAGACCTGAGCCCAAGTATCGCGAACACGTTGCTCGTGAACACGATGAACGGATCGGTCGTGATCGCGAAAATCGCGGGGATCGAGTCGACGGCGAACACCAGATCCGTTGTTTCCACCAGCACCAGCGCAATCGCAAGTGGCGTCAACACCCTCCGGCCGTTTTCGACAATTGTGAACCTCTTGTCGTGGTAGCGCGGAGTTACCGGAAACAGTTTTCTCACCAGACGAATGATCGGTGTCTGTTCGACGTCCGCATCAACCAGATCCTTCGCCATCAGCATCCGTACCGCGGTGATGACGAGGAACGCCCCAAAGACATAGAGTATCCAGTGGTAACGCGCGATCAGCGCGGCCCCGATGAATATCATCGCGCCACGCATCACCAGGGCGCCGAGGATTCCCCAGAACAGAACCCGGTGCTGGAACTGAGGTGGGACCCTCAGGTGCTGGAAGATCATCGCGATCACGAACACGTTGTCCGCGCTCAGCGAAACCTCGATCACGTACCCGGTAAAGAACTTCACCGCCGCCAGCCGGCCGTCGTTCGCCACACCATCGATGGCGTCGACGTGTGTTCCAAGACCGAACGTCTGCGTCTCGTAGAGAAAATACACGAGCACGTTGAAGCCCAGCGCCAGCACGAACAGTCCCGTCGTGAAGGCGAGGGCTTCTTTCATCGATACGACGTGCGCCCGTCGGTTCAGTACTCCGAGGTCGATCGCAAGTACGATCAACACGAACACTACGAACCCGAACCACGCCCAGAATTCAGCTTGTATGGGACCTCACGTGCAGAATGCCTGGTTTGAGGAGGAGCCGGAAAGGACGAAGCTTAGCGCGTCCGCGCCTCGGCGAAAATTGGGCGGCATCCGGGTTCAGCGCTTCGCTGCTTCAAGCTCGGCACTGAGCACCTCCCACCGCTGCATCACCTCCTCCAGTCGAGCCCGTGCCATCGCAAGTTCGGTCGAGAGCGTTAACGCTGTCTCCCGCGCACCAGGACTCTCGTACAAGGCGCTGTCCGCCAGTTGATCGGTCATTACCTGTATCGACGCCTCGATCGAGGCTATCGCCTCCTCCTCCCTTGCGACTTGCTGCTCGAGTTTACGAATGCTCCGCTCCGGCCGCGCCGGCCGGTCGCGTGGAACAGAGCTGGTTCCGGGCCGCTCCGGTTCTGCCGCCGGGACCGTCCGGGACGCCTGGCGCTCCTCCCATTCTTCGAAGCCCCCATCGAAGGCCGTTACGGTTCCCTCGTCGATGGACCAGATCCTGGAGACCAGCTTCCGCAGCAACTCACGATCGTGGCTTACCAGCAGCACCGTCCCTTCGAATGCTTCAAGCGCATCTTCCAGCTCTTCAATTGACTCCACATCGAGGTGGTTGGTCGGCTCGTCGAACACGAGGAAGTTGGATCGGCCAAGCATCATCCGCGCGATCGCAAGTCTGGCCAGCTCACCGCCCGACAGTGAAGAGGTTCGCCGCAGCACCTCGTCACCCCGAAACCGGAAGCGCCCCAGATGTTTCATCACCTGCCCCCTGTCCCACATCGGTCGCAACAGCGCGATTGCATCGAACAGCGTGACGTCGCGCGGCACATCGCTGAAGTCCTGCGTGTACACCGACAGCGTCACTCCACCGCCGGTCCGTAACACTCCGGCAGCCGGCTGAAGCGAGCCGGCGAGCGCCCGGATAAGAGTTGACTTGCCCGATCCGTTCGCGCCAACCAGGCCAACTACATCACCCTTGCGGATCCACCCCGTAAAACCTTCGAACAGCGTTCGGCCCCTCCCACCCCCCCCTTCTCCTCTTTCGCCCTCACCACCAGCCCGCAGTGCCACGTCTTCCAGGACCGCGACCTGATCACCTCCGCGCTCGCCGATCTCGAACTTCACCGCCATCGTTCCTTCTTCACCTGGTGGAGGCGACAACCGGGGGAGCCGCTCGAGACGCTTGCGTCGTCCCTTTGCCTGTCGTGTGTTCTGCCCCGCGATGTTGCGGCGGATGTAATCCTCCTCCTTCTCGATCATCCGCCGTTGGCCCTCCCAGGCTCGCTGCCGGGCAAGGCGGCGCTCTGCACGCTGGCTGACAAACGAGGAATAGCCGCCGGCGTAGGGGACGGCCGTACCATCCTCGACGTGCAGCACATGGTCCACGACCCGCTCGAGGAAGGCGCGGTCGTGCGAAATCACCAGCTGCGTTTCGCGAGTCGCCGTCAGGTAACTCTCGAGCCAGCGCGCCGTCGCGAGGTCGAGGTGGTTGGTTGGCTCGTCGAGCAGCAGCAGGTCCGCGGGAATCACGAGCTGGCGCGCGAGCGCCACCCGGCCGCGTTCACCTCCGCTCAGGTGCGCCAGCCGCTGCGAGCGCGCAGCCACCGGGTCGAAGCCGAGTCCCGCCAAAACCTCATCGACAAGTGATGCATAGCGGTAGCCACCTCCGTGTTCGAAGCGCTCGAGATCGCGTGCGTACGCAGCCAACTGCTGTTCGCTCGCCTCCCCGCGAGACATCGCCTCCGCCTGGCGGGCAAGCGACGCCTCGAGGTCGATCAGCTCCTTCCACGCGCTGGCCACCGCACTCCACACCGTAGTCGCACTTCCAAAATCGCGGTGCTGGTCCAGCACGGCCACTCTCAACCCAGGTTGCCTGGATACCTGCCCTGCTGAGGGCTCCTGCTCACCGGCCACCAGCCTCAGGAGTGAGGTCTTGCCAGACCCGTTCCGGCCAATGATCCCCCAACGTTCGCCAGCGGCCACCGTGAAGGTGACGTCGCGCAAAACGATGCTGGCCCCGTAATGGACACCCACGGCCGCCAGTGACAGCTGCGTCATGATCCCCGCCAGCTGTTCCAGATGGCCTCGTCAACGCCGATCGTCAGCAACTTGCCGCACCGCACGAGCGGCGTCTTGAGCAGTCCGGGATTCGCGACGAGCCGCTCCAGCCACCGCTCCTCACTGTATAACGCAGTACCGAGTCCCAGCTCGCGAAACTCCTTTCCTTCCCGGTCGACCAGTGCCTGGACACCAAACTTCTGCGCAAATCGGCCTAGTTCGCCCCGAGACGCTGCCTTCTCAACAAGATCAACAAAGTGTGTACGGATGCGACGCTCCGCGAAGTACCTGAGGGCCTTTCGCGTTTCAGCGTCCTTTCTGGTACCGAATATCTGTACTTCCATGAAGATGAGCCGTGGAGGCAGCATCATAATCGCCTGCATGGGCGCCCAGCGCGGGTTGGATCCTGCCCGGGGCCTTCGCCATCTTCGGCCCTGTCACTTTCGACGCCGCTGATCGACACGTCACCTCCCTACTCGCCCGCAGTCTGGCTGCCGAGCGCTCACCTCCAGACCATCTGGAGGAGATTGTTCAGGCGACCTGCGGACCTCCCGTGGACCCGCGAGCGCTGGGCAACTCCTGACGATGATTTCCTGGAGCTGTTGAGACTGCCCGGCAGTTCCCCCTCCTCACCCGCATTGCTCCTCCTTCACGGCCTCGAAGGATCGGCGGAGTCGGCCTACGTGGCTGGGATCCTGTCGCATGCCTGGAGTCGCGGCTGGCACGCGAACCTGCTCCTGTTCCGGACGTGTGGTGAGGAAATGAACCGGCAACCGCGGTCATACCACAGCGGCGAAACCACGGATCTCGCGTTCGTGGCTCAACGTTTGTCCGAAGAGCTTCCACACGCCCCTCTGGTTCTGGCTGGTGTGTCCCTCGGCGGCAACGTCATGCTCAAGTGGCTGGGAGAGCCGGACGCGCGCGGCAGAGGTCGTGTGGCGGCGGCATGTGCGATCTCTGTGCCTTTCGATCTCGATCGCTGCTGCGCGAAGATCGATACAGGGTTTTCACGCATCTACTCCATCAATTTCCTGCGTGGCCTCCGTCGGAAGGCACTCGCCAAGCTTGATCGTCACCCCGGGATGGCTGATCGCGCTCGCGTTCTCCGGGCTCGGACGCTCAGGGAGTTCGACGATGCGTGGACAAGCGTCGTCCACGGATTCGCCGATGCCGCCGACTACTACCGCCGCTCGAGCTCGCTCCAGTTCCTGCCGGCGATCGGTGTGCCCACGCTCCTGTTGAGTTCGCGGGACGATCCGTTCTACCCTCCCGGGCTTCTCGACGTAGTTGAACGTGTTGCGTCGGAGAACCCATTGCTCCATTGTGAATTCGTGGATCGCGGTGGTCATGCCGCTTTTATCGAGGGTGCCCATCCCTGGGCGGTGTCATCGTGGAGCGAAAGACGCGCGATCGAGTTCCTCCATCTGGAGCTGCAGCGAGGCGCAGTAGATAGTTAGGCGACGAAGTGGTTCGTTGAGATTCAGACTTGATTCCTCCCTGAATCGGAGGGTCCTGTGTCGGATGCAGTCATTTTTGGTCTTGTCTTCGGCGGACTGTTCGTCCTGCGCATCATCGCGGCAACGGTTGTCTTCGCAGCGCTGCTTCCACGCGGTGACCGCTGCCTCAACTGTGACGCGAAAACGGCCCGCGTTGCTTCTGTTCTCTGGGACCACATCTGCCCGCTCTTCCGCAAGCGCTGGTGCCTTCACTGCGGCTGGATCGGTCTGCTTAGGCGGGGCGACGACGAACAGACCGACCAATCTCAGCGCGAATCAACCGAACGGGAGCGCGCAGACCTCCGCAGGCACTGAGCGTCAATCACCGATCCGAGGACACATCGGCTTCTTTTGCGCGACGCGACATCGCGAACAGCTGAAGCCAGTCTGGCCAGTTTCCACTCAGGTCAAAGAAGTCCTCGAAGTAAACGAGCCCCGCTCCTTCGAGCTCCCGGACGATCACCTCGATACCCTCGGCGTCAACGATCGGGCCCACGCTGATCAATTCTCCCTCTACCGCGAATTCTTCCGGAGTGAGGTTGAGGAGTCGATCGAGATCCGTGCGACTGAGCTGCGTTCGTTCAAATCTGTCACGACGAATGAGAACAGATGGACTTCCCTGCTGAATCCGAATTGGCATGACCTGGATGATTCCCGGTTGGGGGGCTGACACGCGCGGGACTCGCCTGAGTACCCAGAGGACGCTAAAGTCTTAGCTTTCGAGGATGCGCGAGGCCGATTTCGATGTAATCGTAATTGGCGCCGGTCACGCCGGTGTCGAAGCGGCCATTCTCGCCGCACGCGCCGGTGCCACGGTTGGCCTCTTGACTACGGCGCTCGAGAGCATCGGACAGATGTCTTGCAACCCAGCCATTGGGGGGATCGCCAAGAGTACCCTTGTGCGCGAGGTTGACGCCCTGGGTGGGGTCATGGCTCGCGCGACCGACCTGTCCTCGATCCAGTTCCGGATGCTCAACCGCAGCAAGGGTCCGGCTGTCTGGGCCCCGCGATCGCAGTGTGATCGAGCTGCTTATCGAGCCTCTATAAGGACTCTGATTGAGCAGCATAGCGCCATTCACACCGTTCAGGCCACTGTCAGTGCCCTCATCCTTGACGGCCGGCATGTTAGGGGCGTGAAGACCATAGAGGGTCGGTCGTTCGAGGCGCGCTGTGTGGTCGTCACTACGGGGACCTTTCTGCGCGGCCGCATTCACATCGGAACCGATCGACGGATCGCAGCCGGTCGAGCCGGTGAGAGGCCAACGGTTGAGCTCGCTGAACAGCTCGAGGGAGCGGGCCTGGAGGTCGGACGTTTCAAGACCGGAACTCCGCCGCGTATCGATGGCCGGTCTGTGCGTTTCGATTTGCTGGAACGCCAGATTTCCGAGATAGATGACTTCGATTACTCTTGGTCCGCCTTCTGGGAGACATCAAGGCGCCATCAAGGCGCCATTCGCCACCCTTCGCAGCTGCCGTGCTGGATCACTTTTCTCGAAACCCCGGGAAAAGACATCATCCAGGACAACCTGAAACGATCCGCCATGTATGGAGGCGCGATTGGCTCGCGAGGCCCCCGGTACTGCCCTTCCGTCGAAGACAAGGTCGTCAAGTTCGTGAACGCCACGCGGCACCAGCTGTTCCTCGAACCTGAAGGTCACGGCACCTCGGAACTCTATGTCAACGGCCTGTCGACTTCCCTGCCAGCTTCGGTTCAGCTCGACGTTTTGAGAACCGTTCGTGGGCTCGAAAACGTGCGAATGACTCGCGCCGGGTACGCGATCGAATACGACTTCTTTCAGCCCACTCAGCTCGACTCTTCGCTCGGGGTCAGGGCCTTCGACGGTCTCTATTTCGCTGGTCAGATCAACGGCACCACGGGCTATGAGGAGGCAGCAGCCCAGGGCGCACTTGCCGGTCTCAACGCCGCCCATGCTGCGCTCGGTCGGGCCCCTGTCAGGCTCGGTCGCGAGACTTCCTACATCGGCGTTCTCGTCGACGACCTGGTGACGCGCGGCGTCGATGAGCCGTACCGCGTTTTCACCTCACGCTCGGAGTTCAGGCTGACAGTCAGGCAGGACAACGCCCATGGCCGGCTCAGTCCGCTGGCAGTGGAGCTTGGTCTCCTGAGCGACGTCGAACGGGAGCTCGTCGAAAGCCGATTAGGAGCCGAAAAAGAGGCACTTACCCTGTCGCGATCGCGATCGATCGAGCCCGAGGCGGCGAACCCCGTCCTCACTTCCGTCGGATCGAGCCTGGTGACCCAACCCATGCGCATCGCTGAACTTGCGCGTCGCAATGATGTTCCGCTGGAAGCCCTTCTCCGAGCGACTGGCGTTGGCCTGCACCTCTCTCGCGATGCTGTGGCTACGGCCGACCTCGAGCTCAAGTATGCGGGGTACTTCGAGCGCGAGCGACTCGCTGCCGACAAGCTCCGTCAGATGGGTGAGTTTCCCCTCGAAGGTGTGCTCGACTACGGATCAATGCGGTCCCTTTCGCACGAGGCCCGCGAAAAGCTTTCCGCGCGGCGACCCCTCACAGTCGCCGAGGCTGCGGCCATCCCAGGGCTCGGACCGTCGGACCTTCAGAACCTGATTATTGAAGTCGAGCGGCGACGCCGCGTTGCAGCGGGGCCGCAAGAGTAGTCTCTACGCAGAGCTTGATCGCGCGGAGGCCCCGGTCGCGTTGGTCCCCCTGTTCGCCGTTTGCACCCCCTCCAGATAACTGTTGGCCGGTGACCCTTGCCTGACGAGTCGAGTACCCTGGAGACCGCTGGCACGCGCCTTTTTGTCGCGGCGTTCCTGATTCTGGGCTTCGTCCCGTTCGTCAACTGGATCCCAGGCGGAGTGTCCGCGCCCTGGTTTGATCTCAGGTTGTCAGAGTGGGCCAGCGGCAGCTCGATCGCGGTCGGCGCGGCCCTTGTTTTTCTCATTATCTCGCGCCGCATCGATTGGGAGCTGACTGTCGGCAGGAGGCTGGTGGCGGCGGCCGATGCCCACCCGCGGGTTGCTGCGGTTGTCATCTGGAGTCTGGCGCTGGCTGCGTACAGCGTGGTGGCCGTTGTGGTGTTCAGCCGCGACGCCCTTCATCTCGACGAAATAGCCCAGCTGTTCCAGGCTCGGGTGTTTGCCGAAGGACGCGTGGTTGCTCCGCCGCCGCTCCATCCAGAGTTCACAAGCCTGCTTCACCTCGTCGATAGCGGCGCTGGGCGTTTTTCGCAGTTTCCGCCGGGGGGGCCGCTGCTACTCGTGCCCGGCGTGCTTGCGGGCGTCCCATGGCTGATCAACCCCGTTCTGGGCGCGACGTCGGCTGTCCTGATGTGGTTCGTTGCGCGTCGCCATGAGACACCGGCTGTTGCTCTTTCGGCGGCGATGCTCATGGCATTTGCGCCCTTCACTCTTTTCATGTCAGGCTCTCACATGAACCATGTGGGCAGCCTCTTCCTGATGATGGTGGCGCTGTCTGGTTTGTCATGCTGTCACCGCTCGCGGGGGGCACCATTCCTCCCTGCGATGTTGTGCGGCTTTGGGCTGGGTTTGCTTGCTCTGGTCAGGCCTGTCGACGGCCTTGCCTGGGCAGTGCCCGCCGCCATCTGGCTTGTAATTCTCGCCGTCCGTCGTCGTGACCTCCGGATGCCGGCCGGCGCCGCGCTCGGACTGGTGGTGCCGGTCGCAGGGCTACTCCTGTACAACCGCGCCACAACCGGAGATGTGTTCCTCTTTGCCTATGAGCTTCAGTGGGGAAAGGAGCATGGCCTCGGGTTTCATCGGTCACCTTGGGGGCAGCTCCACACACCGGTCCACGGGCTCGAGCTGCTCAATGTCTACTTCCTGCGTCTCCAGACCTACCTTTTCGAAACGCCTGTGCCGTCACTGGTCTTTCCGGCAGCGGGACTCTGGTTCACTCGTCGGCTCAACAGCCTCGACCGGTTTCTGGCCGGCGGAATGGTGATGCTGTGTGGCTTGTATTTCGCGTATTGGCACGACGGGTTTTATCTGGGACCCCGCTTCGTGTATCTCCTCCTCCCTGCATTTGCACTTTGGACAGCGCGACTGGTGCCGGCTGTGAGGGCTCGGTGGGGCGGAGGATCGATTGGAGGAACTGACAGCGTGACCGGGGCGGGGATGGGACTGATGAAGGAGAGGGAGAGAGGAAGGGAGAGGGGCAGGGACGCGGCCCGTTTTGCCTCGTCTCTCCTGGTGGTGAGCCTTGTGATTGCGGGCGTGGCGGCCGTACCGGGACGCTGGCGACAATACGCGAGTGGGCTCAAGTCAATGCGCCACGATGTAACTGCGAGGGCAGCGGAGCAGGGAATCGACGACGCGCTGATTCTCGTTCGCGAGAGCTGGGGGTCACAGCTCATCGCCCGGATGTGGGCGCTGGGGTTGAGCCGCCAGTTCGTCGAGGCGGCCTATCGCACCGTCGATGCCTGCGAGCTTGAGGAGACGATTACCCGGCTGGAAATGCGCGGTGCCGGTCCGACTGAGGCCCAACTCGCGATTGCAGCGGAGCAGGGGGACTCGGCGCTGCTTGTGCCAAGTCCGTTGTCGCCCGACAGGTCGCAACGACACCTTACCGGGGCCAGGTATTCGGAAGTTTGTCTTGCGAGAGTGGCGGAAGACCGGTCAGGGTTCACGCTTTTCGCCCCGCTGCTCGCTGTGGATTGGGGGAGCAACCGGTTTGCCAGGGATCTCCACGCGCGGGATACGCTTCTTCTCGATGCGAACCGTGGCCGACGGGTCTTTCTCCTCAAGCCCAGTTCTTCCGAGGAGGGGATCAGTCCTGCTTTGTGGCCTGTCTCGATTGACTCTGCACTTCTGTCGTGGCGCAATCATGGCCGCTATCAGGCGCCTTGATGTGCGTATATTCCAATTAGTGCGCTTATAATGGCTGCTTAATGGCGTGTTAATGACGCTACCGAGCTATGGCCGCGATCTGGGCCGGCGCATCTCTTGAGGCGTTGTTGAAGGCCCATCGCTACCGAAGCAACCCAGAGGTCTGGCAATGGCGAAACAACGACCCGAGACCACTTTGTCGAAAACCGCCCAAGCCGGGCCAGTGAATCGCTCGGACCTGAACGATTCAGTGCGGAACGAGTGGGTCCAGGTCAGCCAAACTCTCCTCTCGCGCAACCGTGAGAGTTCGAGCTCCATGCCTTCGACTTCCCCGGGATTCCTGGCGAACACCTGGAAGATTCCCCGGGCGTCGATCTTCTGGATAAGCATTCGGATGACCCGAACCTCCCTTCCTTTGCGAGACGGCCAGGTCCGTCAGCACCACGAGAGTCGCTTGCGCTGTCAGAATCTGCGAGTACCGCCGTCACATTGTCCCAGTACCGTGATTATCGCCAAACAGCCAAAATCGCCAGCATTCACGACCTCCAGAACCCGTTCCACGTGGAACAATTACCGTAGCCGCCAACACTCGGCGGCCCTATATTCGCGCCGTCACCAGCTGTCGGATACTTGGCTCGAATAATCGCAGTCGCCAACCAAAAGGGCGGAGTAGGGAAGACCACAACGGCGGTCAACGTCGCGGCCAGTATGGCTGTGGCCGAACGAAAAGTCCTCCTCGTCGACGGCGACCCCCAAGGGAACGCGACGAGCGCCGTTGGGATCCCCGCGGACCGGCTCGGACCCACCGTCTACGACGTCCTCCTTAAGCTCGCGCCCCCAACCAGCGCCATAGTCCACGAGGTGCAGTACCGTAACCTCGACGTTTTGCCGGCCACTCCCGACCTCGCTGGTGCCGAGATCGAGCTCGTTGACCTGCCCAGACGCGAGTACGCCATGCGAGACGCGCTCACACCACTGCGCGAAGCCTACGATCTGATCCTCATCGACTGCCCACCCTCGCTCGGCCTCATCACCCTGAACATGCTCACGGCTGCGGACGGCCTGCTGATACCGCTTCAGTGTGAGTACTTCGCGCTCGAAGGGATCACTCACTTGATGAAGACGGTCGCCCTCGTTCAGCGCTCCCTGAATCGGGACCTCAAGCTCGACGGCGTTCTGCTGACCATGTTCGACGGACGTCTCAACCTCTCCCGACAGGTGGCCACCGAGGCTCGAACATTCTATCGCGACAAGGTCCTGGAAACCGTAATCCCTAGAAACGTCAGAGTTGCTGAAGCCCCAAGCTTCGGCAAACCGTTGTTATCTTACGACGTTTCCTCCGTTGGTGCTGCAGCCTATGCTGCAGCGACAAAAGAACTTATGGTGCTGCTGTGAAACGTATGTTTCAGTGGGGAACCACCTGATGTCTGCCGACAAACCGCGGCGACTCGGGCGTGGCCTGGAAGCTCTCATGTCCGCAGCACGCCCTGGCCTGGACGAGACCGCCACTACCGCACCCGCTCCTCCACTGGAGCTCTACATCTCACGAATCGCACCCAACCCCTTCCAGCCGCGGCGCGAATTCGACCCCACCGAGCTCGCCGCCCTCGAGAACAGTCTCCGCACTAACGGCCTGCTGCAGCCCGTTACTGTCCGCACCACGGCCACTGGAACCTACCAGCTCGTTGCAGGGGAACGCCGCCTTCGCGCCGCTGCACGCCTCGGATGGACCACGATTCCCGCGACCGTCCGCGAGTTCGACGACCAGTCGATGCTGGTCATGGCGCTCGTCGAAAACCTCCAGCGCGCGGACCTCAACCCACTCGACGAAGCGGCCGGCTATCGCCGCCTCCAGGACGAGTTTCATCTGAGCCAGCAGGACGTGGCGACTGCGGTCGGAAAGGACCGCTCCACCGTCGCCAATCTTCTCCGGCTGCTCACACTGCCCGAGGCCGTCCAGCGACTTGTTCGTGACGGCCGTCTTTCATTTGGCCACGCGCGAGCTCTTCTCGCGCTCCCCGACGAGCGGGCCATCATCGAAACTGCGCGCCGCGTCATCGATGAGCACCTGACCGTCCGCGACGTCGAGCGAATCGCCCACGAAGCGAGAACAGGCGTCGCGACGGCTCCGCGCGCGCAGCGCACGGATGCCGCTGACACGAGGCGATCACTGCCGCCTCAGGATCCGGAAGTACGTCGCCTTACCGAAATTCTCCGCCGACGACTCCAGACCGACGTACGCATCGCACTATCCTCCGGCGACGCAGGTACTGTTACTCTTAACTTCTACTCCGCCGACGATCTTCAGCGACTCGTGGAGCTCATCATCGGTCATTCGGCTGATCACGCCTGACACGGGACACCAGATGGCCATCTTCAACAAGCCGGGACCAGACCGCTCCGTCGCTGGCAGCGAACCCACCGCCGCCGATGCCGCCATGTCTGTGATAGGAAATGGCATGCGGATAGTCGGGGATGTGGACAGCAATGGGACGATCAAGATCGAGGGAGTCGTCGAAGGAACTGTCCGCGGTGCTCGTCAGCTTCTCCTTGGTCGATCGGGAGTCATTCATGGTGATGTCCATGCGGCCGACGCCATAATCGCGGGCCGTGTCGTGGGAATGGTCGTGGCCCAGGAACGCGTGGAAATCCAGGGCACTGCATCGGTCGATGGAGACATCCATACGCGAAGCATCGTCGTCCACGAAGGCGCGTCGATCAACGGTGGCGTACGAATGGGAGAGGCTGCCCAGGCGTCGCGACCTCCAGCAGGTGTCAGACTTCACGCCGACGGCTGACCACCTTTCACCGTGGGATCGCGAGCAGTGATTCACCGCATAGTCTCTTTAGTCCTGGTCGTCGCGATCATCAGCTGCGGCACCGGCGGGCAAGGCGATGAGGCGCCCTTTTCGGTCGCTCTGCTCACGCCGGGCTCCATCGCCGACCAGTCCTGGAACGGCGGGGCCTACGAGGGACTTCTCCGAATGCGCGACTCGCTCGGGGCGCGTGTCAGCCACATCCAGACGCGCACCCCCGCCGAGTTCGAGGAGAACTTCCGTCAATACGGCCGAGAGGGATATACAGCAGTCTTCGGGCACGGCTTCGAGTTTCAGGATGCCGCTATGCGGGTGGCTCCGGATTTCCCAAACACGCTTTACATCACGACCTCGGGTACCACGACCGGACCAAACGTTGCGGGCATCCGCTTCGCCTTCGAAGAACCGGCGTACATCGCCGGTGTTATGGCCGGACTCCTGACGCACTCGGGAATGGTCGGTGGAGTCGGCGGCACGGAACTCCCGCCGGTCAGGGCGGGCTTCGACGCCTTCGCTGCCGGTGCACGGGCAGCTCGACCCGACGTCCAGGTGATCGTTTCCTACGTCGGCAACTGGGACGATCCCGGAGCCGGCAAGGAGCAGGCTTTGGCGCTTATCGGGCGCGGAGTGGACGTCATCTTCCAGAACGCGGATGCGGCCGGACTGGGCGTTTTTCAGGCGGCTCGCGAGCGACGCGGAGTCTGGGTCTTCGGTTCAAACGCCGATCAGAATCACATCGCACCCGAAGTTACACTCGGCAGCGTCGTAATTGATCTGCCGCTCGCCTTCCACACGATTGGCCGCGAGATCAGAGATGGCTCGTTCTCGCCGCGTGTGGTGGCTCTGGGAGCTTCGTCGCAGGTTGTCCGCTTCGTCCACAACCCCGCTGCAGCCGCCTCTGTCCCCGATCTGGTGCGACAGTCAGTCGATTCAGTCGAGCGCGCGATTCAGTCCGGCGCTCTGGTCGTGACCGTGGCCTCGCGCGATACGACGACCCGGTAGTGCCGACGTCGCTCGAGGTCGCAGCTTTCCTTGACGGCCTCCTCGACACCAATGCGTTCGAGGACTACGACCGGGCCCTGAACGGTCTCCAGCTCGATCATCACGGACCCGTCACCGGCGTCGCGACGGCCGTCGACTTTTCCCGTGCCACGATCGATGCGACGATCGCCGCCGGAGCCAACTTCCTCGTTCTTCATCACGGAATCTTCTGGGGTGGGCTGCAGCCAATTGTTGGAGCTGCATGGCTCCGCCTCGACACCCTCATCAGGAATGACATCGCCGTCTACTCGTCGCACTTGCCACTGGACGCGCACCCCGATGTCGGCAACTGCGCGCGGCTGGCGCGCGATCTGGGGCTCACTGTCAGCGGCCAGTTCGGGCACTACAGAGGAAAGGCGATTGGCTGCTCCGGTCGCGCGGAGATTCCTACGGCAGACCTCTTTGAACTGGTTCGTGCCTACTCCGCCGCCCGAGGTGGCGTGGTGCGTGCTTCCGCCTTTGCCAGCAGTGCAGTCACGCGCCGTTGGGCGATTGTTACCGGAGCCGGTGCCGGGAGTGCGGAGATAGCCTCAGCCGCTCGCGAAGGAATTGATACTCTCATCGTCGGTGAAGGTCCGCACCACACAACCGTTGACGCCGCCGACAGCGCACTGACGATCATCTACGGCGGTCACTACGCGACCGAAACACCTGGCGTTGAAGCGCTGGCGGCGCTCATCGGACAGCACTTTGATCTTCCCTCCCGATTCCTGCTCCTGCCGACGGGATCGTGACGCCCGTCCTCGCGCTCAGGGACGTCTACAAGAGTTTCGGGAGTACGGAGGCCCTCCGTGGCGCCACACTGAACGTTCAACGCGGCACGATTCATTGCGTGCTGGGGGAAAACGGAGCGGGCAAGACAACCTTGATGCGAATCGCGTCCGGAGAAATCCAGCCGGATAGCGGCGAGGTCATGTTCGAAGGACGGGTGGAGCGCCTGAAGAGTCCGCGCGACGCAATCACCCGAGGGATAGGCATGGTGCACCAGCACTTTGCGCTCGTGCCGACGATGACTGGTACGGAAAACGTCGCGCTCAGCCTCGAGGGACGACTCGATCTTGCTCTTGCCGAAAGCGTTCTGCGCGATCTGGGCGCGGCGACCGGTCTTGTCGTGGATCCGCGGCTGCGAGCGATCGAGATGAGCGTATCGGCACAACAGCGGCTCGAGATCCTCAAGGTACTCGCGCGTGGTGCTCGAACACTGATTCTCGATGAGCCGACGGCCGTGCTCGCTCCCAGCGAGAGTGCAGAGCTCCTCGGATGGCTTCGCAGGTTTGTCAATGACGGCGGTACGGTGGTCCTGATCACGCATCGGCTGGCCGAAGCAGAGGCGGCAGGTGATGAACTCACCGTGCTGCGCGACGGAGTAACGGCAGGCTCCCACCCCCGCGGTGAAGCGACGCGCGATCTCCTCGTCAACGAGATGATTGGAGGTGCCCTCGTCCCCGCCACCCGCCGTGCAGTCGGCCAGACCCGCGAACAGCCGGTTGTCGCTTCACTCTCCTCGGTGTCCATCTCGCGCGTGACCGGCCACGGGCTCCATTCCGTTTCCCTGCAAGTGCGCTCCGGTGAGATCGTCGGAGTGGCAGCGATCGAGGGCGCCGGACAGAAGGAGCTTCTGCGCATCCTCAGCGGGCGTGTCCTGCCGCAGGCGGGCTCGTGCCGGTTGCCACCGGCTATCGGGTTCATACCCGAGGATCGGCATCGCGAGGGAATCATTCCCTCGTTCAACCCGGTTGAAAACGTGGCGCTCAGAGGACTGTCGAGGCAGAGAGGGGCGATGCCCTGGGCCGCGCTACGCGACCTGACCGCCCGGATCGTGACACACTTCGACGTTCGCGGTACCAGCGCGGACGATTCGGTCGGAACGTTGTCAGGAGGCAACCAGCAGCGCCTGCTCCTGGGCAGAGAGCTTCTCCCGCTGCCCCAACTGGTCGTTGCCGAAAACCCGACACGCGGTCTGGATGTCAGGTCGGCCGCGTCTGTTCGCTCGGCGCTCCGCGAGGCAGGCGCCGTGGGGACGGCCGTCATTCTCTACTCGACCGATCTCGATGAACTCCTCGAGGTGGCGGATCGGATTATCGTAGTGCGCGGCGGCCAGATCATCGACCTTCCTCCGCCCTACACTCGGGAAGCAGTTGGCTCGGCAATGCTTGGCGCTGTCGCGCGGTGAAAGCCACCACCATGCGCCGAGGCTCAGTTGGATTGGAGCTGTCGCTTCTCGTACTCGCCGTTGTGCTGGGTATGACGCCATGGTTCAGTGCAACGGTTGTGGGCCCGGCAATGGCGATGGATGCCGGTTGGAGAGCCTCGAGCGCCATCTGGATGACGTTGGCCGTACAGTTGGGTTTTGTGCTGGGATCGACAGCCAGCGCCGTCTGGCTCCTCGCTGACAGACTGCGACCGGCCCGCCTCGCCGCCTTTGCGTCACTGGTCGCGGCACTGGCGACGGCCCTTCTTGCCGTGGACGAACTCCCTTTTTCAGTCGTGGTGACTGCGCGAATCGTCGCCGGTGCTGCAATGGCCGGCGTGTATCCCCCTGCTATTAAACTCGCCGCCGGCTGGACAACCCGCAGCCGAGGGCTTGTGATCGGACTGATAGTTGGGGGCACGACGCTCGGGTCGGCCATGCCTCACCTGCTTAGGGTGTCTGGTGGCGGTGACGAGTGGCGAGCAGTGGTGTTGCTGGCTGCGGGGTGCGCGGTTGCGGCGGCATTTCTGTTCGCCGTCCTCGTGCGCGAGGGCCCGTTTCAGACGCCATCTGCTCCTTTCGATCCGCATGCGTTGCGCAGTGTGCTGTCGAATCGCGGGGTGCTGCTGGCGACGGGAGGGTACCTCGGGCATATGTGGGAACTCTATGCCATGTGGAGCTCGATCGGATTCTTCTTCGCCTCGGTGGGGAGTGCACGCGCGTGGCCTGAAGCGATGTCGTCGCTGGCCGCTTTTGCCACGATAGCCGCGGGAGCCGTAGGATCCGTCATTGCAGGGATCGTTGCCGATCGCACCGGACGCTCTGTCGTTACGATAGTGGCAATGGCCCTCAGTGGCGCCTGCTGTCTCCTCATTGGTCCTGCCGTTTTTACTTCTTCGGCCCTCCTTCTGTTGATTGCCATTCTCTGGGGAATGTCGATCGTTGCTGATTCGGCGCAATTCTCCGCGTCGGTGACCGAGTTTGCGCCTCCGACGTGGGTGGGAACGGCGGTCACGGTCCAGACCGCTCTCGGATTCCTCCTCACGACGGTCACGATCGGGCTCGTCCCGATGTGGAGCGCCAGGTTCGGCTGGCAGTTTGCTTATGTCCCGCTGGTGATCGGGCCCCTGCTCGGGATTTTCTGCATGACACGACTCAAGCGCCTCGAGACTGACAGAGCTGGAGCGGTGTGAGCGACATTGTCGTGTTCGTCGGCCATTTCGGGCTTTCGACGAGTTGAATATGCGACGCAGGTTCAACCGTTTTCCGATTGGGCTCGCGGCCGGTGTGACCGCGGGCGTGATGCTCATTCCCCTGCTTTTGATGGTTGGGGGTTACGATGCCGGAGCTGCCCTGGGCGCGGCCCTTCGTGGGGCGTTTGGATCGATCGACGCGATCCTCTCAGCTACCCTGGTGCGGGCGACACCGCTGATCGTCGCCGGGCTGGCCGTGGCAATTGCCTTTCGGGCCGGCGTTCTCAACATCGGTGCCGAGGGTCAGCTTCTCGCCGGTGCTGTGATGGCGACTGTCGTGCTGTCCCCCTCAGGCACCAGCGGACCATTCGATCTTGGTGCTGCCATCGTCGCCGCTGCTGCCGGTGGCGCTCTGGTGGCGCTGATACCGGCTGTCCTGAGGCGGTACTTCGGCGTACTCGAGGTGGTCTCGACGATCATGATGAACTTTGTGGTGCTCCACGTGGTCGGCTTTCTGGTCAGGGGGCCGCTGCAGGAGCCCACGGGCGTTTTTCCGCAGTCGCCCTCGATCCCGGCAGAGGCCCGAATGCCCGGTCTTGTCGCCGGCTCACGCCTGCATCTGGGCTTTGTGCTCGCGATACTGCTGGCAACGGCTGCGTGGTGGTTCCTTCGCAGTACCGCCCCGGGGTTCCGGATCAGGGCAGGTGGTGCCGGAGCGGACGCGGCGGCTGCGGCCGGAATGGTTGATGTCCCGAAAGTCACTTTCCGGGCGTTTCTTCTCAGCGGAGCGCTTGCTGGGGTGGCGGGAGGAATCGAGTTGACGGGCGTAACCTTTGCCCTCTACGAAAATCTCTCGCCGGGCTATGGATACACGGCCATCGCGGTTGCTTTGATGGCCGGGCTCAACCCGCTTGGGGTCATTGGAGCTGCCGTGTTCTTCGGCGCGCTCGCCGCCGGTGGCGCTGCCATGCAGCGTGAGGCCGGAGTGCCATCGGTGATCGCTTCTGTCGTCGAAGCGGTAGTGATCCTCGCGGCCGTGGCAGCGGCAGCGGTCGGCTCACGATCGGGCGGTTCGCGTGGCCCTGGTGATACTTCGCACGCGAAAGCATGATTGGCTTCGAGGAGTTCTTCGCGGCGATGGTCCGGGCCGCAACCCCGCTGGCGTTTGCTGCGCTTGGTGAAGCGGTGTCGGAGCGCGCCGGGGTCATCAACGTCGGCCTGGAGGGCGTCATCATCGGCGGTTGCCTCGGGGCCGCTATCGGCGCCGCGTCCGGCAACGTCTGGCTGGGCGTTGCTCTGGGTTGTCTTTCTGGTGTCGCGCTCGCCTCCGTGTTCGGCGTGTTCGCCATCTCGTTGCGCGCCGATCAGATCCTCGCCGGAACGGCGCTGACGATCGGCGCTTATGGCCTCACCGGTACTCTCTATCGGTCGGCCTTCGGATCGACTGGTATCGGACTCTCGCTCCCCACGCTTGCGCCGGTGGAAGTGCCGATCCTTTCCTCGTTGCCGGTGGTCGGGCCTGCGCTGTTTCATCAGCCAGTACTGACCTACCTCCTCTATGCAGCCACGGTCGCGTGCACCTGGGTCGTATTTCGAACGCGCGCCGGACTGTCGCTGCGCGCAGTTGGCGAATATCCACCCGCCGCCATTGCAGCGGGTATCGACCCGCAACGCGTTCGCTGGGCCGCTCTCCTCACCGGTGGCGCACTCGGCGGTCTTGGTGGTGCCACACTTGTCCTCGCCCAGACCGGCACCTTTGCTGAGCAGATGTCCGCCGGTCGCGGCTTCATCGCCATCGGCATCGTTGCCCTCGGTCGTTGGCATCCGGCCTGGGTACTCGGCAGTTCACTTCTGTTTGGCGCCGCGTCAGCTCTGCAGGTTCAACTCCAGGCCACGGGGTCCGGTCTCCCTTATCAGCTGTTCCTCGCTCTCCCTTACGTTCTGACGCTCCTGGTGCTGGCGATCAGCTGGGAGCGGCGGCCGGCATTCGGCTGGAGCTTCGTGGCAACGCGGGCGCCGGCGATGCTCGGTCGAAACACCCGCGAGGCTGACTCGGCGAAGTGAATCAGCAGCCTGCGTATGTGCTCGTCCATTTGTGCTGCCACGGACGGCCTTGTCGCGATTCCAGGATGGTGTAAAAGACACCGTCCGCGATGTACCGCGTAAGAATCAGGAGCTGAACATCACCGTTTCTGAGGCGGCCCGCGAACGTCAGCTCCGCCGACTCCACTTCTGCCTCGCTTCCGGATGCACGCTCGCTGTAGTCGAGCGTCAGTCGCCGTGACGCGGAGTCGCGGCGCGCGATCAGCAGAACGTGTTCGGTCAGCGGGTTGGCTTCCTGATTGAGGACCCGGCCGACCTCCGCAAAGAGGATGTGTCCACCTTTGTCAGCGGTTATTCGATTGGCCCCCCGGACACGATAGGGGATGCCCGAGAGAGCGCTCACGGTGTCGCCGGGTGCGCTGGACGCGACGCGAGCGATTTCCCTCGTTAGGGTGGCGGAATCCGCCGAGGAGAGTGAGGGCAGCGAGTCGCTGGTGAAGGGAAGAACAGCACCCGTCCGCAGCCCCACCTCCCAACGGGGCGGCACGGCGCCGTCGAGTTGCACGAGCGGCCACGCCGAACAGTCGTCAGGCACGTCCACGAACAGAGGTGCGTCAGCGGCGATCTCGCCCCGTTCATGGCCCTCGGCGAACATGGTAAAGCGCAGGCCGCGTACGACCGTTGCGTTCGCGGGAAGCGAATCAAGTGATCTGTTGTCGTCGAACGCCGCGAGGATCACCCATGCTGACCGCGGGGTGGGGCCCGGGATCAGAAGTTCGTCGCCGAGGTCCGCGTCCCAGATCGGTGCACTAAGGATGGCTGAGGTGTCCAGTGATGGCGGTGGCGCCGGTGACTCCGTGGTCGTATCGTTCGGCGCCCTTTCACCCCCTGGCCCGCAGCCGGCGAATGGAATGATGAACGCGAGAGCGAGCGCTTTGGTGCCGGGGCGGGAATGCATGCCTCAATCTCGGGCTGCTCAAAGGAAGCAGTCAACCTTGAGGTATCGTCTGAGAGCCGCACGAGTGACGTGAAGCTTCTCGACCGGCTTGGCCTCAATCGCCCGGAGTTGAGGGCATGGGCGATGTACGACTGGGCTGTGTCGTCGTTTCAAACGACGATTCAGGTCGCGGTCTTTCAGATCTTTTTCGTCAGTGTGACGGCGGCCACGCTTACGCCCGCCCGGGCGACAGCGGCCTGGGCAACCGCCAATACAATTGCTGCCGTTGTTGTCGCGGTAATCTCGCCCGTGCTGGGGGCGGTCTCCGACGTCGCTGCCGCTCGCAAACGGCTGCTGTTCGTATTCATGCTGCTCGGCTGTGCTGCGGTCTCGATGATGTTTTTTCTCGGCCGGGGCGATCACGTGATGGCGGCGTGGCTCTATGTGATCGCCACCGTGGGAGCTACAGCGAGCGTCGTCTTCTACGAGTCGTTACTTCCCCATCTCGCTTCCGTCGAGGAAATGGACCGGGTTTCGAGCGCGGGATACGCAATGGGATACATCGGTGGCGCGGTGCTGCTCGCCCTCAACCTGGCGTGGATCCTGTCGCCCGGCACTTTTGGCCTTCCCTCGGGTGAGGGTCTCGATGAATCAGCAAGGACGCTCCCGGTCAGGCTGGCATTCATCTCGGTCGCGGTGTGGTGGCTTCTCTTTTCGCTTCCCCTGCTGAGAAGAGTCAGAGAGCCGCCGCGAACGCTGGAGGCCGACGAAAGTGGTGGCGTCTCGTTGTTCACCACACCTTTTGTCCGGTTATTCGAGACTATTCGTGAACTGCGCAGGTTCAAGCAGGCATTTCTGATGTTGCTCGCCTTCCTGATCTACAACGACGGGATTCAGACCATTATCAGGATGGCCACCGCTTACGGTACGGAAATCGGCATCGGGCAGAACTCACTGATTGTCGCGATCCTCATAGTGCAGGTCGTGGGCATTCCTTGCGCGTTCCTGTTTGGTTCGCTGGCGCAGAGGATCGGAGCCAAGCGGGCGGTCTTCCTCGGGCTGCTCGTCTACACACTGATCTCGATCATCGGCTACTTCATGAAGTCGGCGCGCGACTTCTACATTCTGGCGGGGCTGGTCGGGATGGTTCAGGGTGGAACGCAGGCCTTGAGCCGCTCGCTGTTCGCGACGATGATTCCGGCACACAAGTCCGGGGAGTTCTTCGGCTTTTACTCCGTTTTTGAGAAGTTTGCATCGGTTTTCGGACCGCTCCTCTTTGCCATCGTCGTCACCAAAACAGGTACGAGCCGCCCCGCCATTCTCGGTGTGATCGTCTTCTTCGCGGTTGGAGCGTGGATACTTACCCGTGTCGACGTGGAGGAAGGCCGCCGGCAGGCCAGGGACGCGGAGCGGGAGCTGACCGCTGTAACGAGTTAGTCCACTGTACGCACTCCTCCGACTTCTCAGCCGGACCGCTCTGGCCTGGTACTACCGGTCGATCGAGGTTCTCGACGCCGACCGGGTTCCTGAAACCGGTGCGGTGATTCTGGCCGCCAACCACCCCAACGCGCTCGTTGACGCGCTGGTTGTCGGTGGCAGTACCGATCGCCGGATCCGCATGACAGCCAAGTCGACAGTCTTCGCCAATCCCATCCTCGGCTCGTTCCTCCGTGGCGCCGGTGTGATTCCCCTGCGTCGGGTCGCGGATGAAGAAGGTGCGGCCGCGGCCGACCGCAATCGTGAGGCATTCAGGGCCGTCACCCAGTCGCTGAGTACCGGGTCGACTGTGTTGATCTTCCCTGAAGGCAGGAGCCACGATGACGCTGAACTTTCCGGGTTGCGAACGGGTTGTGCAAGAATGGCACTATCGGCCAGAGCCGAAGGTGTGAACCCGCTGGTGATCGTGCCCGTGGGGCTGACGTTCGAGCAGAAGGACCGGCCAAGGACGAGGGTCGCCGTCAGGTTCGGTCATCCGATAACGGTCTCCGAAGCCAGCGGTCCGCTTCCCGATGCCGTGCGCTCGTTGACCGCAACTATCGACCGAGAACTCAGATCGCTGACCCTCAACTTCACCAGTCACGAAGAAGCAGCACGGATCCTGCAAATCTCGACCGCATTGTCCGGGCTCGTCGAGCGCGTCGCTCCGCTCGACGATGAGCACGTCTCGCTCGGCGGGACGTTGAGTGTGGTCGACAGGGTTGAGCGCGCTCTCCGTGCGGCGGCACCAGAGCGTGAGGCCCGGGTTCAGGTGGACGCACTGCTGGACCGGCTGTTCCGATTCCGGCGGGAGCTCGAGGAACTCGCCGTACCGGTTACCGAGCTTTGGGTCGAAACCGATCTTCGATCGGGACTCCTCTTCACCGGACGCGAGCTCTTGCTGCTTGGTATTAGTCTGCCGGCGGCCTTATGGGGCCGTCTCAATCACTTCCTCCCATTGAGACTCGCGACGCGAATCGGAAAGGCTGCGTCGAGCAGAGCCGAACCGGCGATGCGAACGATCATCGCGGGCCTGGTGTTCGTCCTTCTGTTCTACGCCTCGGCCGTCCTCGTTGCCCTCTATGTCGTCGGGTGGATTGGCGCCACTGTCTACACGCTGTCTCTGCCCGCTGCCGCCTTCGTTGACTTCTGGCTCACCGATCGATGGCCACGCGTCCTCGGTCGTGCGCGTACCTGGCTTCTCTTCAGGCGTAGACCCGACTTGCAGCGGCGGCTGATCGGCGAAGCGGCAACCATAAGATCGGAAGCCGAGCGAATTGAGTCAGCGGTCACGGCTGGTTGAGGGCGGAAGGAAAGGCCCCATGAGGTCCCAGTGCCATGCGTCTCGCCTGTTACCAGTCCGTGGATCCTTGAGTGGCTTGTATTGCAGCCGCTCCAGCGGGAGCCCGACACGCGCGCCGTAATCGAGGAGCAGTTGGCGGTTTGTGGATATGAGGTGCGCCATCGGCCGGCCCTTCCACACGTGCCGATGAAGCCAAAGGCCCCCAGCCATCGCGTGATTCATTCCGTCGAGACGACGCTTGAACTCGCGTGGCTCGATCAATCGCGGATCACACGGGCGCCTGGCCCGCTTACTGACAGACGATCAGTCCCTCCACGGTAGCGGGCGCGAGTGCGGGCGCCGAGCCGACGAATAGCGCGCATTGAATCGGGAAAGCCTGTGGGTGCGTGGCGTTGGCAGACCATCCGCCGGCCGTTGCTGTCCCAAATGTGAATGTCACCCCGGGAGAGGCGTTGAAATTGAGCGCAACGAGACTCGAAGTATACGAACCGTTATCGTAAAAGTATGCCTCCTGCGCCGTCGCGAGATTGCGCAGATCTGACCTGAGCGACGCGGCGTTCGCCTTGCCTTTCGTGTTCTGGAACTTTGGCACGGCGACGGCCGCCAGGATCCCGATGATCACGACGACGATCAGAAGCTCTATCAGTGTAAAGCCTTTTCTCTGCGACCCCATGTCAGCGGCCCTCGGACTTGAGTTTCAGGTGACCAGAACTGCCCGCACTCAAAGCAACGCCGGGGCCGGAAGGTCGCAGCAGTCATAACCTGTTGGAAGTAAGGGACTTGGTCCGGTCGTGTGATACCGGTCACCCGATCCGTGGGCGTTCGAATCGCACAGAACGCGGCAGTCTGCAAGTGTCGAGACTGGTTCCCCCCGGAAGTTGCGCAGTGGCTATGACTTGGCGTCCAGCCAGTTGTCGCCGCTACCTATATCGACCACCAATGGGACAGCGAGCGATGCCGCTCCTTCCATGTGCTCCCGGATGAGCGTCGGGAGTTCGCTGACCTCCGAGGCTGGGGCCTCGAAAACGAGTTCGTCGTGCACCTGCAGAATCATGCGGCTCGCAAGCTTGCTCGACACGATGGCGTCGTGAAGCCGGATCATGGCGACCTTGATCAGGTCGGCTGCCGAGCCCTGGATGGGGGCGTTGGCGGCAACTCGTTCGCCGAAGGCGCGGATGTTGAAGTTGCGCTCTTTCAGCTCGGGGATGTAACGGCGCCGGCGGAAGATTGTTTCTACATATCCGTTGCTTTTCGCGAACGCGACCATGCTGTCCAGGTACTGCCTGACGCCGCTGAAGCGTTCGAAGTAGGTGGCGATGAAGTCTCGCGCTTCCTGGACGCTTATTCTCAGCTGCCGGGAAAGGGCGTTGGGTCCCTGGCCGTAAATCGTGGCGAAATTTATCGTCTTTGCCCGTGCGCGCATCTCCGCCGTTACATCATCAGCGGCGACGCCGAAGATGATCGCCGCAGTCTGGCGGTGGATGTCACCACCTGCCCTGAATGCGGCGACGAACGCGTCATCTCCGGAGAGATGCGCCAGAAGTCGCAGCTCGATCTGCGAGTAGTCGGCGGCAACAAACTGCCATCCGGGCCGCGGGATGAAGCCGCGGCGGATGTCCTTTCCCAGCTCGCGGCGGATCGGGATGTTCTGGAGGTTTGGGTCCTGCGAAGACAGTCGACCGGTAGCGGCTACTGTCTGATTGTAGGTAGTGTGAATCCGCTGGTCGCGCGGGAGGACCAGCCCCGGCAGTGTATCCAGATACGTCGACTCGAGCTTGGCGATCTCCCGGTATTCCATCAGCAGCAGAGGCAGTTCGTGACCCTCCTCGGCCAGTTCCTGCAGCACGGACGCGTCGGTCGATGGGCCGCTCGCCGTGCGTTTGCGCACCGGCAGTTTCAGCTTGTCGAACAGGATGCCGCGGAGTTTTGGATTGGAATTGATGTTGAATTCCTCTCCCGCTACTGCCCAGATGGCCTTTTCGATCCTCGACCGCTCGAGGTGGAAGCGGGACTTGAGTGACGCAAACCAGTCGGCGTCGATCGCGACTCCTGTCCATTCCATCTCGGCCAGCGCCGAGACCAGTGGCAGTTCCACGTCGGTCAGCAGGCTCAGTCCACCGGCACTCTCGAGCCTGGGGAGCATCGCCTCGCGCAGTGCATGAATGAGCTCTACCTCTTCACACATCGTGTCACGTGCCAGTGTGGCCGGTACGTTCTCGAAGCCAAGCTCAACGCGCCCCTTTCCGAGCACGGTTTCACGCGACTCCACCGTGCGATCCAGCATTTCGAAGGCGAGGAGCGGGACTTCGTGGGATCGCCGGTTGGGATCCAGCACATATGAAGCGAGCGTGACGTCGAACTCGACTCCTCGCAGCGTCACTCCAACTCCCCGCAGCATAAGGGAGTCCGCCTTGGACTGTCGGGTAATCTTTGCAACAGCTGGATCCTCGAGTAGCTGGCGTAGTCCGGCAAACGAAGGATGGCCGAAACCGGGAAGATTGGCGGGTGCTGCTTCGCCACGCCTTATGGCATTGGCCGCCAGGCTCTCACCTTCCGGCCCCCCACCGAGTTTTCCCGCGCCACCAAGAAGGTCGCCCTGCTCCGCGGCCCACGGCTGGTGGTGTAAGGGGATGTAGAACCTCGGGCCGTCTTCTGCACCAAGGGCGATCCCGGCGATGTGGTTCCGCAGGGGACTCTCACCGGAGACGCCCGTGCTCGCGATCGAAAGCGCGATCAGCCGAGCTCCCTTGAGGCTTGCTGTTGCGGCCTCCACTTCGTCGGTTGTCTCGACGAGGCGATAGTCGCCGACCGGTCGGGGCCCGGCCGGCACCGAGCGGTCCTCGAGCGTGGGGAGGAGGGTGGTGAACTCCAGCTCGACGAAGAGTTTGCGCAGGCGAGCCCTGTCCGCCTCGCGTGCCCTGAGTGATTGAAGCTCGAGCTCGAACGGAACGTCCTGGCGAATCGTGACCAGTTGACGCGAGAGATATGCCTGCTCCCGGTATTGCTGCAGTGCCTCACGTGGGCGCTTGCGACTGACCTCGCCTGCGTGAGCCATGATGGAGTCGAGATCTCCCCAGGTCGCGATCAGCTCCTGCGCTGTCTTGTCACCGATCCCGGGCACGCCGGGAACGTTGTCGGATGAGTCGCCGATGAGGGCGAGGAAGTCGGTCACGAACCGCGGATCAACTCCAAGGCGGTCTGTGGCATTCTCCATGCCCACCCATTGTTCGTCGACGCTGGCAGGCCCGCCGCGCCCGGGGTTCAAAAGCCAGATGCCGGGGCGTACCAGCTGCTGAAAGTCCTTGTCGCCCGAAACCACAACCGCATTGACACCTTTCTCGAGCGCCTGTCGCGCCATTGTACCGATCACATCGTCCGCCTCGAACCCGCTCACTGTAATTATCGGAACCCCAAATGCCGACAGCAGGCTCTCGATGCGCTCGAGCCCCTGGTCGAAATCCTGCTGCAGCTCTGAGGAAAGCTTCTCCCGGGTCGCCTTGTAGTCAGCATAGACTTCGGTCCGGAATGAACTGCCGGCGTCATGAATCCAGGCCACGTATTCTGGTTTGTGCTTCTCAACGAGCCTCTGCAGGAAACCCACCACGCCCCAGGCGGCTGACGTGTTTTCGCCCTTCGCGGTGCGCAGAGGCCGGCTGAGCAGCGCAAAGAACGCCCGGTATATCAGGGCGTAGCCGTCGATCAAAAAGAGAGCCGGCGAGGGCGGACGGCCAGCAGTTGGCATCTGTGATTATCGCAAAATCAAAACCGCCTGCACAGGGCAGGCGGTTCAATGGACTGCCGCGGAATTCTACTCAGCCGGCCCTCGTGACGTGCGCTGCGTGCAGTCCCTTGGCGCCCGTCTCGATCTCGAATTCGACCGGCGTTCCCTCGGTCAGTGTCTTGAAGCCGTCCATCTGGATCGCGGAGAAATGGACAAATACGTCTTCGCCGCTATCCTGCTCGATGAAGCCGTAACCCTTGGCATCGTTGAACCACTTTACCTTTCCTCGTGCCATGCTGGCATACTCCGCCGCAGTGATCGATCCTGCACTTTCGTGTGCCGGGCAAACCCAGAGGGCTTGCGACGCCAGATATAGAACTGCCGTTACTGACTGTCAAGCAACTGCGCTACTGAATCATCACCCGGCGAGCAACGCCTTCGAATTCAGTCTCGGAGCTCAACGTCATGCGCCACCGGCCGAATCCGGATTGGTCGACGAAAACGACAGCCAGTCGGTGCTGTCGGTACTCCCACACCTGCGTGCGACCACGCTGCGCGTAATCGGCGTTAGGCTCGATGATCTGATCGGGGGTTCCCAGTGACACGAGAACGCGGCCCCGATCTGAGAGCCATCCGGCGAGCCCCTCGTCACGAAAGCGAAGATTCGCCTGAGCAATCCGGCCGAAATAGTCGCGCAGCCCCTCGTGGATGTCGGTCTGCGGAACTGGATCCGACTCGCGGATGAAGGCCGCCCAGAGCGTCGCCCGGACTTCGGGCGTCGCGCTACGCATCTCCTGCAGCCGCGGCGCGGAAACGTAGTAGCGCAGATAATCGAGCATCTCGCTGAAGGTCGTCACCGGCAGATCCTCACCGAAGGCGATGAACAACGGAGCCCGCAGAGTATCAGTGCCTCCCTCCCTCGACACCCCGACGGTCATCACACCAACCCCCAGCCTGTTCACGGGAACGTTGACGATTCCACCAAACAGGTTCTGTTGCTGAGGAAGCGACACCGTGTCGCTCCAGATGGCGGTCTGCGCTCCATCGGACTTGACGTGAATGTGGATCGGGAAATCCGTGCCGCGACCATAACCCTCGACGTAGATCGGGAGTACCGAGTCCCTGCCGAATACGACCGTCGATCTCGGCGTCGGGAGAATCCTCGGTAGTGAATCGCGCGTTGTGCGCGGTGTCGCTTCGTAAAACGCCACTGGTGATGAAAGTGCACCATCACCGAAACGCGGGACCCCGACTGTCGCCTCGATCGCGCTCCCGTTATTCACCGAGTCCCCCTTGACGTGTAGCCGGATGTCATAAGTCCCCGGCACAAGCGGGACGAATTGGCGGAAGAGAACGCTTTCGTCAGACCGCTGCGTCTCTCTGAATGCCAGGACCCGCACAACTTCGTCGCTCCGAAGTGATCGGACGTTGTCGGCGCCACGCTTGACGTCGAGGCTTACGGAGTACCCTGACCGGTAGCGATCACCCTCTCTGGAGAAGCGAAGGGAACGGTTTGGGAGGGAGACCGTGAGGACCATGAGCGTCGTGTCTGCCGTCCGCCCGGCGAGAAACGACAGGGTTCCGACAAAAGGCGTTTCGCCAGCTTCGGCAAGCAGTCCGAGTCTGCGGTAGAGCGCGACCGCATCTGTCGCCGGCGGCGAGCGCCTCGGCGTCTGTCCGTCACCCTGGATCGAGGGTTCCGCGGCATCACCAGGCGCGGGGCCACGCCCCCGGGAGCATGCCAGAGGGAGGACCAGCAGCAGGGTAGTTGCGACGCCGAACGTCCGCAGCCACATGAGCTGTTTTAACCGCCTTTCTCGGTCAAAGAATCTCTTGATCAACATTTCGGAATACCTTGGACTGTCCACGCGACACCTCAACCCCCGGGCCGCCCTAGCTCACGACCATTCTTGCTGCCCTTCGGCGTCACCATTAGGTTCGCGCCGTGCCTCAGGAGAACCTTGTCGGCAGGGCGATCGCCGGCTACACGCTCGACGCGCTTATTGGAGAAGGCGGAACGGCCGTAGTTTACCGGGCGTCGCATTCTGCGCATGGGCGCGTCGCATTCAAGGTACTCCGCGAAAAGCTCCGGCAGGAGAAGACTGCCCTCACGAGGTTCACCCGCGAGGCCGAGTTCGGTAAACGGGTTACGCACCCCAACGTAGTGCAGACGATCGAAATCGGTGTGGCAGACGGCCTTCACTTTCTCGCCATGGAATGGGCAGCGGGCGAGCTCCTGGAGAAGTACGCCAAACGCAAGGCACCGGTGGAGGGCCGGGAGGTTGCACGAATCGTCGAGCAGATCGGTGCGGCCGTGCAGGCTGCCCACAACGCCGGTATCGTGCACCGGGACCTCAAGCCAGACAATGCGATGTATGATCCCGAGTCCGGCGTGGTCAAGCTGCTGGACTTCGGGATTGCCGCTGCCACCGACACCACGCAGGACGAGCGACTCACACGCGCCGGCTACTTCGTCGGCACCCTGATGTATGTGGCTCCCGAGGCCCTGTCCGGAGAACTGGTCACCCCTGCAGCGGACCAGTATTCACTGGCCACGATCTCGTTCCTCCTCCTTACCGGGACCCTCCCATATCTTGCCCGCAGCCCGCGTGAAATGTTCACGCAGCTGCTGTCCCAGCCGCCGGTCGCGCTCAACAAGGCGAAAGCTGGGCTGACCTTCGCGCCCCGGGTCGAAGGGGTCGTCATGAAGGGACTCGCCCGCCAGCCGGTCGACCGCTTCGGCTCGGTTGAGAGTTTCTCGAAAGAACTGCGCGAAGCGCTGCTCTCCGCGACGCCAGCCGGTGGCAGCTCGGGAGAGCCGTCAACGGCTGATGGCATTTTCTCGAGGGTCAAGAGCTTGTTCCGGAAGTCGTGAGCGAAGGCCACACGGGCGTGGCTGCGTTGACTCAGCTCGTCGCGATGCTCGCCCGGCGATCGAGTCGCCGCGGTGAGTTCACGCTCTCCTCGGGCCGCAAGTCGGACTTCTACATCGACGCCCGGCTCACGACCATGAGCGCCGACGGTCTTGCTCTTATCGGCCAGCTCGGTCTCGATCGTATTCGCGACAAGTTTCACGCCGCAACCGCCTTGGGCGGCCTGACACTCGGCGCCGATCCAATCGCGTACGCGATCTCGCTCGTGAGCGCTTCCACCAGTCGGCCACTCAACGCGTTTACTGTCAGGAAAGAACCCAAGACCCACGGAACAGGACGGTCGGTGGAGGGCCCGCTCGAGGCCGGGGACGTGGCAGTAATCGTCGAAGATGTGATCACCACAGGGGAGTCAGCTCTTCGTGCCGTCAGCGCCGTCCGCGACCATGGCGCCGCGGTTGCAGGCATCCTCGCCCTGGTGGATCGGGAAGAGGGCGGTCGCGAGCGCATTGAGCAGCAGGGGCTGGCAGTTGTCTCGCTCGCCACCAGGCGCCAGATCGCTGTCCTTCTCTAGGTCAGACAGTTGCGTCAGCAGCTACGGCAGTTCCCCGTTCAGGACTCGTCAGTCTGGCTGGTTGATCCTGCGGCCGGCCTCGGCGCCTGGTCGCGACCATCGGATCGAACTTCGACCAGCAGTCGACGAATGGTGCTACCAGATGATCGCGGAACAACTGGACCATCCCGTCAGCGTCATAACGAGCCCTGAATTCCGTCGCCGACATCCCGATAGTCGTTCGGACATGCCGGCTGAAACTCTGTGCTGATGAATAGTCGAGTCGCACCGCTACACGTCCGATGGATAGACCAGGGTTTTCCAGCATTCGACTGGCGAAGATCAACCGCGCGTACGACAGATAGCGCTTGGGCGCCGGCAACCCCGCCCTGAAAAACCTGCTCATCAGCGTACTTGGCAGCACCTGCAGTCCCGTCGCCAGTTCTCTAATCGTCCCTGTCCGGGGCGCGACCGCAAACAGGACTTCGAAGAACCGCTTCCCGCCTGATGTCGCGGAATGGAGATCATGCAGGACCAGCCCCAGTGCTTTCCGCCGGAGCTCACTTGAATGTTCGTTGAGCAGGAGATTGCGGAGCTCCTTCCACCCCGCAGGCTCGCGTACGTCGACAAGCGTCCGGATTCCGCACTGGCCCAGCGTCAGGACCGCCCTCGCTGTTCCACGATCCATTTCCGAGAGCAGCGCAACTGCAGGCACCTGGGGAAACTCCCGGATTAGGCGAGCCACCCTGGTGATCTCCTCTCCGTACTGACAGAACGCGGTTGAAACGATGACCGCTCTTGACCGCTGTTCCCTGAGATCACGCAGTACGTCGTCAACGTTATCCCGGTGATGCGCCGTGAACAGTCCAAAGCCGGCTGCGTCGACTCGCAGTCGTTCGTCGCGCGTCAGCATGGTCGAGACTGGTGGTTCTGTGATGCGCTGCTGGTAGCGCATGCGGGGTCCTCGCCGGATGGGATGCGGTTATATCGCCGAGGACCGTCACCCGATCGTCATCGCGGGCACCGGAATTCGATTGGCTGGATTAGTATTCGAAGTCAGGTGGAGGGTGGCCGGATGGTCGCGCCGCATCGCGCGAGCGATGCGTCGAGGAAAGTCCGGGCTCCTTGGGCAAGCTGCCAGGTAATACCTGGACACGGACCTTCCGTGATGGAAAGTGCCACAGAAAACAAACCGCCCCGCTGCTCGCAGCGGGGTAAGGGTGAAAAGGTGGGGTAAGAGCCCACCGCATCGGCGGTAACGACGATGGCTCGGCAAACCCCAGCTGGAGCAAGGCCAAGTAAGCGGCGAGAGACGGCCCTTCTCGATCAAGACGCCGCGGGTAGGCTGCTGGAGTGCACGGGTGACCGTGCTCGGAGAGAAATGACCATCCGGACGAAACATTGTCCGACAGAACCCGGCTTACAGGCCACCTCCCATCTGACCCCACACCCGAGTCCAAGGGCGACAAGCCTGGCGATCAAGGCCTTCACGAGCTTTGTACTCGTTGCCTTGGGTACGGCGTGCCGAAGCGCTCCGATTCCAGCCCCCGCCGCTCCCCCTCAACCGATCACTGAAAGTACGCCTGCCGCACCGCCCCCCGCTCCCAGTCGGTCCCCACTGCGCTTCCCTGATTCGGCGGCAGTCTTCAGTGGCCATGTCACCATAGTCACGCGAGAGGAATCGCCATTCCCGCTTCACGCTGACACCACGCCGAGGGTCGATTCGACCACACGACCCGTACGTCTCGTCCTCATCTTCGCCGATTCGGGCAATGTCCTCAACATATTCGCCAGGATCGACTCGGGGGCGTCGGAGCTGGTGCGTGTGATCCATCGGTTCGGTGCCTCGGTTCCCGCTTCCACTGGTTTGCTCTGTGCAGGTGATCGTGACTCAGCGGTGCCGTTCCTCCTGGGTTTGCTGATTCCTCCCCGGGACACGAGTACCGCGAGGGTTAAAAGGGAAATCGTGAGGGAAAGCTCGATCGGTTGTCTGGCGCAGATGCGACTGGCTGGAAAGGTCGACATCGCGTGGTCAGGCTCCACGGACACCACTGGCGGCGATGCCGTGGCTCAACTGAGCGGGGAGCTCTCCGGGGATTCCACCCGGGCCGTGCCGATACATGTGACCGCGAACGTTGGCGGAAAGGCGGTCCTCAGCGTGAATACTATCGAGTTCCTTCCGTCCAGGGCCGACATACGAGTCGATATCCTGTTCCGCGCCCGCAATTCACGAGTTGATCAGCGCATACGGCAGACGGTCGTTTATTCCCTGGTTCGTCGTAACTAGTCGACCAGCCGCAACGGCATGACGAGGCACAGGTAATCGCTCGCCTCCGACCCTTCGGGCTGAACGGTTGCAGCACGGTCAGAAGCCTTGAGAGTGATTCTAACTTCGCTTGCTGGCATGTAGCGGAGGATCTCGAGCAGGTAAGTGCTGTTGAAGCCGATGTCGAGGGGGTCACCGGTGTACTTGACCGGAAGCTCGTCCTGACCCTCACCCAGGTCCGGCGTCTGCACAGAGAACCGAAGCAGTGCGGTGTTGAAGCCCAGCTTCACGCGGTGAGTCTGGTCCGACGCGATCACCGCCATCCGCTTGAGAGCGCTCGTCAGAGCGTCACGGTCCAGAATCGCTATTTTGTCGTTGTCGCGCGGGATTACCTGTTCGTAAGGCGGGTACGGCCCTTCGATCAGGCGTGTGTAGATCGAAGTCAGCGGCGATCGGAATGCTACGTGGTTTTCCCCACGTGCAATCTCGAGGTCCTCGTCCGCGGGGAAGAGTTTTCGTACCTGATCGAGCGCTTTCGGCGGAATGATGAAGTCCGCGGTGGTTTGACCGCTGTGGGCGACCTGCATCCGTGCCAGGCGATGACCGTTTGTGGCCACCATTCGTAGAACGTCGTTCCGCACTTCCCACAGAACTCCGTTCAGGATCGGTCTGCTCTCCTCAGATGAGGCAGCAAAGGAAACGTGAGAGATCAGCTTCTGGAGGTCTCCGCTCCTCACCCGCCATGCCTCCGAGAAACTCACAGCTGGAAACGCCGGAAACTCATCACGCGGTAGCCCCAGGAGCTTGAATCGCGACCTTCCACATTCGAGGACGAGCCGCTGCTCCCCGGCCGATGAAAGTGAGACCGGAGCTGCCGGTAGTTCTCGAACGATGTCGGCAAGTTTTCGCGCCGGAGCGGTGATGGCTCCTTGAGTTTCAACGTCGGCGACGATTTCGGTGCTTACCGCGATGTCCAGATCCGTGCCGGACAATCGCAGTCCCCGCTCCGTTGTCTCCAACAGGAGATTGGCGAGCACCGGGAGCGTTGTCTTGGATGGAACTGCGGACCCGACGGAAGCGAGTGCGTCCTGCAACTTCTCCCGACTGATGGTGAGGCGCATTTGCGTGGAGTGGATGGTACGCGGAACTTTGAGGGTCCTCCCTGGCGAGCTTGGGGCTGTCGTTTCCACAGACCGACTCGCTGCTCTTTAAGAACAGAGAGGAATTAAAAGAGTAGAAGTAGTAGTGGCGTGGAGTTGTGGATAAAGTCGCTACTTCTGGGTCATGGACAAGAGCTGAGATCGCGTCTGGTTGAGTTTGGCGGAAAATACCGCGTCCGATCGCCCGAGCTCACCAGCGCGCTCCAGACTATGAATCACAGTGGAATGATCACGGCCACCGAAGGCGGCACCGATTTCGGTTAGCTGAAGGCCGAGGAGCTCACGACAGAGAAGCATCGCGGCTTGGCGCGGAACAGTAAGCGTCTTTTTTCGTGCGGCGGACCGAAGGCCCTCTGCGGTTACCTCCCAGGTCGACGCCGTGATCTCCTGAATGCGTTCAGGCGTGAGCTGCAGGGGTTCCTCGAACCTGCCGCCGGAAACCCGGCGGAGCTTGTCGCGAAGCGCTTCTTGCGCGAGCGCGACCGTAATATCGCGACGCTTGAGCGAAGAATAAGCGAGGAGTCTTATTACGGCACTTTCGAGTTCACGGACGCTGGAACGGATGTGCTCAGCGAGAAAGCGCAGGACGTCGTCGGGAATCGATCGTTGCAGTTGATCGATCTCGGCCTTCTTGCGGAGGATAGCTACGCGAAGCTCGAAGTCGGGGAGATTGATATCGGCGACCATTCCCCACTGGAATCGTGAGACCAGCCGTGATTCGATACCGGGTATTTCTGCTGGGGAGCGGTCGCTGGTCATTACGACCTGGCGGCCGGCTTCGTAGAGGGCGTTGAAAGTATGAAAGAACTCTTCCTGTGTGGATTCCTTGCCGCGCAGAAAGTGGATATCGTCGACGAGCAACAAGTCCGATTCACGGAATCGCCGACGAAACTCGTTCATCGATCCAGTTTTCAACGATGTGATGTACTCGTTGGTGAATTGTTCGGCGGGAAGGTAGGTGATGCGGAGCGATGGATTTCGGGAGACGACATCATGAGCAATTGCCTGCATCAGATGCGTCTTGCCGACGCCAGTCTTTCCGTAAAAAAAGAGTGGGTTGTAGGTGTGGCCGGGAGCGCGTGCTGCAGCCATGGCGGCCGCCGCGGCAACTTCGTTGGAGCCACCGACGACGAATTGGTCGAAGGTGTAGCGGGAGCTGAGAGTGGGGCGGGGAGCTTCGGTAGAGGTTTCACGGCGAGGCACCGCGGCGCGCTGAGAAAAGAGATCCATCTGAGTGCGCTGCTGGCGTTCTTCGTCGGCCACGAAACGGACCGAGCAAGGCTGACCGAGCGCAATGGGTGCGAGCGCGCCGAGGATGTCGGCGTGCTTTTTCTCGTTCCAGTCGACCGCGAACTGGTCCGCGACCCTGAGGGTAAGTGCGGACCCGTTAAATCCAACAGGCACCGCGTGTTCCAGCCATAGACGAAACGTTTGTTCCGGAAGCCTGCCTCTTGCGGCCTCGAGTAGGCGACGCCATGCTTCCTGCGGAGCGAGTTCCATTCCAAACGTGTGGAAAACCAAGGGCGCCGAACCTAGGCCCCCCCTGTGGAAAAGTCAAGAGATCGCGATTCCAAGCAACGTAACCCGTTGACACACAACGGCTAACGATTAGCTTCCTCGATCTTTCCAGGGACCTCCTGGAAGATCAGGAGAGCGCATGGGAAAGCCGACCTACAGACCAAGAAACACGCGACGAATTCGCACCCACGGGTTCCGGGCGCGTATGGAGACCAAGTGGGGGCGCGCCGTCCTCAGTCGCAGGCGCAAAAAGGGGCGCCGCCAGCTGACTGTAAAACTCCCCTCAAAGTACGCAGCGTAGTCAGATACGCAGGATCTCTCGCTCAAAAGAAATCGAGCGAGTCCGCAGGACTGGGAGGACAACTCGCGCCGCCGCCCTTCACGCCAGAGTAACCCCCTCCACCAATCACGCCTCCAGCGGACTGGGGATCATCGTGCCCAGACATGGACGCAATGCCGTCGAACGTAACTTGCTCAAACGTCGGCTACGCTCGATCCTCGCAGCGGAAACATTTCCAGCCGGCTTGGACGTTGTATTGACAGCTGGCCCTCACGCGTACGGCCTGACCTATGAGGAGCTGCGCAAAAATGTTCGGACGCTGATCCGGAGACTCGTTTCGGACACACGATGATCCGCGGCGTCCTCGTCGGCATAGTGCGCGGATACCAGCTCTTCATAGGACCACTCCTTCCGGCCTCTTGTCGCTACTATCCATCCTGCTCGCACTACGCGATCGAAGCTCTCGAACGTCACGGCGCCCTCCGAGGATCGTGGTTGGCTGCAAAGCGGGTACTCCGCTGCCACCCCTTTCGGCCCGGTGGCTATGATCCTGTGCCATGACTGACCCCCGCCGATAGATGGATCGACGAACTGTCCTCGCCATTGCCTTGGTTCTCCTCGTGGTTCTCATCACTCCGAGGATATTCCAGCCGCCACGTCAACCGGCGACCACCGCAACACCCCCATCGCCCACCTTACCGACGGCCCAGCCCTCCCAGGATCAGCCGCAGCTCCCCGTGCCGGTTTCAGCTACACCGCCTCCGTCCGAACGACCGACGGCGGAAGCCGAGCGAGTCGATACGATCGAGGTAAAGGGCCCTTCCAGTGAGTTTCGCTTTGTCTCAAGTGGCGGAACCCTCGCGCGCGTAACGTTGCCTACACATCGATCACTCCGGGACCAATCCGGAGTGGTTCACCTCGACGATCCGACAGGGCCACTCCTGTCCTTCCGCCTGCTCGTCGGCCGCGACACCGTCGATCTCAATACCGTCAACTTCACAAGCGACTCGGCAGACCCGGGATCTGTTTCATTTTCAGCCATCGCTCGCGGTATTCCGGTGCAACTTCGTCACGACGTAAAGACCGACAGTTTCATCGTCAGAGTCACCGGCACGATCGGAGCCGACTCCTCGGGCGCACGGCCGGACTTTGTCCTGATTGACCTGCCGAATACACTCACCTCCTATGAGGCTGACACCCTGGCTGATCAGGGTTCGCTGTCATACGCGTTCAAACCGGTCGGTCGCGGTGCAGAAGGAATCGCATTCCGATCGCTGGACCCTGGTGAGCGCCGGATCGTGGCTGGACCCATTAGCTGGGCAGTCGCCAAGTCCAAGTACTTCATGTTGGGCGTCCTCATGCACGAGGGTGACGACGCGACCGCGGAGGCGCAAGCTACCGGCGGACCAAGAACTTCGAGCGTCCCGACTCTCGCGAGCGCCTCGCTCATCCGGCGCCTCGGCGCCAACGGGGATTTCGGTTTCGAAGTCTACGTCGGTCCGCAGTCGTACCAGCGCCTGCGCGCCATGGGGCGGGAGTTCGAGAACTCAAATCCCTACGGGGGCTTCATGCAGGGCGTCGTGCAGCCATTCGCCACGATCGTCATGAAGGTCCTCCTGTGGATGAAGTCAGCGCTGCCGCTGAGCTACGGCTGGCTGCTGATCGTGTTTGGAGTTGTTGTCCGTCTCCTCCTTTGGCCGCTCAATCAGGGTGCCATGCGGACCAGCTTCAAGATGCAGAAGATTCAGCCCGAACTGGCTGCGCTTCAGACGAAGTACAAGGGGGATCCGCAGAAGCTGCAGAGTGAAATGATGCGGGTCTACAAGGAGCACGACATGAGTCCGTTCAGCGCCTTCGCGGGGTGCCTGCCGCTCCTGTTGCCGATGCCGATCCTGTTTGCATTGTTCTTCGTCTTTCAGAACACGATCGAATTCCGTGGCGTACCGTTCCTCTGGCTGACCGACATCTCGCTCAAGGATCCATTCTACATCGTCCCGGTCCTCATGGGCCTGTCGATGTTCGTCATGTCGTGGGTCGGTATGAGGAACGCGCCTCCCAATCCGCAGGCCAAGATCATGCTCTATGTGTTTCCCGTGATGATGACGGTGATGTTCGCCAACTTCGCATCGGGACTCAACCTCTACTACGCTGTGCAGAACGTAGCGGCCATTCCACAACAATGGCTGATCGCCCACGAACGAGCAAAGACCAGCAACAAGAAGGGCTGACGGAGAACCGGCGCATACTGCAGGTCCGTGATGACACAATCGCGGCAATCGCAACCGCTCCGGGTCGAAGCGCGATTGCGCTGATCAGGCTGAGCGGGCCGCGCGCCCTCGTAATTGCATCAACAGTTTGCCATCGTCTTCCGGGGCCTGATGAGAGGCCGCTGCTCACCGCTCTGGAAGCTCCCGACGGCAGTCTCATCGACGACGCACTTGTTCTGCGCTTCGACACACCGCGCTCGTTCACCGGGGAGGACGTGATCGAGTTTTCCTGTCATGGGGGTGCTGCGGTCAGTTCAGCGTTGATGGATGTGCTCCTCCACCACGGGGCGCGACTGGCCGAGCCGGGTGAGTTCACGCAGCGCGCCTTCATCAATGGAAAACTCGACCTGATTCAGGCCGAAGCGGTCGCCCAGATCATCGACGCCCCAACGCAGGCGGCGAGGCGCATCGCACTCTCCCAGCTTCACGGCGAGCTCTCGGAAAGCATCGACTCGCTCCGTCAACAGCTCCTTCAGCTCGAGGCATTGCTCGCCTACGACATCGACTTCCCCGAGGAAGACGATGGTCCCATTCCCGCTGGCCGGATACTCGATGCTGCAGTCGCCGTGCGTGAGGAGCTCGAATCGATGCTGGCTACCGCGCCCCGGGCTGGCATTCTCCGCGACGGAGCCCGCGTCGTGATCGCGGGCGAGCCGAACGCTGGAAAATCGTCTCTCTTCAATGCTCTTCTCGGCGAACGACGCGCACTGGTAACAGAGATCCCGGGAACAACCCGTGATGCGCTCGAAGGAAGAATCGAGACAGCGCGGTGGCCAATAAGGCTCATCGACACCGCGGGGCTCAGGGAAGTCGGCGAGGACCTGCTCGAGCAGATGGGCATCGAGGTGAGCTTCGAAAACATCCGCGACGCCCAGGTGGTTCTCGCCTGCGGAGAAACAGTTGCCAGTATCGACTTCACGACTTCACGGCTCGAGGCTGTAACCGACGTGCCGGTCATCAGGGTCCGGACGAAGGCCGACCTCCGGCCCGCAACTCAGTCCCACGAGAGCGACCCGGTCAGCACCGATGAAAACGTCAGCGTCAGGACGCGCCACGGCCTCGACAGCCTGGTAGAGAGGATCGAAGCAGCACTCGAGAAAAGTGCCCTGGCTGGCGACTTGCACGGTCCACTCCTGACAACTGCGCGACACGGAGCTGCGCTCGCCGCCGCCGCTGCAGAGATGCGAGAGTTCGAACGTGTGTGGCGGGAGCGATTGATCCCGGCGATTGTCGCAGCCGTGCACGTTCGGTCGGCGAGTGACCTTCTGGGCGAGCTGATCGGCAGCGTGAGCCCCGATGACGTTCTCGGAGCCGTATTCGCGACTTTCTGCATCGGCAAATGAATCACGCCGTGATCGCGGCCGCGGCCGCGACGTCGGTTATTTCTCTGGCTGACGCCCGAATCGCCCACGGTAACCCGCGCTGCGAGACAGCCGCCTCGACCATTCGCGTCCCTACGAAGTAGCCCGCGCGTTCGGGTACGACAACGCGCTCGATGGTCCGAGTCTCTTCGCTGGTGCCGCCCAGCAGGTAGCGCAGCCTCAGGCCGAGCGCGCGCTCGTCGAGTTGCGAGCCAACGGCCCTGCCGATCATCGGCTCGAGCTCGCGGACGCGAGCGTATTGCCTGCGACCGTAACCGTAGTACTCCCAGGCGGCCAGCCCCGGTGAGAAGAGTCGTCCGGTTGTCACGGCCAGGCCTTCGTTTACAAGCAGCTCACGCAGGGAAGCGCGGCGTCCCGTTTCCCAATAGGAGTAGTAGCCGTCAGCTCCCTCGACGATTTCCCGGATTTCGCTCCGGGAGCCAGGCGACGTGTAGCGGACGGCGTGCGCGATTTCGTGCGCAAGCCACATTGGAATCAGTTCCGGGTCCAGTCCCAGCCCCTGCGTTTCCGGATTAGGGACGCCGGTGAAGTGTTCAAGGCTTACGAAGGCCATACCGCGGCCGGCGACGACGAGTTCGCCGGCGTTGGCTCCTCCGACGCCGACCATCAGCACGATGTCAAAGTCGACGTCACTGCCTAACAACTCGCCAACCTGCTCGCCGGTCCTTGTGGCCATGGCGACGACATCCGTACGTTCGAGCATCGCGCGAAGGTCGGAACGCTCGGCGAACACCGTCATCCGGACCACGTCGAGAAAGTGTTCGCTTTCTGGATCCAGGATGTAGTTCTGCCAATAGGCGCTCAGTCGCGCGTGATGGGCATCGAAGTACTGCTGATAGGCACCAACCCTGTCACTGCTGTTCAGGACTGCGAAGAAGTCCGGAATCAGGTTGATGAGCATCAAGCCTATGGCGCGGGTGGGCGGCGCGGGTGCCTCGAACGGGGCGAATGATAGCTGCCTACGTGTTTGCGAACAAGTTCACATACGCTGGGATCAGTCCTGAGTGTGCTTGCGAGCAAGCGTGCGTGGCGGCGCGCCTCAGCGCGTTCCGAAGAGGCGGTCGCCCGCGTCCCCGAGGCCGGGGAGGATATATCCGTTGCCGTTGAGCTCGCGGTCTACAGCCGCGCAGTAGACTGATACCTCAGGGTGTGCTGTGCGCAGACGCTCGATTCCCTCAGGGGCCGCGACCAGACAGAGAAAGCGAATGCGTGCTGCGCCGACTCTCTTGAGAGAATCGATTGCCGCTACCGCGCTACCGCCTGTCGCCAACATCGGATCGAGAATGAAGAAATCGCGCTCCGCGGCGTCGGACGGGACCTTGAAGTAGTAATCGACGGGCTGCAGCGTGTCGTGATCACGGTAAAGGCCGATGTGACCGACGCGCGCCGAGGGTACGAGCCGGAGAATCCCCTCGACCATACCGAGGCCGGCACGAAGCACGGGCACAAGCGTCAACTTCTTGCCACTGACCCTGAAGCCCCGGGCCTCTTCGAGAGGCGTTTGAACCGAAACTTCCTCGAGCGAGAGGTCAGCGGTTGCTTCGTAAGCCATCAACATTGCGATCTCGTCGACGAGCTCCTTGAAAATCTTCTTGGGTGTGCGCAGGTCACGAAGCAGAGTGACCTTGTGCCGGATCAGCGGATGGTCGATTACGACAAGATTCGGATGACTCGGGGTCGTCGGCATGAGCTTCGGGACGCAGTTTTCGCGCGCACCAGACTATAGCCAACCTCAGCCCTTGGGTAGCGTGGAAATCACTTTTGCCGGCGCAGCTCGCGAAGTAACTGGTTCGTGCCACCTCGTGCACGTCAACGGACGGACCATCGCTCTCGACTTCGGGCTTTTCCAGGGCAAGCGCTCGGAGTCACAGGAAAAAAACCGGCAGCTCCCAGTTGGGGCTGACGAAATCGATGCCGTCGTTCTGTCACATGCGCACATTGATCACGCAGGCCGATTGCCGTTCCTCGTCAACCGCGGCTACTCAAAGACAATCTGGGCCACTCCCGCAACGCGCGACCTCTCTGCTTACATGCTCGCGGATTCGGCCCACATACAGCAAAAGGACGCCGAGTTCCTGCGCAAGCGCAATCGCGAAGCCGCCGAACCACTTTACACCATGCGCGATGCGGCGCGCACGCTGGAGCTGATGGTCACCGTCGGCTATGACCGCCCGATGGAGATTCTGCCTGGCGTCCAGCTCACCTTTACCGAAGCCGGACACATCCTCGGAAGCTCTTCCGTCGTGCTGGAGTGCGAAGAAGGCAGCAAACATACGAGGCTCGTTTTTTCGGGTGACGTCGGCCGCGCAGGCCTTCCCATCATCCGCGATCCAGCCCCACCTCTCGGCGCAGATGCGGTGATTCTCGAGTCGACATACGGGAATCGCGACCATCCTACCGTCGACGACGCAAAGGCACGACTCGCAGAGGTCGTGACGGTCACTGCCGCGCGTGGAGGAAAGATCCTGATTCCGGCGTTTGCGGTGGGTCGAACGCAGGAGATCCTCTATGAGCTCCACGAACTCACGCGTCGCGGCGAAATACCAGAGATTCCGATCTTCATCGATTCACCGCTGGCGATCGACGCCACGTCTGTATTCGAGATGCACATGGACTCACTCGACCGGGCCGAGGACCTGGTAAAGCAGGTCGAGAAGCTGTTCCGGTTCGAGCTCGTGAGATATACGAGAGACGCGAGCGAATCAAAGCAGCTGAATACGATGAGGGGCCCGCTGATCGTGATCGCGGCTTCAGGGATGGCCGAATCGGGGCGAATCGTGCACCACATCGCCAACGGTGCCACCGATCCCCGGAATACAATCCTGATTGTCGGATTCCAGGCTGAACACACTCTCGGCCGTCGCATCGTGGAACGACAGCCGATCATCAAGGTCTTTGGCGAGGAGATCCCCCTCCGCGCGAATGTGGAAATCATCAACGGCTACAGCGCTCATGGTGACCGACGCGAGTTGCATGAATGGATACGGACCGTGAGGTCGGGGAAGCCCGCTCCCCGTAACGTCTACCTTGTCCACGGCGAACCCGCAGCGCAGGAAGCCTTCACCGCGCAACTCACAGCTGACGGATTCAAGGTATCAGCACCGGCCAGGGGCGATCGGGTAGTCGTATAGCCGGCCGGACCTGTGCGGCGGAGACGCCCGGGTCTATTGTTCGACCGAGATGCGTCAGCGATCCCGTGTTGGCGTCCTGCTCGTATATCTCGCGGCCGCCGCCGTAACAGGCTGGCTGCTGTCGTTCGGCGCCGTTCTGCTGTGGAGCAAACGGGATACTTCAAGGACGTCAGATGTCGTTGTCGTGCTCGGTGCCGCTCAGTACGATGGAAAGCCGTCACCGGTTCTGAAGGCCCGCCTCGATCACGCGCATGCATTATGGAAAAACGGACTGGCCCCCAAGGTCATCCTTACTGGCGGCCAGGGCCGCGGTGACACCACCAGTGAGGCAGCCGTGGGACGCAACTACCTCAGGCGCCTTGGAGTACCGTCCAATGCGTTGCTGCAGGAGGACAAGGGGCGAAGCAGCGAGGAATCGATGGCGGCAGTTGCCGAGCTCATGCGAAATCATGATATGGAGAGCGCGACCTTTGTATCTGATCCCTTCCACATGTTAAGAGTTGAGCTCATCGCTCGCCGGCACGGGATCAGGTCGGCGAGTTCCCCCACCCGCACCAGTCCGATTTCCGCCAATCAGAGGAGCGCAATCGGATACCTGGCCAGCGAGTCGCTCAAGGTTCCCTGGACCGCAATACAGGCGCTGAGAACGCTGTGGTAGCGCCGAGCCTCCGCAGCCGCGTTGCGGTGGCTGTGTCGCTATTCGCCCTACTGCTTCCGGTCGCAGCGGCAGGGCAAGCGGGGAATCCAGCGATTCTGATTCAACCAGGAATGACGACGGTAGACTTCGTCTCGGCGGAGGAGCCTTCGAGCACGGGGTTCAACATCCGTTTCACCGGGCTCATTCCCACAAGGTGGTCATTGTGGACACTGATGCTGGGAGCAAGCGTAACGCCATATGGTCGGAGCGGTACCGGTGGCAACGCGAACGCTCCGATGGTGTTCGCGGGCAACATGTTCCCGATCGTTGGTCCGGGGAACACCGGAGGGTGGTTGAGGGCGGCAATGCCTGTGCTGGCCACATACACGCTCGATGGTGGGAGCGATGCCAACCAGAAGCCGTACGGTCGTGATCTTGCGGTAGAGCTGGACGTCTCCGTGTTCGTGGGACAAAAAATCTTTGAGGCGTTCGGCGGCCCGCTATCACGCATCGAAGCGTACGCGCTTCTTCACCAGAATCTGACGCCGAATCCAGGAATAAGCGGGCGGCGGGATCGCTTCAACCCGGAAGCCTTCTACGGAGTGAGTCTTCCTTTCGGTTATCGCCGCGGAGCCAAGTGATATCACGACCCCCTGTTCGGCATGAATTACCCAACGGGCTCCGAGTCGCGATCGTCGAAGAGCCACGCGTTCCAATCGTGGCGGTGAACCTCTGGTATCACGTCGGGAGTGCAAATGAGCGCGAGGGGAGAACAGGATTCGCCCATCTCTTCGAGCACATGCTTTTCCAGGGCTCCCAAAACGTTGCCGCCAACGAACACTTCGAACTGATCCAGCGTGCAGGCGGCACTCTCAACGGATCGACGTGGCTAGACCGGACCAACTATTTCGAAACGCTTCCGAGCAATCAGCTCGAACTTGCGCTCTGGCTCGAAGCTGACCGCATGGGGCGACTCCTCCCGGCAATGACCCAGGAAAAGCTCGATACCCAGCGCGATGTGGTAAAGAACGAGCGGCGGTGGAGTATCGACAATCAGCCCTATGGGACGTGGTGGGAGAAACTTCCGGCGCTCGCCTTTCCGCCCGGACATCCGTTTCACCACTCTCTGATGGGATCGATGGAGGATCTGAGCGCCGCAACGCTCGATGATGTGCGGTCTTTCTTCGCGACGTGGTATACGCCCGACAACTGTGTGATCTCTATCGTGGGGGACGTCGTAGCCGCCGACGCCATCGGACTGGTTTCGCGTCACTTCGGCTCGATCCCGAGAGGGCCAGGTCGCACTCCTCTTCCCGACATGAGCGTACCCAGACACTTCGGCGAGTGGAAGCGCGAGATTGTGGAAGACGAAGTGGCTGCAGCCCGGCTTTTCCTCGCCTTCAGGATCGAACCCTTCGGCACGCACAGCCACCGCGCTGCGACTCTGCTTGCGACCATTCTCGGGGGCGGACGGGGAAGCCGCATGCAGCGGAGGCTCATGCGCGAAGAGGGTATGGCCACTGCCGTGACGGCCTTCACGTTCGATCTGGCGAAGGGAGCCGACCTCCTTGTGGTGGACGCCACAGGCCGGCCCGGAGTCGCCGCCGGGGAACTGGAAGAGGCCACGGTAAGCGAGGTCGACCGACTCATGCGCGAGGGCGCTGATGCGGACGAGACGGAGCGGGCGATAACGCTGACGACGACCGAGGAGATAGTGGAACTCCAGGCTGCGCAGGAGCACGCTGACAAACTCTCAATGGCAGCAACCTACTTCGATGATCCCGGCGCGGTCTACGGGCTGCTGGCCGGGCTGAGGAGCGTCGACGCTGAGGCGCTGGCGCGGCAGGCAGCTCATGTACTCGGCAGGAACAATCGGATATCACTCATCTACACACCGGCCCCAGGTTCGAGTGCAAGCTGACTACGGGAGACCCGAACCAGGCCCAAGTCGGCCCTACACCTTTCCACCTGCGGAAACTGCGACGCAGGAAAACGGCCCCAGACTTATTGCAGTCGGGGTACCGGGAGCACCCGTCGTTACGGTTCTCGCGAGTGTTGACGCCGGGGCCGAACGAGAGGCTATCACCGAGTCGGGACTTGCGGCACTGACCGCTTCAGTCCTTACGGAAGGGGTGTGTGGTGGCGATGCCGACCAGCTTGCTTCACGCTCGGAAAGACTCGGCGCAGAGGTCGAGTCCGAGGCGTCGTGGGTCAACGTCTCCAGCTCAATTACTGTACTCCGCGAGAACCTCGCGGGCGCTATCGAGCTGATTGCCGACATACTCGGACGTCCAACCCTCCCGGAGCGCGGTAGCGTCCGACTCCGTGATGAACGCCTCGCGGAGCTAAGCCTCCTGGAGGCCGAGCCGCGCTCCATCGCCGATCGCGCATTCCTCCTTGCGTTGTTCCCAGGTCACCGAAATGGACTCCCTCGGGGCGGCGACGCGAACCACGTCGCCGCGCTTCAACCAGAAGATGTCCGCCGCTTTCACCAGAGGTGTTTCACAGACGGCGCCACGACCGTTATCGCAGCCGGTGACGTAACCACGGCTGACCTCGAAAGGTACTGCCGTGGTCTCCACTGGCCCGCTCCCGGCGCAGCAGCGTCGGCGGCACTGGCGTCCGGTTCAGCGAGCAGCCAGCGTCGTGTCGTGACTGTCAGGAGATCCGGAGCACCACAATCGGAAATCCGCTTCGGGCATCCTTCCGTCAGGCGTTCTCACCCGGACTTCTACGCGCTAACGGTCATGAATGCCATTCTCGGCGGCCTCTTCAACTCGCGCATAAATCTCAACCTTCGCGAACGCCGGGCCTGGACGTACGGCGCCTTCACGACGTTGGAGTGGAGGCGCCATGTGAGCCTGTTCGAGGCTTCCACCGCAGTCCGCAGCGACGCTACTATCGGAGCAATCGACGAGATTCTTGCGGAGATCGATAGAATGCGCGAGTCACCCGTTTCCGACGAGGAGTTGTCGCTGGCGATTTCGTACCTCGTTGGTGTCTTTCCCATCCGCTTCGAGACCACGGAGGCAATTGCAACCGCAGTCGCGTCGCGAGAGAGCTTCCAGCTGGAGCACGACTACTTCGACCGATACCGCGACCGGGTAGCGGCCGTCACGCGCGATGAGGTGCTGAGGGTGGCTGGCGAGCACCTCGCTCCGGAGCGAGGCCAGCTGATCGTCGTCGGTGACACCGCGCCGATCGTTGGTCAACTCGAGCGATACGGAGAAGTCGCACAGTGGGGAAGTCGTGGCGAAGGTGAAGGGGCAGAATGAGCAACCAGCCAAAGCTTGACAGCAGGCGAATCCACACCGGTCGGGTTCTCAATCTGGACATTGATCACGTCCGTTTTCCGGATGGATCGACCGGCGAACTCGAAATGATCCGCCACTCGGGAGCGTCGGCGATCTTGCCCGTCCTCACAACACTTCACGACCCCGCCCCCCGTCTACTCCTCATCAGGCAGTACAGATACGCTGCAGAGGGAAGGTTGTATGAGGTCCCCGCGGGCCGTCTTGATCCGGCCGAGATACCGGAAGAGTGCGCGAGAAGGGAACTGCGGGAGGAAACAGGCTGTACCGCGCAAACGATTCGGCATCTGACAACCATTTACACGACCCCCGGCTTCACCGACGAGCGGATCCACCTCTTCGTGGCCGAGGGTTTGACGGCGGGCGAAACGCGGCATGAGCCTGACGAGTTTCTTGAAACCGTCGAGACTTCTCTGTCAGAAGCTCTGGCGATGGTCGAGAGTGGTGGCATCGTCGACGCGAAGACGGCCACGCTCATTCTCCTGGCTGGGCGAATCGCTGGAATGTGACGTCCTCCAGGAGAGAATGAGCGAGCGCCACGACGTCCTCAGCAGGGGACACGCGGGCTGAGCGGACGGACGAGTCCGGCAGGGGATACTTTCGGAACTCGCTGACTGACATCCACTTACGTCAAGGCAGGATGTCGCTGATGGCAGGGGCATGGCGTCTGCCAACCCTACTCTGCGCAAACTGGGTCCAATCCGTTGCAGGACCCGTAACCGTAAGAGAGGCGGAGAACACCATGTCTGACGTTGCCCTCAAATCGACAGGCATTTCACCCTCGACAGCGCTACGCGAGCAGCTCAGGCAGCTCGACGATGCGGGTGTGGTCGGGGCTTTCCTCGCGGGTGAAGAGCGCGCGTTCCAGGAGCTTGTGGAACGCTACCAGGCTCGACTGCTCAACTTCATCTACCGCACAATAAGCGACCGGGAGCGCGCCGAGGACCTTGTGCAGGAAGTGTTCATTCGCGTCTACAGGCACATCCGACGCTTTGATCGCTCCAAGAAGTTCTCGACCTGGATCTACACGATCGCATCCAACCTCGCCAAGAACGAATTACGCAATCGATCGAGAAATCCTCTCGTTCTGTTTCAAACGATCCGCAAGAACTGGCAGGACGACGACCGGCCTCTGCAGTTCGAGGATCCGGAAACGCGGCCGGACGATCTGTTCAGAAAACGCCACCTCCGCGAGCTGGTTGAAAACGCGGTGGGCCAGCTGCCAGAACATCACCGACAGGTCTTCGTTCTGCGGGAACTCGAAGGGAAGTCGTACGAGGAGATCGCCGAAATCACGTCCTGCAACCTGGGAACGGTCAAATCGCGACTCAACCGCGCCCGCAACGCTTTCGCCGCTGTCATCGAGCCGTCACTGCGATAGCCGGTGGACACCCTGACCGGTCAGCCTGACACCGAGGCTGGCCGGACTATGTCTTTAGAGACACTTTGGGGAACCCCCTATGAGGGGCTGGGTAAGTCTGGACATCATCACCGGCCCAAATGGATTGTCGCTCGTTCAGAAAGCGCCACGTCTCGTTCGTAGATGACACCCTGCCTGGTGTCGATTTGGTACAGATGGAGTTGCATCTGCGGGAATGCGCGGCCTGCTCGAGACTCGATCAGCGCGTTCGACGCAGCCTCCTCATTGCTCGAAACAACGCTCCACGGATCCAGCCTTCGTCGGAATTTTCATTAAGGCTGGCCGGGCGTCTGGCTGAAGAACGGAATCGACCGGCGACATCGCTGGCCGGGGCGCTGAGACCACTTGGGGCGCCCTTGGTTGTGGGCACGGCCCTCTCGTTGCTGGCCCTGGCTGCCGTTCGCATGAACTCGGCGCCGACGCTCACGCCCCTGATGAGTCCACTCGAAACGTCAGTCGGCCGAGTGTACGGGTCGGGCGAAGCTACACCGGCCTTCGTTGCCTCATTCGCCAGCGGGATGGCAATCCTTCCAGCGCTGATGCTCGTGGACGAGGTACAAGGGGCGTCGCCGCAGGCGGATAGCACAGCCGAGCCTCAGCGCGTTGCCTTGATCGACCGGTAGAAGGCCGTCGATCGCGACCCGCTTCGGTGAGGCGGGCTATATTTCAGCGACCATGAGAGCCGGGGAGTCGGACCCGATCGCCCGCCTGCGCGCACGTATTGCGGGGCGCGACTTTGATCCGGTGTATGTCATCCAGGGGTCGGACGAGTACCGCAAGGAAGCCCTTGTGCGGGATATCATCGGGGCGGCCACAGCCGAGGCCACGCGGGACTTCAACCTCGATCTCGTGAGGGGTGGAGAAATCAGCGCGGAAGCGCTCGGTTCGATGCTGGGAACGCCTCCACTAATGGCGGAAAGGCGGGTCATCGTCGTTCGTGATGCAGGTTCTCTCAAAAAGGACAGCAAGGCGGAGCTGGAGAAGTATCTGGGCCGGCCCGCACGTGACACGACCCTTGTTCTCCTGGCGACCGGACCCGAACCTCTGGAGTTTGCGGGGGACGCAGCGAGAAAGGTGGTTGTGGGCGAGCTGGCGCCAGCCGAGCTCTCGCGATGGATCGAAGAGAGAGTTGGAGAGCTCGGGGGAGCCGGGATCGCCACTGACGCAAAGAGGGCACTGGTCAGCGCAGGGCTCTCGAGCGGCGAATTGTCGACGGAACTCGAGAAGCTTGTGAACTACACGCTCGGTGCTGTAATCAGTGCGAGTGACGTCGCGAGTCTGGTGGGCGAAAGGCAGGGTGCGGGCTCGGCGGCCCTCCTGGACGCCATCGCTGCTCGCGATGCCGGCGCTGCGTTGGCAATGCTTGATGAAGTACTGGCTCAGCCACGGACGAACGTCGTCACTATCCTCATGGGGCTGACTACACAAACTCTTGGAATCAGCTACGTCCGCGGTCTCGCGGACAGCGGTGTACCGGCGCACCAGCTGCAGAACGAACTGTTCAGGCTTCTCAAGGAGACTGGCGCTCTGACGATGCGGCCGTGGGGCGAAGCAGTGAGGGCATGGTCGCGGGCAGTTCCCAACTGGGACCGGACTTCACTCGAGTCGGCGATGAGGGCGCTGCGCCTGGCGGACCAGAACGCGAAAGACTCGCGCTATTCCACCGACAGTCAGATCCTGGGCAATCTCGTCTGCGCCATGTGTGCCGTCGCCGACGGAAAAGAGAGGAGTGCAGCGTAGGATGCGCGCGCTCAGGCGATTGGCTGTGCTGGTGCTGGTGTTCTGGGCATCGGGTGCCGCTTCGCAGGCGAGAGGGTCGATCTTCCCGCGGGTCCAGGAGCTCGTCAATTCCGGCAACCGGCCGAGAGCTCGTGCGCTGGCTGACTCGGCGATGAACGCTGCACCGTCGGGATCGGAGCTTTATGCCGAAGCGCTGTTCGCGCGGGCTTTTGCATCATCGGACGCCGTTGCAGCCGAACGAGACTACCTTCGCCTGACGATCGAGTTTCCGAGATCGGCGCGCCTCGAGGAGGCGCTGTTTCTCTCGGGGCAGTTTCGTATGGCGCGGCAGGACAACGCGGGCGCGAGGCGGCAATTCGAACGACTGGTTCTCGAGTTTCCCGAGAGCGAAAACACAGCCAGGGCCGCGCTGTGGGCGGGTCGAATGGCATTGGCTGACGGCGATACGGGGAAAGGCTGCGCCACTCTGGCGATCGGCAGCAGACGGGCGTCCGACATCGAGCTGAGAAACGAGATCGAATACCTGAGGAGTCGCTGCCAGGCGGCGATGACACTGCAGGCCGATACGGCACGCACGGTGATCGACACTCTCAGTACGACTAGCGCGGTTGCCGAATTTTCAGTGCAGGTGGCTGCTTACTCGCGGCGCAGTGACGCGGCCGCGCTCGGTGATCGGTTGCGCCGGAGAGGTTTTCAGGTGCGAGTGGCAGGCGATCGGGCGCCGTATCGGGTGCGGATTGGCCGCTACGGGTCGCGCGAGGCGGCCGAGGCGGCGCTGGTAAGAATGAAGCGTTCCAACGTGACTGGAATGGTGGTGGAGGCCGAGCCCCGATGAGCCGGGACACTACACCGCTGATGCAGCAGTATCGCGATATCAAGGTACGGCATCAGGATGCGATTCTGCTGTTCCGGATGGGCGATTTCTACGAGATGTTCTATGAAGATGCAGAGGTCGCGTCGAGAGTACTCGGCTTGACGCTGACTTCGCGGAACAACGGCGGGGCGGCCGAGGTCCCGCTGGCGGGTGTGCCGGTCAAGGCAATGGCGGATTATCTCCGTCGCCTGATACAGGAGGGCTTCAGGGTAGCGATCTGCGAGCAGGTAGAAGATCCGCGGGAAGCAAAAGGGATAGTGCGCCGCGAGGTTGTGGAAACGATCACGCCCGGGGCCGCCTATGCCGACGATCTGCTCGATCAGGGGCGCAACAACTACCTCTGTGCCCTGCATCGTGACCGAGACAGGTTCGGCGTCGCCGCGGCCGATCTGAGTACCGGCACCTTCAGAGTGGTTCTCACGGGGAGTCGTGACGTGGCAGCGGCGATTTCGCGCTTTGCGCCGCGTGAGCTGGTCATTGCGAGGTCCGCGCAGGGAGATTCCGCCGCGGCCGGTCTCAGCCATGATGGCACCCTGATTACGGAACGGGAGCCGCGGGAGTTCGACGCCGACCTGGCGGTCGAGGAGCTTGCCCGGCACTACAGGGTCCACCCGTCAGACGGCACCGGGCTGGGCGAGGATCCGCTGGCGCTCACGGTCGCGGGGGCATTGCTGCGCTACCTGCGCGAGCTTCAACCTGCCGGCATTCCTCAGTTGGCGAAACCTGTGCTGGAGAGAACGGACACGGTCATGTCGCTGGATGAAATGACGCGCCGGAATCTCGAGCTGGTGGAGACGCTGATGAATCCGGGAGCGGCACGGTCTGGCGAGAACTCGGGCACGTTGCTCGGTGTTCTCGACAGGACCCGGACTCCCATGGGGGCGCGGCTCCTCCGGCACTGGCTTCTGGCGCCGCTCGTCCTCAAGGCGGCGATCGAGGCGCGGCTTGACGCGGTGGAGGCTCTGGTCACCGCGCCGGTGGTGAGGGCGCGGCTGCGGGAGCTGCTGTCATCGGTCAGAGATATTGAACGGCTGGCCGGCAAGGTGGCGGCGGCACGGGCCAACCCCCGCGAAATGGTGGCGTTAGGCACCTCGATCGCGCGGCTGCCGCAGGTGCGAGAACTGATGGGAGAACTGGAGCCTGGTGGACTGCTGCGCGATCTGATGGCAGACGAGGACGACGGCGTCGATATTGCCGGCACGATTCTCGACCGCCTTGAAGAGCGCCCACCCACCGCCATGGGAGAGGGAGATGTGATTCGGGCGGGATTCGATCGCGAGCTCGATGAGCTGCGGTTACTCCGCGATGGAGGGAGAGAGGCCATCGCAAGGATCCAGGCTCACGAGCGCGAACGAACGGGAATCCAGTCGCTCAAGGTCGGCTACAATCGCGTGTTCGGATATTTCCTGGAGGTATCGAACAGCAACCGGCATCTCGTACCGGGTGATTATCAGCGCCGGCAGACGCTAACTGGAGGTGAACGCTACGTTACGCCGGCGCTCAAGGAACACGAAGAGCGCGTGCTCAGCGCGAGCGAGGGGATCGAAGCGCGCGAGAGCACGCTGTTCGATGCCCTGAGGAAGGAAGTGGGGGCCGCGATCGCGAGACTGCAGGCGATGGCGGCGCGAGTGGCCAGCCTTGACGTACTGTCGACCTTTGCCGAAGTCGCCCACAAGGAGAAGTACACCCGGCCCCTCGTCGATGAAGGCTTCGACCTTGAAATCGTGGCGGGCCGGCATCCGGTCGTGGAGAGGATGATGGCTCGGGACGCTTTCATCCCCAACGATGTACAGCTCAGGAGTGATGCGCGACTGATCATCCTGACCGGCCCGAACATGGCCGGCAAGTCGACAATCCTGCGCCAGACGGGCCTGATCCAGCTGATGGGGCAGTGCGGGTGTTTCGTTCCGGCGGCGCGGGCGGTGCTGGGTATCGTCGATCGGCTGTTCACTCGCGTTGGAGCGAGCGACAACCTGGTCCGTGGCCAGTCGACGTTCATGGTCGAGATGGCCGAAACCGCCGCGATCGTGAGCGATGCGACCGCCCGCAGCCTGGTGCTGCTCGATGAAATCGGCCGTGGTACATCGACATTCGATGGCGTGTCGATCGCGTGGGCGGTGAGCGAATACCTGCACGACGTCGCGGGCTGCAAGACGATCTTCGCGACTCATTATCATGAGCTCACTCAACTGGCCGGCGAGCTGCCCGCACTCCGCAACATGAACGTTGCCGTCAGGGAGGTCGGAGATCAGATCGTCTTCCTTCACAGACTTCAGCCTGGCGGCGCGGACAGGTCCTACGGAATCGAGGTCGGGCGTCTGGCAGGGCTGCCACCGCAGGTGATCGCGCGGGCAAGGGAGGTTCTGCACAGTCTGGAGGGGGAGCAGCTTGCGGCCGCGCTCGAAGCGCGGTCATCCCGCAGGGAAATCGCCGGTCAGCGGCAACTGTCGCTGTTCGCGTCCGAACTTCATCCTGTCGTGGACCAGCTGCAGAAACTGGACGTCAACGCACTCACACCGCTCGATGCCATCAGAATGCTCGACGATCTCTCGCGCAGGAGTCGCGATGGTTGAACGTGCCGGAGTGGTCAGAACGGTGGCGAAGGCCGCCTGCCTGTCGGTCGTTCTTGCGGCCTGCGGTGATCGTGGGAGTGGAAATGGCGGCGCCGGCGCGCCGCTGGACTCGATACCTGCCCTCCTCAACGATTCGTTGCCGTTTCGCTATCCGGTCGGGTTTTACATTCAGCTGATCGAAGACAGTGTGACGCTCCGCCTGCACATCGGGGCCGACGGCCAGCCGGTACCCGATTCGACACGTATCGAGGTTCACGCCCGCAACGCAGCTTTTGACACTTCAGCGATCGAAGGGTCCGGGCTGCTCCGATTCAGGCCGGCATGGCGCGGTGGGCAGCCGGTACCGTACACCGTGCTCTTCCCGATCAATTTCCGGATTCCTGCCGTACCGGCGACGCCACCCGACACGTCGACAACCACCGGATGAGCGCTCAAGGTGCAGGCAGCAGAGCGCGGAACCAGCAGGTATTCGATTCCGTTCTGGACACGATCGGGTGGACGCCACTGATTCGCCTTTCCCGAATCGGGCGAGGCATCAGGACGCCAATCTACGCCAAGGCAGAGATCTTCAATCCCGGGGGTTCGGTCAAGGACCGCATCGGCCTGCCGATCATCGAAGCAGCGGAGAAAGAAGGCCGGTTGCGGCCAGGCGGCGTGATTGTGGAGGGAACCAGTGGCAATACCGGAGTTGGTCTCGCGATAGCGGCTGCGCTCAGAGGATATCGCTGCATCTTCACGATGCCCGACAAGATGTCGCAGGAGAAAGTGAGGCTGCTCAAGGCATTTGGTGCCGAGGTCATAATCACGCCGACTGCGGTACCCCCGGACCATCCGGACAACTACGTGATGCTAGCGCGTCGCATCGCCGATGAGACGCCTAACGCCGTTCTCGCCGACCAGTTCTACAATCAGGCCAACCCGCGAGCGCACGAGCTCACGACCGGTCCGGAGCTCTGGGAGCAGTCCGAAGGCCGCATAACACACTTCGTCGGCGCGGCAGGTACCGGCGGTACCGTCACGGGAGTGGGGCGGTACCTGAAAGAGCGCAACGTGGCGATCAGGGTAATCTCGGGGGATCCGGTCGGCTCGGTGCTTGCCGGGTACTGGCGGAGTCGAGGGCAGACGATGGGAGAAGGAACTCCATACAAGGTCGAAGGTGTCGGACAGGACAAACTGCCGGGCACGCTCGATATGTCCGTCATCGACGAATATCACACCGTCACCGACAAGGATGCGTTCGCGATGGCGCGCCGCCTGACGCGTGAGGAAGGGCTGTTCTGCGGCGGGTCGTCAGGGCTCATAACCCACGTTGCGCTCGAGGTTGCGCGGCGCATCGATGATCCCGATGCGTTCATTGTCACGACGCTCTGCGACACAGGTGAACGGTACCTGTCAAAGTTCTACAATGACGAGTGGATGCGGGAGAACCAGCTGCTCGACGGCGACCGAACGACACTCGGCATGGTCATCCGCGGCAAGGGAGGTGAGCAGCCCGTCATCGTCAGCACCACGGCGGGAGCGCCAGTCCGACAGGCGCTGAGGCTGATGACGCTGCATGACGTTTCCCAGCTCCCGGTCATGGATGGAGACGTTTGCATCGGCTCGATTACCGAGGCCCAGCTCGCAGGGAGAGCGCTGGAAAACCCCAAACTGCTCGATGCCAGCGTGGGAGACCTGATGGAGGCACCGTTCCCCACGATCGGTGAATCGGTACCGGCCGAAAACGCGGCGAAGCTGCTCTCGAAATCGAGCCCGGCGCTGCTTGTCAGGGGGTCGAACGGACTGCAGGGGATCGTTACAAGATCCGATCTGCTGCACTACCTGATGTCACGCTGAGACAGGAGCGTGCGCATTCTTGTCCTCATGGGCGGGACGTCATCGGAGCGCGATGTTTCACTGGCGTCGGGACTGAGGATCGCCCAAGCCCTGCGTACGGCCGGCCACGAGGTCACGTCGATCGACACTGCCCACGGCGCGCTGAGCGAAGCGACCGAGCAGCGAATGCTCCAGGCCGGTGTCATGCGTACAGTGCCGCCGGATGCTACCGCACTGGTGGCCCTCGAGCGCCAGATGCAGGGACGGATCGCCGCACTGCCGGCGGCCGACGTTGTCTTCCTCGCCCTCCATGGCGGAAGCGGGGAGGACGGGACCATCCAGGCGCTGCTTGACCTCGTTGGAGTTCCCTACACCGGCAGCGGGCACCTTGCCAGCGCGCTCGCCATGGACAAGGACCTCTCCAAGAAGCTCTTCAGACAGGCGAAGATTCCAACGCCCGACTGGCTGATGGCGCCGGCTACGATGGGTGAAGTAGAGGCAGCCATCGGTTACCCGTGCATCGTCAAGCCATCGAAGCAGGGATCAACCGTTGGACTGACACTGGTCCGTGAAGCTGGTCAGATGGCCGGAGCCATCTCACTCGCCGCCGAACACGACGACGAAGTGATGATCGAACAGTTCATTGCCGGACGTGAATTCACAGTTGCCGTACTCGGCGGGGAGGCGCTTCCCGTTGGGGAGATCATTCCGGTGCACGAACTCTACGACTACGAATGCAAATACACGCCGGGAATGGCCCGCGAGGTCTTTCCCGCCGACCTTGACGTCACGATGACGCGCCGCATCCAGGAGCTGGCCGTGCGAGCCTGGAACGCGCTCAAGCTCCGCGGATGTGCCCGGATTGATTTCAGGCTGGGACGCGACGATGAGTTCTGGTGCCTCGAGGCAAATACATTGCCGGGGATGACACAACTGAGCCTTGTGCCACAGGCCGCTGCCGCCGCCGGCATCTCGTTTGCGGCGCTGTGCGAGCGTATCGTGGCGCTGGCGATTTCCGAAAGAGAGAAACAGCAGAATGACTAACGCTCCGGTTCTGGCAGCGGCCCTCGCCGGCATCCCAATGGGCATCCAGCGGCAGGGCGTCTGGGCCGGACGCCGCCAGCTTTTCATTCGCTTCGCCGGGCCAGCCGAAACGGCCACGATGTACACGGCCGACGCACTCGCCCGGGAACTCAACCGGGGGACCGAACGTTCGGTTGTTCATTCAGTCTGCATAGCCGGCCGTGACGCCCTTGCGAACGCCGACTACCTGGTGGCAACCCTCGGTCAACTGAAGGCGAAGGTTCCTGTTGTGGTGGACACCGACGGCCAGCGGCCGGAGTCCATCGCCGCGCTGCACATGTTTCTGTCCATGGTGCAGGTGACAGTCGACCCCCCGGTTGCACCCGTAACAATGGATCGGGCGATCGAGACCATCCGCTCGGCCGCCGCCGTCGGATGCCCGCATTCCATGGTCGTGGACGGCACGGACGAGACGAGTGACGCCGATTACCTTCAGATCGTCGAGCGCTCACGAGCAGCCAGCAACGCGGTGTCGATTGTTTTTCACCCCGGACCGGCGACGGAGCGCGGAGTTCTCGACAGGCGGTGGAGTACGCTTCTGGAGAACGCGATGGCGCGGCATGATCAGGTGTCGGTGGCTTTTCGGCTGTCGGGACCAGCTACGGTGCGCTGAGCAGGAACGAAACGCGGGAGCGGGAGATACCTAGTGCAGACACAGCCGGACTGATCGGATGGCCCTCAACCTCGCTGACGAAGCCGAAGCACCGCGACTCACCCGCGCCGTGCAGTGGCTGATCGCGATCAACGTCGCGGTCTTCTTTCTGCAGATAACGGTTGTTGGGTCTCACAACATGGTCCCGGCACTCGGCTTCGAGGCGCAGGATCTGTCCCGGTCTCCCTGGACCATCGTCAGCTACATGTTCGTACACAGCGGGTTTCTCCACATCCTGCTGAACATGTACATGCTCTTTGTGTTTGGACCACGGGTCGAAAATGTGTGGAGCAGCGCGGAATTCACCAAGTTCTATCTGGTCTGTGGCCTCGGTGGATGGTTGCTTCACGTGGCGTTCGTACGTGACGGCACGCTTGTTGGAGCCTCGGCCGCGGTTCTGGGAGTGACACTCGCTTACGCAACCAGATGGCCCGACGACGAAGTGCTCCTGCTTGGCGTAATCCCACTAAAGGTAAAATGGATGGTTGTCCTTCTGGCTGCGATGAACGTGCTCGGAGGGATGGTCAGCGCCGGAGGTGGCGGTGTTGCCTATCTGGCTCACGTCGGTGGTCTCGGGGCAGCGTGGTTGTACCTGCGCTCGGGATCGGGTGGAGCAGCTCTCAATCGGCTGCGTCAGCGTGTTTCACCGATTCCCGACCTCCCCGATGAAACACCTCGCGCCGTACCTCGATCGATGCCGCGCAACCGCGAACGGCGCGGGGAAATCGACGAGATCGTATCACGAAGCAGCGCAGCGGTCGCGCGCCGTCCCGACCGGCGGCCTGCCTCGATCCAGAGCGACAGAGCACCTCGTTCGACCGAGCTCGACAGCGTGCTCGACAAGATTTCGACCAACGGCATCGAAAGTCTGACGGCCGACGAGCGACGCCTCCTTGATGAGATGTCCCGGAGATTGCGCGAGGGTGATAGCGATCGGGACTCCCAGTAGGCGACTCGCAATGGTGGACAACGACCGCGGCGAGTCGTAGTATGAACACAGCCTGCGCGGAAGCGTGGGCGGAGCCGCCGCGAGAACGGCGTGGCGGTACCTGCCCCCCGGGTGTTACCCGGGGGGCTCTTTACTATAGTCCCACAGCCGCTCGCCGAAGGCAAACCCCGATCCGTCATGCCTGATCCAGCGCTCCTCGAGTCGTTCCCGAATCCATATCCAGACCGGGAGTACGAGATAAGGATGACCTGCCCGGAGTTCACATCCCTGTGCCCGCTCGGTGGTGTGGAGTCCGACGCGACCGAGCTCGAGCTGCTCAGGGGCGGAGCTCCGGATTTCGCGACGATCGACATCACCTACATACCGGCAGCGCGCTGCGTCGAGCTCAAGAGTCTCAAGCTCTATCTGTGGAGCTTTCGCAACGACGGGATTTTTTATGAACGGGTCGTCAATCGCATACTTGACGACCTCGACGCTGCCGTTTCTCCGAGATGGATCCGAATCACCGGCGACTTCAACATACGCGGCGGGATCAAGTCGCTGATCACCGCCGAGAAGGGTGCTACTTCGCCACCGACTTCACGTCGAGAACGGTGATCGTCCCCAACTGAAGGGCTTCCACCGGCTTCCGGATTCTGGCGACGTCGCCCACGACGACTACTGTCGCGCGGTCAGGGGTCAGGTACTCGCGCGCAACTCGCTGAACGTCAGCAACCGTGACGGCCCGCACGGCGCTGGCAAACCGGGGCAATGCGTCGAGAGAGAGCGCAAACGTCGCAAGCTCCGTCATCTGGCTGGCGATCTGCGAAGTGCCCTCGAGTGAGCCGGGCAACCCCAGCTCGAGCAGGGCCTGCGCCCTTTCAAGCTCCTGGGCGGGAACTGGCGCGGAGCGGACGGCGTTGAGTTCTTTGACGAACTCGACGAGTGATGAATCTGTAACGTCGGTGCGCACCGCGGCCGAAGCCGTGAATGGTCCTGGCAGCTGTCTGAAGTTGTAACCCGAGCGGGCACCGTACGAATAGCCTTTGGCTTCCCGGAGGTTCATGTTGAGCCGGGACGTAAAGGAGCCGCCGAGGATGGTGTTCATGACCATGAGCGCAGCGTAATCCGGCGATGTGCGGTTGACTCCCGGCCAGCCGATGGTGATCACCGATTGCGCTGCCTCCGGTTTGTCAACGAGGTAGACAGAAGTTTTCGTCTGCCGGAGTGGCTCGGATGCGGGAGGTGACAGGCGCGCGCCAGCTGCCGCGGGCCGCCAGTCCGCGAACCTGGAAGAGACGGCTTCGCGGGCAGCAGATGGAGTGATATCCCCAACTACAAAAAACGTGGTGCGGTCAGGACGGAAGGCGGCGTTGTAGAAGCTGCGCACAGTGGTTGAATCGAGCATCTCGGTCGAGGAACTGTCGCCGGTGATCGAGTGGTGATAAGGATGGCCCTGCGGGAAAACGATCTGACTGAAGGCAAGACCGGCCAGGGCATTGGGCTGATCACGTGCCTGGAGGAGAGCCGCGAGGCGCAAATCGCGCTGGCGCCGAACTTCACCTGCACTGAACGCAGGCCTGCGGACGACGTCGGCGAGGAGGTCCATCGCCGGGCCCAGGGAGCGGACGGGAACCTTGAGAGACACATAAAAGGCGTCCCAGTCTGCGCGGGTGGAAAGCGACGCTCCGAGGTAGGCGATCTCGGATTGGAGATCGCTGGCGGATCGCGAGCCTGCTCCCTCGTCCAGCATCCCGGCCACGAAGGTAGCCACACCAGGTAAAGACCCGTCGAGCCGGGCACCGCCACTCACTACTGCGGTGATCTGCACCAGCGGTAGTTCACGTTGCTCAACCGTCCGGATCGACAGGCCGTTAGGCATCGACGACGCCGATACTGCAGGAACGACCAGCGGGGCCGGTGGGGCGAGGTGAGGCGCACGACTGCGATCGAATGCTGAGCTGACTGCCTGACTGTAACCCGACTGCGACGTGCACGTCAGCGCCGCGGCAACGATCATCACGTTTCTCATTGAACTGCACCTCTGGTGGCGGCCAGGTCCTTTTTGCCCTGGGGTACGATACTCAGCATCACGCGTGGTGCCTGGAGGTACATGGAGACCACTCTCTTCACGTCGTTTGCGGATACAGCCTGATACCGATCGAGGTCCGACTGAAAGCCGTCGGGATTTCCGGTGAGGTAGTAGTACTGGTTCAACTGATCGGCCTTGGCGCTGACAAATTCGAGTCTGTTCAGGAATCCGGCCTCGATCGCGTTGCGAGCCTGCTGCAACTCGCGTTCAGTTGGTCCGTCGGAGGCCAGCCTCGCGATCTCGCGGTCAATGACGTCGCGTACCTGATTCAGGTTCTTTCCTGGGCGGGCGGTCGCGATGATCTGAAAATCGCCGTCGAGTTTCTTCGAGGCGTTGAACGCTGATGCGCTGGTTGCGAGCTCGTCACGATGGACGAGCACGTCAGTCAGGCGCGAGTTCCGCGCACCGGTGAGCAGGTATGACGCAACATCGAGGGCAGCATCGTCGGCGTGGAACGCCTTCACACCGTGCCACGCGAGATACAGTCGAGGCAACTGCACCCTGTCCTCGGCTACGATGACGGTGTCGCGGACCGTGAACGGGGCGGGCGCCGGACGCGCAATGGCCGGGCCGCGGGGGATTTCGGTGAACATCTGGCGGACCAGGTGCCGTACCGAATCGGTCCTGACGGCACCAGCGACTACAATCACAGCGTTGTTAGGGGCATAATAGGTCCGGAAGAAATCCCTGACGTCGTCGAGAGACGCCGCCGACAGGTCATCCATTGAACCGATGGTCGACCACGAGTACGGGTGAGCGGCCGGATAAAGAGCGGGCGCGACTATGTCCTCAGAGATTCCGTACGGCTGGTTCTCGACGCCTTGACGTCGCTCGTTCTTGACGATGTCGCGCTGCGCATCCAGCTTTTTCTGATCCATGGTCGGAAGGAGCCAGCCAAGGCGGTCAGCTTCCAGCCACAACATCAGCGGCAGAGAGTTGGACGGGCCGGATTCGTAGTAGTTGGTCCGGTCTTCGTTAGTGCTCCCGTTGTTGGTCGCACCAGCCGCCTCGAGTCTCGTGTCGAATTCCGGATAAGGCGCATTCCGGGAGCCCATGAACATCACGTGCTCGAAGAGGTGTGCGAACCCGGTTCGGCGAACCTTCTCGTCGCCCGAGCCCACGTGGTACCAGACATTCGTGGCGACCGCCGGTACGGAATGATCCTCATGAACGATCAGAGTCAGACCGTTGGCGAGAGTGTCGACCGTCGTCTGGACGCGAAGTTTTCCTGACTGCGCCGAGAGCAGAGTCGGGAAAATCAGAAGGAGAGTTGAGCGATACATGGGAGAGTTCAGGGTGCGATTCGTTTGACACTCGAGGAGCAGCGAGAGTTCGCGCCTTCCGGGTGGCCACCAGATTCGGAGTTGCTGACAGCCACATCACCCCTTCAGTTTGGGGGCACAGTCCGGTGATCCACGCACAGGAACTGCCAACCCGACAGGTATCGATGAATCTACTGAAGCTCAGTGACTTCGAAGCAGTGCGTGCCCGGATTGCGCCGCACATCCGCCGGACTCCGTTGCTCGAATCGCGACAGCTGAGTGAGGCTACAGGCTTCGATATCCGGCTCAAGGCCGAGGTCTTTCAGCGGGTCGGGTCGTACAAGATCCGCGGCCCGTTGAACAAGTTCGCGCTGATGTCAGAGGAGGAGAAAAGGCGCGGTGTCGTCTGTTCATCGGCGGGGAATCACGCCCAGGGGGTCGCGCTGGCCGCCCGAATACACGGGATTCGAGCTGTCATATGTATGGCGGAGAACGCCACTCCGGCGAAGATCGCGGCGACGAAGGCGTACGGTGGCGAGGTCGTCCTTCATGGCTCGATCTGGGACGAAGCGAACGAGAAGGCAAAGGAGCTGGTTCGGATCGAGGGGTTGACCTACGTCCACCCTTTTGACGATCCCGATCTCATTGCCGGTCAGGGAACGTTAGGTCTGGAAGTTGTTCAGGACTGGTCATCCCTCGACGCGATTGTCGTCCCGATCGGTGGCGGCGGCCTGATCGCCGGCGTGTCGATGGCCGTCAAGGCTCACAATCCCGCTGCAAGGGTGATCGGCGTGGAGTCTTCTGACGGGCCAGCAATGAAGCGCAGTCTCGAGGCGGGACGGCTGGAAACGATCGACTGCCAGACGATTATCGACGGCCTTCGTGTGCGGACCGCAGGCGTTCTGAACTTCGAGATCGTCCAGAACTGTGTGGACGAGATCGTCGCACTGCCCGATCGTGAGATCTTCGACGCGATGTTATGGGTGATGGAGCGCTGCAAGCTCGTTGTGGAGGGCGCCGCGGCCGCGCCCGTTGCCGCGTTGCTCAACGGCCTGGTCCGACTTCCGGCCGGGTCCAGGGTTGTGGCAGTGCTATCCGGCGGCAACCTCAATCTGGACCAGCTCAGGGGGCTCCGCTGGAATTGAGGGTGGGCGGACCCGTCGTCCTCCCAACGGGAAGGGGCAGGGCCGCGTCCTTCAGGGTTGGCAAGTGCGTTCCAAAGCGGCATGCTTAGTAGCTGCGCGGCGCCGAGGTGAGCGGGAGCCCGAACTTCTGACCGGGAGTGGTCATCGATGAGGTACAACCTGAGAGTAAACGGGAAGGCTGTCACCGTGGACGTAGCCCCGGAGATGCCGCTCCTGTGGGTGCTGCGGGACAGTCTCGATCTCAAGGGCGCCAAGTTCGGCTGCGGAATTGGCCAATGTGGCGCATGTACGGTGCACCTGCGCGGGGTTCCCGTTCGGTCCTGCCAGACTCCGATCTCAGAGGTGGGCGCGCGTGAGGTGACCACAATCGAGGGACTCTCGGAGAGCGCGTCTCATCCATTGCAGCGTGCGTGGCAGGAGCTGGACGTTCCGCAATGCGGATACTGCCAGGCTGGCCAGATAATGTCAGCTGCGGCGCTCCTGGCCCGCACGCCGCGGCCGACCGACGACGACATCGACGACGCGATGAATGGCAACATCTGCCGTTGCGCGACCTATCTGCGCATCCGGCAGGCGATTCACAAGGCAGCCGGTGCAGCAGCCACTGAACCAGCCTCGGCCTCGCGGCCGGGCTCCAATCGCTAGGAGGCGGCCATGGAGACGAAGACTGTTGATCGGCGCGCCTTCCTGCGAGTCACGGCCCTGGCCGGTGGCGGGATTCTAATTGGCACGTATCTCAAGCCTGCCGAAGCACTGGCTGGCATCGGTGCCGCCGACTTCGCACCCAACGCATTCATCAGGATTACGCCGGCGGGTGTGATCACTATCATGTCCAAGAACCCGGAAATCGGGCAGGGCATCAAGACGATGCTGCCGATGGTGATTGCCGAGGAGCTTGACGTCGACTGGAAGGACGTTCGGGTGGAGCAGGCGGACAACGACCCGGTGAAATACGGGCGGCAGTTCGCCGGGGGTTCAACAGCCACGCCGACAAACTACGACGAACATCGCAGAATGGGTGCAGCGGCGCGCCAGCTGATGGTGACCGCTGCCGCCTCGCGGCTGGGTGTCCCCGCGACGGAGTTGACGACCGCGTCGGGACGCGTCCACCATCGGGCGTCCAACCGCAATCTCTCGTACGGAGAGCTCGCCAGCGATGCGTCGGCGCTGACAGCGCCCGAACTGAGGAGCGTCACGCTCAAGAATCCGCGTGACTTCAGGATCATCGGTAAGCGGACGCCGGGTGTCGACAACCTCAAGATTGTCACCGGCCAACCGCTGTTCGGTATCGACGTGAGCGTTCCGGGGATGTTGTACGCTGTATTCGAAAAGTGCCCGGTTTTCGGTGGCAAGGTCGCTTCGGCGAACCTCGAAGAGATCACGTCCCTGCCCGGCGTGAAGAAGGTATTCGTCGTCGAGGGCGGCAGCAGCCTGGCCGGACTCCTCGGCGGCGTGGCGATCGTGGCCGACAACTGGTGGAACGCCAGAGCGGCCCGGGACAAACTCAAGGTAACATGGAACGAAGGAGCTACGGCAACCCAGGGCAGTACTGCTTTCCAGTCGAAGGCCGACGAGCTTTCCCGTCAGGCACCGGCCAGGGTCCTGCGGCAGGATGGCGATGTCAACGCCGGTTTCGCGACTGCGACAAAGGTGGTCGAAGCCGCATACTCGTATCCCTTCATCTCGCACGCCACGCTTGAACCGCAGAACTGCACCGCCCACTTTGTCAACGGCAGGATGGAGATGTGGGCGCCGACGCAATCACCGGAAGGTGGACGTCAGCTGGTGGCGCAGACGCTGGCGATCAAACCGGAGGACGTGACCGTCCATCTGATCCGCGCCGGCGGCGGCTTCGGACGACGCCTGAACAACGACTACATGGTGGAAGCCGCCTGGATCGCCCGTGAAGCCGGCGCCCCCGTGAAACTCGTGTGGACCCGCGAAGACGACATGCGTCACGACTTCTACCGCCCCGCGGGCTTCCACTACCTCAAGGGAGGAGTCAGCAGTGCCGGTCGAATAACTGCGTGGCAGGATCATTTTGTGTCTTTCGGCGAAGGGGAGCGGTTCGCTGGCAGCGCCGGCCTCAATGCCACCGAGTTCCCTGCCCGTTTCATCGACAACTTCCTTCTCGCCGCATCGGTAATGCCGCTCGGAGTACCTACAGGCCCACTGCGGGCACCGACGAGCAACGCCATCGCCTTCGTCTTCCACTCATTCATCGATGAGCTGGCGCTGGCCGCTGGCCGGGATCCAGTGCAGTTCCGGCTCGACCTGCTTGGCGAGCCGCGAATGGTGGGAGCGAACGCGGAGGGCCGTGGTGGATACGATGCCGCACGCATGCGCGGCGTTCTCGAACTCGCGGCTGAGAAAGCAGGGTGGGGCCGTCGCACGCTCCCGCGCGGCACTGGCCTGGGCGTAGGGTTCCACTACAGTCACCTCGGCTATTTCGCCGAAGTTGTTGAGGTCGCCGTGAGTCAGGCGAACGCGGTCAAGGTCAACAAAGTGTGGGTTGCCGGTGATGTCGGCAGCCAGATCATCAATCCCAGCGGCGCCGAGCAGCAGGTACAGGGCTCCGTTCTTGACGGACTGAGCGAGGCGATGTCGCAGGAGATCACGATCGAAAACGGACGGGCTCGGCAGGGTAACTTCCGCGAATATCAGTTGATGCGCATGGCTGAGGCTCCACAGGTCGAAATTCACTGGCGCATGACGGACAACTCGCCAACGGGGATTGGTGAGCCGGCACTTCCTCCGGTGATACCCGCGCTCTGCAACGCCATTCACGCGGCCACGGGCAGGCGCATCCGCTCACTGCCGCTGACCAGACACGGCTTCCGCTGGGCCTGACGCCAGTTCTGTAGAGCAGAATCTCTCTCCCATGGGGAGGGAGGTTCTGCGCCCATCGGTCAGGACGGGCCACTCCAGACCGTCGTAGACAAAGACCGCTCGTCCGGGGAGAAGACCTCGCCCGGGGAATCCGGTACAATCGGCGATGGCGGGACAACTGTCACCGACAGGTCAAACCGTGCTGCCCGACGACCGGATGCCCACCCGGGTGGCCACAATTGCATAGAGGATTTCCCATGAGACTCATGAAAAAGGCTGCGTTGCTGGGAGCCGCAGTCCTGACGGCTGGCGCTCTCGAGGCACAGACCCAGCAGGACACACTCCGGCGAACGACCGGGACGTCACAGCAACGGATTCGCGTCTCCAAAGGCACGGTGGTGCCGATGGCCCCAACCCGTGAAGAACAGGCGCGCGCTGACTCGATGGCACGCGCGGATTCGATCGCTCGTTTCAGGGCGGACTCGCTGGCTCGCATCGAAAGCATGAGGCGAGATTCCCTCGCCGCTGCGGAGCGGGCCCGGACTGATTCGCTGGCCGCGATCGAAAGAGCGCGTGCTGACTCGGTCGCAAACATCGAGCGCATGCGGCAGGATTCCATTGCTCGCGTGGATTCGATCGCGCGCGAAGAGCAGCTTCGGCGTGACCGTGACCGGAACCGCTTTCTGTTCAATGGGAGCGGCTGGTACATCGGGATCTCCGGAGGCGCCGCAAGGCCGACCGGTGACTTCGATGACCTCGGCTACGATCAGGGACTGAATGTGAACGTGCCATTCGGATGGCACAGTCGAAACAACTTTCTCGGCGTGAGGTTTGACCTGGGTTATAACCGGTTCATTGGTCAGAGCTTCACCGGCACAGGTCCGAACGGATCGGTCACGCTGAGTAATAACGATCCGACAGTGTTGACAGGGACCGCGAACCTGACAGCCCGACTGCCACTGGGGAACTTCGGGATTTACGGTCTTGGTGGAGGTGGCGTGTACCACTTCAGGAACTTCGGTACCAGTTCGGCCCTCAGTGGCCTCCTTGGCAATGACGTACTGAATCCGTCAAGTACGCAGACCCATGAGTCGACGACAAAGCTGGGATGGACGTGGGGAGCGGGTGTCGATTTTGGAGTCGGCCCGACGTCACTGTTCCTCGAGACGAGGATGGTAAACGTGATTGCCGACCGTGACGATCCGGCGCAGTTCACGTCGGTCTTCGGCAACAATCGCGGGAAGCACGTGAAATGGATGCCGATCGTGCTTGGCGTTACATTCCGTTAGGTCGGGACTGCCGGGCCCGGAATCCGGGTCCGGCAGGGCTGGCGCTGATCGGGGCACTGTCGCTGCTTGTGGCATGGCCGGCGGCGCAGAGCCAGAGCCGTCTGGTTCGTGACACACTGGTAGCAGAGGCGCGGATCGCGGCACAGGGGTTGAGGCTGCCAACGCGAACGGAAGCGGGCCTCTATTTTTTCAGGTCCGCGCGTGACAGCATCGAGTGGGAGAGCGCGCGTATGCTGGCGGCGGCGGCAACCGGCTTGCGGGTTGTAGTGTCGCTTCTCGACCGGGAATTGCGGGTCATTAGCGGCGAGTCGGACACGCTGCTGAGAGCGCCGATTGCCGTGGCATCAGGACTGACACTGGAATATGCAGGTCGGAGCTGGACGTTCAGAACGCCACGTGGGCGGCACGATGTCCAGCGCAAAGTCGTCGATCCCCAATGGACGCCGCCGGACTGGGCCTACGCCGAAGCGGCGCTCGAACACAGCCTCGCTCTGAGGTCGATGCGCGCCGGAGGTACGCGCCTGAGTGACGGCAAGGTCCTCAGCGTGCGGGATTCGGTGGTTGGGCTTCTCGATCCCGGCTCGAACAGCTTCGCTGTGCTCCCGGTGGACGAGCACATCGTGTTCGACTCCGCGTTATGGATTCCGCCGATCGGAACGCACAATCGCCGCCTGGCCGGCGAGCTGGGTCGTTACGCGCTCGATCTTGGCGATGGGTACCTGTTGCACGGCACGAATCAGCCTTTTTCGATAGGCGCGGCGGTAACCCACGGTTGCATCCGACTTCGGGACGAGGACCTGGAGTGGTTATTCGAGCAGGTACCTGTTGGAACGGCAGTCTACATCTTCTGATGAGGCCACGAGGGGGAATCGAGGTGCGGGTTGCTGCTCGCTGAACGGCTGGAGGTCGACCGTCATTTGCGCGACCCCGCGCTCAGGAGCTGGAATCGGGTAAGCAGTCGGCCAGGAAGGCTGACGGCCGGCACATGGGCGGGTACTCTACGCGACAGTCGCCGCGGCACGCACTTTCCGGCGGCGGGGACCAATCACCTTAGGTAACGACCGGTAGCTGGTCGCTCGGTGGCCCGTCCCGAGCGCGGTTCGCGCCAGCGCGAGTAGAGCTTGGCGAAGTGGACGATTCGCCAAGTCCTTCTCTTGTAATAACTTCCAAATGGCTAGGGACGGAATCGAACCGCCGACACGCGGATTTTCAGTCCGCTGCTCTACCAACTGAGCTACCTAGCCGAAACCCCCGCCGTTGAGGCTGGGGAAGCAAAACTAACGTGACTTCGATGGGCTAGGGAGTACGACTACCGGATCGGGCCGCTGACCTTGAGACGGTCCGGAACTCCCCTGGTTTGTGGCGTGGCTGGAGCTGCAAGCCCTGGTTGCGCCTGGCCAGTAAACACCTCCACCTCTAGTGAGAAAGTGCGCGATTCGTCTCCTTGAAGCGCACCCACTCCTACGACCTGACGGCCGATCTCCTCGCCACGGTCGTTGCGAATCGAGATGGTAACGGCGTACTCCCATGCCTCTCCGACAGGAGGGTGACGAATGGTCCCCTCTACGCGAAGCGGAGAAAAGTCCGCCGCCGGGCGCTGTGAACCCTTGGGGTCATAACGGAGGTGGTGGCGGCAGGCTGGGCACACGCTGACGCTCTCCAGGATCGTCGCCCTGCAATGGGGACAGGTCCGGGTGGCTCCAGGTGTGCCCGGCCTCGTGCTCATGCGCTCGATCCGCTTTCGACCTTGAGGTTCGCCTTGCGAGTGATCTTCTCATCCCAACCGAATTCGACTTGCCCGCGCATGCGCGATCCGGCGGCCACCGTGAGGGATCCGGCCTTCAGATTACCGTTGAGCACGCCTGATTCGAGAAGCTCAACCCGCTGAGCGTCATCGATATTGCCGTCGAGTTCACCGGCGATGATGACGGTGTTGGCACGTACACTTCCGGTGAGCTTGGCACCAGCCTCGAGCGTGAGGTTGCCGTCGACGTGCACGTCTCCCTTGAAGCGACCGGCAATTCGCACATGGCCCGAGCCCTCGATCTTTCCTTCGATCGCGAGCTCGGCTGCTATGACAGACTCGCGTCCTTCGCGCTCGCCGAGTCGACGGGGAGGATCGTAGTTGGCGGCGTATTCGTTGGGCATGTCGGGCTCCTTCCTCAATGCAGGTGACGGAGACACGGGTAGGGGCGCAGGGGCTGTCTCCTTCTTCGTAGCGCTCTGATCCTTCCAGATTGCCATGGCTCAAAATCCTCTCATGTGACTGACGAGTTCAGCAGCTTCGAGCGCCGCTGTCGTGCCGACCAACCTAACCAGCTGGAACGTGCCCGGTAATATGGAAGCCGGGGCCCTGCAATAAGATCAATGGTTCATTGCCGCTGTGACCGGGATCACCCACTCCCTCAAGGCCTCGTAACGTGCGGCTCCACCCGGTGAAGACGACTCAGAGCAGCAAGCTGAAACCGGCTCATCGGTGCAGCCGATAGAGGTGTACGTATTCGACTCCATCTTCATCCGACAGAGGCCAGCCACGAAATCGGTCCCGATGTCGAGTGGGGTGAACCTCGGCGGAAAGTGGACGGCTCCCAACCAGCGACCACCAGTGTCCATCCTGGCGCTGTCGCGCGTCTGACGATCCGCCTGCCCACTGGCGACCGGGGGAGTCAGTGCCGTGGCAGTAACCAGCGCGACGGCCGCGAATCCAAAGAACCTGTGCAGTAAAGCGCCGATTGGGGGTACGCTCCCGGGAATCTGCGACCTGGGCAAGTGAACCTCTCGGCGCGCACGGCGCAAGCGCGGCCGGAACGCACGCTCGCCGTTGTCGCGTCAGCGGCCGAGCGCGGCAGCGAGCAGCGTTACGGGGGCCTCAACGACGCGTGCAGGCCGATACGCAGATCTGATCTGGTGACGGCAGGAAACGCCGCTTGCCGCCACGACCGCCGTTGGTTGAGACGAAAGGGACGGAAAGAGCCGCGACTGCGCGATCGCCAGCGAAATATCGTAATGAGCCTTCTCGAATCCGAATGACCCGGCCATGCCGCAGCAGCCTGCATCGAGCACCTCCACGTTCCCGGCGGCCTTCAAGATGTCCCGGCTCCCGGCAACCGCCGAGGCTGCCCTCTGATGGCAATGCGGGTGAAAAAGAACTTTCACCGCTTCGGCGTGGGATTCGGTAGCGGCAGTCAGACTTCCGTCCGACAGTGCGTCCGCGAGAAGGTCGTCGGCCAGTCGCGTACGTGCCGCCACAGCTGCAGCCCGGTTGTCGGAGTGTACATGCGGCAGGAGATCGCTGGTAATCGTGAACACGCATGACGGTTCCACGCCGGCTACCGTGCAGCCTGCCTCCACCGCCGGTGCAAGCTGTTCGACGAGCCGTTGCTGGCGTCGGACCGCACTGTCGAGCAATCCTTTCGAGATCAATGAGCGGCCACAGCAAAGATCATCTCTCAACTGAACCGACCAGCCTGAGCGTTCCAGCAATTCGATCGCTGCAATGCCGATCCCGGGTTCGCTGTAGGACGTGAAGCAATCGGCGAGAAAAACAACGGTCCCACGGCGTGATCGGGTTGGCCCTGGCCGTCGGCGCCTGAACCAGTTTCCCAGATCGCGTCCCGAAAACGCGGGAAGGGGTCGCCGCCGATCGATCCCTGTCACGACCTCACTAAACGAGCGAAGAAGGCGAGTCCTGATCAGCCAGTTGGATAACGGAGCGGTTGCACACCCCAGGCGGTTGAAGGTGCGCACATGGCCGAACAGATACGCTGCGAGGGGTGTGCCACGCCGCCGGTAACGTGCAGCAAGCGCCTGCGCCTTGAGGGCAGCCATGTCTACACTCATCGGGCATTCGCTTCGACAGGCCTTGCACTCGAGGCACAGGTCGAGCACCTCGTGGAGACCATCCTCGCTGAGCGCAGCCTCTGGGTCCGGGCCGGACAACGCATGAACCAGGGCATTGGCCCGTCCTCTCGTCGAGTGCCGCTCGTCGAGGGTGACCATGTAGGACGGACACATCACACCACCCGCGCCGGCTGACTTTCGGCACTCCCCAATGCGCGCACAGCGGTTAGCCGCGTCGAAGAGGTTTTCGACGGCATTGTGATCCCGCACCGGCAACGGGGCGCTTGTCACAACGTCCCGGATGTTGTCGGTCATCAATGGTGCGTCGACCTTCTTGCCCGGGTTCAACAAGCCGTCGGGGTCAAAGAGACGCTTCAGCTGCACCATCGTTTCGTACAGCTCATCGCCAAAGAATCTGCGGTTGAACTCGCTGCGTACCAGGCCGTCGCCATGTTCACTGCTGTTCATGCCGCCGAACTCGATGACCAGCTCGAGCACTTCGGCCGCGATCTCCCGCATCAGTTCCGGCTGACCCGGCTGCGAGAGATCCATGAACGGCCTGATGTGCAAACAGCCGGCCGAGGCATGGCCGTAGAAGCCGGCCTCGAGACCGTGCCGCTGGAGGAGCGCGGCGAATCGCCGCGTGTAGTCGCCGAGCCGGTCAGGATCAACGGCGGTGTCCTCGACAAAAGCTACCGAACGCTTCCCGCCCCGGGCGGCCGCGGTCAGGAGCCCGAGTCCGGCCTTTCGCAAATCACGAAAACCTTTCACGCCACCGGCGTCGCCGGCGAGCATCGTCGAGTATCCCTGCGATCTCCACTTCTTTTCGAACGCCCCCGCTGCCGACAGCGCCGCCTGCGCGGACTCGGCGCTGAACTCGACGAACAAAACAGCCGCCGCCCGGGAAAATGCGCCGACCTGATCACGGTGTGCCGCTGATTGCCGCGCCAGATCGAGGATGAATCGGTCGATGAGCTCGATCGCCGAGGCGCCTGCCTCGCGAGCGGCGCGCGCCGCTTCGATCGCGACCTCAAGATTGTCGAAGAGGCCGGCGACCGAAACCACGGCCGCCGGTTGCTCGACAAGGCGAACCGTCGCTTCCGTGACGATGGCAAGTGTTCCTTCTGATCCGACAACAAGGTTTGCAAGACTGAAGGGGCCGGCTTCGGGAAGCATGCGTTCAAGTCGATAGCCGCCACTGCGCCGCCAGAACGCCGGCATATCGCGCCTGATGCAGTCAGCGCGATCGATGACAAGTCGCCGGACACCAGAGTGCAACCTGGCAGCCAGGTTGTCGTCACCGGCGACCTGCGGGACGTTGACCGTCGGGGAGAAGTGAGCGCGGCTGCCGTCGGACAACACTACGTCGAGTGCCATGATGTGATCGATCGTCATCCCGTAGCGCGCCGAACGGGCGCCGCACGAGTTGTTGCCGATCATTCCCCCGATGGTCGCGCGATTGGCCGTCGAGGTGTCGGGCGCAAAGAAGAGCCGATGGGGAGCGGCAGCGCGGTTGAGATCGTCCTGAACGACACCTGGCTGCACGCGCGCGAGCCCCGCCCCAGGGTCGATTTCGACAAGCGAATGCATGAAGCGCGAGAAATCGATCACGAGCGCCCGACCCGTGGTCTGGCCGGCAAGGCTCGTTCCCGCACCGCGCGGAAGGACCGGAACACCAAACTGCCGGGCGACGCACACAGCGGCGACGACATCTTCGGGAGAGCGTGGACAAACGACTCCCAACGGCTCGATCGAATAGATACTCGCGTCGGTCGAGTAGATCCGCCGCGAGTAGCTGTCAAAGAGCACCTCGCCTTCGACGGACTTGCGCAATGCCGTCCCCAGCTCGTGACCGGCGGCTATGCGATCTTCGAGCGGCATTCGTCGATTAGTCAAGGTGTTGCCGGGCATGGTCGGATGCGAGCCCGGAACCTTTCCGTGGACTCGGAGTCCGTCATCGCCAGCGTGGCGGGCGCTTGTCGAGAAACGCCCTCACTCCCTCCCTGAACTCCCTGCTTCCATAGACGCTCTCGATCAGATCGTCATCAGACGCCGCTGGATCAGGGACGCGTCGCAGGGCTTCCTTGATGGCGGTGAGGCTTGACGGAGACATCCCGGACAAACGCGTTGCCAGGTCGGCAATTCGGGAATCGAGCTCGGCCGGCGCGACGACGGCTGCAACGAAGCCTGAAGTCAGGGCCTCCTCCCCACGCAGGAGATCGGCCATGAGCAGGAGGCGGCTGGTGCGCGCGGGACCGAGGTGCCTGACGAGTCGCCTGGTGTTGGCCACGGACAGACAATTGCCCAGGGTCCGGGCGATCGGTGCTCCGAAGACGGCATCAGGCGTACAGATCCTGATGTCACATGCCGCCGCCAGGACGAGGCCCGCACCAACGGCGCTACCCCTGACGACTGCAAGCGTGGGAACGCTAACGCCCTCCACGGCAGCGATCACCTCCTCCAGCCGCCTTTCATAAGCGACACCGTCGACGCCCGTGGTGAAGGAAACAAACTGCGCAATGTCGGTGCCGCCCGAGAAGTGACTGCCACTGCCGCGCAGGACGATGAGACCGACGGAGCGGTTGCGTGCGACCTCATCGAGAACAGACGAAAGCTGCTCGTACATTCGCCAGGTGAGCGCGTTCCGCGCTTCCTCGCGCTCCATCGTGATGATGGCGACGTTGTCACGGAGGGCGACGGTCACGCTACCGTTCATCTGCCCGTCCCTCCTGCTTCGATCTCGTGCAGTATCTCGTCGCTGTGCTCGCCGAGCAGCGGCGGCGGCCGCCGTACCGACGTGGGCGTGGACCCGAACCGCACTGGATGGCGGATGGTGTTGATGCGACCGGCAACAGGATGGTCGAGCGGTGCAATCATGCCGATCGCCTCTGTGTGAGAATCGGCGAATACCTGCGAGTAGTCGAGAACCGGCCCGGCCGGCACACCAGCCGCGAGCAGCGCGTCAACCCACTCGGAGGCACCGCGCCCAGCCAGCGCGTCCTCGATCTCCGTGACAAGCTGAGCGCGATTCGACAGCCGTCGCGCGTTCGTCGCGAATCGCTCATTGGACGAGAGTTCAGGACGCCCCAGAGCAGAGCAGAGCGCCATCCACTGCTTTTCGTTCAGTGCAGCGATGGTGATGTATCCGCTCGCAGTTCTGAACACCTGGTAAGGTGCGCTCAGACGATGTGCCGAGCCGAGCGGCTGGGGGATTCGTCCGGTGGCCCAGAGCTCTGTCGACTCCCACGGTGAGAGAGCAACCGCGGCTTCGAACAGGGAGGTTTCGAGATACTGTCCCTCACCCGTCTTCTCCCTGGCGTAGAGTGCAGCCATGATCGCACTGGCAGCGAACAGGCCGGCCGCGAGGTCGGATATCGGGATCCCTGTCTTGACGGGAGGGCCACCCGGCTCTCCTGTGACGCTCATGATGCCACTCATTCCCTGGGCCACCAGGTCGAATCCCGGACGTCCGGCGTAAGGGCCACTCTGCCCAAACCCGGAAATGCTGGCATAGATGACACGAGGGTTGAGGCGGGACACAACCTGGTGGTCAACGCCAAGGCGCCGGACGACGCCGGGTCGGAAGCTCTCGACAACCACGTCTGCGGTCCTGGCGAGGGCCAGGAAAGCGGAGCGGCCGGCAGGCACAGCAAGATCGAGAACCACACTTCGCTTGTTGCGATTGAGGGAAAAAAAGGGTGCAGCGTCGCCGCCGCTCTGCATCTCCTCACTACCGAGCCTGCGTGAAAGATCGCCACCCGGCGGCTCAACCTTGATCACGTCGGCCCCCATGTCTCCCAGCTGCATCGTGCAGAACGGGCCAGCCATGACCTGGGTCAGGTCGATCACACGGATTCCGTCGAGGGCTGTCTGCACGTTGCCAACGTTACCAGCCGGCCGCCGGGCGGGGAACCGTCAAATCCCGTCATCGGCGCACACCTCGCGCTACGTTTCCGCGGCTACCATGAGATTGCCGGAAAAGAACCCCTGTATCGCGAGAAGATGCCGTTGCTTCGCGTAGGAGTCCTTGGATGTGGTGACATAGCTCAGCGAGTTCACCTTCCCGTGCTGAGCCGGCTGGGCTCAGCTACGGTTGCGGCCATCGCAGATCACGATTCGGACGCGCTGGAGCGGTGTTCCCGGTTCGCGCCCGCAGCGGCTCTTTTCAGCTCGACCGATGACCTGTTGCAGCGGTCAGGAGTCGATGCGGTGGTCATCGCTCTGCCAACGACTGCTCACTACGAGGTGGCGATGAGAGCCATGGAGTCCGCTCTCCATGTCTATCTCGAGAAGCCCATGGCTCTGAATCTCGGTCAGGCGACGGCCATGCATGAAAAGTGGCTGGAGACAGGAAAGGTGGGTACGATGGGCTTCAACCACAGGTTCAATCCGCTTCTCATCGACCTGCGACGGCGTCTGGCGAGGAACGACATCGGCCGGCTGGTAGCCGCAAGGGCGTCCTGGACGGCACCTGCCCCTTCGAAGGTTGACTGGCGAACAGCGGCAGACAAAGGCGGAGGTGCGCTCTTCGAGCTGAGTTCACATCAGCTCGATTCATGCCGATTTCTGTTCAACACGGAAATCGATGACGTACGCACCGGCTCATCCCTGCATGGCGAGGTGATGCTCGAGGTAAAGATGGCCAGCGGGCTCAGGGTCCAACTGCTGTCCGCTTTTGGCTCAATCGCGGAAGACCGGTGGGATGTTTACGGGGAAAAGGGAAAGCTGAGCCTGGATCGCTTTGGCTCGCTCTTCGTGGACACGGCCGGAGCGGAGACTCGCGGTGGACTGCCAGCTGCTCTTCGCCGCATTGTCGGTGAGGTAGGCCATATCAGATACGGCATCGACAAGGCGCGGTCCCCAGCTGGCGATCCATCCTACGGCGCTGCCCTCGCCTCGTTTATCGAATCAGCCGCGTCGGGGACGCAGAGACCCCCTTCATTTGCCGACGGGCTTGCTGTTCAGCACGTCCTCGAACTGGCGAGGGGTGGGGGAGCGGCGTGACTTCGATAGACTCCGCACCGATTCTCACCGCCGTTCTGCTTGTGCCCGACGAGTTCGCGACAATAGCAAAAACGGTCGAACACATCTCCAGCCAGTCGCGGGCGCTCGAAACCGAGCTCTTGATCGTGGCAATGGAGCCATCCACGATCTGGGTTCCTGAGGGAGTCAGTCGGTCGCTGCATTCGGTACGGGTAATCCAGGGTGCATGGGGCGGGGGAAGCGGATCTGCGCGTGCAGCCGCCGTGCGGGCGGCCGCCGCCAGCATTATCGTGTTTGCCGAGGATCACTGCTTTCCGCAACAGGGGTGGGCCGAGGCGTTGATCAGTTGTCACGAAACCAGTTCAGCGGCGGCGGTCGGTCCCGAGGTGCACAACGCCAATCCAACGAACCGCGTGAGCTGGTCCGATCTTCTGATGGGATACGGTCCCTGGATCGCTCCACAGAAATCAGGACCGCGCGAGCACCTTCCCGGGCATAACACCAGTTACAGGCGAGCGGCGCTCCTCGCACTGGGGGATGATCTGCCCTCATTGATGGAAGCGGAAACGGTGCTGCAGTGGCGCCTGAGGTCGGCGGGCCACCAGCTCCACCTTGAAGCGAACGCCCGGGTAAGTCACACGAACTTCGATGCGATGAACACATGGCTCAGGGTGAGCTTTCACGCGGGCCGGGTGTTCGCAGCGACGCGGGTTGTGTCGTGGCCGGCGGTCCGGCGGCTGGTATTCTTCGCGGCTTCACCCCTGATTCCATTCGTCCGGCTCGCAAGGCATCTGAAGCAGGCCCGCGGTGCTGGGTGGTCGAGAGGTCGGATATTCGCGCTCGCGCCCACACTCCTGCTCGGCCTCGTGGCCGACGGCCTGGGGCAGGCCCTTGGCCTGCTACTCGGACCGGGAGCGTCACCGGCTACACTCGTTGAGTGGGAGTTCCACCGCAATGAGCGGCGTGTGAGAGCTCGTGGCTGACGGCTCGCTGATCTCGGTGGTGATACCAACATGGGAGAGGCACGCCGCCCTCCGCAGTTGCCTGGCCTCTCTTTTGGCCCAGGACTGCGTGGAGCCTCTGGAAGTGATCGTGGTCAACGACGGCGGGTGGGCTATCCCACGCCAGGCTACAGACTTCGTGCAGGAAAGGATGCGGTTGACAGTGCTCGACGTTCCACACGGCGGACCCGGACGCGCAAGGAACGCCGGTGTCGCCGCATCGCATGGATCGATTCTGGCGTTCACCGACGACGATTGCACGGCCCATCCGGGTTGGCTGCGTAACGTCTCGCGTGCGCTCTCCGCGAGGCCAAACGCAGCCGTGGGAGGCCGCGTGGTAAACGCATTGACGGAGAATCCGTATTCGAGGGCCAGCCACTATCTGATCGAATTCCTCTACATGTATTACCACGAAGAGAAGAAGGGGGCGCTCCCGTTCTTCACCACAAACAACCTCGCGATGCGAAGGGAGACATTTGCGTCGGTAGGCGGCTTCGACCCGGACTTTTCCTTCGCCTCGGAGGACCGTGACTGGAGCGACAGACACCTTGAGCGGGGTGGTGAACTGGCCTACACGCCGGAAGCAGTCGTGTACCATGCCCACGAGCTCGGCCTCGGCGCCTTCCTTGCCCAACACTACCGTTATGGTCTGGGCGCACGGCTGTTCCACAGGAGTCGATCGCGGCGCCGCGACACCAACCTGCGCCTTGAAGATTCGGGATTCTACAGGGGGATGCTGAGCGCTCCGCTCAGAGCCGGTGATCCCGCCGCCTGGCGCGTGATGTCGCTGATCTTCACGTCGCAGATAGTCGGCGCACTGGGCTGGGCCGTTGCCGGGCTCGGGCCCGACACTGCGGACACCTCAGCGCGGTGAAAGACCCGGCGCCGGAGCAGGGGGGAGGAGGAGGCCGAGTACTGGCCGTACGCGGATCGCTGCATCTGCTCGCGGCTGAGGCTGTGATGGTAGCAGCCGGTATCGCGATTGCAGTCTTTCTGTCGCGATCGCTCAGTCTCAGGGGTTACGGCGAATTTGTCCTGATCGTGGCAATCGTCATGTGGGTCGAACTGGGCATCGCGGCACTGTTCGGCCGCACCACCTGGCAGCTCATCGCCGCGGCAGAGGACTGGAAGGAGCCGGCCGCTACCATCGCCTGGCTGCATGTGATGGTTGGACTTGTCGCTGGAGCTGCCATGTTCGTAGCGGCTCCGTCGCTGACACGAATGCTCGGTGTGCCCGACGCCGTTACCGGACTACGCGTCCTCTCCGCGGGCATTCCGCTTTCAGCGGCCGCGACCGCACATCGGCAGATCGCGATAGGTCTGGGACTTTATCGCTATCGCGCTCTGACAACGGTAACCAGAACGCTCATCAGGTTCGGCCTCGTCCTCCTGCTCGTACAGACAGGGCTTGGCGTAACCGGAGCGCTGGCCGCGCACGCCCTGGCTTCACTCGTCGAACTGGCGGTATGGAGGGTCAGGATCAGGCCCGCTATCAGAAGAAGTGCATCCTTTCCGCCTGGCGAGATCGTGGAACTGGCGGGTCCGCTGTTCGTGGCCGCGGTAGCGATGCGTCTGTTCGAGCGCGCCGACCTTCTCCTGCTGCAGCTATTGAGAGACAGCACAGACCAGTCAGCTGTGTATGGCGCCGCGCAGCAACTTGCTTCGCTGCCGCTAGTTGCCGCGGCAGCCATCGTCCCCGTTTTATCCGGGACCCTCGCATCCCGTGTGCGGCAGGGGCGCGCCAGTGAGGCAAGTGACTACCTGCGCACGGTGACGCGAGTGTTCATGCTGCTCGCCGCGCCAGCCGCGATCGCGGCGGGCAGCGGGCAGGATATCATGACCCTCGTCTATGGCGCAGCGTTCGCTCAAGCAGGATCAGTCCTGGGGCCACTCCTCCTCAGCGGACTGTTCACGGTGCAGCTGTCGATCGCAACCGTGGGGCTGATCATTTCCGGACGGGCTGGGGGAGGGGGGCGAACGGCAATGAACGCGAGCCTGCTGGTCATGACACTGGCACTCATCGGTCACATGATCTTCATCAGGCGATGGGGGATGGAGGGTGCAGCCTGGGTCAGTGCCATCTCCGCCGGTTGCGGCGCCCTTGTGGCAACGATCGCGAGCAACCGTACGTGGGCCGCAGGTGTGGGGGCAGGCGTCTGGATTCGCGTCGCCGGCGTATGCGCAAGTGCCTGGGTGATTTCACGCCTGATCGTCACTGATGGCTGGCTGCTGTTGGCCGAACTTGTCGTGCTTGTTGTCCTCGCATCGGCCGCGTCCAGGGGACTGGGTGCGCTGTCGCGAAGTGACGTTGCCACTCTCGTGGCAGCCATTTTGCCATCCCCGGCATCGCCCGCAGGGAACAGGTAGCCCGGCGACGGTTGCGCTCGCGACGTCAGGTCCGATATTGAACTGGCGCCATTGAGGAGGCCTGGGCATGACCGCTGCCGGATTCCGACCGCTTCTGTTGCTCGCGCTCGTTGCCGAGATTGGCGAGGGGCAGCAACTCCTTGCACCCAGGGCTGGCTCGGGCCGGACAGTCACCCCGGTGTACGAGGGCTGGTACGCCAATAGTGACGGTACATTCAGCCTGTCATTCGGATACTACAATCGAAATGCGCGCGAAGCCGTCGACTTACCGCTCGGCGCGGCAAACGCGATAACAGGGGCCGGAACAGACGGAGTTCAGCCGACGAGGTTCGAGTCTGGGCGGCACTGGGGCGTATTCACGGTGGTCGTCCCTGCGGATTTCGGGCCGACGAAGCGCGTCACGTGGTCATTGACGAACGGGGGTGAGACTTTCGCCATCCCGGGTGGTCTGCACCCGGACTGGCAGATCGACGCGCTGGAAGGTGAAGCGTCGTCGGGAAACACTCCGCCCGCGATCAGGTTCAGCGACGCCGGAATGGAAGGACGCGGCCCGGGAGGGCTGACGGCAGGACCCCAGACAATAAAGGCGGGTGTTCCGCTTTCCCTGTCGATCTGGGTCAAAGACGACGGCCGCGGAACCCTGAACGTCGCGTCCAGCGCGAGGCGCGACGACATGCCCGTCACGCTGACGTGGTTTCGCCACCAGGGCCCGGGCAACGTGACCTTTACGCCGCCGACGTCACGCGTAAGTGCAGCCGCGGGGATGATGGCGCTGACAGCGACGTTCGACACTCCGGGCCAATACGTACTGAGGGTCCGCGTTAACGACGCTTCCGGCGTTACCGGGGCAGGACATGCGCAGTGCTGCTGGACCAACGGCTTTGTACGAGTGACGGTTACACCCTGAACTGGAGGTATGAGATGCCTTCGCGTCTACGCATGAACCGGACAGCGGTCCTGGCAGGTGTGGCTCTCGTTGTCCCGGTACTGCTCGGTGCACAAACCTCGGCAGTGACCTGGGCGAGGGATGTGGCGCCCATTTTTCAGCAGAAGTGTCAGGAGTGTCATCAGCCTAACTCGATCGCACCGATGTCGCTGCTCACGTGGGAGGACGCGCGAAAGTTCTCGGCGCGCATCCGCTCGCGGGTCGCCGCGCGCGTCATGCCGCCATGGCACATCGATCGTGCTGTCGGTATTCAGCAGTTCAAGAACGACCGCAGCCTGACCGACGCCGAGGTTGCGACGATCGTGCGCTGGGTCGAGCAGGGGGCTCCGCGCGGCAACCCCGCCGATGAGCCACCGCCGGTGAAGTTCACCGACCCCACCGAGTGGCAGTTGGCCAGAACGCTCGGTCGGCAGCCGGACCTGGTCGTCAAGTCAACGCCCTACACACTGGCAGCGAAAACGCAGGACAAGTGGTTCAGGCCGGTCGTTGAGACTGGCCTTACGGAGCCGCGGTGGGTCCAGGCGATCGAAGTAAGACCTTCGCATCCGGATGGACGACGGATCGTTCACCATGTTCTCGCCTACCTGCTCCAGGAGGAGCAGGGTATCACGAACCTCGCCAGCACGGCCCATCAGCACCAGATGAGCGCCGGTCTCTTCATGGAGTGGGCAGTGGGAAAGGTTGGTGAGGTCTTTCCGGCGGATGCGGGCAAACTCATCCTGCCCGGCTCGCGGATTCGCTGGGAGGTGCACATGCACGCGATCGGAAAGGAGGTGAGGGACAACGTCGTCGAACTGGGCATCTACTTCTATCCGCGCGATTACGTCCCCAGGTACAGGACCGTGCTGCGAATGCTCGACGCGACCGCGGGTGGTGAATCACTGGACATTCCGCCGCGTCAGCAGTCGATGACGCAGAACTTCTTTGTGCTTCAGGCGCCGGCTCGGCTCGAGAACTTCCAGCCGCACATGCATATGCGAGGCAAGGCGATGTCGCTGGAAGCCATTTATCCGGACGGCAAACGCGAAGTCCTGAGTCATGTCAGGAACTTCCAGTGGAACTGGCACGTCAACTACATCTACGCGGACAGCGTTGCCCCCCTGCTGCCCAGGGGAACGACACTGGTGCTGACAGCCTGGCACGACAACACCGCGCAGAATCCCAACAATCCGGACCCGGACCAGTGGGTGGGTTGGGGAGACCGCACAGTGGACGAGATGGCGCACCTGTGGGTTGACGTGACATACCTGGAGCAGGACGAGTTCGATCGCATGGTAGCACGTCGCAAAGCGGCCCGCCCCACCAGCTGACAACCTTCAGGCAGCGGGCCTGCCGAGCAATCGAAAGCCGACCGCGCCGCCGTGGAGGTCTACGGCGGCGTGAACGATCATCGGCCAGAGCAGGGAACCGCTGACGACGTAAAGGGCGCCCGTCAGCGCGCCGGCGAGCGCGGTCTTGAGCACGCCGCCTGCACCCTGATAGAAGTGCGCGATTCCAAAAGCGGCAGCCGCTGCGATGACCGCCGGCCACGTGCCGATGAAGGCGCCGAAGTACCAGATGAGGAATCCCCGGTAGAGAACCTCCTCACAGATACCGGCGGTCAGCGCGAGCAGCTGGAACGTTCGGTATTCCGCTTCCGTTCGCGGGAGAAGGGCTTTGACCGACTCGAGCTGTAAATGAGCCCGTTCGAGGGCCTCGCCGCGGAGTTTCAGCACCGTGACCCATTGAAAGGCGAGAAGCAGAAGGATGGCGGACGTGATCGACACGCCGACCGCTCTTCGAGTACCGCCGTCGAACGTGAGCCCGAGGTCTGACACTGATCGTGACATGCCGATCCAGACTGCAGCTACCGTGAGGCACGCCAGCCACTGTCGCACGATGGCTCCCCGGTATTCCGGTATCCGTGCGCCGGGGCCCGCGTTCTCGAGCTTGGCTGCAAGCTTCTTATAGGTCCTTGCGGCGTACAGGGGCGCAAGGACCACAAGCGTCAGCGCGATGAGATGGTCGACAAGCCCGGGCATCAGCTGGGACTGTGGTGGTCGCCGCTGCTGGCAGGGCCGGTGTGCGACCTGATCATCTCACCAGCGCGGTAGTGATCGCCTTTATGCGCTTGCGATGACGCGCGAGCAGGTAGGTGACGAAATCACCCACGATCGGACTCGGCCTGTGCGAGCCCTTGGTTACGACACGAGCAGTGAGGATGTTCGCCTGGGCATCCCAGACCACGTTGATGACACCCCGAGTGCGATCGGACGCCCTGAGTTTGAGCCACCCCGGCTCACGACCCGGGGTCTGCTTCCGGTCGAGTACGAGGGAGTAGCGCGCCAACGTCAGGTCGTCACCGATCGCCTGCCGGAGACTCGGACCCTGGGTGCAAATCGCGGACACGACTATCTGCATGGAGCCTGCGGTCTCGGTGGATCAAACACGGAGAGCAAACTCAATCTGAGACGAGGCGGGGTCATCCGCCAGCGGCCCGGTTACACTGGTCACAAGTGCAATCTCGATTAGGTTGTAACCACAAGGCCTCCGTGTGCACAGGCGCGTGGCGGCTTGCACCGGATGCCCGCAGACCGGGCAACGCCGACGGCGATAGGCCGCAGGGCGCGTCGACAACAAACCAGCCACGACGCGGAGCGAACAATGTGGAACACAGCAGCTCTCCTTGCGCAGCTTCTAACCATCAGCGGCGGGGTTCGCGACGCCGCCAGCGGGCAAGCCGTGCGAGGGGCAACCGTTCAGGCGGTCGGGTCACCGATCGCTGCCCTTACGGACAGCAACGGCGACTTCACCTACACCTCCTCGCTCCCCCTCCCCGTGCGACTCCGCGTGAGCAGGTCTGGGTACGCAACGAGAGAAGTTGTTGCCGAGCGGGCCGCAGAATCGCTGAAGATACGCCTCACACCAGCGATCCTGTCTCTCGAAGGCGTCACAGTCACAGCCATTCGCGGCGAGGCCGCTGATGGAGCGCCGATCGCGCAACGCACGCTCCAGCAGGAGGAGATCGAGCGAAGGTATTCGGGGCAGGAAATGCCCTTTCTCCTGGCGATGACGCCTTCAGTGACCACATACTCGGACGGTGGAGCTTATTCGAACTACACGTACTTTCGCATCAGGGGCATCGATCAGACGCGCGTCAACATCACGCTCGACGGCGTTCCCCTGAACGATGCCGAAGATCAGGGAGTCTTTTTCTCCAATTTTCCGGATCTCGGTAATTCGATCCAGTCAATACAGGTTCAGCGCGGAGTCGGCACCAGTTCACTGGGCGTCGGTTCCTTCGCCGGAAACGTGAACTTCGAGTCGATCGCGCTCGCCGGAGCGAGGCGGGGTGGTGAGGTACAGCTCTCGCGTGGTGACTTCAATACGACGCGAGGCAGCGCCGAGTGGCTTTCGGGGATGACCGACGGGGGATTCGCCGCTTATGGGCGGCTGTCTCGCCAGGAAACTGATGGCTACAGAAGGAATTCAGGAAACAGCTCGACCGGCGGTTTCGCTTCCGCTGGCTGGTTCGGTGACCGGTCAAGTGTCAAGCTGACGCTGCTGGGAGGCGTTTCGAGGAACGGGCTCGCGTACCTGGCCTCTCCCCTGAGCGAAATCCGGACCGACCCGCGGCACAATCCGCTTCCTTCGACCGACCGCGATCGCTTCACGCAGTCGCTCGCCAGCCTCGCTCTGACGAGACAGGTGGGCCCGGCTTCGACCGTATCGGCGACAGCCTACACAGTTACAGCAGGCGGAGACTACGACGTCACCATCGGCAGCGACATTCTGAACTTCAATCTCGCTTCGCAGGTCATGGGGGCACTGGCGACGTTCAACGCACAGCGGGGAAAGCTGACCGTGCGTCTGGGGAGTCACGCCAACACCTACTGGCGGGATCACTTCCTCAGGATGCGTCCGCAGCCTGATGGCGAGCTCTACCGGAACAGAGGTCGGAAGAAGGAAGCAAGCGTCTTCGGAAAGGCGTCGTACGAGGCCGGCCGCGCTTCATTCTTTGGCGATCTGCAGCTGCGGCGGGTGTGGTATACCTACCTTCCCGATGCAAACGCCGGTATCGATGCTTCATCGATTGCGTGGGGCTTTGCGAACCCGAGGATCGGGGCGTCCTGGGCCCTTGCAGGAGCGACATCGTCGTTCGTGTCCTGGGGCCTGACGGGGCGCGAGCCGGCAAGAAACGACCTCTTCGCCGGTTTCGACAACATCGACACCAGCAACGTCGACTTCGTCGGCCCGCTGTCGAACGTCCGACCGGAATACGTCAACAACTGGGAAGCGGGGCTGGCCCATCGCGGAGGGACGATCGACCTCTCAGCGTCTGCTTTCCTGATGTTGTTCCGGGACGAGATCACGCCGGTGGGCGAGCTCAGCTACATCGGATTGCCGCTACGAAAGAATGTGGAGTCGAGCCGCAGGCGCGGAATCGAGGTTGACCTCCGGTATCGTGGAGTCGACAGGCTGCTTCTGGCGGGGAGCGCGACTTTCAGCAACAACAGAATCGCACAGTATACCGATGACGCCTCGCAGAGAACCTTCAGGGATGTTCCACCGCTGTTGACCCCGTCGTTCGTCGCCAACCAGTCGGCAGACCTGGAGCTGACACGGTCGACGACGCTGGGAGTGGTGGGCAGATACGTTTCAAGGTCGTATCTGGCGAACGATGGCGATGACCGATTCGTCACTCCGCAGGCGTGGCTCCTGGACGCATCGGTGCGTCAGAGATTCGGATCGCTCGAAGTCATGGCTCACCTGCGCAATGCCCTGAACCGGGAGTTCTTCGCCGGGGGGTACCATGACGGTACGTCGCCATCCTACTACGTCACGCCGCCACGCAATCTGACAGTGACGATGAAAGCGGTTTTCTGACGGATGGAGCAGCGCCAGACGGCAGGCGTCAGATCAGAAGTCGAAACCGAGTAAAAATACAGCGCCGCGACGGCCCGGCAGCAGAGCTGCCCTCTGCGGCAGTGGGACATCTGACCAGCGCTCACGCGCGAACCTGCTGCCGATTGCGGCACCAAGGCCGGCGCCGGCGAGAGTCCCGATCGCGTAAGTCGGCCCCCGACTCCATTCCTTGCCCGAGTCAGGGCTGAAGACCTTGAGCGCTATAAGTGAAGCGAGAAGTCCGGCAGGTGCGCCAAAGACCGCGCCCCGGATCAGATAGGGCGTATTCGAGCGCCGATCGCCAGTGCTCTGCTCGATCTTCGTTATCTGCGTCAGGGTGAGGGACCAGAGGCCGCGACCACCACCTTCTTCGATGAAGACCGCAGTGTCGCCACGCTGCTCCAGATAGCTGCCAACGATCGGGGCGACGAGGTTGGAGGCCGACACTCTCACTCTCGTACCGGGCGCGACGGGGATAGCGGTCTGGGAGAAAGCAGCCGAGGCGCCGAGGAGTGTCGGCAGGGCAATAGCGCCGAAAAGCCGCCAGCTCGTACGAAAGTGCCTTGAAGAGGGCGTAAAGAGTTGATTCATCGAGCCTTAAGTATAAGTACCAGTGTCCACCGAATTTACAACGAGGCTGTGCGAACTACAGACGGGCTGGTCGCCTGCAGGGAAACACAGCCAACGACTGGAATGACCGGAGCTTTTCCATAGTTTCCCGGGAACCGAGTCTGAGGAGTCCATGACATACGCTGGAACCGTCACAGACACCACCGAATCCGCTGTCGTTCCAGGTGGCCTGGAGGGGCGAATCTCGAAACCGGTGGGTACTCTGGAGGGCTCTGCCATCCTGAGGATCGCCGCCGAAGTTCGGGAGCGACAGGCTGCCGGGGAGGAGGTGTGCAACCTCACCGTTGGAGACTTTGATCCGAAGCAATTTCGCATTCCAGCACTGCTGGAGGACGCAATCGTCGACGCCCTCCGTGCCGGTGAAACCAATTATCCGCCGTCGCTGGGGGTGCCACCCCTGCGTGATGCCATCGCCGCCTATTACGAGCGCGACCTGGGGCTACGTTATCCGACACAGTCAATCCTCGTGACTTCAGGGTCTCGACCCGGTGTGTACGGAGCTTACGCAGCGATCTGTGATCCGGATGATCGTGTCGTCTTTGGCGTGCCATCCTGGAACAACAACTACTACTGCCACATGGTCGGGGCGCGCGCGGTCCCTGTTGAGTGCGCCTCAGCGGACGGCTTCATGCCTTCGGCCGCTTCGCTCGCGGCGCATCTGCCCGGCGCTCGGCTGCTCGCCCTGAACTCGCCGCTTAATCCGTGCGGAACCTGCTTCACGTCCGAGGCACTGGCGGCAATCTGCGACATGGTGCTCGCCGAAAACGATCAGCGACAGGCAGGTGAGCGTCCGCTGTACCTGATCTACGACCAGGTTTACTGGCAGCTGACGATGGGAGCTGTTGAGCATGTCGACCCGGTGTCACTGCGCCCGGACATGGCGCGCTATACCGTATACATCGATGGCATCTCCAAGGCGTTCGCCGCCACCGGCGTCCGTGTCGGCTGGATGGTGGGTCCCACGGACGTGATCGAAAAGGCAAACAACTTTCTGCAGCACGTGGGGACCTGGGCTCCGCGTGCCGAACAGATCGCCAGTGCCAGACTTCTCCTTGCGCCAGATGTGCTCGCCGACTTCCGGCAAACGATGCTGGCCGGGATACAGGAGCGGCTCGACGCTTTCCACTTCGGCATCCAGTCGCTCAAGTCCGCCGGTTACCCCGTCGATTGCATCGCACCTCAGGGTGCGATCTACCTCAGCGCGCGCTTTGACCTTCGCGGGCGCACGACGCCCGAAGGAACGACGTTCGACACCAGCGAGGATGTGCGTCGATGGCTTCTGCGCGTTGCGGGTATGGCCGTAGTTCCTTTCGAGGCCTTCGGATCCACAGGTGAACCGGGGTGGTGCAGAGTATCTGTAGGTGCCGCGAGTCCAGCGGCGATCGCCCGCTGCCTGCCCCTGCTCAGGGCCGGACTGGAATCTCTCTCCTGAACCTTCATCTCCGACGTCTCCTGAACATGCCCAGACGCATTCTGCAAGCGCTGATTCTCTGTGGTTCCGCCGCGACCGGGCTCGATGGTCAGAGGTCTCCGGCGCCCCGCGACGAGCAGATCGCGGCCGCGGTCCTCCCCCTGCCCGAAGGGGCGCGCGCTTCGGCACGCGTTCTGGGCTACGTTACGGCCGGCAAGCTGCAAGTGATAAGGGAGGGGAGCGGCATGGTGTGCCTGGCGCACGACCCGGCGGCCGAGCAGTTCCACGTTGCCTGTTACCACGAGGCGATGGAACCGTTCATGGCGCGTGGCCGGGAGCTTCGGTCACAGGGCGTCACCGGAACACAGGTCGATACCGTTCGCTTTCGCGAAGCAAAAGGCGGACAGCTGAAAATACCTGAGGGGCCGACAGCGCTGTATTCACTGACCGGGGGTAGCTTCGACCCGAAAGCCGGAACAGTCACGGGCGCCCGGCACCTCTATGTGGTCTACATACCGTATGCAACCGGTGCATCGACGGGACTTCCCGAGCGTCCGCTGGGCTCCCAGCCCTGGATCATGTTTCCCGGCACACCCAAGGCGCACATCATGTTCACACCCACGATGCGCTGAGCCGCCCTTTCAGGAGATCCACGTCCCCAGCGCCACCGAAAGCAGTGACAGCGCGATAACAAACAACGAAAAGACGCCGATGACCGCGGCCGCCACTTCAGCCGCGCGGTAGGCCAACGAAGCCGGGCGCGAGCGGCGCGACCGTCGCACCGCCTCCCAGGCTCCGAGACTGGCGATGGCCATGAAGAGCGCAGTCAGCCGGACGTCGCGCGGCCAGAACGCGGATACCGCCACCAACAGAATGCCGGCTGAAACAAGTACCGCGACCGTCAGGTCTGACATCCGGGCCGCCCAGTTGCCTGCAAGAACCCCCAGGGTTGGCTCGCTCTCGTCTGTCGGGCGGGCTTGACCGTCTTCCATCGCCGGTGTCAGAGGTCGGGTCGGTGGCGGCTGTCAGTGGAGCGCCTCAGACGGCTGGAACCGGCCCGCTGCGGCAGTCGCACAAGCGAATTGCCACTTGCAGGTGACAAGTGGCGGATACTTCCCGCCACCAGCCACCGGGTCGAAGCTCCTGCCATCAGCGGCGGGGCCAGGGTACGCCGCGGTCTCTGGCGGTTACAGGCGCCAGCCCACGGTAAACGAACTTCTGAAGCCGCTTTCCCTCGTAAGTCTCGGTGGTGTAGATGTTCCCGCGCGAGTCGGTTGCGATGCTGTGAACGGCAAAGAACTGACCCGGCTGCCGGCCACCATCGCCAAAACTGGTCAGCACTTCGAGTGACTGGCGGTCGATGATGTAGATCTTCGCGTTCTTTCCGTCTGCCAGGTAGAGGAATCGCTGCTGTGGATCACGAGAGAACGCGATGTCCCACACTGATCCGTCGCCGAGTGTCCTCGGTGCGATCCGGGCCTCCTTTACAAATGATCCATCCTTGCGGAACACCTGGATGCGGTCGTTGGGCCGGTCGCAGACATATACCAGTCCGTCGTTGGTGGGCTCGGCGCAATGAACCGGGTTGCGGAACTGTTGTGCGAGCGGCGCATCTGGATTGTAGGGGCCGATGTTCGTGTCGTCGGGCCGGTTGCCGTAGGCTCCCCAGTAGCGCTTGAGGGCACCGGTGGTCATGTCGATCACAGCGACGCGCTTGTTCCCGTAGCCATCAGCCAGGTACGCCTCGTTGGCTCTGTCATCGAAGGCGATCTTGGCGACGCGGCCGAAGCTCGTTGTGCTCGAACTGTTGGTCGCCTGGCCCGGTGTTCCGATCTCCATCAGCAGGCGGCCGTCGCGTGTGAACTTGAGGATGTGAGAATCGCCGCGCCCGTTGCCGCCGATCCAGACGTTGTCACGACCATCGAGCGAGATTCCATGGTTGGATGCAGGCCACGTGTAGCCCTGGCCAGGCCCTCCCCAGGAGTTGACAAGATTGCCCTCGGGGTCGAACTCCAGGATCGGTGGTGCGCTGGCGCAGCATTCGCCAATGGGTGGATTCGCCTTTGCTCCCGCCTCCGTACGCTGATTGAGCGTCGAGTCACCGCGATGGATGATGAAGACGTGGTCGCGGGAGTCGACGCCGACTCCGATCGCTGACCCCAGCAGCCAATGGTTAGGCAGCGGCCTCGGCCAGAACGGATCGACTTCGAACAGCGGTGCCTCAGCCCGCGGCTGGATGGCGGCCTGGAGCAGGGCCTGGCCCGCTCCCAGTGCTCCGATAGCTCCCGCCAGGGCCAGCGCGGCGGCCACTCTTGTGCCTCTTGTCATCGATTGCTCCTTGTTCCGGTCAGAACCGGGGGCACATTAGCGTCCGGACTCCGGGGCTGCCAGAGGCGCGGCCAGGCGCGGGTCCCGAGGCCAACGCAGCTTTCAGATGAACATCGTTCGACGAATCGCGGGAGCGCTCTTTTCGCTCTGCTTCCTCGTGGTCCCGGCCGCGGCGCACGAAGTGCCGGCGCGGGCCACAGCTTTGATCTACATCAGGCCGGAGGGGAACACGCTGCAGGTCCTGGTCCGGACTTCGCTGGAAGCAATGAGGGACATCGAACCACCCCTTCGCGGCGCTGGTTACCTGACCATTTCCGCCTCCCGGAGCATGATCGAGGAGGCGGCCCGCCTCTGGATTGCCGACTACCTCACAGCATTCGAGAACGGGCGCCAGCTCATAAGTCCCGCCATTTCCGCGGTAAGGATCTCTCTTCCCTCTGACCGGTCCTTCACAAGCTACGAGACGGCGCGGTCACATCTGGCGGGACCGCCTCTCCCGGACAGCATCGACCTGCCCTGGCAACAGGCGATGATCGACGTTGCGCTCGTGTACGGAATCGAGGCGCCGGGCTCCTCATTCTCCGTTGATCCAATGCTGGCGCACCTTGGCGTCGAAACAACTACCATCATCCGTTACAAGCCGCCGGAGGCGGGCGAACGCATCCTCCGGTTCACCGGCAATCCGGGTGTGGTCCATCTCGACCCGAGCTGGCTGCAGTCGATGTCCCAGTTCATTGCCTTCGGCTTTGAGCACATTCTCGATGGAATCGACCATCTCCTGTTCGTGTTCTGTCTTGTGATACCGTTCAGGAGAGTCCGGTCACTGATCGTGATCGTGACTTCCTTCACCGTTGCGCACTCGATCACGCTGGCAGCGGCTGCGCTTGGGCTCGTGCCCGCCGGTCTCTGGTTTCCCCCACTGATCGAAACGCTCATCGCGCTTTCGATCGTGGTCATGGCGCTCGAGAATATCATCGGCCCCAGACTCGAACGACGGTGGGTGATCGCCTTCGGCTTCGGCCTGATCCACGGCTTCGGCTTCTCGTTTGCCCTGAGCGATTCCCTGCAGTTCGATGGTTCCCACCTTGCACTGTCGCTGGTGGCCTTCAACCTGGGTGTTGAACTGGGGCAGGTTGCCGTCGTTCTGATGGCCGTGCCTCTCCTTGCTCTCCTTTTCCGACGCGTGATGCCGGAACGCGCCGGAACGATAATCCTGTCGGCGCTCGTGGCTCACACAGCCTGGCACTGGATGCTTGAGCGCGGCGGTGAACTGGGGAGCTACAGCATTCAGCTCCCAGCATGGAACACCGCACTTGCCCTGACAGCGATGCGAGTGGCGATGTTGCTGCTCGTTGTCGTTGGTGCGCTCTGGGTGGTGAAGTCGCTGGCCAGGCGACTGACTACCTCTTCACATACCGCTTCAGCGCCCGCGGACCAACTTCCGCGCCATATATGACACCGTCCCGGTCAACCGCCACACCTTCGGCTGCGCTCGTATTGCGGGTGTTCCCGACAGGATCCGGAATGAAGGCGGTGATGGAGCCATCGCGAGCACTGCCGATCCGTATTCCGCGCTTCCACTCGGGACGATTGGGGTCGATCGATCCCGACTCGGAGTCTGCGACGTAGATGACGTCGTTGCGGTCGATGTAAATCCCGCTGGCACGACTGAACTGGAACCAGGTATCGAGCAGTTTCCCGCTCTGGTCAAATATCTGAATCCTGTTGTTGCCGCGATCGCCAACGAACAACCGGCCCTGCGAGTCCATAGCCAGTGCGTGAGGTTGATCGAACTCTCCCGGTCCCGTGCCGCGACGTCCCCACTCACCGAGGAGCTTGCCGGTCCGGTCAAAGCGAAGAATTCGTGCATTGGCAGTCGCTGCCGACGAATGTCCCTCGGCGACGAAGATGTCACCGTTAGGCGCCACGAGCACATCGTTAGGCTGCCAGAAGTAGTCGGGGGTGGTACCCCCACCATCGCGCCCGAGTGACATCAAGAGGCGACCATCGGGGCTGAACTTGAGCACGCGATGGCCGTAGATGCGATCAGGGGCCGGAGGCAGGGGAGAGTCGGCGGGAGCACCGCGAGGCCGGCGCGGGCGATTGTCCTGACCATCGGTAACCCAGACGTTCCCTTCACGGTCCACAACGATCCCGTGCGGGAAGATCATCATGCCGGCTCCAAAACTTCGGACCAGTTTGCCGTCTGGGTCGAACAGGAGAATCGGATCGAGCCTGGAGTCCAGACAGCTGTTGACGGAGCAACGTTCAGCGACCCAGATGCTGCGTCCATCAGCAGCAATTTCGACGGCGCTCGTGGAGCCCCAGGTCCGGCCTTCGGGCAGTTTCGCCCACCCTTCGATGGTGCGATAGGGATTTGGAGCATCGTTGGTCGGACGCGCGGCCTGACCGTGGGTGCGCACCGGCGACTGCATAACGAACGCAGCTGAAACGGCGGCTAGAACGCAGCGGGAGAGTCGCATCTGGTCTCCAGTAGAGTGAACAACGAACCGAACGTAACTCGCGGTTCATGCCCCCCGAAAGAGACGACGAGCCGGCGTTCTGATCGGATTGACATCCCTCCGTGGCTCGTATATCCTTATATCCGCATGTACGGATTAAATGACTGAAACCCTGAATCACCTGGCGGTGCTCGCGGAACCCGTTCGGGGCCGTCTGCTATTGGCGCTGGAGGACCATGAGCTCAGCGTTGGGGAGCTGGCCGCAGCCCTTCAACTCCCGCAGTCGACCGTTTCGCGGCATCTCAAAGCGCTGGGCGACGACGAATGGGTGACGTCGAGAGCGGACGGGACGAGTCGCTACTATAGGAGAGTTTCCGGGGACGAAGGGATGCGAACTCGGCTGTGGGCTGTAGTGCGAGCCGATGTTACACCCGAGCCGGTTGCGAACGCTGACCGAGCACGCGTCGAGGCGGTCGTGGAGGATCGACGGCGTCGCTCGCGCGAGTATTTCAGCGCGCTCGCTCTGGAATGGGATGAACGGAGAGCTCGGCTCTTTGGGGAGAGGGCGGACCTGGCGCTTCTGCTGGCGGCGCTCCCGTCGAGTGCAACCGTTGCCGATCTGGGTTGCGGCACCGGCCATGTTACGGCTCTCGTGGCGCCGTCTGTGGACCGCGTCATTGGTGTGGACAGTTCACCGGACATGCTCGAAGCAGCACGACACAGGACTGCGGGGATGTTGAGCGTTGAGTTTCGTCGCGGTGAGTTGGCGGAGCTTCCGTTGCGGGACGGCGAGGCGGATCTGGCGTTGATGGCTCTCGTGCTCAATTACGTCAGCGAGCCGGTGCGCGTCTTCGCTGAAGTGCGGCGCGCGCTGTCGGCACGAGGTCGGCTGGTTGTGCTGGATACGACGCCTGGGACCGGGGGGGGGGGCCGAAAGGGGATCAGGGAGCCGTGGTGGAGGGGAGCCCGCGAGTGTGGCCGGGGTTTGACCCGGATGTGGTCGGAAAATGGCTTCTCGAGGCAGGTTTCACGGTGCCGCACTTCCGCGTCACCGCGCCCGACACGGAGACGCGCGGGCCGATGCTTTTTACTGTTAGCGCCGGACGTTGAACGTTCGGACACGATGCGAGGATATCGGATGACATCGACACTTGTTTCGCAACACCTGACGGGTAGCGCGCTCGATCGACCGGCCTTCAAGGTCCGGGACCTCGCGCTGGCCGAATGGGGCCGCAAGGAAATCAGACTGGCGGAAGTCGAGATGCCGGGGCTGATGGCGTTGCGTGCGGAATACAGGAGCAGGCAGCCGCTGGCCGGAGCGCGCATAATGGGCTCGCTCCACATGACGATACAGACTGCGGTTCTGATCGAGACGCTGGTGGAACTGGGGGCCGATGTTCGTTGGGTGTCGTGCAACATCTTCTCGACGCAGGATCACGCGGCGGCGGGAGTCGTTGTGGGCCTCAAAGGCACAGTCGAGGATCCCGGTGGAGTGCCGGTCTTCGCGTGGAAGGGCGAGACCCTCGAGGAGTACTGGTGGTGCACAGAGCAGGCGCTGATGTGGCCCGATGGTGGTGGTCCCAACATGCTGCTCGATGACGGTGGTGATGCGACGCTCCTGATTCACAGGGGTGTGGAATTCGAGCTTGCCGGACGCGTACCGGGTTTCGATGTCACAACTGAGCCGGAGGAATGGGGAGTCATCCTGGAGTTGCTGCGGGATCAGCTGGCGCGGGATCCGCAGCGGTGGACGCGCGTCGCCGCCGGCATACGCGGTGTAACCGAGGAGACGACCACCGGGGTCCACCGTCTCTACGAGATGATGAAGGCCGGCACACTTCTCTTTCCCGCGATCAACGTCAACGATTCGGTCACCAAGTCAAAGTTCGACAATCTCTACGGTTGCCGTCATTCGTTGACAGACGGCATACTGCGGGCAAGTGATGTCATGCTCGCCGGCAAGGTGGCTGTAGTCTGTGGTTACGGAGATGTTGGCAAGGGCTGTGCGCAGGCGCTCCGGGGTCAGGGCGCGAGGGTGATCATCACCGAGATCGATCCCATTTGCGCTCTGCAGGCGGCGATGGAAGGTTACCAGGTCACTGTCCTCGATGATGTGATCAGCAGTGCCGACATCTTCATCACAGCGACCGGGAACATGGGCATCATCACGGTCGAGCATATGAAGCTGATGAAGGACAAGGCCATCGTCGGCAACATCGGTCACTTCGACAACGAGATCGAGATGGCCGGTCTCCGGAAGCACGGAATCAGCCGCGTCAACATCAAGCCCCAGTTCGATGAGTTCGTCTTTCCGGACGGACACTCGGTGCTCGTGCTGGCCGAAGGGAGACTGCTGAATCTCGGTTGCGCCACCGGTCACCCCAGCTTCGTCATGTCTGCGTCATTCTCGAATCAGGTGATCGCGCAGATCGAGCTCTTCACCAACGCCGCCAACTATGCGCGGCAGGTATACGTGTTGCCGAAGCACCTCGACGAGAAGGTGGCACGGCTGCACCTGAACAAGCTGGGCGTCAAGTTGACCAGGTTGACGGCTGAGCAGTCCGCCTATATCGGTGTCCCGGTGGATGGCCCGTACAAGCCTGACCACTATCGGTACTGACGACCCGCTGAATCCGCTGAGGAACCGTACCGGCTGAAATCAGGCGAGGGCGCCGGGACTCCAGCCCCTCGCCCCCTCAGCGGTCGTCGGGCCGGAGAGCAGACGCCCGCCACCCTCTTACAGATGCCAGCGCATTCCGGGGCCTCTCCTCGCCCCGGCCCCGGATCAGCTCGACATTGGCGCCAAGTTCGGTGAGGCGGCTAACAAACGTCTGATGCATCTCGCGACGAAGGGTGGGGCGGTCGCGAACACTGTCGGCCTTCCACGGAATGTCGATGTCAGCAAGGAGATAGAGGTCCGCCAGACGCCGCCGACTCGCGTCTGCGACCCACGCCGGGCAGTCGCCGTAGTAGTGCTCGGCGTAGACAGAGGTACTGACGAGGTCAGTGTCCATTACAACCAGGCACGCCTGGCCGCAGTTCTGTTCGGCTGCGGCGAGAAAACTGTCTTCTCGATCCCGCTGGCCGCGGGCTATCGGTTCGACGTCAGCAGCGGTGAGGGGACGGCCCACTCTCTCAGCAAATTCGCGAGCATATTCGGGAAGCCATGGCGTCGAGAGTAACGTCGCCAGCCTGGAGGCCAGCGCTGTCTTGCCGGTGCTTTCGCTACCGATGACAACTACGCGTCGGACCCGTCGTTTCGAGCCCCTGAGTACCATCCGTCAGACGGCGTGAAGCCGGGTGCCGGCAAGCGATCGGCGCCACTGGCGCAATCCCAAAACAGCAAGAGCCAGGAAAGCGGCGTAGAGCGCCGCCGTTGGGTAAAGCCTCTGAGTCAGGTACAGAGGTACATAGACGAGATCAACGGCTATCCAGATGATCCACGTTTCGAGCTTCTTGCGTGTGAGGAGCCACTGAGCACTCAGTGATGCCGAAGTCAGGAGCGAGTCGAGCCAGGGGATCGCTGCGTCGGTGGTGGTAAGGAGGCTGCCAAGCGCAATCCAGCCAGCAACGGCGATCAGGGACAGTCGAATGAGAGTCAGGGGTGCGGCGCGCGAAACAGTCAGCGCACCGCGCGAATCACGGCCGCCTCCCCTCACCCAGACGTACCATCCATAGACGGCGATGGCGAAGTAAACGAGCTGCAGACCGGCGCCGGCGTAGAGACGCGCCTGGAGAAACACGGCACAATAGAGCAGGACGTTGACAATCCCTATCGGCCAGCTCCAGATGTTCTCGCGAGTACTGAGGTAAACCGAAGCGACTCCGAAGATTGCAGCAATCAACTCGACGGCGGTCATGGTCCAGGGGTGATTTAGGCCGGCCCAGGCCGCGGCCGGGCTTCAACCTATTTCATCCGAAGCCCCGCGCGAGTAGTCAGCCCGGTCTGATCACCAGGATACGATCGTCGTTGCCGGCTGGCGAACCTCGCCCGTCGCGGTTGCTCGTCCCCAGGTAGACAGTACCGTCAGGAGCCACCAGCACGTCGCGGAGCCGGCCATATTGGCCTTCGTACAGCTTTTCCTCCGCAGTCACGCTGCGCCCATCCGACGAAAGGGTCATGCGATAGAGGGCACGACCCTTGAGGGTTGTGAACAACAGGCTCCCACGCCATTCCGGAATCAGGGGTGAGTCGTACCATGCGAGCCCCGACGGTGCGATCGTGGGTGACCAGATGGCGAGCGGCTCGGCGACGTTGTTCGCGGTGCAGAACGAAAGTTCTGCGGCGCCCGCGTCCCCGTCGCACCTGCCACGCACTGTTGGCCAGCCGTAATTCCGGCCCATCTCGATCCTGTTCAGCTCATCGTTGTCGCCGGACCCATGTTCGGTGGAATACAGGAAGCCGCCGGGACCGAACACGAGCCCCTGTGGGTTGCGGTGGCCTAACGAGTAAATAGCCGTGCCGAAAGGGTTGCCGGCGGCCGGCGTTCCGTCGAGGTTGAGCCGCAGAACCTTGCCGGCGAGCGAGTTCCTGTTCTGGGCCAGGGCTCCGTCCGACGCGTCGCCGGTCGTTACGTAAAGCAGCCGGTCAGCACCGACCGCGATTCGGGAGCCGTCGTGAACAACTTCGCCCGGGATGTCGTTAAGGAGCGTTTCGGGGGCGCCAAGCGTGCTTCCATTGTAGCGCATCCGGATGAGGCGATTGCGCAGCCCCCCCGCACCGCCAGCGGAATAGGTGTGCATGGCGAACACATACGGCTGCGTGGCAAAGTCGGGGTGAAAGGCCATGCCCAGCAGCCCCGACTCCACCATTTCCGTAACAGCAACCGTTCCGATCCGGGTGATGACTCCGGTCGTCGGGTTTACCCGCGAGATGAAACCTGGCCGCTCGGTGACCCAGATGGCTTGGTCCGGCCCCCAGGCGAGCTCCCAGATGGTGTCGAAACCACCGGCGAGTGTTGTCACCGTAAGTTGAACCGGCTCGGGATTCTCAACGCCCGAAGTCACGTCCGAGTTCCCGCAGCCGAGTCCTGCTGCGAGGATTACGGTGACAGCGCTGTGTGTATAACGGGTTCGTATCGTCATGGTGCCATGATGTCTGGTGTTCACAGCTTCCTACACTCTGGCTCAGGGAAGGCTTCTCCGGCAGTGACGCGGGGCACCGTCACTGCCGGGCTTGTGGGCAGGGTTGTCACCAGAACGCTCGGAAATATGATAGCGCTCGGGGTTCTGGCGGGCGTCCAGACTGGCTGCGGTCTCGGGGTGCGGACTCCCGCGGTCCCTTCTCCATCGGACTCGCTTTTCGCGAAGACACGTCTCGAATCTGCGATTGGGGAGTACTGGAAGATGGTGCTGCCGCGCACTCCCGCACTTGTCGCTGAGATCGCCGGAACAGCTGACTACCTGCCTCAGGAATCGACGCTGGACTCAAGGTGGCAGTTGCAGGTAGCACGGCGCATGCGCTCGTACCTCACGAATGTCGATGCGGAGGCGCTCTCATCGCGCGACTATGCGACGCTGGAGACACTGGAGCGGCGCCTGGATGAGATGGCGGCGGCCCCTGGCTTTGACCATCTGGACCTCTCGGTGATGACAGTGGGCTCGGGGCCAATGTCGGATGCCCTGATGCTGCTGGCGGAACACCCGTTGGGCACCGCAGGCGAGGCCGCGCGCTACAGCTTTCTGGTTGAAGACCTCGGCTTCTGGTTTCTGCGTGTAAGGACAGGACTCGAGGAGAAGTGGCGTCGCGGAATCCTCCCTGCGTCTCCAGTGGCCAGCCGTTTCAGAGAGACTCTCGTGAAGCTGCGGGGAGGCGATCTCGCGAACCTCCTCTCGTTAGGCGGGCGCGCAGAACGTCTTTCCGAAGAAGTGAGAGACAGTCTCAAGGTCGACCTCGACAGGATATTTGCCACGAGGGTGCATCCCGCTCTCGATTCACTTATCGCTTTCACGCAAGGTCCGTGGACCCGCGCTACCCCAGCGGCTGGTGGATTGTGGCGCGTTCCCGGTGGCAAGGAGTACTACCGATTCCTCCTGCGCAAGCACACGGGACTCGATGTTGATCCCGAGGCTGCCCATGGCGCGGGGCTGGCACAACTCCGGCGGTTCGATTCAACGCTCGCGGTCATGCGCACGGCAAACGGCTGGAATCCCAATCCGCGGCAGCTGCACGACTCCATCAGGCGCTCAATCGTCGCGCTCCCTTTTAGCCCCGAGGCAGTGAGCGCGCGTGTGAACGGAGTTCTTGCTTCGCTTGCGGACAGAGGCAGCCAGCGATTCCCGCCGCGTGACAGCACCCGGGTGCGATCACGCCTGGCCAGCTGGAGGGAGGAACTCACGGACGCACACGATGGAGCCACGAACTCCGACTCCGTCACACTGCCGATCACGCGCGCGTGGCTTTCGCCCTCATCACTGTTCGGAATTACCTCACGTTCGGCGCGACTTGGGTGGCCTGGTCGGGCGCTCCAGCGACTGACGCTTTCGTCCAGCGACTCGCTGCCAGACTTCATCGCGCTCCACCCATCGGCTGCCGGACTGGCCGCGTGGTCCGAATACGCGGCTGCGGCCGCGGGAGAGATCGGCGCTTACGAACGACCCGAAGACGCGTACGCGCACGTGATGCGCCAGGCATTCAACGCGGCACTGCTCATCGTTGACACCGGCATTCATTACTTCGGCTGGACCTCGCCACAAGCGATGGAGACACTGGCGCCATGGTCGATAGAAGACGCGGCTTCTCTGCAACGGGTGCTCGTCGAGCAGGTTCTCTCAAACCCGGCGCGGGCGGGGGTGGAGGCCCTGGCGCTCAGGGAAATGACGGCCATGCGCGGCTGGATGGAGCGAGAGCTCGGCGCGGCGTTCGATGTCCGTCGGTGGCATGGCGAGGTGCTCTCTTTAGGGCCGGTACCTCTCCCCGTACTCGCACACTATCTCGAATGGTGGGCGTGGAAAGAACAACGTGCCAGCCTGCCACCGCCGACTCCTTGAGAGTGCTCTGGCGTCGGCACGGGTGTGGGGTCCTGGAGTCGGCATGTGTTGCCGGTGACAGTTGCGATCGGTCAGTAGACGACCGATTGACAGGGCGATGGTGAAAGATCGAGGGGACAGTCCAGTGAACAGTCGCAGCGCGGACCGCAGGGATGAGCGTCTGCCTTCCCGAATTTCTACGGGGCGATTGTCCGTGCTGGTCGTGGTGGGCACGAGGCCTGAAGCAGTCAAGCTTGCACCGGTGATTCTTGAACTCCGCGCTCACGCTGACGCGCTGAGAACCATCGTGGTGACTACGGCCAAACATCGAGAGATGCTTGCGCAGACCCTGAGCGCTTTCGATATCGAGGCGGACGCGGACCTCGGGCTCATATCGGAGCGGCAGTCTCTCTCGGACTTCGTATCGCGTGCTCTCGTTGCGATGAGCACCAGCTTTGCCGACACGCAGCCAAACGTGGTTCTCGTTCAGGGCGACAACTCTACGGTGCTCGCGGCCTCCCTGGCCGCGCATTACCTCGGAATCCCTGTCGGTCATATTGAAGCGGGGATCCGGTCTGGAAACATACGTGAGCCGTTCCCTGAGGAGCTCAATCGTCGCCTTGCCAGTGTCGTCGCCGACATTCATTTCGCACCTACTGAGCGTTGCCGACAGAATCTGATTGCCGAAGGAGTGGAGGCTGCGCGGATCCACGTAACAGGCAACACGATCGCGGACGCAGTGGCGCGGCAGCGCCGGCGATCATCGTTCGCCAACCGGGCTCTGAATGCGCTGCCCTGGGAGAAGCGGCGCGTGCTGGTGGCCACGATGCACAGGCGGGAGCACAGTAGCGAGGCGGTGGTTGGTGCCTGCCGCGGAATCGCCGAGTTGGCCCGGGTACATCCGGATGTGAACGTCGTTTTTCCGATGCACCCGGATCCGCGAGTTCGCGATATCGCGCGTGAGGAGCTCGGGAAGGTACCGCGAGTCGAGCTCGTGGAGCCTCTCGACTACGGTGACATGATCGAGCTGCTGCGGCGTTGCGAATTTGCGCTGACGGATTCGGCAGGCATCCAGGAGGAGTGCGCCGCGCTCGCACGGCCGGTACTGATTCTTTTGCAGTCGACCGACAGAACGGAGGTCGTTACCTCAGGCATGGGGAGAGTGATCGGGACCCGGGCGGAAGTGATTGTTGAAGAGGGATCGAGGCTTCTCGCGGACGAGGAGGAGCTGGCGCGCATGAGTGGCGGCGTCAATCCGTACGGGGATGGACATGCGGCATACAGGATCGTGCAGCAGCTGCTGCGTGGGGTTCCGGGGCGGGCCGGAGGGTCCTCGCGCCCTGAGGGACCGGCACCCCTGCCGCCACCGACTGCTGTCGAGCCCAACGCCTAACGAGGGCTGAGAATCGCGCCCGGGGCAGAGGCGCCGCGCGCCCCCCCCCCCCCGGGAAAGGGAC
>JBQTHK010000031.1:0-5802 GCA_052389935.1 Gemmatimonadota bacterium | reverse complement strand
ATACCAGTGCGCCGGCGGGCTCTCGTGCTCGTTATGGCGACACCAAGACCCAGGCGATCAGTGTGTTGAGGGAAATCGAGAACCGACTCAAGGCGCGTGGGCTGGGGATGAAGGACGTGATTTTCCTTCGTGCCTTCCTTGTACCTGACAAGGAGAAGGCCGGTGCGGCTGACTATGCGGGCTGGAACGAGGCGTACGCGATGTTCTTTAACAACGCCAACAATCCGACCAAGGTCGCACGATCCACACTGGCAGTTGCCGGTCTGGTCAATTCCGAGTGGCTGATAGAGATCGAAGCGGTGGCCGTCTATCCAAAGAACTGAATCCTCGCGTCCACCGCTCCCCGCCAGGAATGATGGGGTGCCGGCCGCGCTTCTCGACGGACTGTCATGACTGATTCTTCCCGCACGCCGGTAATAGTCTCGGCGGTGCGTACGCCGGTCGGCCGCTACCTCGGCGGGCTGGCTTCGCTGACCGCGCCCGAGCTTGGCGCGATCGTCATACGCGCCGCTCTGGAGCGAGCCGGTATCGGCGGATCCGAACTGGACGAAGTGATCATGGGGAACGTGATCCAGGGTGGAGTGGGCCAGGCGCCGGCGCGGCAGGCGATGCTCAAGGCCGGGGTGCCCGCCAGTGTTTCGGCGGTGACGATCAACAAGGTTTGTGGCTCCGGTCTCAAGTCGGTGATGCTGGCTGCACAGGCCATCAAGGCCGGTGACGCGCAGGCGATCGTGGCCGGCGGACAGGAATCGATGTCCAACGCCCCGCATTACCTGTACGGGATCAGGAACGGCGTCAGGATCGGTGATCAGCAGCTGGTTGACGGGATGATCCGTGACGGACTCTGGTGCGCGACCTGCGACGTACACATGGGTGGGCACGCCGAGTACACGGCACGCAAGGCGTCGGTAGTTCGCGACCGGCAGGATGAGTTTGCAGCCGAGTCCCACCGCAGGGCGGTGGCGGCCCAGGAGTCGGGTGCATTCGACGACGAGATGGTCAGGGTCGAGATTCCGGGGAAGAAGGGGCCGACGGTCGTTGCGGCCGACGAAGGTCCGCGACCTGATTCGACCGTCGAATCGTTAGGCAGGCTGCGGCCGGCGTTTCCTGAAGGTCAGAGTGTGACGGCGGGCAACGCGTCCTCACTCAATGACGGAGCGGCGGCTGTTGTTGTTGTTTCTGAGGCCTTTGCCCGGCAGCGCGGACTTGCCATCATCGCCCGGGTGGACAACTACGCGACGGGAGCTGTGGACCCGCGTGACCTCTTCTTCGCGCCGGTGACGGCGGTGCGCAATCTCATGAAGAAGGATGGCACCGGAATCGCCGATTACGATCTCATCGAGGCCAACGAGGCGTTCGCGTCGCAGGCGCTCGCTGACGGTGACGAGCTCGGGTGGTCATGGGACCGCGTGAACGTCAATGGTGGGGCGATCGCGCTTGGTCATCCGATTGGTGCGTCGGGCGCGCGCGTCCTCGTCACGCTGCTGCACGCACTCCGCAAGCGCGGGAGCGCCAGGCGCGGACTGGCAACGTTGTGCCTCGGCGGAGGGGACGCCGTGGCCCTCTCGGTGAGCACGCCCGCCTGACGTTGTCTCAGGAGAGTGGTACAAACTCCGGACAGCCGATGGTCGTCGCGGGAGGGCGCCCGGCAGGGAAGGGGGGCCTGACGAGGCTGGCCGTCCTTGTCCTTGCCTCTACGGCCGGAATCCTGGGGGCGAGACTGCTGCTGTCGGTCGTTGCACCACTGCAGCCGCCGCACGTTCCTCTGTGGCCACTGATGCTGGCGGGCGGGTTGCTGGCGGGACACTGGTGGACGTTCCGCACCCTCGACACCTACGGGTGGCGTCGCATCGGACTGGGCCGCGACGCCCTCGACGGCCGGCGACTGCTCATCGGTCTGTCGTTAGGCGCCGCCGCCGTGCTCGTACCTTCGGCAGTACTCATCACCATCGGCTGGCTCAGGTTCGAGCCCGGGGCCGCCGGAAACTGGTGGGCCTCGACTGCTCTGACGCTGCTCCTCCTTGTGCCGGCTGCACTCTGGGAGGAGCTGGTCGTGAGAGGCTACCCGTTTGCCATCCTTCGCGAACGCGTCGGAGCCCGTCGCGCGATAATCGTCACCAGCGTCGCCTTCGGCCTCCTGCACCTCGGGAATCCCGGGATCACGGCGCAGTCGATCGGCGTGGTGACCCTGGCCGGTGTCTTTCTCGGGGCGATTCTGGTCAACACCGGGAGTCTCTATGCCGCCTGGGCGGCCCACGTGGCCTGGAACTTCGTCATGTCGGCGGTGCTGCATACCTCGGTAAGTGGTGTCTCGCTGCCCGCGCCCAACTATCGTACAGTGGACGCCGGCCCCGACTGGGCGACCGGTGGCGTATGGGGTCCCGAAGCGGGGATTTTTACCGCCGTGGCACTGATCGCGGCGATCTGGATCATGTGGCGGCCTCGGCGCCGCGGAGCAGACACGCAATGAGTGAACGGATAGCGGTCATCGGGGCCGGTCAGATGGGCAATGGAATCGCTCACGTCTGCGCGCAGAGCGGACTCGATGTGACGATGATCGACGTCTCGGCCGAAGCGCTCGCGCGCGGGCGGACGACGATCGAGAAGAATCTCGACCGGCAGTTGAAAAAGGGAACCATCGACGCCGCTGCCCGCGACGCCACCCTCGGCCGCATCACCACCGCCACCGGCCTGGGTGACGCTACGGATGTTTCGGTGGTCATCGAGGCGGCGACGGAAAACACCGAGCTCAAGTACCGCATCTTCTCGGATCTCGATCGCACCGCGCCACCACAGGCGATCCTTGCGACCAACACCAGCTCGATCTCGATCACATCGATCGCTGCTCGCACCAGCCGTCCGGGGCAGGTGATTGGAATGCACTTCATGAACCCGGTGCCGGTGATGCAACTCGTCGAGGTAATACGGGGGCTCGCCACCAGTGATGAGACGACGGCGCGGATCATGGAGCTGTCGCGCGCGCTTGGAAAGACGCCGGTCGCGGTCAACGACTACCCCGGTTTCGTCGCCAATCGCGTTCTGATGCCGATGATCAACGAGGCTGCGTATTGTCTGATGGAGGGCGTCGCGCACGCTGAGGCGATCGACACCGTGATGAAGCTGGGAATGAATCACCCGATGGGGCCGCTTGCCCTTGCGGATCTGATCGGCCTCGACACCTGCGTGGCGATCCTTGAAGTGCTGCACGAAGGACACGGCGATCCGAAATACCGTCCCTGCCCGCTTCTCAGGAAGTACGTGGCCGCGGGTTGGCTCGGCCGGAAGAGCGGTCGCGGCTTCTACAGCTACTGAGCGCGATCACACCGATCATCCGACTGACTGAAGCATGTCCTGGGCATTGATACCACTGACTGAGGAGCAGCGCGCGATTCAGGCTGCGGCGCGCGAGTTTGCCCTGGCCGAGATCGCGCCGAACAGCGAGCGCTGGGACCGTGAGGCGTCGTTCGACCGGGACATCGTGCGGAAGCTCGGTGAGCTGGGTTTCCTCGGCGTGATGTTGCCGGAGGAGTACGACGGGATGGGTCTGGACGCGCGGACCTACGTCGTGGCACTGGAGGAGATCGCGGCCGCCGACGCCTCGGTAGCAGTGCTGATGAGCGTGCACAACTCGCTGCCGACGCAGATGATACTGCGCTACGGGAACAGTGTGCAGAAGGAGCGGTACCTGCCGCGGATGGCCCGAGGTGAGATGCTGGGCGCATTCGCCCTTTCGGAACCGGATGCGGGGTCCGATGCGGCGGCACTGACTACAAGCGCAGTGCGTGACGGTGACTTCTGGATTCTCAACGGGGTCAAGGCCTGGGTCTCGCATGGCTCGATGGCTGACCTGATCCTCTGCATGGCGCGGACGGACTCCGCCGGTGAGCGGAAGGGAGCGCGCGGTATCAGCACCTTCATCGTGACCCCGGACCTCCCCGGCTTTGGTGTTGGCCGCAAGGAGAACAAGATGGGGCTCCGCGGAGATCCCACTGTTCAGCTGGTGCTTGAGAACATGCGCGTGCCGGCCGGGAACCTGATCGGTGAGGAAGGCATGGGATTCATCTACGCCATGCAGTCGCTCGACCACGGCCGTCTCGGAATCGCAGCCCAGTCGATCGGGATCGCGAGGGCGGCGATGGAACATTCGGTGAGGTACGCGGCGGAGCGGCGTCAGTTCGGCAAACCGATCAAGGAGTTCCAGGCTGTCCAGTTCAAGCTTGCGGACATGGCGATGAGGGTCACTTCGGCGCGGGCCCTGCTCTATGCAGCGGCCGCGGCGAGGGATCGTGGCGAGCCGATCACGCAGTTTGCGTCGATGGCAAAGTTGCAGGCCAGCGAAACGGCGATGTGGGTGACGACCAACGCAATCCAGATCTTTGGCGGGTACGGATATGTGAAGGAGTATCCGGTCGAGCGTCTCTTTCGCGACGCCAAGGTCACCGAGATCTACGAGGGCACGTCCGAGATCCAGCGGATAGTGATAGCACGGGAGTTGTACGCTCAGTAGCGGATGAACAGGTGGAACAGGATGAACGGGCTCGTCTCGCGCCTCGGGTCTCAAAGACAATACAGGAAAACAGACACTTGAATCTCTTTGACCGGGTGGCCGAGATGGGCCACGAACAGCTCGTCGTCTGCCACGACAAGTCCAGCGGCTACCGTGGCATAATCGCGATTCACGACACGACACTCGGGCCCGCGTTAGGCGGCACCCGATTCTGGCATTACGGCTCCGATGACGAAGCGATCATCGACGCACTGAGGCTGGCGCGCGGGATGACCTACAAGAACGCTGTCGCCGGGCTCAACCTTGGTGGCGGCAAGGCCGTCATAATCGGCGACAACCGCACAACAAGGCGGGAGATGATCTTCCGTGCTCACGGGAGATTCGTCGAGTCTCTTGGTGGGCGCTATGTCACCGCGGAAGACGTCGGCACGAGTACTGCCGACATGGACTTCGTGCACATGGAGACCGACTACGTGGCGGGCCTCGCCACGAGATCCGGTGACCCGTCTCCGGTTACCGCCCGGGGTGTGTTCAGGGCGATCCAGGCATCCGCAAAGCATCGTTGGGGTTCCGACTCCGTCGCCGGCAGGACAGTAGCGGTACAGGGTCTGGGGAACGTCGGCTACTACCTTTGCCGCGAGCTCAGGATGCACGACGCCAAACTGGTCGTTACCGACATCGACCCCGTCCGTGTTCAACGTACGACTGAGGAACTGGGCGCGCGCGGCATCGCCCCGGATGAGATCTATGGCGTCGAGGCTGACATCTTCGCGCCCTGTGCCCTCGGAGGAATCCTCAACGACGAAACGATCGCGAAACTCAAGGTCGAAATCGTCGCTGGCGGCGCCAACAACCAGCTGCTCGAAGAACAGCACGGGATCGAGCTCGAGCGTCGCAACATTCTCTATGCCCCTGACTTCGTTGCCAACGCGGGCGGTGTCATCAACGTTTATAGCGAGCTCGCTGGCTGGACCGCACAACGTGCGCTGCGCAAGGCAGACGAGATCTACGAGACCACGTTGGGTGTCTTCGAAATCGCGCGAGAGCAGGGGATTCCGACGTACGAGGCCGCCGATCGACTTGCCGAGCGTCGGCTTCAGTCAGTAGGCTCACTGGTGCGCACCTGGCCGCAGTGGCCGAGGAAGAGCTGAGGGCGGATGGTGGGGGGGGGGGGGTGAGCATGAACGGAAGACGAAGGCGAGGAGGAAGAGGAGGACGAGGATGACGAGTATGAAGAGGATGACCGGATGACGAGGAGGAAGAGGAGGAAGAGGATGAACGGATGACGAGGATGA
>JBQTHK010000030.1:0-4493 GCA_052389935.1 Gemmatimonadota bacterium | reverse complement strand
GCCCATGTCAAGGGACACGCACCGCCGGCTGGACCCCCGGGCGGGGTTGTGAGGGGGACGATGGTGAGGGCGAAGAGGACGAGGAGGATGAAGAGGATGAAGAGGATGAAGAGGATGGCGAGGATGGAGTACCTCGCGAGGTTCCCCAGGACCGCGTACACAGCCTCGTTCGCTCCACACCTTCATCACGGACCTTCACCCGCAGAGCATCGAGGAATACGACCGGATAACCGCCGGCAAAGAATCTCGTCCTCTACTCCTTTCGTCTTTCGCTTAGCCATAACCGACCTCCTCTGGTCAGATTATGACCTCACACACAGGAATCCGGACACCCTCCGCCATCCTCGTAATCTCCTCATCCTCCTCATCCTATTCATCCTCTTCATCCTCCTCATCCTCGTCAATTCGATCGGCGGCGAAAACCCGGCGTTCGAGTGGAACAAGCCGCTTCACGAGACCGATATCGAACGCGGCGTCGAACACGCACGGCAGTGCGTCTGGTCCCATGCCCGGGTTTCGGACAGCCTTCGAGCGCGGGATCGCGTGGCAGGAGCGTGCGCTCGAGCGTAGTCGGCGTTACCTCGGCGATCCGGTCGCCGCAGCGGTTCCGCGGGGCGGGTGAGCCGCTGGCACCGTCGGGCGCGCGTGTCAGGGAGGAACAACCTGATTGTCTCCCCCCACACTCCGTTGACGACGCTCGATGTTACGACGTGCGGTCCTCGCTGCTGGCACCCTGCTGCTGTGGCCGTGCGCGGGGGTCGCCCAAAACGGTGATGGCGACCCGGAGGCCCGGGTAGTCATCGCCACCAGCGGTGGCGTTTCGCTGGGCTCTTATCAGGCCGGCGTCAACTGGGGGCTCGTTGAACTGCTCAGGCGGACGCAGGTTGACGACACTTTGCGCCGACTCGTTCAGGCGTCGGGGATGTTTTCGCCTCGCATCGTCGGCTTCAGCGGTGCGTCCGCGGGCACGATCAACGCCCTGATGTCGGCAACTCACTACTGCACTGACGACGACCGGATTCAACCAGAGGAGTCGCTCTACTGGAAGACCTGGGTCGACGTTGGCTGGAAGCAGCTGATCCCAAACGGCACCGTGGTTCGCGCGCCCGAATACGGGCTCGTCGACCGGCGCTACTTCGAAACCGTACTTCTGCACCGACTCCGCTCCGCGCTCGAGCAGCCTGGTCGACCCGGATGTGAGCTGGAAGTGGCGGGATCGCTCACCAAGCAGCGCGCTGTCACCGAGGAAGTATTCGACCATGTGAACATCGCCGTGCAGCGGCACGTTGGCACCTATTCGCTGCGCGTCGATTCCCTGACTCGGCGAATGGGTCTGTTCCAGGCGTCGGCTACTCTGCGTTCCGATCGTTCGTTAGGCGCCCAGATCGCCATGGCGGCTCCGGCCACCACCGAACGTCTCACGCTCGAGCAGGTCTTTGATTTTGCCCGCGCGTCGAGCTCGATTCCGCTGGTGTTCGCCCCGGTTGAGCTCACGTATTACCGCGCCGGTGACCTGGATTCTGCTGGAATCTGCCCCCGGGCACGGGCGACGGCGCCGGGTTGTGCCCCCCCTGTTCGCGCGCGCTTCGTCGACGGAGCTGCCTTCGACAACCGCCCGATCTCCATCGCCGACCGCCTTCTCGCTTCCGCGCAGAGCCGATACGACGAAACCGGGCCGACGAGGTACCACACGATTTTCATTGTGCCCAGTGCGATGCGGGTCGAGCGGCTGGTGGCGCCCGACACAACTTCGGACCGCGCCGGAGGCACGCTCGCGGCTTTTCAGTTCCTCGGCAACATGTTCCGGTCGGCGGCCGAATACGAACTGCATGCCTATGCCCGCAGCCGTTCGGCTGATTCCGCCCGCAGCCTGGCGGTTGCCGACACGGTCGAGGTCACGAGCCGGGCGTTTCCGATCTTTGGTGAAACGCTCAAGCACTTTGGCGCTTTCCTCGCCCGCCCCTTCCGGGAGCACGACTTCTACGTCGGCGTTTACGACGGCATCTCGTATGGCGCCGACCGACTCTGCTCGCGGCGGCCGCCGCCCGGTGTGCGTTCCGGCTCGGAATACATCGCCAGTTGCCATCGGGAGGCGTTCCATTCCCTGATGCACCGCGTCGACGTTGGATGCATGGGGCACTTTGTCATCGCTCGGCTCTACCGGCGCGAACATGGTGTGGAGATTGACACGGAACAGCCGGCCGGGGAGTGCGCTTCGCTGTCGGAAGATGATGTCAGGAGGCGCAACATGCTGCGAATGATCATCGACGCTTTCGGGGAAAGCCGGAGTCAGACGCCGCGCTGCGAGTCGAGCCACAACCCTTTCGAGGGAATGTTGTGCCGCACCGGACTGCTGGCCTTCACGCGTGCAGCGCTCACCGCTGGTCTCGCGGACTCGGCCCGGCGGTGGATCATGAACAAGGGGGAATGCCAGCAGGCGTACACGACCGTCGATTCACTGTCGGCCGCCTGTTTCGCTGATGACTACTTTCTGCGCTTTCTCGAGCACCCTGCGGATTTCGTAAAACGACTCGCATTCCACGGACTCGACAGGGCGGCGGCCATCGAGCGCGTTGCACAGAAGACGGAGGGCGGCAACTACGCCGACTCGCGCCTCGCCCTCGCCAACACTCTGCTCCGCAGCACACTCGGGACTCCAACCCGTGGCGGCTTCGAGTGGGACGTCTCATCGGTGCCGCGAGAGTGTCCTGACGGAAACCTCTATCCACGTTTTGGCTGGTGTGGCCCGGTCCAGTCGTTCTTCCGGTTCTTTGTGCCGTACTATGTGGCCGGGGGTGGCTCGGGCACTTCGTTCGAGACGGGTGTTCGACCTTCGCTTCACCTGAGCTCGGAGTCGAGCCTCGTTTTTCCCGTCACCGCCTATTACGGGCGGGTCGCCAGTGGCGACAGTGTGCCGGACGGCCAGCGCGGCAAGCGGGCGTCGCTCTCGTTAGGCACCGGCTTCAGCTGGAGAAACCGGTCGATAGTGGTCAATGAGTGTCTCGCCGCCGTCAACTGGCGCGTACGTTCTCCGGTGGGCACAACGACCGAGCTGAACGGCCGGGTGATGTATCGCATGCAGTGTGATCTTCTGGCCTCACGCTTCACGGGCGGTCTCACGACCAGCCGTCTCTTCGGCGACGACCGCCGCGTGTGGACCCTCATCTTCGGTCTGGCTGACGTGAACGGGCTCCTCTACTGGCTTCTCCCCCAGGAACTCCGGAGTAGATGATGCATCGTACGATGGTACTCTCGGGACGCGGCGTGGCGAGGCCACTGATCGCGGTGGCACTTCTAGCCACCCTGCCTGCGTCCGCCACTGCCCAGGATCTCGGATTTCTGAGCGGGATCTTCGGCCGCGTGCACAGGATGTCCCTCTTTCTTCAGTCGCTCGATCCCATACACGCGGACCTGCTGGATCGGACGGGGAAAGGGTGCCTGACGCTGGCGCTATGTGGCGCCGGTTCCGAAGTGCTGGTGGACCTCGAGACGCCCGTGAGGAAAGTGCAGCTCTCGCTGGGCTTCGGCGCCGGTTATCTGCGCAGTATCAGGACACGAACCATCGACTCCATCGACATCCGTGGGTCACTCCGCACGCTGCCTAACGTGTCGACACACGTCACCTACCTGCTCAATCCCCTCGTCAATCCCTATTTCACAGGCTCTTTCGGACTGGTCGACTTGTGGAACGGGCGCGCCCACAATGCGGCTGGGAGACAGACCGATGTGCGGGCTCAGGCTTTCGAATATGGCGTCTCCTTCGGCGTCGGGATTTCGCCCAGGTCTACGAACGGTCGCCTGATCCTCGAAGCGGGATACAGGGCCCGTAACTTTGCTTCCATAGGTTACGGCTTTCAGGAACCCCTGCCGCGTTCGGCGCCGCGCTCGCTCGATCTTTCCGGCTGGCAGTTCAATGCCGGATGGCAGTTCGACCTGCGCCCGCTCAATCGCGCCCCGAACTACGCCGGTCTCTGGGTACTCGCGCGCGCCGAAGGCATGAACCTGCCATTCGCGCTTTCGCAGGAGCGGTCGGGGGCCGAAAGCAACCGAACGGACCTGATCAACGGAACGCTCGATATGGGCGAAGAGACATATCAGATGCAACTCGTTACGAGGGTTTCGACGCTGAGCGGTGCCGGTGTAATCCTCAGTCAGCGCTACCCCGACCTGATCCGCGAGCAGGGTTCGTGGTTGCGCGACGGCGCAATTATCCGGCTCGCCCGTGCCGGCGGCGGAGAAGCGTCAGTGGCAGTCCCGGCCGATGATGAACTCATCGTCACACATGGCCACACCGGACGGCGTCTGCACTTCAGAAGGGCTCGGCGGTAAGAGGGCCGGCGGAACGCTGAGGAGCAGGATGGGAGAAGATGAAGAGGATGAAGAGGATGAAGAGGATGAAGAGGATGAAGAGGATGAAGAGGATGAAGAGGATGAAGAGGATGAAGAGGATGAAGAGGAGGACGAGGATGAAGAGGATGAAGAGATGAAGAGGA
>JBQTHK010000029.1:0-23639 GCA_052389935.1 Gemmatimonadota bacterium | reverse complement strand
TCCGGGCACAACGTGAACGTCCGGTGGCAGGGCCGGATCCCTGGCGACTCCGCTCGCGCAGCCGCCCGCTAACGAAACACTGATCACAACTGCCGCAATTCGCGATGACATCCCTACCTCGCTGTCTGAGACTCCAGCTTTCAGCTGGCGGCGGCCGCTAGCTGACCTCGTCGGCCGGGGGTTAGGTTAGGGCACAGGCTTCAACTCGCGATCAGCCGGCGTTCAGGAGGGCATCAGGTCGCATCATGTGGCGTTTCTCGACTTTTTCCGGCCTGCGGATCTCGAGGGATGGGAGCCTCCTTGCACCGCTTCCTGCGCAGCGGGGAGCGCTGCTCTCGATCCTGGCGGCGGCGAACGAACGCGGAGTCGCGCGTGGCCGTCTGCTGATCCTGCTCTGGCCCGAATCCACGGAGCAGCGCGCCCGGCACAACCTCTCTCAGGCCATCTACGCCACCAACCGGGAGTTGGGGGACGAAGTCATCGAGACCACAGGTGCCGAGGTGCGTCTGGCCCCTGCGATCGCTACCGACGTCGCCGAGTTCCTGTCGGCGGTGGCGGCCGGGGACCATGCGCAGGCCGTCCGCCACTACACCGGCCCGTTTCTCGACGGCTTCATCCTCCCGGACGCACCTGAATTCGAAGAGTGGCTCTCCTCTGAGAGGCGGCGATTCGAGCGCGCTGCATCCAGTGCGCTTGAGCGGCTGGCAGCCAATGCCGATCCACGAACCGCGGCTGAGCACTGGCGGCGACTCGCGACGATTGAACCGCTTGCGTCCCGGTATGCGATCGGGCTGGCCGGCGCCGTGGCCGCCGCTGGTGATCCTGGCGCCGCGATGCAGATCCTCCGCGATCACTCGCAACTACTGCACCGTGAAACGGGAGCAGCGACGCCGGAGGGAGTTACGCGGCTGATGGAGGAGTTGGCAACACGTCCGGTACCAGCCGGAACTCCGCCGTCTCTCGCCTACATGGCGGCGGGCGATGATGGAGCCGTTGCAAGTTCCGCCGCCGCAACGGCAGAGGGTCTGTCCAGTGTGCAGGAATCGAGTCGCACACCAGTGACGCACAGCGAGCCGCGGGGTGGCTGGCGACTGTTGTTGGTGGGCGTCGTTCTCGTTTGCGTGGTGATCGGAGCGGCACTCTGGCGCCGCGACCGGGCGCCGTCGGCGGTCTCGACCGGATCGATGGTCGTCCTGGCCGACGTCCACGACCTGACACCGGGCGCGACGTTAGGCACTGCCCTCGGCGTCGCCGCCAGCGTTGCCCTGCAGCAATCGGCACACTTCGAGGTTCGGGCGCGCGCGGGACTGACGGGTGCGCTTCAGCGGATGGAACGCAGCCCGGCAGACTCCTTTCCGGAACCGATTGCCATCGAGCTGGCGCAACGCGACGGCGGCCGGGCAGTTATCTCGATGTCCGTGGCGTCGCTCGGCCCAGGCTATCTCCTGGCAGTGCACGTTGTGGATGCCGCGACGGGACAGCGCACGTCTGCGCGACAACTAACGGTCGATAGCGCAGCCGAGTTGCTCGACGGGGTCGACCAGCTGATGTCGTGGGTTCGCCGCGAAATGGGCGATCGTGCGTGGCGGGCCGCCCAACCCCTGCCGAGGGTTACCACCAGTTCGATGGAGGCGCTGCGTGCCTACGCCGACGCCCAAACGGCATTTAACACCGGTGAGTACGAACGCGTGGGGGCTTCGATTGCCCGGGCACTGGCTGCCGACACCGGTTTCGCCGCTGCTTATGCCCTTCGCGGCCGCTTCCTGATTGTCAACAACAAGGTGCGCGAAGGGCTGGCCGCATTGCGGGAGGCTTCGCTCAGGACCGATCGGATTACGTCGCGGGAGCGATTAGAGGTTCAACTGGCGCTCGCCACAAGCGAGGGACGGCGCGAGGATGCTGTGGACGTGGCTGCCGCGCTCGCGTCACAGTTTCCGTCGCGGGAAACCTGGTGGCGATACGGCGAGGCGCTGCGCTACGCCCAGTTGTTGCCCCGGTCAATCGCGGCGCTGCAGCGCTCGATCGAGCTCGATTCGACGTTCGCCAGAGCCCACCACTCGCTGGCACTGGCGTTGCGTGAGCGTGGAGATTCTCGCGCGGCGATTGCGGCCTACGCGCGCACCTGGCAAAACGATTCCGCCTTGCTGCTGCGGGACTTCTTCAATCAGCAGTGGGGTTCGACCTTCGTTGATGTGGGTGAATACGCGCAGGCCGAGTCGGTGTTCAGGAAGATGCTTGTTCAGAGCGAGGTGAATTCGCAGCAGCGCGGGTTCAGGGCACTGGCGTACCTGGCGCTGTTCAGGGGGCGCTACAGGGAGGCGACGGGATTCCTCGAAGAAGCGTTGTCGCGCTACCGCGGACCGTCACTCTCCGCATTTCGTGACCAGTTGCTGCTTGCCGATGCCCGATGGTCGCAGGGCGAACGGGCAAAAGCGCATCAGGCGCTTGATCATGCGCTGGCAATATTCCGCAAGCTGGAACTCGAGGCCGGTTTCCTCGCGCTTGCGACGCACCAACTGATTAGTGCTGGGAGGCTGAGCAACGCCAGTGAGGTGATCGATGTGCTCCGGCGCCGGGCGGCACTCCGTCCCGATCATGTGAACGACCAGGCGGCACTGCGGATCGCGCTTGCCGACCTGGCGCTGGCGCGCGGGCAGCCCCAGCCTGCACTTGAGGAGCTCGCCGACCGCAATCTTGGGGCGCTGCAGGGCATGGGTGAATACATCCGCGTAAAGGCACTTGCGCGGCTGTCGAGAATCGATTCGGCGATCGTGGTGGCACGGGCGATCGTCGATGGGGATGTTCCGTTCGGGACGGAGAGTCAGCAGGACGTGTTTCGCACCATGGCGACGCTGGGCGATCTCGCCCTTATCCGTGGCGATACCGGGCTCGCACGGCAGGCGTGGACAGGGCTCCTCAGGCGGTGGCCGGAGGGGGATGTGGACCTGCCGATATTGGCAAACGCGCGCCGATCGGTTCGGGGGCTGGACAGCCCGCTATTGGGGGTGGGGGACACCGCGCGGCGACGAATCACGAGTCGCCCCTAGAGGCGGCAGTCGCCACCGGCCAGCGTGCTAAGGTTAGACGGGACGAGGGATCATTGTCGCTTGAGACGCAAGTGAATAGTGTCGATCGTTGCGCGGGCCTCAACAGGTGCAACACGTTCAAACCGAGAGGCCGCGCGGCCGAGAACCTCACGTGCCCTTGGAGTAAAACGCCAGAAGCGAGAAGAACACGGAGAGGATTATCGCAACGCAACCGGCCACTCGAAACTCCCACGCTCGGTACGAAGCGACTCTTGCACAGACGCGCAGGCTTGTCTTGTCTGGGCATGGGTCGATCGCGGTGCCGGGCCTGCCGCCCACCTTCAAGTGCGGACTTCTTCTGTTCTTCGACCTGATCCATGGAAGTTCGGCCGTGGGGTTCCCTCGAAGGGGCGTTTATGGCCGCCCCCTCATGAGCCGGAGAAGGCCGCTGAAGTCGGCGATCATGTCGATCCGCCATTCCCTGCCGTAGCGTCTCACAAGTTTGGTCTGCCAACTCCGGAGCGGCAGTGAATCAGGCGGGAGGCGAAACCTGTAAACCACGATGGAGCTGTCGGAACCTAATGGGAAGCTGCCGGGGATTTCGGGGTTCTGAAATACGGCGTACGCTGTGCCGGGTGCTGACTCTGCTACGAAGTTCGCAAAGAGGCGAGCAGCGAAATCGACTGAATCGAGGCTCTCGATTCGGAGTTGCGTGGGCACACCCAGGAGTCGCCGCGCCATCTGCCCGGACGAGTCACGGGCAAACACGGGCAGGAAATCGCGCCGAATCCGCGATAGCTCGTCGGGATGCGTCAGAAGGGCGCACCCAATCCAGTTTTGCGAGCGAACGGCCTCGAGGTAGCGTCGAACAACTTCGGTCGCCGCAGTATCCGAACCTTGGGCGTGAGTAGCGCTTCCGGCTCCGACCAGGCTGGCTCCGAGGAGTAGAAGGCCGAATGAGGGGGAACGCATGGGAAAGATGCCTAACAGCGAACCGGTCGGCGGTCAAGTCTGTCTCCTGCCAAACTGCAAGTGACTATGAGACGCCCGGAGCTACCGCTCCAGCCCCACCGTCGCCTTGAACGCCGACCGGCGATCGTCGCTCGCGATCACGCCGTCACGCAACACCACCACGCGCCTCGCGTGGGCAGCAATTTCGGCCTCGTGCGTCACCATGATCACCGTCTGACCGTTGTTCGCCAGTTCCTCGAACACCTTCATGATCTCCTCTGAAGTGCCCGAGTCGAGGTTGCCCGTCGGCTCGTCAGCAAGAAGAATCGAAGGTGAGTTCACCAGCGCCCGCGCAATCGCCACCCGCTGCCGCTGACCACCCGACAACTCGTTAGGCTTGTGGTGCATCCGGTCTTCGAGTCGCACCGACTCCAGAGCCGCCCTCGCCCGCCGCTTTCGCTCATCCGAGGAAATCCCCGCATATACAAGCGGCAACTCCACGTTGTGGAGCGCCGTCGCCCGCGGCAGCAGGTTGAACGTCTGGAAAACAAACCCGATCTCCTTGTTTCTCACCCTCGCCAGCTGGTCATCACTCATCTTCGACACCAGCAGGCCGTTGAGCCAGTATTCACCGGCGGTCGGCGTATCGAGACAGCCAATCAGGTTCATCAGCGTCGACTTGCCCGAACCCGAGGGACCCATGATCGCCACATATTCGTTGCGCCTGATCGCCACGTCGACGCCGCGCAATGCCCGAACGACCTCGCCCCCCATGTCGTAATCCCGCTTCAACCCGCGGGTCACGATCACCCACTCCTTCCCCGGAGCGGCTCCGGCCTCACCCACCACCGCCCGGCGCTCGGCGGTCGTGCCGATCGCATGTTCATCAGTTGTAGTGAGTCGCTCATCCACTGGGTTCATGTTGCTCACGACTTCGATCCGGCTGGGGTTGGCTTCTTTTCCTCTTTGGTTTCACGCACCAGATCGCCGTCTTTCAGCTCACGAATGGCCTGGTAGGTGCCGCCGACGATCCTCTCACCGGCGTTGAGACCGCTGAGCACCTCGAAATACCGGTCTCCGGCAATCCCCACCTTTACGGGCCGGAAGGTCACTTTGTTGTCCGCACCGATAATGAACACACCCTCGACGTCCCGGCGGCCCACATCCCTGGCCGGCGGCCGGCCAAGCGTCACGGAAGTGTCACGGTTCGCAAGCGCCGAGTCCTCACGCACAGTCAGCGCAATGATCGGAATCGACAACACCTGGTTCCGCATGTCGGTCACGATCTTGGCGGTAGTCGAAAAGTCCGGCCGCGTGTCAGGCGGCGGATTGAGAAGCTGGATCGTCACCTCATAGTCGATCGCCTGATCGGTCGTCGCTGCCGCGGCCGCGGCTCGCACCGAACTGTTGGAAACCTCGACTACCCGCCCCATGAATGTCGTATCGGGGAAAGCATCGATCTGGACTACCGCCGAGTCGCCAATCGAAATCCGGGCAACATCCGTCTCATCCACCTTCACCCTCGTCTCCAGGACACTCATATCGCTGATCGTCAGCAGCGTCGCGGCGTCTCTGTTGAAGGTGCCCGGGACCGCTGTTTCACCCTCCTCGACGACCAGCCTCGTGACCCTGCCGGACATCGGCGCGCGGATCGTCGTGCGGCCGAGATTGCTGCGTGCCTCCCTCAGGGATGCAGTGGCCTGGTCGACATTCTGGTTCGCTGCCTCCAGCAGCGCCTCGTTCACCTCCACCTGGGTGGCCAGCTGTTCGAGCTGTTCGGCGGCGACGAGCTGCGGGTTCGCCTTCTGGATCTCTAGCGAACGCTCGTGGTTGCGCCGCGCCTGCAGAAGGTTCGCCCGCGCCTGCGCGGCCTGCGCCCTGGTGGAAGCGAGAGACGCCTCAGCACGCTGGGCTGCAGCGGCGTATTGGTCAGGATCAATCTCGAGGAGAAACTGACCCTTGCGGACTATGTCCCCTTCCTTGACCGACAGTCGAACGATGCGTCCCGAGATATCAGCGGCAACGTCGACTTTGGTCCGGGGCTGGACCTGCCCGCTGGCCGTGACCGAGGCGACGAGATCGCGAGGTTCGGCTGCTTCGATGCGGACCTCAACACCCTCGCCGCCGCGGCGAGCGGCGGTTGTGGCCAGAATCGCGGCCACCGCAACTGCTGAAACGCCCAACAGCGACCATCTCATTCTCTTGCTCATTCAAATCCCCGGGGGAGTTAGCGGAGCGGGCGGCCGACGGCCGCCTCGAGTGCTGCAAACGCCTTGTGGTATTCGTAGATCGCGTTGATGCGATCGGTTTCGGCGCGCTCGTAGTCAGAACGGGCCTGGGTGACATCGACGAAGGTGTTGGCGCCGACGCGGAAACGTTCCTGCGCCAGGGCCAGCGCTTCGCGGGCGGCGACCGAGGTCTGCTCCTGAAGTCCTACCGTCTGGAAAGCGGTTACCAGGTTGCGGTAGGCGGATGTCACGTCGGCGGTGAGGCGCAGCTCCTGCTCGCGCACCCGGTAGCGGGCGTCGTTTCTGGCGGCCGAGGCCTCCTGGACGCGCTGCTCGCGCTGGAAGCCGTCAAAGATCGGAAGCGACAGCTGGACGCTGAAGTTGAGCGGATTGCGGCTCAGCGAAAATGGAAACTTGGCGTTTTCGGCGCGCTGGCGGGCTTCATCGTCCGCGGTATAGGAGATCGCGGCGCACTGTGGAGCGATGCCCGGCAACCCCGCGCCACGGCGCAGAGAATCTGTAGTCAGGCAATTGCGCTGTTGGGCAATGGCGCCGGCTCGGGACGATTCGATCACGTCGCCGATATCAGTGAGCTGCTGCGAGTTGCCGCTGATGCCGGTGCTGTAGCTGAGCGTCGGGAGATACGACGACCGGGCGCTCGACACACCAACGTGGGCCGCCTGCTCGCGCGAACGCAGCGCGGTGAGCGCTGGATTGGCCTGCCGAGCCAGGTTTATCACCTCACCCAGCTGCACCCGCGGCTCCTCAACCGTGAAGCGACTCGTGAGTTGCACGTCCGCCGGCTGGTCGATACCGATCTGCTGGAAGAGTCGCAGCTTCTCGACCTCAGCGGTGTTTCGCTCGCGCAGAACGGCCACACGCTGCTGGCCCACGGCAACTTCAGCGCGCCTCACATCGACGATGTTGGCTGCGCCCACCTGCTGCCTCGCCTGCGCCAGCGTCAACTGAGCCTGGGTGTTGACCAGCAATGTCTCGGCGAAGGCTGCACGAGCCTGGGCCTGGAGGACGCTCAGATACTGAGAGATCACCGTAGAGCGGAGCTGAGCGGCCGAACTCGTGACGTCAGCTTCGGCAGCATCGAGGTTCGCCTTGCCGACTCGGTTGGCCATCCACGCCTGACCGTTCAGTGAACCGAAGAGATTCACACTGGCACTCGATGACATGAGGTCCGAAGCGGCGCCGAACTGCTGTCCGGCCACGATCTCCGGTCGCCCCTCACGGTACGATGATCCGAACGAAGTGTTGACCGTTGGAAGGAGGTCGCCGTACGCGCTACGCAGAGCGGCGCCGGCGCGAGCCCTCTGAGTGGTCGTCTGCAGGTATCCGGGATTGTTCTGGATAGCGAGGCGAACCGCCTCCTCCAGGGTCAGAACTGGGCCGGTTCCCTGAGCGGCGAGCGGTTCAACCGCTGACAACAGAAGGGCGCAGGCGAGGAGTCGTCGCATTGTCGAATTCGTCGGAGATGTATCGGTGCTGCCCGTAGTACGGGAGCCGCCGTGAGGCAGTTTCGGACCTGAGAAATATGGGCAGGCTGCCGGCAGAGGGGCCGGTGCAGCTGTTGGACACGCCTCAGGCGGGCGGTGGTTCGTCGCGGATGGCTACGAGCTGCCGGGAGGGAATTGCGACCCGGAGGATCCGACCACTGGCATCGGCCCAGACTTCACGAGTCGCGCCGCCGGGCTCAGTGAACACGAAATGACGGGCGTCCACCGCGGTACCGCCAATGGTGACCCGGTCTGATCCGGCGTTTGTAACCCTCAGAAGCATCTGGCGATTGCGCAACGGCACCACAATCGGTACGGTCGCCGCATCGGCGCGCTGGACCACGAAATAGAACTGGTGAAAAACATCATCTTCGAGGATCACCGCCCCCTCGGCGACGACATATTCGCGCTCGGAGGGACCGCGAGCGTTGCTCATGCTGGCGCTCACCCTGCCGCGCGTTATGCCGCCCATCCAGCGCTCCACACTGCCCGATGTGCCCCTGGTTTCGATGGCATAACGAGTTGCGGCGCCTGTGGAATCGGCCCACAGCGAAGGATTGAGCCGCCGGTCACCCATAACGATCGTGGCCTTGGAGAGGTATTCCATTCCGCTCGATCCAGGCGTGCCGCTGATCGTAAAGTCCTCGCGGCCGGCGCGCTGCCCATCTACCTGAATGGTAAAAGACCCCCTGTCGAGGGTACGGGCGCTCGGCGTCTGGGCCGAGGCCGCGGTGGCGGTGAGGATCAGGAGGAGTATTCGCACGGCGGAGTGATACACTTCAGCAGGAGACCCGTTCGGGTGGACAGCGGGTCGTGAATGTGCTGCAACTTATTGGCATACTGCATCATACGCGACCACCAGACCCGACTTTGGTGACACCTTGAGACACGAGTAGCGATGCCTTCGGCGAGGGCAGCCATGGTTCGGGACGCAAGGTGGCTCATTCCGGCCGCTGTTGCTGTGCTCGCCGGCGCCCTCTGGGTGCGGGACTGGGGCGTCGTGGCGTTGGTCATCGCGACGGCGGCGCTGATCGCATTCGCCGTCCTCGGGCGCGATCCGGCTCGCCGTTTCGCCTGGGTTGCCTTCCTCCTTGCGATGGGGTTCTTCGTGATATCGGCGTGGATCGCCGTTGCGGAGCTGAGGCGCTTCGAGCTGCGACCGGCGCGTTATCAGCAGCGGCTCGACAGTCTCGCCATCGCAACGCTGGACCGGGTCATGAGTTCGTCGCGTGCACGGCTTGCCCCGTCGGCGCGCATCCTCCTTGGCATTTCGCCGTTGGACCCGGCGCGCTTCGAGCGGGCGCAGTCGGCACTCCCGATCGCAGCCAACGGCGAGGTCAGCGGTGTCGTACGCGATTCGGCCGGTGCGTTTACGTGGGCGGGCATAGTCAGGATCGACCCTGACGTCATTCCCGACGCACCGGCCGGGATCGTCAGCAACGAGTTCTACACGATCGCGTTTGCACAGGAGCGCGACCCGGCCAGCGCCGACCGGCGCGCAATCACGATGTTGACGCTGCACGCCGCACCGCCGGGTGACCGGCTGGCGCGCGATGTTTCATCGGTGGTAGCGCGGCGCGTCGGCATAACTCGTTTTGACATCCACTCACAGCGTCGGGATGGTTCACTGCCGCTGGTGTCGGGAGGCGACACGGCAGGGTACGTGAGCGCAAACCTTCCGCCGACCGGAGCGCTGCGATTGAGAATCGAGGGTCGCGGCCGCGGTCGGGGCACGCTGGCACTTGCAGTGGCGGTGATTCTTGGCCTCGGGGTGGCCTGGCGTCGGCCGGCGTCACCGCTGCAGCGGGGAGTTGCCCTCGCGGCAGCGGTCGTGACGATCGCGACCATACCGCTCAACACCCTATCCAATGCCAGTGTCCTCTTCGATCCTTCCTACTACTTCACGTCGTTAGGGGGGCCGTTCACGGCCAGTGTTGGCGCGCTGGCGGCGACGAGTTCGGTAATCCTGATCAGCCTGTTCACCCTCCTGCGCAATCCGCTCTGGATAAGGTCGCGCGCGATTGCGGCGTTTGTGGCGCTGGTTTGCGTATCGCTGGGACCATTTCTGATGCGCGATCTGGCCCGCGGAATCACGATGCCTCCCCAGGGGGTCGGCACGTCGCTGTGGATTGCCTGGGACCTTGGAATTTTTCTTCCCGCAGCGGCGCTGCTCTTTCTGGCGATGGCCGCCGGCCAGGTGGCGCGCATGACGGTGCGGTCGCTGCCGCCGGTTGTCGGCTCGCTCTTCGGACTGGCAGCGGCGACGATGGCACCTGTTGTCTGGCGTGCACCAGGGAGTTTCCCGCCGTGGTACGTGGTGTTGTGGATCCTGGCGATGGCGGGGGTGGTTCTGTCGCGGCGCACGCGGACTTCGCTGGTTCACGCGGCGCTGGTCGCGGCGTGCGGGGCCAGCACTCTGGTGTGGGCAAGTGTGACCAGGGGTCGGGTGCAGCTGGCGGAGGAAGACGTGGCCGGTCTGGCCAAGGCAGACGACGAGACGCAGCGCCTCCTCGAGCGGCTTCTGGACAGGGCCCGACCCGGACCGATTCCATCGACGAGAGCATCGCTCCTGCGCCTCTACGTGGGATCAGAGATCGCCGCGGCCGGCAATCCGATCGAGCTGGCCCTATGGAGGACAAACGCTCAAAGGCCGGTTGCCGAGCTGGTCATCGCCGACCTCAGGCGCCGCGAGGAAGGCGAGAGCGCGCTGGTGGCCGAGGCCGACTCGGTCGGAGCACCCGTGATCAGGGAGTTCGGGTCGTCACAGGGTGTTCAACTGGTGCTGGCGGCACCGCTCGATTCGACGCGGCTGCTGACCGCGGTGGCGGCGCCACGCTCGCGACTGATCGCCGAAGACCCATTCGCCGCACTCCTCGGCCTCGACGTACCCGGGGTTGTTGAACCACCCTATCGCCTTGATGTGGCCGCGGCCAGTCCGACATCAACGTCGCCGGTTGCGCGCGCCGAACGTTGGGAGCGCAGGGGAAACGAGCTCCATGGTGACTGGCAGCTGGAGGCGGTGCTCGGCAACCTTCACGCGCACGTCGCGGTCGATCTCAGGTCGCTGGAAGCTCTCGCACCACGGGGTGCGCTGCTGATCCTCCTGAATCTCGCGGTCATCGGACTCCTCTGGATCTCGGCCGCCACGTCCGATGGAGCGCTGCGGCGGTGGATACGAGGCCGTACGGGCCAGTGGCGCAACAGCTACCGGGCCCGGCTGACACTCACATTCTTTGCCGCGTTTGTCGTCCCGTCTGTTGCGTTCGCCCTCTGGACATATCGGCGGTTGCAGGACGAGGACCTCCTGTCCCGGTCGCTGCTGGTCCAGGAAACGCTGCGGGCGGTGGGCCCGTCCGAGACCCAGTCGGCGCTCGAGACCGAAGGTGAGCGCATGGCCACCCCGCTCTTCGTCTATCGTGGCGGCAAACTGTTCGCAACCAGCGACGAACTCTACCGCCAGCTGGCCCCGCTTGGCCTCTTTCTCGATCCGCGCGCCGGGAGTGAGGTGTCACTCGCCAACGAGCCGTCGGCAACGAGACGCGTAAACGTTGCCGGCACTTCCACCCTTTTCGGCTACCGCGTGCGGAGCGACGGATCGATCCTGGGGGCGCCCGCACGACGAAGTGAACTGGAACTCGAACGACAGCAGCGTGATCTCATCGCCCTGCTTTCGGTTGCGCTCGCGATCGGGGCGCTCATAGCTCTGTGGCTCAGCGGCATGGCGGCGCGCGCTTTTGCACGCCCGATTCGCGAGCTCAGATCAGCGGCCCAGGAGGTGGCCGAAGGTGCACGTTCGCTCACAACACTCGGCCCTCGTCCTCCCAGCGAATTCGAACCGGTCTTCGGAGCGTTTCGCACCATGGCGGTCGACCTCGCTGATTCACGGGAGGAGCTGGCACGGGCCCAGAGAGTCCTCGCCTGGGGCGAAATGGCGCGGCAGGTCGCTCACGAGATCAAGAATCCGCTGACCCCCATCCGGCTTGGTGTGCAGCATCTCATGAGAGCGAGAGCGGACAATCGCGCCGATTTCGACAGGATTCTCGAACGCAACGTGGACCGGATCCTCGGCGAGATCGACCGACTGGATGAGATCAGCCGGTCGTTCGCTCGCTTTGGCACGAGATCGGGCGAAGCCGAGCCCGGTTTGCCGACCGAGGTGTCCGCGATCGCCCGGGATGTGGTGGAGCTCGAGCGGCTGGGTGAAAGTGGCGTCAACTGGTCGTTGCCTGACGACAAAGAGGTCTGGGCACTCAGTCGCGACACGGAGCTACGCGAGGTGCTCCTGAACCTGCTCGAGAACGCGCGTCACGCCGACGCCCACGATGTTGACGTGCGGATCAGGGAAGTAGCGGGAAAGGTACTGATTCGCGTCGAGGACAACGGGCACGGCATTGCACCCGAAGTGCAACAGCACCTCTTCGAGCCGCGTTTCTCCACAAAGACCAGCGGTAGCGGGCTCGGACTGGCGATTTCGCGTCAGATGGTCGAATCATGGGGTGGCTCGATCCGGCTTTACCCGCGCGAGGACGGTCGGCGTGGGACAGTTGCCGAAGTCACGCTGGTAGCGGCGGAGCAGGTATAGCAGTTTTCAGGGATGTCCGGAAATACGAGCACTCCAGCGCTCAGAGCCACGCCGTGGGCCGAGAAGCCGAATCAGGTTCACCATGAACTTCCGCCCCATCTGAGGGGCTGGCAACTGCCGATTGACTGGGCGTGGGGCAGTGAAGCGGTGCAGATGGAGCATCGCTACTATCAGGAGGTGCGCGACGCGCTGGGGCGATCACTTTCGCTCGTGAGCGCGGCCGATCCCGGTCACGTGACGTGGCTTGAGGTCGAGGCGCGTTACCTCGCGCAGAGGACGCATCCGTCGATCCCGACCACGTACCACTACTGGGCTGCCCACCCTAACGCGGTGCGCGGCCCCGGGTACCTGCGGCGCTGGATTTCAGCCGAAACGCTTGGCGGCCGGGTGCGGAGAATGGGGCCGGACGACATTCCGGGCGCGGTACGAATCCTCCGCGCGGTAGGGTCGATGCTTACCTACCTGCACGATGCTGGTAGTGCCCATGGTGGCATCTCGCCTGAAATCGTGTGGTCAGCGCCATCGGGGCGCATCTGGGCGTTGGGGTGGCAGTGGGCCGTTCCACTGGCTGTGATTCCGGCCGGCCTTGCACCGGATCGCAAGTGGACACCGTATGCACCCGAGTGGAGCAGGTTCTGGGCTCCAACGGTGGCGTCGGACCAGTGGCAGCTGGCGGCGACGGTCTATTTCGCCATCACCGGTGAGTTGCCGCAGACGTCCGAGCCACCATCACCGCGGCTGCTGAGGCCGGAGTGCCCGCAGAGTCTGAGCACGATCCTCGAGCAGGCGCTGCGCGCCGATCCAGCCGAGCGCCACCGGTCGGTGTCGACGATGCTGCGTGCCCTCGAACGCGTTACCGGCACACGCTCTGTGTACACGAGCCAACCGGCGATCCCGACGGCACTGAGTGAGGAAGGGCGGCTGCGCTGGGCAGTTGGGGACGATTACGACGTCCTCGGATTCCTGGGGCGTGGCACGTTCGGCAGCGTGTGGCGAGTTCGCGATCTCTCCCTCGAGCGCGAGGTGGCGCTCAAGATGTTGCATCCCGAGGTTGCTGTGGACGAGGTTGCGGTGTCGCGCTTCCGGCGCGAGGCGCAGTTGGCGGCGCGCCTGTCGCATCCCGCGATAATCCCCATCTTCGACTGGGATGCACGAGGAGGGGTTTCGTGGTATACGATGGAACTGGCTGAGGCGGGTTCAATCGCGGATCTGGTGGCCCGTGCCGGGGCTCGACCGTTCGACGAAATCGCGTCCAACTATGAAGGGGTGCTCGACGCGCTCTCGGCGGCGCACAGCAACGGCATCTTCCACCGGGACCTCAAGCCGGAAAACATCCTGATCGACCGCTACCGTCGCTGGCGGGTCACGGACTTCGGGATCGCGAGAAACGAGGGCGATTCCGCCGGTGCGACTGGCACGCCGGCGTTTGCCGCGCCCGAGCAGCTGCTGGGCGAGACACAGGGCCCGTCCGTCGACTGCTTCGCGATGAGCGCAATCCTGTATTTCGTTCTGGTGGGCACTCCGCCGTTTGTGGGCGGCGATCCCCAGACCATCCTCGCCGCGCAGCTCGGGCGCCGCTGCGACACCTCGATGCTGAACCCGACGGTCGCCACCTTCATTCATCGTGGCCTGTCACCAGACGTATCGGAACGATTCGCTGACGCAACAGCGATGCTGGCCGAGTGGCGTCAAACCCTGGATGCGATGCAACGCGAGCGTCGCAGGTCCGAAAACTGGTGGGGTCGGGTGCTGGGCAGCACGGAATAGTCAGAAGTGGAAGTGCCGGACGGTACGGATGTTGACGAACTCGCGCAGCCCCCACGCGGAGAGCTCGCGGCCATAGCCGGACGCCCTGACGCCACCAAAGGGGAACCGCGGGTCCGAGGCGACCATCGCGTTCACGAAGACCGTTCCGCATTGCAGCCGCCGGCTGAACATGCCGGCCTGAGCCTGGTCAGCTGTCCAGACACTCGCCGCGAGCCCGAATCGTGTGTCATTGGCGACGGCGAGCGCCTCGTCCGCGTCCCCAACGATAAAAAGCGCGGCAACAGGTCCGAACAGTTCCTCGGACCAGCCGGGAGTGCCGCGGGGCACGTCGCAGAGAACCGTTGGCTCGAAGAAGTTGCCTCGGCCATGGATCGGCGATCCCCCGCACAGCACCCTGGCGCCGGCGGCGACAGTCGCAGTAACCTGAGCGGCCAGTTCGTCGCGGATTGCCCGGGTCGCGAGAGGCCCAATGTCGATCGCCGGATCCATGGGATCTCCGACCTTCAGGGACTCCATGCCGCTGACAAAACGTGCGGTAAACTCGTCTGCAACGGCCTGGTGGACGATGAAGCGCTTGGCTGCAATGCATGATTGGCCGTTGTTGATGCAGCGCGCAGTGACCGCGGTTGCCGCCGCGAGTGCGAGGTCCGCGGAGGGCATGACAATGAAAGGATCACTGCCCCCGAGCTCGAGCACACACTTCTTGAGGTGGCGCCCGGCATGGCCTGCGACCGACCGCCCCGCACCTTCGCTCCCTGTGAGCGTCACCGCCGCGACGCGGTCATCGCCGATGAGACCAGCGACCGCACCTGATTCCACGAGCAACGTCTGAAAGACACCCGGCGGAGCGCCTGCATCGCGAAACACTTCTTCGAGCGCCAGCGCACACTGCGGAACGTTGGACGCGTGTTTGAGCAGCCCGACGTTTCCGGCCACGATCGCCGGAGCGGCAAAGCGGATTACCTGCCAGAACGGGAAGTTCCACGGCATGACCGCCAGAACGACTCCCAGCGGATCGAAGCGGATGAATGAACGTTCGCCGTCCACGTCGACTGGCGAAGGATCAACGAAGGCCGGTCCGTGTTCAGCATAATAACGGCATCCGGCGGCGCACTTGCCAACTTCAGCTTGCGCCGAGCGGAGAGTCTTGCCCATCTCGAGCGTCATCAGGAGGGCGAGGTTGTCCCTCCGCTCGATGAGAAGCCGCGCCACCCGGTCCAGCAGCTTTGCGCGCTTCTCGACCGGGTTCAGGGCCCAACTATCCGCTGCCTGCCGCGCCCGCTCGACCTTCTCGTGAACCTCCGCCTCACTGATGGGATCGAAGACTGCCAGGGTCTCGCCGGTGAGCGGACTTACGGACGCGATCATCCCACTGATCAGCGATCGCCGTCGAGCAATCCGCCAAGGGTGCCGAGTACGCTGCCCTCCTCGCGGCGGCCGCCGCCGGCACGTGGCGAAGCGGCGATGATGCGGTCGGCGAGACGGGAGAAGGGGAGTGTCTGCAACACCACGCGGCCCGGGCCGGTCAGCTGTGCGTAGAACAGGCCTTCGCCGCCGAAGATGGCCGTCTTGACGCCCTTGACCATCTGGATGTCGTAGTCGACCGTCGACTCCATACCCACGATGCAGCCGGTGTCGACGCGCAACTGCTCACCCTGGCCGAGCTCGATTTCGTGGAGCGTGCCTGACGCGTGAATGAAGACGAGGCCGTCACCAACGAGCTTCTGCAGAATGAAGCCCTCGCCGCCGAAGAATCCGACGCCGAAGCGACGGGTGAATGCGATGGTCACTTCTACGCCGCGCGCACCACAGAGGAACGAGTCCTTCTGGCAGATCAACTGGCCGCCCCAGTCGTCGAGATCAACCGCCATGATCTTGCCCGGGTAGGGAGAAGCGAACGCCACGTCCTGCCTGATCGTGGCCTCGTTGGCGAAGAACGTGATGAAGAAGGAATCACCCGACAGAACGCGCTTTCCCGCCGACTTGAGCTTGTCCCAGACGCCGCTACCACCTCTCCCCGTACCGTCGAGCGTGGTGGCCATCGAGATCCCGTGCTGCATGTACATCATTGCTCCAGCCTCGGCCACAACCGCTTCACCGGGGTCGAGGGTGATGATCACGGCCTGGAGGTCGTCACCGATCAGCTTGAAGTCGATTTCGTCAGCGCGCATCTGTTGCTGGTGTTGTTGGTGGATAACGAGCATGCAATCAAGCGCGACGATTCTTCAACTGGAAGTCTTGCGGATTATGCCCAGGCCTGGATGCCCGTAAGGCGCGACTCGAGGGCCAGCCTTCGATTCGCTCAGCGCCCGGGATTGAAAGCCCACCGTGCCGTTACCGCAGCGGAAACCGTCTGCTCGCCTGGCTCAATCGGAGTGACCTCGGCCTGCATGGCCGCAGCGCGGGCGTAGGCGAGGGGGCGAGGTGGCGGCACCTGATATTCGACGCTGGTCAGCTCGAGGAGCTCGCCAAGTGACCCACCGGCAGCCTGTGCGAGCACTTCGGCGTCGGCCCGCGCCCTCGTGACGGCGCTGCGCAGGGCGTTGCGTCGCGCCGAGTCGGTGTCGGATACGAACATCGAGACGCCGCTCAGGTTGTTGGCGCCCGCCGCGAGCGCGGCGTCGATGACCCGTCCAACCTGGTCGATCCGCCTGATCTCGACAGCGACGCTGTTGTGGGCACGATAGCCCGTCACCCGCGGTGGCCGCCCCTCCGCGTGCGCGTATTCGGGCCAGACATTGTAGCCGGACGTCGATATCTGTGCGTCGGGAATACCCGCTGCCTTGATCGAGTCGATGATTGCTCGCTGCCGGCGCGCGTTCTCCTGCCCGGCGGCTGCAGCCGTTTGCCCGCGCGTCTCGACTGCGACGGTGAGGGTGGCGCGATCGGGAACGACGCGCGTTTCTCCGCGTGCGCTTACGACGATCTGGCTTCTGGGAGCGGGAGCTGTGGGAGGCTGGCTTGCCCCAACCGATGGTAAGCTGATCGCGGCCATGACGGTTGCGAGTGTCAGCGCGGCTTTGGAGGTTCTCATGGTTTTCGTCGAAGTCGAAGTGGTGTTATGCTACCCCGGAGAGGGGAGGAGGGTAGAGGAACTGGTGAGGGTGAAGGCACTGTTCCCGCGAACAGCAGCTTGCCCGCTCGCAGACTATCACACGCCTCGAACACCACGAGCAACAATGCGTTCATCCACCTGTCTCTTCGCTGTTCTCGTAACGGTAGTCCAGGCCTGCAACGAAAATGCCGGGAGCAGGGACGTTGCGCCCCCGGCGGCGCTTTCTTCTGCCACGGGCGCGATGGGGTCGGATTCGGTGGGGTGCAGACTCAGCGGTCTCTGGCAGGTGTGTTCGGTTGAAGATCGACTCGATCGAGCCGGGCTCGTCGTGGAGAGGGTGGAGTTTGAGGAGCCACGGGCTTTGCTGCCGGGGACGGTTGGGCGGGTTTACAGGGTTGGCGGTCCGGCCAGCGACGACAGGATCGAGGTCTATCTATGGATCACGGAAGCGGAGAGAGCGCACTCGCTGGCTGACCTCGACAGTGCAACGTTGTCGCCAGCCGGTGAACGGCGTTCGTGGCCGGTGATGCCGCTGCTGGTGACGTCGGCCAACCTCGCGGCAGTGGTGTTCACGCCCAACCCGCGAACAGGCGAACGGGTCTCACTGGCTCTTTCGGCGGGACTTCCTCCCGCGCGCTGAGTCCGGTTTCTGCTCGCGCGGCCGGGTGATGCGTGCCGGTTCAAGTGACTCTGACCCGAACCGTTCCCGCACGCGGTCGACAGCGCGGGCGAGGGCGCGATCGCGGGGCGATTCTTCGTCCGGCCCAACCTCACTTGCAAAGAGGGCAAGCTGCGGGTGACCGCCCGGCGTCTCGAGACTGGAGAGGGTAACGCCGAGGAGTCGCGCGGGCTGGCGGCGTGCTTTTCGTAGTTTGTCAAGGAGGGCTCCGGACGCGGCGAGCAGCGGCCGGTCGGCGGATACCGCGCTCTTCAACGTGCGCGAGGCGAGGCGGGTCCTGAAGTCGGCATCGCGAAGTTTGACGCTGACAGTTCGCGCGGCGCTGCCGCGGGCACGGAGGTCTGACGCGACGCGGGTCACGAGTCTGACCAGCTCGGTGCGCAGTTCCTCGTCGGTGGCGAGGTCCCGGCCGAAGGTCTCCTCGTGGCCGAGGCTGACACGCTGATGCGCAACCGGGACGCGACTTTCGTCCTCGCCGCGTGACCTGCGGATGAGCCAGTGTGCCGTCCGCTGTCCCAACATGCGCTCGAGATCCGCGGGTGGGGTACGCAAGACGTCCGGAACTGTCGCCAGTCCGTGGATCTCCAGGCGGGCGCGGAAGCGAGGGCCGACCCCCGGGATCTCGGCAAGAGTCACACCGGCCATGAACGCGCCTTCGCCACCCGCCAGGACGACAAAAACTCCGCTGCTACCGCTTTCGGGCCGCGGCTTGGCGCGCTCGACGGCCAGCTTGGCGATGAGTCGGTTGCTGCCACCGCCCAGGGACACCTGCAGGCCGGTTTCGCGCAGCACGGTATCGCGAATCGCGGCCGCTGTGGCCGCCAGATCGGCACCATGATAGAGAGCTTCGGTCCCGGTCATGTCGAGATACCACTCGTCGATACTCGCGCCGTGGACAACGGGAGAAAAGCGTTCGAGTACTGCCCTGATTTCACGGCTCTTTTGAGAACATGCCCTGCCCGGAACGGGGACACACATCGCCTGGGGACAAAGTCGGCGGGCACGCGCAACCGGCATCGCAGATCGGACCCCCATCTGTCTCGCTTCGTAGGAGGCGGAGCAGACGACTCCGCGGGTGCGGCCGCCAACGATCAGGTAGCGCGCGCGTCCCGCACCTTCGGGATCGACAAGCCTGGCAACGGCTACAAAAAACGCATCGGCATCACAGAGCAAAATGCGACGCTCCTGTCGAGCGCGGCGCTCGTCAGGCGTCGCGGCTGCGTCGGCGGCCCTGGCGCCTGCACCTTCAACCGTCGACATCGAGCACAACCTTGCCGAACGACTCGTTCGACTCGAGTCGGCGATGAGCGTCCGCTATCTGCGCCAGTGGAAAGGTCGAATCAATTACGGGACGCAGTTGACCCGATTCGAAAAGTGGAACGACGTGACGTGCAAAAGCCTCGACGACCGCCACTTTCTGCTCGTGCGATCGCGAGCGAAGGACAGTGCCCGTTATCGTTAGGCGCCGGCCAAGTACGCGACGGAGATCGAGCTCGGCATGCGCGCCTGCCATTGTGCCGACAACCATGATGCGCCCCCTGTGCGCGGCGACTGCAACGGACACCGCGAGGTAAGGTCCGCCGACGAGATCGATCACCACGTCGACTCCCTGACCCCGCGTCCACGCCTCGACTGCCGTCGTAACGTCAGTCGCCTCGCGAGTCGCGATGCCATCATCGAGCCCGAAGTCACGTGCCGGCCCAAGTTTGTCGGCTGTTCGTACCGAGCCGAAAACCCTGACGCCGTGTGCCCTGGCCAACTGGATGGCGGCGAGTCCAACGCCGCTTGCGGCTGCGTGAACGAGCAGGCGTTCTCCGCGTTCAAGGCGAGCCTGAGTGAACAACGCGTCGAATGCGGTGATGAAGGCCTCGGGAACGGCCGCGGCCTCGGTCCATGACAAGTGATGAGGGACGCGCGCCAGTTCATCTTCGTGGGCGACCAGAAACTGAGCATGTGCTGCTCCCCCAATGATGGAAAACACTCGGTCGCCGAGGCTCCATTTACTGACACCGCTGCCGGTGGCGACAACCTCGCCAGCGAACTCGATGCCAGGAATGTCTGGTGACACTCCCGGAGGTGGCGGGTAACGACCAAGCCGTTGGAGCAGGTCGGCGCGGTTGAGGGCGCTGGCCCGCACAGAAACGAGCACCTCGCGATCGACCGGTTTCGGCTGCGGAACTTCGCGCACTTCGAGCACTTCGGGCGGCCCGGGTCGAGTGATCACCGCCGCGAGCATGTCAGCGGGGAAACAGGTCGGAGTGCGCTGAACTGGTGCGGGAGGTCATCGAAAGAGCTAACATTCGAGTCAACGAAACCTGCTCCAGGGCAATCCGTAGGGACAGCGGCACAGCATTGCTCAAGGAGGCAAAAATGATCGGGCTGATTCTGGCTTGCGCTGCAGCGATAATCGGGTACACACAGTCCCGGTCTTTCGTCACCGCGCGCCTCAAATATGTCGATTCGGCGCACTCGCCGTTCGTGCCCCTCATAGCTGGCGGGAGCGCATTTGCCGTCGGGATGGTCGCGAGCGTCCTTCCCCTTCTGACAGCCGGGACAGCACTGGCCTTCGGCCTGTCAGTCGGACTGGGAGTCGCTTCGGGTCAGAGGGAGCTGCGAAGAGCACTTCCTCCTGGCTGAGCTTGCACGCGCGCCTTCGCGAAATCTTTGATCGCTCGACGTCGAGGCGCGCCGAGTTCGAGCGGCTGATCGCCGGCGTGCCCGAGGACCGCTGGTCGAAGACGCTCCCTTCGGGTGGATGGAGCGTTGGCGAAGTTGCGGGGCACGTTCAGATCGTCGACGCTGGTAGCCTGCGGGCCATGTTTCGCGCTCTGCGCGACGCTCGCGCCGCCGGGCTGCGGGCCGAAACAGAGGCGAGCTCAGTCGCAGACTCCATGGACCGGTACGCGATCGCAACTTCGCCGGAGAAGCGCGCCGCCCCTTCGTTCACGATACCGGACCCGGTACCCGAAAAAGCCGCGGTGCTGGAGAGCCTGCGCAAGACAACCGACGGACTGCAGATATGGGGTGGCGAGGCCGACGGCTGCGCGCTCGGCGACGTCCACTTTCCACACGCGGCATTCGGGACGATCAACCTCTACCAGTGGTTGATCTTTCTGGGGGAACACAGCGAACGGCATCGACGACAAGCGCTTTCGATACTCGAGCACCCGTGATGCTTTGCGGCCCGCCGAGGGGCAACTGAAACATCGGTTGCGTCGTGTGCCGGGACGCTGGGCTGTGGCGAAACTGAGTCCGCAGCAACCGCTTCCCAGCTGGCTGGAATCCGACGCGCCCTTCGTTTCGGCAACCTGGACCGCGGATGAGCTCAGTCTGATCGCGCCTGAGCTTCAGGTACCAGCCGACGTGCTGGCGGAACGCGGTTTTGCCGCGTTCAGGATCGAGGGTAAAATCGCGTTCAGCACGACCGGAGTGCTCGCGCGATTAAGCGTGGCTCTGGCGGACGCTGGAATCAGCGTGATTGCCCTGTCGACCTGGGACACCGACTGGTTTTTCGTCCGGTTGACCGACGCCCAACGAGCCGCCGACGCGTGGCGCGGGGCGGGTCACTGGGTAGAGGATCTCGCCGATCAGGCCGACAATTCGCTCTGAGGCGGCGCGAAGGGGCTCGCGATCAGCTGCGGACTACGGGGGTGGTGGATCGCCGGGGCGCGACCGTTCGCGAGTCAGCCATTTGACGACGTAAAAGAGCAGGATGATCGGCAATGCCAGTTTGAGCACCGCGAAGCCCAGACTGAGAAGGAACGTCACGAGCGCGAGGAGCGCGCCGCCGAGCCCGACGACGAGCAGGGCAGGCAACCCGACCAGCGCCAGCACGATGAAAAGTGGAATGGCCAGGATCGCCAGCAGGATGAGCAGTGGCAGCCCGACGAGCTTGAGGAGGAACGCGACCGGAATCAGCCAGCCGAGGCTTTTCAGCGCTGCCCAGATGACTCTGAGCAGTGCGAGTCGGGCGAGTAGCGTCTGGATCAGAGACCACATTCCTGCACTCCGCGTTGGCTGACGGATTATCGTACGTCTGCGCCGACCACGGGTTTCGCGTCCACCGGAGGAAAGAGCGAGGATGGCAGACGAGAAGGACAAGGGAAAGAAGGCAATAAACATGGAGCGCGCCTGGGCCGAAGCTCGCGCGCTGATGTGGGATCACAGACGTTCGCTGTCGATCGGATTCGTCCTGATGGTCATTTCGCGGATCGCGGGCCTGGTGACGCCGGCCAGCTCCAAGTACCTGATCGACAGCGTACTGACCCCGAGGCGCCCGGACCTGCTTCTGCCGCTGGCAGCTGTGGTGGGTGCAGCGACGCTTGTTCAGGCGGTGACTTCGTTTGCGCTGAGCCAGGTGGTGAGTATAGCGGCGCAGCGCGCGATCACGGACATGCGGATCGCGCTCCAGAGTCATGTCCTGCGCCTCCCTGTTTCCTATTTCGACGGCACGAAGACGGGTGTTCTCATTTCGCGCATCATGACGGATGCCGAGGGGATCAGGAATCTGGTGGGGACAGGGATCGTGCAGCTTACCGGTGGTTTCCTGACGGCCTTCATCGCGCTGGGCGTTCTCATCTATCTGGACTGGCAACTGACGCTGGCGACGGTGGTTCTGCTGGGGACGTTTGGAGGGATGATGGCGATCGCGTTCAAGCGGCTGCGACCGATCTTCCGCAAGCGGGGTGAAATCCAGGCGGAGGTAACCGGCCGCCTGGGTGAGTCGGTCGGGGGAGTGCGGATCGTCAAGGTCTACACGGCCGAGGAGCGTGAGGAGCGTGTGTTCCGCGGGGGAGCTGAGCGGCTGTTCGACAACGTCAGGTCGACGATCACCGGCACTTCAGCTGTAGGTGCCGGGACGACGGTGATTGTCGGAGTGATCGGGGTGCTGCTGACGATAATGGGCGGCAGGTCGATTCTCGAAGGGACGATGACTCTGGGCGGTTTCGTGATGTACATCTTCTTCATCGGAGCTGTGGCCGCACCGCTTGTGCAGATCGCCTCGATCGGCACCCAGATCACCGAGGCATTCGCCGGCCTCGACCGCATCCGCGAAATCAGGCAGATGACGACCGAAGATGCCCTGGACCCGTCGCGGGAGCCGGTGCCCGTGCTCAGGGGTGAAGTGGAGTTCAGGAACGTGGCGTTTTCCTATGTGGAGGGTGTTCCCGTTCTCAGGAACGTGTCGTTCGTGGCGCGAGCCGGGTCGACGACAGCGCTCGTCGGCTCCAGCGGCGCCGGGAAGAGCACGCTGATCGGACTTGTCATGGCATTCAATCGGCCGCAGCAGGGCCAGGTGTTCGTTGATGGACGTGACCTGGCGGACCTGAGGCTGCGCGAGTACCGCGCTCAGCTGGGCGTGGTCATGCAGGACAATTTTCTTTTCGACGGGACGATCAGGGAGAACCTGGCGTACGCCAGGCCGGATGCCACCGACGACCAGATCCGCGAAGTGGCACGGATCGCACATGTCGACGAGTTCGTCGGGAAATGGGAAAAGAAGTACGAGACGGTAGTTGGCGAGCGCGGGGTCAGGTTGTCGGGAGGGCAGCGACAGCGGGTGGCGATCGCGAGGGCCATCCTCGCTGATCCCCGCATTCTCATCCTGGATGAGGCGACGTCGAGCCTCGACAGCGAAAGCGAGGCGATGATCAGGGATGGTCTTCGCAACCTCAGGCGTGGTCGGACCACATTCGTCATTGCCCACCGGCTTTCAACGATTGAGAGCGCCGATCAGATTCTGGTGATCGAGGAAGGTGAGATCGTCGAACACGGGACGCACGCCGAGCTGATGCGCCTCAATCGCCGTTACCGTGATCTGCACGACCGCCAGTACGGCATTGAGC
>JBQTHK010000028.1:0-91616 GCA_052389935.1 Gemmatimonadota bacterium | reverse complement strand
ATGGTCAACAGCGAATTCATCGAATCGGTCACGCCCGCGTTGGTTTCGGTTGTTCTGAAACGCCAGCCCATAACACGGGGGGCCCCCCCCCCCCCCCCACCTCCTCCCGCCGATAGCGAATGGGATTCCCCCACAAACCACATCCCAGGGAAACGCTGGTCCTGTCGTCGCATTTCGGCGACCGGGACGCGCTTTCCCTCGATGGTTGGCGCAAACGCGGTGGCTACAAGGCGCTTGAGCAGGCCCTCGCGATGGATCCCGTGGCGATCCAGCAGGTGGTCAGGGATTCAGGGCTGCGCGGCCGCGGCGGGGCAGGTTTCCCCACGGGCCTCAAATGGTCGTTCATGAAGCTCGGCGACGGCAAGCCTCACTACCTCTGCTGCAACGCCGACGAATCCGAGCCCGGAACATTCAAGGACCGCGAGATCATGCGCTGGACGCCTCATGCCCTGATCGAGGGTTGCGCCATCGCCGCCCACGCGATCGGCGCCGAGACGGCGTACATCTACATCCGCGGCGAATTCACCGAGCCCCTCGAGGTGATGGAAGCCGCGTGCCGCGAGGCGGAGCAGTCGGGGATAACAGGGCGCAACGCCATGGGCACAGGGCGGACGGTGAATGTCTGGGTTCACAAGGGAGCAGGTGCCTACATCTGCGGAGAAGAGACGGCTCTCATGAACTCCCTTGAGGGCAAACGCGGGAACCCGCGCATCAAGCCGCCGTTTCCGGCTGTATCCGGACTCTTCGGCATGCCCACGACGATCAACAACGTCGAGACGCTCGCCGCCGTACCGCACATCCTCCAGCGCGGCGCCGAGTGGTACGGAAAGATGTCCCATCCCGACAACCCGAGGTCGACCGGCACCAAGCTGTGGAGCGTCTGTGGCAACATCAGCCGCCCCGGCAACTACGAAGTCGAGATGGGTTTTCCATTTGGGGAGTTCCTCCAGGAACTTTGTGGAGGAGCCCCTCATGGCCGTCGTATCAAGGCGGTGATTCCGGGCGGTTCTTCGGTACCCCTGATCACCTGGGCCGAAGCAGAGTCTGCGACTATGGACTACGAGGGAATGGTCGCCGCCAACACGATGCTCGGCTCGGCCGGTTGCATCGTTATCGACGACGCCCAGTCGATACCGAAAGTCGTGGCGAGGCTCGCGCGGTTCTATGCGCACGAGAGCTGCGCTCAGTGCACGCAATGCCGTGAGGGGACGGCTTGGACGACGAAGATCCTCGAGCGGATGTGTGACGGCAACGGTACACATGAGGACTTCGAGACCCTGCGTTCGATCGCCGACAACATGACCGGCAAGACGATCTGTGTTCTCAGTGATTCGTGCGCGGCACCGGTGCTGAGTGCGCTTGAGCGGTTCATGCCCGAGTTCGAGGCTCTCATCACGCGGCGCGAGATACACGCCGTTCCGGTGGTGGTGTCGTGACCGCTCCGGCAACGACTGCTGCGTCAGCGGCGGTCAGGATCACCGTCGAAGGCCGTGAGATCAGCGTCGCGGCGGGAACGACGATTCTCGAGGCCGCGCGCCAGGCTGGCGTCCTGATTCCGCACTACTGCTACCACCCGGGTCTTCCGATTGCCGGGGTCTGCCGGATGTGTCTGGTTGATGTGGAGAAGGCTCCCAAACTTGCGCCTGCCTGTGCGACGACGGTCAGCGAGGGGCAGGTCGTCAACGTCCACAACGAAAAGGCGCGCGAAGCACGGAAGGGCGTTCTCGAGATGCTCCTCATCAACCACCCGCTCGACTGCCCGATCTGCGATCAGTCTGGTGAGTGCGAGCTGCAGGACTATACCTGGCACGAGGGACGCGCCGATTCGCGGTACCGCGAGGCAAAGCGTTTCAACCCGGTCGAGGATTTCGGCGGCGACGTGCTTTACGTCCCCAACCGCTGCATCCTCTGCACTCGTTGCGTGCGTTTCATGGACGACGTGGCGCAGGACTCGGTGCTCAACGTCAGCGAGCGTGGTGACCGCGCCTACATCGGCACGTTCGAGGGCCGTGATCTGACGCACCCCTGGTCGGGTAACGTGGTCGACCTGTGTCCGGTGGGGGCGCTGCTGTCGAAGGACTTCCTGAACAAGGCACGGGCGTGGGAGCTCGATCGCACCGCATCGGTCTGCAGCGGCTGCTCTCAGGGTTGCAACATCATGATCGAGACTCGCGACAATCAGGTGATGCGCCTCAAGCCGCGGTCCAACGAAAGCGTGAACGGGTGGTTCATGTGTGATGAGGGACGTCTCGGTTATCGCTGGCTCAACCGGCGCGATCGACTCGAGCATCCGTCGATCCTCGGCGCCAGGGGTCACGAAAGTGTCGCCTGGGATGTGGCTCTGGCGGCCGCCGCACGCGTGCTGCGCGGCAAGCGAGCCTTTGTCCTTGCATCTCCCTTTCTCTCCAACGAAGCCCTGCATCTTCTGTCACGGGTGGTCAGGAAGACCGGCGGCACAGGAACCTTCCGCGTGGCCACCGGACCCGAGGCACCACTGGCTGGTGCCGCGGATCTCTCACTGCGCGCCGATCGCGCGCCTAACGGGGCGGGCGCGGCACTGGTCGGGTTTTCGCGCCGCGAGAGCCCGCTCGAAGGCCTGATGGCAGGGGACTGCCTGATCGTAGCTGACCACGAGCTCGCTGAAGGAGACGCTCAGCTGGCCGCCGCAGCCTCGGCGGTCATCGTGATCGGTACGAACATGCCGCGCGGCCTCTCAAGGGCCGACGTAGTGCTTCCGATCGGCAACTATTCGGAGGAGGAGGGGACCTACACCAACCTTCGTGGGCGCGTGCAGCGGTTCCTGCAGGCGCGCGCCGCCCCGGGACTCGCCCGACCTTCTTGGTTCGTGCTCGCGGATCTGCTCCAGGCCATCGGCGAAGACGCACCCTTCCTGTCGCCCCGTGACGTCTTCGCCGAGCTCGCGGCCGGCAACACGGCGCTGACCGGCCTCTCGTGGGAGCGGCTGGGCCTCCGCGGACTTCCAGTGATCGCCGAGCCGGCGGTAGTGGCGTAGTGAGCGACGTCTTCGCACTCCTCCAGGTCGCGGACCCGCAGGGGCCGATGCGCTTCTGGCCGTGGCTCGCTTTCACCGCGATCAAGCTCATCGCCTTCTTTACCATCTACATGCTGGGCGTGGCCTACCTCACCCTTGCCGAACGCAAGATTTCGGCGTGGATACAGCACCGGCACGGCCCCAACCGCGTCGGACCATCCGGCTTCTTCCAGCCATTGGCCGACGGCGTCAAGAACTTCATGAAGGAGGAGACGTTCCCGCCCTACGTGAACCGCCCGATCTTCATCCTGGCGCCGATGCTGGCCTTTATCCCCGCGCTTTCGATCTGGGCAGTGATTCCCTGGGGCGCATCGTGGGCGTCACCGTGGGGTCGCGTCGACATGGTCCTTGCCGATCTGCCAATCGGGCTTCTGTTCACGCTTGCCGTCTCTTCACTCGGAGTTTACGGGATCGTGCTTGCCGGGTGGTCATCGAACAACAAATACGCGTTGCTGGGCGGCCTCAGGTCGAGCGCCCAGATGGTTTCCTACGAGATCTCGATGGGCATGTCGCTCATTCCGGTGCTGCTGATCGCGGGCAACGTGACGCTCTCCACGATCGTGAATCAGCAGGCCGGGATCGGACTCTGGAACGTCGCGATTCTCACGATCGCCTTTCTCATCTACCTCATTTCGGCGTACGCCGAGACAAACCGCCTGCCATTTGATCTGCCCGAGGCGGAGTCGGAGCTGATTACCGGTTACCACACCGAATATTCGGCGATGAAGTTCTCACTCTTCTTCATCGCCGAATACGCCAACATGGCGACCCAGTCGGCGATGATGGCGACCCTGTTTTTCGGTGGCTGGGATGTCCCGTTCACCGACGCCGACAACCTCGGTGCCGTTTCGCTCCCGATGGTCCTCCTGTCGTTCCTCGTGATGGGGGTCAAGACGGCGTTTTTCCTCTTTCTCTACATCTGGATCAGGTGGACACTTCCGCGATTCCGGTATGACCAGCTCATGTCGCTCGGCTGGAAGGTCCTGTTGCCGCTTGCTCTCGGCTACATCGTGGTGGTAGCCACCCTGATGCTCGTGCTCGACATGGCAGGAGTTGAACGCGGACTCATCTACGGTTTGATCTTTCTCGCGATCAACGTCGTGATTCTGGTGCTCTTCTTTGTCTTTCTCGACCGCGGCCGCATACTCAGCCCGTCGAGCGGCAGACTCGCGGCCGCGGACCTCGCGCGACTGCGAGCCGTGACCGCATCACGGGCAAGACTTTCCGGGATGGTGGACTGATGGCGATCACCGTAAAGATCGTGGAGCGACCGATCGAGGAGACGAGCTACCTGCACGCCACCCTCAAGGGGATGGCGAACACCTTCCGTCACCTCGTTACTCCACATCGCGTAACGACGCAGTACCCTGATGAGCGTGAGGCAATATCACGCCGGTGGCGCGGGACGCACCGCATGCTCACGACCGAGACCGGCAAGGCGAAGTGTGTGGCGTGTGGCCTCTGCCCGACTGTCTGTCCCGCCAACTGCATCAAACTCGTTCCCGGCGAAGACGAAGAGGGCAACCGCTATCCACTCGTCTTCGAGATCGACGAGTTTCGATGCATCTTCTGCGGCTATTGCCAGGAAGTGTGCCCGGAGGAGGCGATTCACCTCGGGCGACATTACGAGAACTCCGAATTCAGCAGAGAAGGCTTCGTCTACGATCTCGAACGGCTGATGGCGCAGACCCATCCCGTTACGGAGCTCTGGGACCCCGCAGACCCCAGGGGCGAGTGATGTCGGACTTCTTCTATCGGGTGCACTTCTACCTCTTCGGTCTCATCGCCATCGCATCAGCGCTCGCCTTCGTGACCCGCAAGAGCCCTGTGGCGGCCGCCCTCTGGCTCGTGAACACGATGTTCTCACTGGCGGCGCTCTACGTCATGCTCGGCGCACATTTCATCGGCGCAATCCAGGTCCTGGTGTATGCCGGCGCGATCATGGTGGTCTTCCTGTTCGTGGTCATGCTCCTCACCCTCGGCCACCCCGATGAGCTCTCCGACATCAGGGGAAAGTGGGGCCGACTGGCCGCTGGCCTCGTCGGCCTGGCGCTGCTGGCGCAGGTGATGACGCTCGCCGGCACCGCATTGCCGCTCGAGTCAGTTGTTCCCGGCGCGGCTGCCCTGGAGGGCTCCGGCGCGGCGTCGAACGCTGTTGCCAGCGTCGCCCGGCCGTTGTTCAGTGATCACCTCCTCGCCTTCGAGCTGACCAGCATTCTCCTTCTGGTCGCGATCGTGGGAGCGGTGGTGCTCGGGCGGCGCAGGAGCAGCGGGGGGATCGAGGCATGATGATCGCCGAGGCGCTGGCACTGTCAGCGGTACTGTTCACGATCGGCGTGATCGGCGTGCTCACCCGTCGGAACGCGATCGTGATCTTCATGTGTGTAGAGCTGATGCTCAACGCCGTAAATCTCTCCTTCGTGGCATTCTCGAGGTTGTACGGCGCAACGGGACAGGTTTTCGTGGTGTTCGTGATGACCGTTGCCGCCGCCGAAGCGGCAGTCGGGCTGGCGATAATCATCGCGATATTCCGCCATCGGCAGTCGGTCGACCTTGGTAACATCAACCTGCTGAGGGGTTGATGATGCTTCAGGAAGCCGTGGCCGCTGCGACACATCCCCTGACCGGAACGATAGCGGATCTCATCTGGCTCGTGCCCCTGCTGCCGCTGGTTGGCTTCCTCGTCAATGGGTGGCTCTCACTGCAGCCGGCGGCGAGGATTGGTCCCTCCGACCCCGGCACCACACACGCGACCGATCAGGAGTCGGACGGAGTGGACGACGGTCACGATCAGCACGGCCATGAGCACGCCAAACCCCACCGCTACGCCGGCGTGGCAGGCATAGTTGGGCCGGCGGTGTTGTGGGCGTCGTTTGCGCTGTCGGTGGTCATTTTTGCAGCCCTCGCACGAGCGGCGCCGCACGAACCGTTCGTCCGCACGCTCTTCAGCTGGATTCCCGCCGGCAGTCTGTCGGTGGATGTCGCGCTGCAGGTCGACCAGCTCTCGATGGTCATGACGCTCGTGATCACAGGCGTCGGATCCCTGATTCATGTTTTCAGCGTCGGCTACATGCGCGAAGACCCCGGGTACCCGCGCTACTTCGCTTACCTCAACCTCTTCGTGTTCTTCATGCTCGTGCTGGTGCTGGGCTCGAGCTACCCGCTGATGTTCGTGGGCTGGGAAGGGGTGGGGCTCTGCTCCTATCTCCTGATCGGGTTCTGGTTCAGCGACAAGGCGAACGCCGACGCCGGCAAGAAGGCGTTCATCGTCAACCGGATCGGTGACTTCGGCTTTCTGGTGGCGATGTTCCTTCTTTTTGCGCATCTGGGCAGTCTCGACTTTGCGGCTGTCAACGCCGGGGCAACTTCGCTTTCGGGCGTTGTCGTCACGGCTGTCTGTCTATTTCTCTTCCTCGGCTGCGCGGGAAAGAGCGCCCAGATTCCGCTGTATGTCTGGCTCCCCGACGCCATGGCTGGACCAACGCCGGTATCGGCACTCATTCACGCGGCGACGATGGTCACCGCCGGCGTCTACCTCGTGGCGCGCAGCAGCATTCTCTTTGCGCTGTCGCCGGTTGCGAGTCTGACGGTTGCCGCGATTGGCGCCCTGACTGCGTTATTCGCAGCCACGATCGGGCTAAAGCAGTGGGACATCAAGAAGGTGCTCGCCTATTCCACCGTGTCCCAGCTTGGATACATGTTCGTCGGAGTTGGGGTGGGTGCGTACGCTGCCGGCATCTTCCACCTCGTTACCCATGCCTTCTTCAAGGCGCTCCTGTTCCTCGGGTCGGGATCGGTGATCTATGCGCTCCACAAGGCTTACCATCATACGGGGCGCCACGATGACGCGCAGGACATGCGCAACATGGGTGGTCTGCGCCGGTTTATGCCGGCCACCTTCGTGCTGATGTGGATAGCGACGCTGGCGATCGCCGGCATTCCTCCCTTTGCCGGATTTTTCTCCAAGGACGAGATCCTGGGCGCAGTCTTTGCCCGCACGCACGGTTCAACTCTCGCCGAGGCCACCCTCCTCGGGATTCCGGGCGGGACGGTGCTCTACATCATCTGGGGAATGGGGCTCGCAGCTGCGCTCCTAACCGCGATCTACATGACGCGGATGATGATCTACACTTTCCACGGGCCCAACCGCACTGGTGACGCTGAGCGTGGACACCTGCACGAGGCGCCATGGGTGATGACCGGGCCGCTGGTCGTGCTTGCAGTGCTCAGCATCGCCGGGGGCTGGCTTAGTCTGCCGGCGTTCCTTCCCCTCGGGCCGATACAGGTGCTGCACCACTGGCTGGAACCGGTCACTGGCGCGGCCTCGCTCACCATCACCGGTGGAGCGGAGGCTCACCTCGAGCACTCAACCGAATACGTGCTCGTAGCGATGGCCGTACTCGTGGCGGCGGCTGGAATCGCTGTCGCAATGTTGAAACTCAGGCCGGCGGCGCTGCCCGTTGCGCGAGAGGCTCCCGAGTCCACCGGCGTCGAGCGACTCCTCGAACAGAAGTACTACGTCGACGAAGTCTATGATGCGGTGGTGATCAGGCCGGTTGTGGGGATCTCGCGCTCGGTACTCTGGCGTGGAATGGATGCGGGGATCATCGATGGACTCCTTGTCAACGGCAGTGCGAGGCTGATGCGCGGCTTTGGATGGCTGGGCGCGCGGTTGCAGTCAGGCCTGGTCGGGACCTACGCGTGGGTACTGATCATCGGTGTTCTCGGTGTACTCGGCGCCTTCTCACTGCGATAGCAATGGCTGCCTTCCTGGCGTCGATCGGTTATAACAGCTGGATCCTGCCGGCACTGCTCATTTTGCCGACCGCGGGGGCGGCTCTTGTCTGGCTGCACGGAGCGCGGGCCGCACGGGATCCGGACGGTGAAGTGAGCGCCGGAGCCGCCTCGACTGCGCGACGCCTAACCTTCGGCATCCTGCTGCTGGAGTTCGTGATCTCTGCGGGGCTCTGGTGGTCCTTTGATGCAACGAGCGCCGACTGGCAGGCAGGCGTCGAGTGGCCGTGGATCGAGGCGTGGGGTGTGACGTTTTCCCTGGGGGTCGACGGTCTCTCGCTGATGATGGTGCTGCTGACGACGTTCCTCATGCCGCTGGCGATCCTCGGCGGCTGGACAAGTGTGACGCGCAAGGTGCACGCCTACCACACGCTGATGCTGCTGCTGACGATGGGTGTGCTCGGCGTTTTCATCGCCCGCGATCTCTTCCTCTTTTACGTGATGTGGGAAGTGATGTTGATCCCGATGTACTTCATAGTCGGGATCTGGGGCGGTGAGCGGCGGATCTACGCCAGCATCAAGTTCTTCATCTATACCATGGCCGGGTCGCTGCTGATGCTGGTGGCGATCGTTTATCTGGGATTGCAGGCGGGGATACTCGAAGGCCGCCCCAACTTCTCCTACGACGCGATCCTCGCCTTGCCGGCGTTCGAGCCCGGCGTCGCCTTCTGGCTCTTTCTCGCCTTTTTTCTGGCGTTTGCCGTCAAGGTCCCGATGTTCCCGTTCCACACCTGGCTGCCAGACGCGCACGTGGAGGCGCCAACGGCGGGGTCGGTGGTGCTGGCGGGAATACTTCTGAAGCTGGGCACCTACGGCTTCCTGCGGCTGGCCGTGCCGCTCTTCCCCGAGGTCGCGCTCAGCGAGACAACACGGACAGTAATCATTGCGCTGTCGGTGATTGGGGTCATTTACGGGTCGCTGGTGGCACTGGTTCAGCCGGACTTCAAGAAGCTGGTTGCCTATTCCTCGGTCGCGCACCTCGGAATGGTGATGCTCGGGATCTTTGCGCTCACGCGGGAGAGCGTCCAGGGAGCGCTGCTGGTAATGATCGGCCACGGAGTCTCGACCGGCGCCCTCTTCTTCCTCATCGGAATGATCTACGAGCGCAAGCACTCGCGGCTGATCGCGGACTATGGAGGCATAGCCAGGGTTGTCCCGATCTTCGCCGTCGTCCTCAGCATCGTGACATTCAGCTCGATCGGCCTCCCCGGCACCAACGGCTTCGTCGGCGAGTTCCTCGTGCTCACGGGGTCGTTCCGTACCGCTCCGATCATGACCACCGTCGCCACGACCGGCGTCATCCTCGCGGCCGCCTATCTGCTCTGGGCGATTCAACGCATTCTCTACAACCCGCTCGACAAGCCTGCCAACCGCCACCTCACGGATCTCAACTGGCGCGAGATCGGACTGCTGGCCCCGTTGATCATCGTCATCATCTGGATGGGCGTCTACCCGCGTCCCGTGCTCGAGCGCATGGAAGCGTCAGTTGACCGCTTCGTCACAAGGGTTGAGGCACGGGCGTCCCAGCCTCCGTCAATCATCGGCGGGGGAGGCACCAACTGAGATGAACCTCGACCTGTCGCTCCCGTCCCACCTGCTACTCGCGGTCAGTCCGGAGCTGGTGCTGATGGTTGGAGCCATGGCGATCATGCTCTGGGTGTCCGGGAAGCCTGAAAGTGTCGGGACTCAGGCGGCGGCCGGCCGGGCTTCCCTGGTTGTCTGTGCGCTGACGCTGGGGACCGTGCTCGCGATGACAAACCGCGGACTGACGGCGGGGGATGGAGTTGTCGCCGTCGATTCCTTCCGCTGGGCATCGGACATCGTCTTTCTTCTCGCGACATTCATCACCATCGCCCTCTCGATCGAATTCAACACCAGAGAGGGGATCGGGACGGCCGAGGTTCACGTCCTGACACTGTTCGCGACCTCGGGCATGATGGTGATGGCCGCAGCGCGTGACCTGATGGTTCTCTTCCTCGGCATCGAGATGATGTCGATCGCGGTTTATGTCCTTGCCGGACTGAACCGCCGTTCACCCCGGAGCGCGGAGTCTGCCCTCAAGTACTTTCTCCTTGGTGCCTTCTCCACCGGATTTCTTCTTTATGGCATCGCTCTCGTTTATGGAGCGACCGGTACCACCAACCTCCCGGCCATCGCCGGTCAGATCGGCAGCCTGAATCTCGCCGGCACCCCGCTGCTGCTCGTTGGAGTCGGTCTGATGCTGGTTGGATTCGCCTTCAAGGTCGCCGCAGCACCTTTCCACATGTGGGCCCCCGATGTCTACGAGGGGGCGCCGACGCCGATAACCGCCTACATGGCAGCGGGCGTAAAGGCCGCGGCATTCGCCGCCTTTTTGCGTGTCTGGCTCGAAGCCCTGCCGTCGGTTTATCCTGACTGGCACCGGGCGGTCTGGTGGCTGGCGGCACTGACGATGGTTGTGGGGAATCTCGTCGCCCTCCAGCAGCGCAACATCAAGCGCATGCTCGCTTATTCCAGCATCGCTCATACCGGTTTCATTCTGGTCGCGCTGGCCGCCGGCACTTCGCAGGCCGCGACGGCGTTCATTTTCTACCTGCTGGCCTACACGCTCGCAACCATGGGGGCGTTTGCGATCGTGATAACACTCGGCACCCGTGAGCATCCGCGCGAGCTGGTGTCCGACTATCATGGACTCTGGTCCGAGCGGCCAGGTATGGCGATCGCGATGGCTGTGTTCATGCTTGCACTGCTTGGCTTTCCCATTTTCGGGGGCATCGGATTCTTCGCCAAGTGGTACGTTCTTCAGGCAGCGCTTCAGGCGCCCGCGCCCCAGACGAGACTCGCCATCATTCTCGTCGTCACCACCACCATTTCCGCCGGCTATTACCTGTATCTGGTAATGGTCATGTTCATGAAGCCGCGCCCGATTGAATCTCCCGCGCTGCCGCCATCGACGCCGGCGGTTCGACTTATCATTGGAACGTCGGTTGCGGCAATCCTGATCTTCGGAGCGTTCCCCGGTCCACTTGTGAACCTGGTGAACGGCAACAGCGGCATGAGTCGCGCTTCACTTCCCACAACGGGAATGCAGGGAGACGGTGGAACCGCAGGTCGATAAGGTGCCCGGCCTGCCACAGGGAGGATGACATGACATTGACGGGCGGAATCTTCCGGCAATACGACATCAGGGGGATAGTCGGGCGCGACCTCTCGCCCGAGGTTGCACACGCCGTGGGACGTTCCTACGCCTCGCTCGTACTTTCGCGCGGCGCTCCCTCCGGCAGCACCGTCGCCGTCGGGCGTGACAATCGCCCGAGCGGGGAGAGCCTCCGCGACGCACTCGTAAGCGGACTCACATCTTCCGGTTGCAACGTCATCGACATCGGTGTTGTACCCACACCTCTCCTCTACTGGAGCCTGCACCACTTTCCCGTAGCTGGCGGCATTCAGATCACAGGCTCCCATAATCCCCCTGAATACAACGGCTTCAAGCTGAGCGTCGGGCGCGAATCCCTGCACGGCGATGGGATCCAGGAGCTGTGGCGGATCATCCAGCGGGGGAGCTACACGGAAGGCAGCGGGTCGATCCGCTCCAAAGAGGTCATCGAACGCTACATCGATGACATCGTGACTCGCGTTGGTCCGCTGTCGCGGCGACTCAAAGTTGTTGTGGATGCCGGTAACGGCGCCGGTGCTCTCGTCGCGGAGCGACTCTACTCGAGGCTGGGAGTGGACGGAACGTATCTTTTCTGTGAAAGCGACGGCACCTTCCCCAACCACCATCCCGATCCGACCGTCGTCGAGAACCTGCACGACATCATTGGTGCAGTGCGGTCGCGACAGGCGGACATCGGAATCGCGTTCGATGGTGATGCCGACCGGATTGGTGTGGTATCCGGCGCGGGGGAAATCATATGGGGCGACCACGTTCTTATCCTCTATGCTCGCGACGTCCTCGAGCGAACTGGACGCGGTCAATCCATCATCTTCGACGTCAAGTGCTCTCAGGCGCTACCTCACGCGATCGAGGCGGCCGGTGGAATCGCGGTGATGTGGAAGACCGGCCACTCGCTGATCAAGGACCGGATGAAGGAACTCGGGGCCCCGGTCGCGGGTGAGATGTCGGGCCACATGTTTTTCGCCGAAGGGTTCTACGGACATGACGACGCACTGTACGGCGGTGCGCGCCTGCTGCGAATCATCGCAGATTCAGGAAAGTCCGTCACCGAACTGCTTGCCGATGTCCCGCGCTTCGTGTCGACGCCGGAGATCCGCGTGGACTGCCCGGACGAGCACAAGTTCGCGATCGTGGAAAGGGCCGTCAGGTGGTTCTCGGCGCGTTACAAGGTGGTGGATGTTGACGGCGCGCGGGTTCTTTTTGGTGACGGGTGGGGGCTGATTCGCGCATCGAACACCCAACCTGTTCTCGTCACGCGGTACGAGGCGCTGACTGAGAGTCGCCTTTCCGAAATCAGGGGCGTCATGGAGAGCTGGCTCAGGGAGCAGGGAGTGACTCCCTGATGTGAGCGGCAGACGCTGGCCGCTGCTGGCCATCCTCACGGTCGCGATCCTCCTCGTCGCCGGCCGCGTCATCACCGGCTGGTACGTCGACTATCGATGGTACCAATCATTGGGGGCCGCAGACGTCTGGTGGTCGCGCGCCGGTAACCTGATGCTCCTGCGCGGTGGCGCGTTCGCCGCCGCCGCGACGCTGGCTTTCGCCAACTTCTACGCCGTCCGGCACTCCGTCCTTTCGGTCGTGTTTCCGCGCAAGGTCGGCAACATCGAGATCAGGGAGGAGCTGTCGCCGCGCCTTCTGCTTGGCGCCGTGTTATCGGTGTCGCTCCTGGTCGGCTTCATCCTCGCCCTCACCCTCGACGGCTGGACTCACCTCGACCTCGTGAGGCATGGCGAGGTGTTCCGCGAGAGCGATCCGTATTTCCAGCTCGACCTCTCGTTCTGGGTGTACTGGCTGCCGCTCGAGATCGATCTCCACCGCTGGGCGCTGGTGTCGCTGATAACGATCAGTCTGATGGTCGTCGTGTTTTACGCGCTCACTCCCTCCCTCCGATGGGAGGGCGGAAAGCTACGGACCTCCGGTTACGTCCGGCGCCATTTCTTCACCCTCGGCGCACTGGTTCTTCTTCTTCTTGGGTGGAGCTATCGGCTTGACGCGTATAACCTCCTGCTGGAGGGCTCGGGGGAGGGAGGAGCCGTCACGTCGCTCGATCATCGGGTCGCCATTCCGACGTTGCTGTTCCTCGCCCTCGCAACCGCTGTCGGCGCGATGCTGTTTGCCTGGTCGGGGTGGATCGGCCAGCTGCGGCTCGCGGCGTTCACGCTCGCGGCACTGCTGATCCTGTCGATCGGGCTCCGGCAGATCGTCCCACCTCTCGCGACCCGCGTGGGCACTACAGGTAACGCTGACCCTGAAGCTCGCGAGAGACCGTATCTGGCGACGCGAACCGCTTTCACGAGGCGCGCTTATGACGTGAACTCGATCGGGACGCTGACAGACGGAGACTCAACATCGATTCGGAGCGCTCTGATGGGCGCGTCCATCTGGGACCCGGAAGTGCTGGCGAGGCTCATCCCAGCCTCGCGACAGGGGCAACGGGGCATCCCTGCGCTGGGTTGGAACGCTGGTGGTGAGCGCCTCGTCGTTGCCGCGGTCGAGCGACCCGTCGGCCCTGATGCGGCCGATGCGGAGGCACCGTGGAGCGCCCGTCACATACAGGCAGGCACGTCCAGCGAGACCGGCGGGCTCGTTCTGGATGATGAGGCATCCGAGACGTCGGCGCGCCTGCTGCCGGCGCTTGTTGCAGAAGACGCGCCCGGATACGCAATCGTTATGGATTCCGCCGGAGTGATTGCTGCATCGGGTATTTCGAGTCTCCGGTCCCGGGTTGCACACGCCTGGGCACTTCAGAACCCGGGAATCCTCGGCGACGGCGGCATCGGGCGCGGTAGCAAGGCGGTCCTTATCCGGCAGCTGCGCCCCCGGATCCGCCGACTCTTTCCCGGCTTCACGCTCGACAGTCGAACGAGGCCGGTCATACTCGGCGACAGCGTTTACTGGGCGGTTCACCTTTACTCGGCGGCGTCAACTTACCCCCTGAGTGAGCCGGCGGCGCTTCCGTCGATTGACCTCCGCTACATCCGCCATGCTGGTGTCGCAATCGTCAATTCACACACCGGTCGCGCTTTTGCGATTGCCACCCGCGATCCTGATCCACTGGCCAGAAGCTGGATGCGCCACTTTCCGTCACTGTTCGTGAGCAGCGAAAGCCTGCCCGAGGAACTGCTGACCCAGATTCAGCCACCGCTGGATCTGGCGCTCGTTCAGGCGCGTGTTCTGGGCTCGTTCGGGCGGCGTGGCGAACAACCGCCACGATCCCGTCTCATCCGGCAGCACGGCGGCGACACCCTGTTCGCGTTCCCCGCCAATACGCCTCACGCCAACCTCGCCAGCGGCCGCCTCGAGCTTGCCCTCCCGATCGTTGACCCAAACGACCGGGTGCGAGGGGCTTACATCGCCCGCGGTGCGGGTGGGGGAGGCGCATTGCTGGAACCCGCTTTCGTCGAGCTCCCCACTGCCGGGCCACGCTGGGGTGGCGTGCTCGAAAGGCTGCGACGGGCACTCGATTCTGCAGCGGCCGGTGACCGTCGCAGCTCCGATGTAGCGCTGATCAGAGGCCCGGCCCGCGTTGTGCCGGCTGGCAGGGAGCTGGTTTTCATGCAGACGCTTTATCGGCGGCGCGGCAGCGCGCCCGACGAAGTCGTGGCCGTGGCGGTTCTGCAGCGCGACTCCATCGGCGTCGGTCAGAGCGCGCCGGCCGCCGCCGGATTTCCTGAGCCGATGCTTGCGGTTGGCCCCCTCGACCACGAGGGATTCCGGGCTCGGGTCGCCGCGATCTATTCGGCGATGCGCGATGCACTCGAACGTGGCGACCTGGCAGCCTTTGGCGAGGCATGGGAGAACCTCGGGCGTGTCTTGAGAGCGCAACGTCCGCCTTGATCGGGCATTGATTAGGTTGCGCCCGGCATCGGGCGCGCGGGTCAGACAACTCAGAGGAGACTCAGTTGAACATTCACGAGTACCAGGCCAAGGAGATACTTCGGCGGCTTGGCGTTCCGGTTCCAGCCGGCGAGGTCGCGACGACGGCTGAGCAGGCAGCCAGGATTGCGGCCAGCATCGGCCCGGCTGTTGTGGTCAAGGCGCAGGTTCACGCCGGCGGACGGGGAAAGGCCGGCGGCGTCAAACTGGCAAAAACGCCCGACGAAGCGCGCGAGCGCGCTGCCGCGATTCTGGGAATGGAGATCAAGGGACTCAGAGTCGAGCGGGTGCTGGTTACAACTGCCGCCGACATCGCATCGGAGGCGTACGTCGGCGTCATTCTCGACCGTGCGTCGAAGAAGCCTGTGTTCATGGTCAGTCCCGCTGGCGGTATCGACATAGAGGAAGTGGCGCGGGAGACACCTGAGAAGATCCTCAAGCTGCCCATCGACACGCGCTACGGGCTCATGCCGTATCAGGCGATGCGCCTCGGCTTCTTTCTCTACGAGGACATGAAGCAGGCACGAGCTGCAGCCCGCATCATGCAGCAACTTTACATCGCCTTCATTCAGAACGGCTGTTCCCTGGCCGAGATCAACCCGCTGGTGGTCACGCCCGGCGGAGACGTCATCGCCCTCGACGCCAAGATGAGCATCGATGACAACGAGCTCGAGCGGCGCCCCGAAGTGGCTGCCCTTCGTGATGAAAGCGCCGAGGGGCCGGGCGAGGTAGAGGCAAGAAACGCGAACCTCACGTTCATCAAGCTCGACGGCAACGTCGGCTGCTGCGTCAACGGTGCAGGGCTGGCGATGGCGACGATGGACCTCGTCAAGTACTACGGTGGTGAACCGGCGAATTTCCTCGACATCGGTGGCTCATCCAGTCCGGCAAAGGTCGTGAGCGCACTGAGTATCATCACTGCCGATCCCGGTGTCCGCTCGATCCTGTTCAACATCTTTGGTGGAATAACACGGACTGATGACGTGGCCAATGGGATCGTGCAGGCAACGCGCGAAAGCCCGCTCAAGGTCCCGATCGTGATCCGCCTTACGGGCACCAACGAGGAGATCGCGATGCGCATTCTCACGGAAAACGGTTTCGACGCTTCGAGCGACATGGACCAAGCTGTACGTCGCGCCGTCGAGCTGGCGACCGGAGGCAAGACAGCGTGAGCATCTTCATCGACAGAGATACCCGGCTGATCGTTCAGGGTATTACCGGTCGCGACGGCTCGTTCCACACGACGCAGATGATCGAATACGGGACGCAGGTGGTCGGCGGAGTAACGCCGGGGAAGGGAGGGCAGATGTTCGCCGATCGCATACCCGTGTTCAACACCGTGGCCGACGCCGTCGCCGCAACCGGTGCCAACACGTCGGTGATCTACGTGCCGCCGGTCTTCGCGGCCGACGCGATCATGGAAGCGGCCGACGCCGGCATCTCGCTTGTCGTCGCTATCACCGAAGGTGTACCTGTACTCGATATGACGAGGGTATACCCATTCATACGTGAGCGGGATGTCCGCCTTGTGGGCCCTAACTGTCCGGGGCTGATCACCCCAGGTCAGTCCAAGGTCGGGATCATACCCGGGCGCATATGCGCAGCGGGACCTGTAGGAGTCGTGTCGCGGTCGGGAACCCTTACCTACGAGATCGTCTATCAGCTGACGCGCGCCGGGATCGGCCAGACAACGTGTGTCGGCATCGGTGGCGATCCGATCAACGGCACGTCGTTCATTGATTGCCTCGATGCTTTCGAAAGGGATCCGGAGACGAAGGTGGTGTGCCTGATGGGTGAAATCGGGGGTACCGACGAACAGGACGCCGCTGACTTCGTCAAACGACAAATGAAGAAACCGGTGGTCGGTTTTATAGCCGGCCAGACGGCACCGCCGGGGCGGCGAATGGGGCACGCCGGCGCGATCATATCCGGCTCGTCAGGTACGGCGGCTGAGAAGCTCGCCGCATTCGAAGCGGCGGGCATGGGAGTCGCGCGCCGACCCGCTGACTTTGTTGGCCTGGTCAGCGACCGGTTGAAATCATCGTGAGCATCCCGCATTCGGCTTCTTCACCAGGTACTGTTTCTCTCGGTCCCCCCCCCCCCTGCCATCCTGCAGCCCCGTCCCTCTGCTCTCAAATGAACCGTACTCTCACGATCATCAAGCCAGACGCATTTGCCGCCAGCAAGGCCGGCAAGATCATCGCTCACCTCGAAGCTGCCGGCTTCTCGATTGTCGCCGCCCGGGTCATGCACCTGAGTGCCGCGCAGGCTCGTGCCTTCTACGCGGTGCACAAGGAGCGCCCTTTCTATGACTCGCTGGTGACGTTCATGGCCTCCGGCAGATGCATGCCTCTGCTCCTCGAACGCCCTGAAGCGGTCGCCGAGTTGCGCCGAGTGATTGGTGCAACGGATCCCGCACAGGCTGCCGACGGAACTGTGCGCAAGCTCTACGCGGAATCCAGGGAGCGAAACGCCATTCACGCGTCGGACTCTGACGAAAACGCGGCCAACGAGGCCCGGTTCTTCTTCGCAGAAGCGGAAGTTGAGCTGTAGGAAATGCTCCGTTCATCATCAACTTCATTCACCCTCGTTCATCATCGCTCATCTTCGTTCATCCTCGCACTCGTTCATCCTGTTCAGCCGACCCTAAGTTGGCCTCCCACCACGACTTGAAAGTCCCACGCGGACAGCCTAAATTGCTGGGCTATGCTGTCTTTCGACCTTCGATCGCTCGAGGCGAACGCCGCACGGGTCTTCGGAGATGTCACCCGGGACGACCCCATCTGGGAACCGGGTGACGCCAGACCCGAACACGCGGTGCACCTCGAAGGGCGCATCTCGTCAGCTGGGACTGGAAAGTTCTTCCTGAGTGGCCACTTGAGCGGCACCGCCGGAATGTCATGCAGACGCTGCCTCGAGGACGCCCGAACAACAATCGACGAAGAGGTGCAACTCATCTTCGTCCTCGCCGACACCGGCGAAGCTGATGAGCCGGACGTGCATGTCATAGAAGCCCGCGAACACGTCCTCGATCTGCGACCCGCAATCCGCGAAGAGTGGATTCTGCGCGTCCCGTCCTTCATTCTCTGCTCGGAGGACTGCCGCGGGCTCTGCCCAGCGTGCGGCGCCAATCGCAACCTCGGCGAATGCATATGCCCCATCGAGGTTGACAGCAGGTGGAGCGCGTTGGTCGAGTTGAAGGACAGGATGCAGTAGTCTCACCTACATCAAGGCACTGGTAATGGCTGTCCCAAAGAGAAGAACCTCAAAGCGGAAGAAGCGCGCTCGCTCGACCCACAAGGCCGCCGCTCCGATCGTCATCCAGAACTGTCCGCGCTGCGGCAGCCCCAAGCGTCCCCACCGCGTATGCGGCGAGTGCGGCTACTACGCGGGCAAGCAGCGCATCGAGGCGCGCGAGGCGTAGCACCTTGGCGCGTATCGCGCTGGACGCAATGGGCGGAGACTTCGGCTCCGCTTCTGCTGTTGCCGGGGCACTGCTCGCACTCTCCGAGCTTCCTCTGCGTCACACCGTCCAACTCGTCGGCCGGCCTGAACTCGTCCACTCGACGCTGGATGAGCTGCTCGAGGGCGAGTACTCGGCAGAGCGCACGAGTCGCGCCCGTATCGACATCGTCAGCGCCACTGAAGTCATCGAGATGACTGACAAGCCGTCGTCCGTGATCCGCGGAAAGCCCGACAGCTCCATGCACGTGGGCCTGAGGCTTCAGGCCGAGGGAAAATCCGACGGCTTCGTCTCCGCCGGTAACACCGGAGCCCAGATGGCCATATCAACCATGGTTCTACGGCTCCACCACGGACTCACGCGGCCAGCAATTGCAACGCTCTTTCCCACCTCCCGGGGAGCCATCGTCGTGCTCGACAGCGGCGCCAACGTCGACTCCTCGGCCGAGGAACTCGTACAGTTCGCGCGTCTCGGATCGGTTTACGCCGAAGACCTTCTCGATCGTAGTGAGCCAGCGATAGGACTTCTCAGCATCGGCGAGGAGTCGGAGAAGGGGAACTCGGTCGTCAAGGAAGCCCATCAGCTCCTGCTCTCGTCAGGGCTTCACTTCATCGGTAACATCGAGGGCCGAGACCTCCCAGCGGGCGTTTCAGAACGCGGGCCCTTTGATGTGGTCGTCTGTGACGGCTTCGTCGGCAACGTCCTTCTCAAGTTCTATGAGGCGATCGCACCGATGCTCGTTGGTGTCGTCAGCCGACATTTCGGGGCAAGCCCGGAGCAGTTCTTTGCCAACTTCCCGCAACTCGATGCCTCGGGTTACGGCGGCGCGCCACTTCTGGGAGTCCGCGGCGTCAGCATAATCTCCCACGGGAGGTCAACGCCGCGGGCCATCAAGAACGCGCTCAAAACAGCTGTCAGGGCGGTTGAGACCGGCCTCAATGAGCACATGAGCCGCAGGCTCGGTCCCTCAGCTATCGTCGGATGAAGAGACCAGTCGCGATGCTTGCAGGCATCGGCAAATACGCCCCGCCGCGCGTGTTGCGCAACAGCGATTTCGCCGCTATGGGGCTCGATACCAGCGACGAATGGATTGTCCAGCGTACTGGAATCAGGGAGCGCCACATCGCGGGTGAAGGTGAGACAAACTGCAGTATGTCGGCGGCGGCCGCGCGCGATGCAATGGCTCGCGCCGGAATCACCGCCGCCGAAGTTGACGTCATTGTCCTCGGCACCGCGTCACCTGACCGGCTTCTCCCCGCGACGGCCGTCGATCTGCAGGCGGCGATTGGGGCCTCGCGGGCGGCGTCATTTGACGTCGCCGCCGCGTGCTCGAGCTGGATCTACGGGCTCATCGTTGCCGAAGGCCTCATGTCCTCCGGTGCGGCAAACACGGCGCTGGTTGTCGGGACGGAGAAGCTGTCATCGATCGTGGACTGGAGCGACCGGGCAACGTGTGTCCTTTTCGCCGACGGCGCCGGCGCTGCTGTCCTCAAGCCGAGCGTAGACGGCCGCGGCATACTGTCGGTGTTCATGCGGTCGGACGGCAAACTCGCCGAGCTGCTCTGGCGACCCTCGGGCGGCGCGAACCGGCCGTTCGATCCCGGGGTCCTCGCCGACCGCTCCCACTTCATCCGGATGGAAGGGCGGGAGGTGTTCAAACACGCGGTGCGGTCGATGTCGGAGGCCGCTGATCGCGCACTCGAGGGAGCAGGGCTGACTGGTGCGGACATCGATCTCATGATTCCGCACCAGGCCAACGTCCGCATCATCGAAGCCACGGCCAGGCATGCAGGCGTCCCGATGGACAAGGTGTATGTCAACGCCGATCGCTACGGCAACACTTCGTCTGCCTCGGTCCCGATCGCTCTCGAAGAGGCGATCGAGACGGGACGAGTGCGGTCTGGATCAACAGTCATGCTGGTCACCTTCGGGGCCGGTTTCACGTGGGCCGCGGTAGTCATCCGGTTCTAGATGGACGTAATACTGCTTCTTCCCGGCCAGGGCTCGCAGAAGCCCGGTATGGGACGCGACGTTGCCGAGGCGTTCACCGCTGCCCGCGCCGTTTTCGATGAAGCTGACGCCACCCTCGGTGAGTCACTGTCCACGATTTGTTTCGAGGGCCCGGCCTCCGACCTCGGCCTGACCCACAACGCGCAACCGGCACTGCTTGCCCACAGCGCGGCGGTCCTGGCGGCAGTGGGTGATCTCATCCTCCCGCGGTTGAAAGCAGCTGCCGGACACTCTCTGGGTGAGTTCTCGGCGTACCACGCCGCCGGCAGCCTGACTTTTGAGGCTGCGATCAGGCTCGTCCGGCAGCGCGGACAGTTGATGCACGCCGCAGCCGTCGCACGGCCTGGCGCGATGGCAGCCCTGCTCGGCGAAAACATCTCGGTCGAGGACCTCTGCGCACGCGCCTCGGGAGACGGCGATGGCGGCCTGGTGGTGCCCGCCAACTTCAACAGCCCCGGGCAGGTGGTGGTTTCAGGCGAGACCGCCGGCGTGCGGAAGGCAGTGGAACTTGCGCCGCTGTTCGGCGCCAAACACACCGTGCCGCTGGCTGTGAGCGGCGCCTTTCACTCTCCGCTCATGGAATCGGCGCGTGAAGGGCTCGGCAGGGCCATCGCGTCGACCCCGTTCGGCGATCCCCGCGTGCCGGTTTATGCCAACGTTACGGCCTCCCCGGTCAACGATGCCCTGCGCGCGCGCCAACTCCTCCTCGATCAGTTGACGGGAGCTGTCCGATGGACCGAAACGGTACAGCGGCTGGCGGATCGGTTCCCGGGAGCGCTGTTCGTTGAACTGGGAACAGGCAACGTACTGGTCAAGCTGGTTCGCAAGATCGCCCCAGCTGTGCAAACGATGTCGTGCGGCACTGTTCCTGAAATCGAATCACTCCGGGCAAAACTTACATGATTTCGATCGACCTCTCGGGGCGCACTGCCCTTGTCACCGGCAGCACACGCGGCATCGGTCGGGAAATCGCTTCACTACTGGCTGCTGCCGGGGCCCGCGTCGCCGTCGTGGGTCGCGATCCGGCGCGCGCGAGCGAAGTCGCGTCGGCTCTTGGTGGCGGTGCAGCAGGCTTCATGTGCGATGTGAGCGAGGTTGCGCAGGTGAATACGCTGGTTGCTGATGTCGAAGGCTCTTTCGGGTCGATCGACATCCTTGTCAACAACGCGGGACTCACGCGCGACAACATCATGTTGCGCCTCCGCGACGAGGACTGGGACGCGGTCATCAATGCGAACCTTCGCGGGGCTTTCGCCACAATGCGCGCTGCAACGCGCGGCATGATGAAGCGTCGCCGAGGCTCGATCATCAACATTTCGAGCATAGTCGGGCTCATTGGCAACAAGGGTCAGACGAACTACGCTGCCAGCAAGGCCGGACTTATCGGAATGACCAGGTCGGTGGCGCGCGAGTTCGCCACGCGGGGCATCCGCGCCAACGTCGTTGCACCGGGTTTCATCGAGACAGACATGACCGCGACCCTGACGTCGGAGGCGCGCACCACCCTCACCACCCAGATCCCGCTTGAACGACTCGGAACTCCGCATGACGTTGCCGGGGCCGTGTTGTTTCTCGCCTCCGATCTCGCATCGTATATCACCGGCCAGGTTATCGTCGTTGACGGCGGCATGGTGATGTAACTTGAGTCCCACCTTCAGTTATCTTCGTATCACAGTTGTGTAACCCCCAGAGAGGAATCAGTCATGGCCGACATGAGCGAGAAGGTCAAGGACATTATCGAGAAGGAGTTGGGAGTCGAACGCGAGAAGCTGACGAATGAGGCCAGCTTCATCGAGGACCTCGGCGCCGACAGTCTCGACATCGTGGAACTGGTCATGGAATTCGAGAAGGAGTTCAACATCGACATCCCCGACGAAGACGCCGAGAAATTGCGCACGGTCGGTGACGCCATGAAGTACCTCCAGGAAAAGGCAGTCGCCTGAATGAAGCGTCGCGTGGTCGTCACCGGGCTGGGGGCGATCACGCCCGTAGGCAACGACGTTTCGACGACCTGGCGGTCGTTGCTCGATTCGGTTTCGGGCGGCGCTCCGATCACCCATTTCGATGCCAGCGGCTTCCCGGTCCGGTTCGCCTGTGAGGTAAAGGGCTTCGACCCGCTTCTCTACATGGACCGCAAGGAAGTCCGGCGTTCGGATCTCTTTGCGCAATACGCGGTTTCAGCGGCCGTTCAGGCCTGGTCCGATGCAGGCCTTGCCGAAGGCAAGTTCGACCCGGATATGGCCGGGGTCATCATCGGCAGCGGGGTCGGTGGACTGAACACGATGGAGGAGCAACAAGACACCTATCGCGAGCGCGGTCCGGGCAAGATCTCACCATTCTTCATTCCGAACTTCATCGTCGACATCGCCGCAGGCGTCGTCTCGATGCGACTTGGAACCAAGGGGCCCAACTTCGCCACTGTTTCAGCTTGTTCGACCAGCGCGCACGCCATCGGCGAAGCAATGCGAACGATCAAGTACGGCGACGCCGACATCGTTGTCACCGGCGGCGCGGAGGCGAGCATCACGGCCATGGCAATCGGCGGTTTCGCCAACATGAAGGCGTTGTCGGAACGGAACGACAGCCCTGAAACGGCGTCACGCCCTTTCGATCTTGACCGTGACGGCTTTGTACTGGGGGAGGGCGCCACGATCCTCGTGCTCGAGGAGCTCGAGCACGCGCAACGTCGAAGTGCTCGCATCTATGGAGAGATCGCCGGCTACGGCGCCACCGGAGACGCCTACCACCTCACCGGACAGCCACCGGAACACGAAGGCCTCCAGCGTTCGATGCGCCGTGCGCTGCGCGACGCCGGGTGGGAGCCATCCGAGGTCGACTACGTCAACGCCCACGGCACGTCCACACCGATGAACGACCCGAACGAGGCGAGGGCGATAATCAAGGTGCTCGGCGAACATTCGGCCAGCGTGAGCGTCTCGTCGACCAAGTCCGCAACAGGCCATTTGCTTGGTGCGGCTGGCGCGGTCGAGGCTCTCGCCTGTCTCCTCGCGATCAGGGACCAGGCGGTGCCGCCGACCATCAACTACAGGACACCCGATCCTGAGTGTGGGAACCTCGATTTCACACCTAACGTGCCGAAGAAGCGCGCCATCAACCGCTGCCTCAGCAACAGCGCGGGCTTCGGCGGACATAACGTGACACTGGCAATCGGCCGGTACGACGGCTGACCGATGTCATCCGCACAGGGGACAGCCGTTCGCGAAGGTGCCGTCAGGGATCCCGCGCTGGCGCCAGTAGCTCAGCGGGTAGCGCGTGGCGAGAGGCTGAGCGCGGCAGATGCCGGGGCCCTCTACCGCTCCCCGGACATACTTGGCGTCGGAGCCCTTGCCGACGCCGTCAACCGGAAACGCAATCGTGATGTAGTCACCTTCGCGGCCAACCAGCACATAAACCCCACCAACATCTGCGTCCTGCGCAAGACGTGCGTCTTCTGCGGGTACGCGCGGCTGCCGAAGGAGAGCGGGGCCTACCGCTACACGCTCGATCAGGTCATGGCCGAGGCGGAACACGCGCGCGACGGCGTGACGAAGGAGTTCCACATCGTGGGTGGCCTTGATATGCAGGCCGGGCTCGAATACTACACGACGATGTTCCGCGCGCTCAAGCGCGAGTTTCCGTGGGTCCACATCAAGGCGCTGACCGCGGTCGAAATCGCACATCTCGCCCGCATCGAGAAAATGTCGTGGTCCGATGTACTTCTCACCCTCAGAGAAGCGGGCCTCGACACGCTGCCCGGCGGTGGCGCCGAAACCTTCAGCGCGGCGGTGCGGGAACAGATCGCCGATCGCAAGCTCGGCGGTGCCGACTACATCGGGGTGCACCGTGCAGCCCACCAGCTGGGAATAAGGTCCAACTCGACCATGCTGTATGGGCATGTCGAGACCATCGAGGACAGGGTCCAGCACCTCTCCATGCTGCGCGATCTCCAGGATGAAACCGGCGGATTCCTCGCCTTCATCCCACTCGCCTACCATCCAGACGACAACGTCCTCGGCGAACGCCTCGGGAGACGCGGCACGACCACGACCGGTTTCGACGACCTGCGAAACCTTGCGGTTGCCCGTCTCTTTCTCGACAACTTCCAGCACATAAAAACGCACTGGATCATGGTTACGCCGGCGCTTTCGCAGACAGCGCTTGCTTTCGGGGTCAACGACCTCGAGGGGACTGTTGTGCGGGAAAAGATCTACCATGCCGTCGGCGCCATGACTCCGCAGGGTCTCGGTCTCGATGAAATCCTCGCACTCATCCGCGGTGCGGGAAAGGTGCCCGCTGAGCGTGACTCCTTCTATCGAATCATCCGCGAGTTCGCCGGCCCCGCTGACGCCGCCGCCTGATGCGAGTCGGGCGGATTCCATATATCAACTGCTTCCCCGTCTATGGTGCCATGGACAGGGGGTTGATCGAACTCGCAGGGGGCGGTGAGCTGACAACCGGAGTTCCGAGCAGACTCAACGAGCTCATGGCCGCCGGCCAGCTCGATGTGAGCGTCGTCTCCGCTGTCGAATACGCGAGAGCGTCCCGCCGTTATCTGCTGCTCCCGGACCTGGCCATTTCGTGTGACGGTCCGGTGAGGTCAGTACTCCTGTTCGCCAGGCGACCAGCGGGGGAATTGACGGGGCGGCGCGTTATCGTCTCACGGAGCTCAATGACGAGCCTCGCGCTTCTCGAGCTTCTCTTCGAAAGTGTCTGGCGGGCCTCACCCGAGTTCGTGGCGGGAGACGCGGAACTTCAGGACGTGGATGCTTTCGAGGCGGAAGAACATGACGCGAGGCTTGTCATCGGCGACGCCGCTCTCCTGCTCCGCGACGGTCCGCGCGCCGGCACCTACCCGTTTGTCTACGACCTCGGCGCCGAGTGGAAGTCGTGGACCGGGCTGCCGTTCGTTTTTGCGCTGTGGGTGGCACAGCGGTCGACCCCGCCCGCCGAATCGTTAGGCGTTCATGCGTCCCTGATCGCCTCCCGCGACTGGGGACTGGCTAATCTCGACCTGCTCTCCGGGCAGGCAGCCCGGCAGACCGGCGTTGACCGCAAAACCTGTCGAGCGTACCTCGATGGGCTCGACTATGGCCTCGGCATGGAGTACCTGGCCGGCCTGACCGAGTTTTTCGGGCGGCTGGCGGCGGCAGGGCGGGTCCCGGCGGCCCGGCTGGCGTTCCTCACCGCCGCCTGAGTTACTCGCACCAATCCACAAAGCGATACCGATCCGGTAACTTTCGGCATGGCGCGCCGAACCGACCTCCTCGACTTCTATACCCGGGCACCCCTCCTCGAACTCGGTCTCGAAGCCGATCGTCTGCGCCAGGAAAAACATCCGCACGACACTGTCACTTACATAGTTGATCGCAACATCAACTACACGAACGTCTGCATTGCGGACTGCGGCTTCTGTGCCTTCTACCGGCGCCCGAAACACCAGGAAGGTTATACCCTGTCGTTCGAGGAGATCGGCCGCAAGATCGAGGAGACGAAGGCGCTTGGCGGCGTTCAAATCCTGATCCAGGGGGGGCACAACCCTTACATCCCTTTCGAGTGGTATCTGGACCTGATGCGCTACATCAAGTCCCACCACCCGATCCACATTCACGGATTCAGCCCGAGCGAAGTCGACTTTTTTGCAAAGCTGTTCAGGATCGACGCCGTCGAGGTCATTCGGGAGCTGCGTAAGGCTGGACTGGATTCGATACCCGGAGGGGGAGGTGAGATCCTCGTCCAGCGCGTGAGAGACTACGCCGCTCCGGGCAAGGCAGGTGCCGATCGCTGGCTCGAGATCATGGAGCTCGCACACAACGAGGGTATGAAGACCTCGGTGACCATGATGTACGGCCTCGGCGAGACCCTGGCCGAGCGCATCGAGCACCTGGACAGAGTCCGGGCGCTGCAGGCACGCACCGGGGGCTTCACGGCCTTCATAACATGGCCCCTGCAGCCGGAGAATACTCCCACGTTTTCGCACATGCAGAAGACCGACGCGGTGGAGTACCTCCGCACCGTCGCCATCTCGCGAATCGCGCTGGACAATGTTCCCAATCTGCAGTCGAGCTGGGTGACGATGGGCATGAAGGTCGGGCAGCTCGCCCTGCGTTTCGGCTGCAACGATTTCGGTTCGCTGATGCTGGAAGAGAACGTGGTTTCCGCCGCGAATACAACCCACCGCACCACAACCGACGAGCTCGAGCGTCTCATCATTGATGCAGGCTTCAAGCCCGCTCGTCGCCGGCAGGACTACTCGATCATTCCGATCGAGCGACCGGCGGCAGCCTGACACGTTGGTGGCACCGACCACCGACAGAATGATCGTGCCCCTCTTTACGCTCGATACCCCGCTCGAACACAGACGCAGCGCCGTCGCTTCGAAGTGCGCCGAGGCGTGCCCTGCCGGTCGGTGTCGATGAACGTCAGGATCGGAGTCGGCTACGACTCCCACCGATTCGAGGCCGGCGGCCCGTTGCGCCTGGGCGGAGTGGATGTGCCGGCGAACGTCCGACTGGTCGGCCACTCGGATGGAGACGCCATCTGCCACGCGGTGACTGACGCGATTCTCGGTGCAGCTGGCCTCGGAGACATCGGCGGCATGTTCGCCGATACCGATCCCGCCAATCGCGGACGCGACTCGGTCGACATGCTGACGATTGCGGTGGAACGGATCCGTGTGGCGGGGTTCATGGTGAATAACGTCGACGTCACGGTGATCAGCGATGCCGTTCGCATCTCTGCATGGCGGATCGCCATGCAGGCACGCCTCGCCGGCGCGCTCGGGGTTTCCGAGGGCGATGTGAACATCAAGGGCAAGACCAACGAGGGAATGGGTTGGATCGGTCGTGGCGAAGGGCTCGCCTGTGTGGCTGTCGCGACCTTGCGCCGTTGAAATGGAGTGGCTTTCCACGCTCCTCGACTGGTTGGCTTCACTCCCGGGGCCACTGCTTCTCGGAGCGATGGCGGGCCTCGCAATGGTCGAGAACATCTTTCCGCCGATACCGGCCGATGTGCTTGTGGCCTTTGGCGGATTGCTCGCAGCCAAGGCGCAACAATCTCCGTGGCCGGTATTTCTTTGTGTCTGGGGTGGAAACGTGAGCGGTGCTGCAGCCATGTTCTGGCTCGGCAGGCGCTACGGCAGTGACAGGATCGAGGCGCGCTACAACTTGCGCGGAGGCAGGGAAGCAGACAACAAGGTTCGCGCAATGCACCGCAAGTACGGGGTCGCCGCATTTTTTCTCAGCCGGTTTGTTCCCGGCGTGCGGTCGGTCGTCCCGCCTGTTGCAGGCGCTTTACGGATTCCCTTTGCCGGATTTATTGCCGCTACCGGTCTCGCTTCGGGTCTCTGGTACGGCGCGATCACGTGGCTCGCTTTCCGTGCCGGAGCGAACTGGGATGCGCTCCAGTCCAGAATCTCGGCACTCGGCCGCGGCACAGCGGTTGGAGGCGCTGCCCTGCTTCTCACGATTGGTCTCATCTGGTGGGTGGCGCGCCGCCGACGGGCATCGTGACGCCCGCCGACCAGATCACGATCCCATTTCTCGCCGAGCGTTTCGATGATTACCTGGCGCTCGAAGCGGGAGCGTCGCCGCATACCCGCGATGCCTATGCAAGGGACCTGAGGCGCCTGTTCGAGTTCGCGACCTCGCGCGACGTGATCTCGCCTGGTGCCGTGACTACGCAGCTGCTGCGCGAGCACATCTGGTCTCTCAAGGAATCCGGCCTTGCGGCGTCGTCGATTCGCCGCGCCGTCTCTGCACACCGCAGCTACTTTCGCTTCCTTCTCAACGAAGGCGTGATCACGTTCGATCCGAGCGATCCACTGGACCTTCCACGGAGATCGCGCGAGCTCCCCGACGTCCTGCACGTCAGCCAGGTCGAAAAACTGCTGGCGAGCCCCGCCCACGAAGACCCGCTCTATTTTCGCGATCGCGCGTTCCTTGAACTCTCATACGGAGCAGGCCTGCGCGTGTCGGAGGCCATCGGCCTGCCGCTCTCGGGGCTGCTGCTCGACGAACACCTGGTGCGGGTGTTCGGCAAGGGAAGCAGGGAACGTCTCGTGCCGGTCGGACGCACTGCGATCGGGGCGATCGAGTTGTACCTTCGCGAGCTGCGCCCGAGGCTCGAGCGCGGGGAGGGCAAGGGCATCCTGCTTCTCAACGCGCGCGGGCGGCAACTGTCGCGTATGGGAGCGTGGAAGATTCTGCGTAAACACGTGCTTCGGGCCGGGATCACATCAAACGTCACGCCCCATACCCTGCGTCATTCCTTTGCGACACATCTGCTCGAAGGGGGCGCCGACCTGCGCGCTGTGCAGGAGATGCTCGGTCACGCCGACATCTCGACGACGCAGGTCTATACCCATGTGAACCGTGACTATCTTCGGTCGGTGCACCGGCAGTTCCACCCGCGCGCCTGAGATCCAGGGCGACGAGTGATGATACTTGTAATCGACAACTACGACTCGTTCACCTGGAACATCGTCCAGTATCTCGCCGTCAATGGCGCCGAGGTGCTCGTCAAGCGCAACGACGAAGTTACGGTCGATGAGGTACGGACCATGCGACCCGGGGCAATCGTTGTGTCACCGGGGCCGGGAACGCCGTCGGAGGCCGGCATTTCGGTCCCCTTGATCCGCGAGCTCGGCCCTCTGATCCCGACCCTTGGTGTCTGTCTCGGTCATCAGTCGATCGCCGACGCATTTGGCGGACGCGTCATCCGCGCCGGGCGGGTAATGCATGGCAAGACGTCGCGCGTGCTCCACGATGGTACTGGTCTTTTTTCGTCGCTGCCGTCGCCCCTCGAAGTCATGCGTTACCACTCGCTGGTTATCGACCCCGGGTGCGTACCGCCGGCGCTCGAGGTGATCGCGACCGCGGCCGACAACCCTGAGGAAGTCCACGCCGTGCGACACAGGACGCACCCCGTCTGGGGCGTGCAGTTCCATCCCGAATCCATCATGACCCACGGTGGCAATACGCTGCTTGTCAATTTCCTCGATCTGGCCCAAAGGCATGCCGCTGGCGTGAAGCGCGCGACCCCGAGCCCCACTGCCGGTATCGAGACAGCGAGATGAACAGCGGGCACGACGACTGGCCGGACAAACGCTATGCCTGGTTTGTCGTCGGCGTTCTGATGCTGGCCAACGTGTCGTCATATGTGGATCGGCAGATTCTCGCTCTGCTGGTCAGCCCGATCAAACGCGATCTGCAGCTCTCGGACACGCGAATGGGCCTCCTCTACGGGCTCTCGTTCGCGGTTTTCTACACACTCCTCGGTTTTCCCATAGCGCGCCTCGCCGATCGCGGAAACCGCAAGGGGATTATCGCCGCCGGTACCGCGATCTGGAGTGTGATGACGGCGGCCTGCGGCCTTGCCTCGACCTTTACCCAGCTGGCCCTTGCCAGAATCGGAGTGGGCGTCGGCGAGGCCGCCCTGGGGCCGCCCGCCATTTCGATGATCGCCGACTACTTCCGGCGAAACCAACTGGCGCGCGCAGTGAGCGTCTACGCAGTTGGGATCTACCTTGGATCGGGCCTCGCCTATTTGATAGGCGGGCAGGTCGTCCAGCAGTGGGCAGCCACCGACGACTTCGTCGCGCTGCCACTGCTTGGGTTGGTAAGGCCTTGGCAGTTCGTCTTTGTTCTTGTCGGGCTACCGGGACTGCTGATCGCCGCTTTGATGCTGCTCATCCGTGAACCGGTACGCCGCGTACGGCCCTCTCCCGCCCGTGCGCACGACCGTGAAGTGATCGCGTGGGTGCGAACCCATCGCAGAGCATTCACCTCCCACACATTCGGTTACTCGTTTTTCTCGATGGTCAACCTCGGCACTGCGGCCTGGCTTCCCAGCTTTCTCGAACGCGCGCACGGCTGGTCTCCGGGACGGATCGGCGTCTTCATGGGGGGCGCTACCATGATCTTCGGGGTCGGCGGCATTCTGGCCGGCGGATGGCTCGCAGACAGGCTGCTCGCCCGCGGGCGCGAAGACGCCAAACTGCTGGTTGGTGTCATAGGCTCGCTCGGAGCGCTAGCCTCCGCCATTCCGCTTTACCTCGCCGGATCGGACCTGGCGGTCATCCTCCTGCTGGTTCCGCTCAACATCTTTTCGGCTTTCCCTTTCGGCGCTGCCCAGGCCGCGCTTCAGGAGATGTCGCCCTCTCCATATCGGGCTCGCATCACTGCCGGATACCTCTTCGTCAACAGCATGGTGGGGCTCGCTCTCGGGCCGAGCCTCGTTGCGCTCGCGACCGATTATTTGTTCCGGAGCGAGGCGATGGTCGGCTACTCAATCCTGCTGGTGGCGCTGCTTGGCCACGGGGCGGCTTCGACGCTCCTGCTCGGCGGGCGCAGCGCCTACGCCCGGGCCGTCAGCGGGGCCGCCGAATCGGATCAGGCCACCCCGGAGCGCTAGGATTCGCTCCCTCGGCCGTGTAACTTGCGAGGCGTGCCTTTTTCAGCCTCGCGCGCTCATGCCGGGGATCGCTGACCGATGTCCGTACTCGCGGTGATACCCGCCCGGCTCGGCTCCACGCGCCTCCCGCGCAAGCCGCTTCGTCTTCTCGGCGGCAAGCCGCTCGTCGTCCGGGTTCACGAGCGTGTGACCACGATGGCGCTGGCCGACCGCGTTGTCGTCGCCACCGACTCCGCGGAAATCGGTGCAGCGGTTGCGGCTGCTGGAGGCGAGTTTGTCATGACACGGGGCGATCACCCATCTGGCACAGACCGCGTGGCCGAGGTGGCTTTCAGCGCGGACTTCGAGCGTTATGACGTGGTTCTCAACGTCCAGGGTGACGAGCCCTTCATCCGCGACGACGCGGTCGCAGGTTCGATATCCATGGTGCAGCGCAACGGCTTTGACATCGGCACAGCAGCTGTGCCGGCTGACGAGGCGGCATTCGACGACCCGACCGTCGTCAAGATCGTCTGCGGTGACGACGGGGGAGCGCTGTATTTTTCGCGAGCTCCGATCCCATGGGTGCGGGAAGCGGAGGATCTGTCCCTGCGACAGCGGGTGGCGTGGCGGCACCTCGGAGTTTACGCCTGTTCGAGGGGAGCTTTGCAGCGATGGACAGGACTGGACGTGCACCCGCTGGAACAGCTCGAGCGTCTGGAACAGCTTCGCCCGCTGGCCGCGGGACTGACGATTGGAGTTGCCCGGCTGCACGCGGCAGTTGTTGACGGGGGCGTTGATACCGAAGAAGACCTGGCGCGTGCCAATGCGCGCTGGAATGACTCATACGCGGAGCGGCTTTGATGCAACCCGGACAATCTTCAACGAGGGCGGCGCGCTACATATTCGTAACCGGTGGCGTCGTCTCTTCTCTGGGGAAGGGAATCGCGGCAGCTTCGATCGGCCGACTTCTGGTCGAACGTGGCCTCAGCGTCACGATCATGAAGTTCGACCCCTACCTCAACGTCGACCCGGGGACGATGTCGCCGTTCCAGCACGGCGAGGTCTTTGTCACCGACGACGGTGCCGAAACCGACCTCGACCTGGGTCACTACGAGCGGTTCATCGATCGGTCCCTGTCTCAGCTCAACAACGTCACGACCGGACGCATATATCTCAATGTCATAACCAAGGAGCGCCGCGGCGAGTACCTCGGCTCGACCGTGCAGGTGATTACCCACATCACCGACGAAATCAAGTCGCACGTCAAGCGTATCGCTCCCGGCAACGACGTCGTGATCGTGGAAGTGGGCGGCACTGTTGGTGACATCGAGTCCCAGCCCTTTCTCGAGGCGATCCGGCAGTTCAGGCACGACGTCGGCCGCACCAACGCGATGTTCATCCACCTGACTCTCGTGCCCTACATCGCAGCTGCGGGTGAGGTGAAAACAAAGCCCACGCAACATTCCGTGCGTGAACTGATGGAGATCGGTATTCAGCCGGACGTTCTCATCTGCCGCACCGAGCGCGCCCTGTCCGAAGACGTCAAGCGCAAGATCGCCCTCTTCTGCAACGTGGAGTTCGGCAACGTGATCGAAAGCATCGACGTGCCCTCCATCTACCAGATCCCGCTCGAGTTTCACCGTCAGGGTCTGGACGCAGTCGTCGTCGAGCGGCTGGAGCTCGATGGAAAGACTCCAGACCTCGGCACCTGGGAGACGATGGTTTCGCGCGTTGTTCAGCCCGCAGAACGGGTGCGGATCGCCGTCGTTGGCAAGTACACCCAGTTCGTCGACAGCTACAAGAGTGTCCAGGAGGCTCTCTTCCACGGCGGCATCGCCAATGACGTCGGAGTCGAGATCAGCTGGACTTCGTCCGACGAGTTCACGACCGCGGAACGCGCCCGGAACATCCTCTCCGCCTTCGACGGCCTCCTCGTTCCCGGCGGCTTTGGCGTGCGGGGCGTCGAGGGAATGGTTGAGGCGATCAGAATCGCGCGCGAAACAGGACTGCCGTTTTTCGGCATTTGCCTTGGGATGCAGGCAGCAATAATCGAGTTCTCGCGCGACGTCCTCGGCCTCGACGATTCACACTCCAGTGAGTTCGCACCGGAGTGCGCGCACCCCGTGATCGCGCTCATGGAAGATCAGAAGCACGTCACCGAGATGGGTGGCACAATGCGACTCGGCGCCTACCCCTGTTACCTGCAGCGCGGGTCGCTCGCAGCTGACATCTACGGCGTGCGCGAGATCAGTGAGCGGCACCGCCACCGCTATGAGGTCTCCAACACCTATCGCGATGCATTCCGCGATCACGGACTCAGGCTGAGCGGACTTTCCCCCGATGGATCGCTCGTCGAGATCGTCGAGCTGGCGGAGCATCCCTGGTTCATAGGCTGCCAGTTCCACCCCGAGTTGCAGTCGCGGCCAACCAAACCGCATCCGCTGTTCGCCGCGTTCATCGCCGCAGCGCTGGCGCGGCGCCGTCGCGTCGCAGCGGCCGCCGCGTCCGGACGCGCTACCCTCGTCGAGGCAGCCGACTGACTCAGCACGCCGAACCACGCGAGAGGCTCGCCAAGTCGTTCGCGTCGATCCTCGATTCCGAGACCGGCCGGGCGCTGGCGCGCTCGATCCGGCTCGTCGTTCTCGACGTCGATGGCGTGCTCACCGATGGGGGCATCTACCTCGGCGATGTCGGCGGCACGCGGCTTGAATTCAAGAAATACGACATCCAGGACGGACTCGGGATCAAGATGCTCCAGGCCGCCGGGATAATCGTCGCAATCATCACCGGTCGCGTTTCGGAAAGCGTCACCCTTCGGGCACGTGAGCTCGGAGTTGATGATCTCGTTCAGGATCCCCACGCCCGCAAGCTCTCGGCCTTGCGGGAGCTGCAGGAGCGACACGCGATCGAGCCGTCCGCCGTCGCATTCGTCGGCGACGATCTGCCGGACGTGGGGCCGCTGCGCAAAGTTGGGCTCCCGGTTGTAGTGGGCAATGCAACGCCCGATGCACGCGACGCAGCCCGTTTCATCCTCAGCCGGCGGGGTGGCGGCGGTGCCATCAGGGAGTTCGCTGAGGTGCTCCTCAGGGCCAGGGGAGAGTGGGAAGGTCTGATGGAGTGGTACATCTCCTCGAGGGGGGCCGAGTCCGTATGAGCGGCGATCGAGCCCGGAACATGGAGCAGCAGTGGTGTACCGGATGCTGCCCGAGCCTGCGAACCACGGCACCCCGGGCCCACGTTCGCGCCCACCAACCACAACACAGCATGAGGTCCGCCCTGATCACCGCGGCTACCGCGTTGACGCTCACTTTCGCCACGGGTGCCTGCAGCGATGCCTCGTCGAGCGCGGGCGTGACGACCGCAATACCCGCAGATTCGGCCGACCAGATGTTGTTCGGGGTGCGGTTTTTCGTCACCGACGCCGGAATCAGGCGCACCGAAGTCGAAGCCGATACGGCCTACACGTACGAACAGAACACGCGCACCGAGCTGATTACCGTCAAGGCGAAGTTCTTCAAGCCCACAGGGGCCGAAGACGCACTCCTTACCTCGCGAGAAGCTACGTACAACTCCCGACTTGGCAGCATGGAGGCTCGTGGCAACGTCGTTCTCACCGCCACGGACGGCAGGCGACTTACTTCACCACACATGCGTTACGATCCGAGTCGCAACGAAATCTCCAGCGACAGTGCTTTTGTGCTGACAGAGCCTTCCGGCAGGGTAAGTGAAGGTGTGGGTTTTGTCTCTGACCCGGACCTCAATTCCATTCGCATCCTTGCAGGGGCCCGCTCGCGCGGCATCCCGGTTGATATTCCGCCTCGGTGACAAAACGAACGCTGCTCCTTGCCGCAGTGTTGGCCTTCAGCGCGTGTGGGCGCATCCCCGGCAGGCGCACGCCAGCTGCTCCTGCTCCCGGTATCCCGCCCGACTCGATCGCCCCACCGGCAGGGCGCCTGGATACCATCCGGATTCCCCCGGCGCCGGCCCCTCCACCGCTGGTGAGCGAGGTCGCCAGGCCCGTGGCTCCAGAGCGAGTCAGCGAGCGGTGCCTCCTCGACCTGATCAACACCGATCTCACGAGATCACAGGCCATCAGGGACCCGCTCAGCGGCCGGTACACCACCTACCTCGGGGGCGGCGTCGTTGCGGTCTGCCCGCGCCAGAACATCCGCATCACGGCTGACTCGGCTGAATCCTACGAACAGGCCGGCGTCTACTATCTCATCGGCACCGTCCGTTACCGGGAGCCCACGGTGAGCCTCGATTCCGACCGTCTCACTTACTTCCGTACCGACGAACGTGTCCTCGTCGAAGGCAACGTGGTCGCGGTCACCGACGATTCTTCGTCGATGACCGGGCCCAGGATCGAATACTTCCGCGCAGTGAGGGGCGTCCGCCAGACCTCGCGGATGGTAGCCACCAGCCGTCCCACATTGCGAACCTACGAGACCGATTCGTTAGGCAGGAGGCAACCGGATCCCGTGCTCCTGGTTGCTGACCAGATCATTGGCGAGGGCGACACCCTTTTCACCGCAACCGGGCGCGTCGAGCTCACGCGTGTCGACCTGCTCGCAAAGGGTGACTCGGGGCAACTCAACAAGATGCGCCAGACGTCACGGCTGATGCGCAATCCGGTCGTCGAGAGCCGCGGACGCGACCCGTTTACTCTCGTCGGACGGGTGATCGATGTTTTCGGCCGGTCACGACAGGTAGAGCGCGTTCTCGCCCTCGATTCCGCGGTCGCGACCAGCGAAGACCTGGTTCTGCGATCGGACACACTCGACCTCCGCATCTCGAACAACCTCCTCGAGCGGGCTTTTGCCTGGGGCAGTCGCGCCCGGGCAGTTACCAGTGAACGCCACATCGAGGCCGACTCCATCGATGTCAGAATGCCGGGCCAGGTGATCCGCGAGCTGCACGCCATCGGAGACTCCTATGCGGAGACGGTACCTGACACTGCACGCATCGCGTCGAGGGAGCGCGACTGGCTCCGGGGCGACACGATCATCGCCTTCTTCGATTCCACGACAACCCGCGACACATCCGAGGCTCCGGCCCTCAGGATGCTCCTTTCATCAGGCGATGCGTCGAGCTTCTATCAGGTGCCGGACAACCAGGGCCGGAGGGACAAACCCGGCCTCAACTATGTAAAGGGACGGCAGATAAGAGTGAACTTCGAGGCCAGAGAGGTCCAGACCGTGACCGTTATCGACCAGGCGCGAGGCATCTTCCTCGAGGCCCGTCCGGATACCGCCGTCGGCGCCACGCGCCCACCACCACCAGCGCGCCCTGATACACTGAGCGGTGCCAGGCCGCACCCGAACAGATGACAGATCCCGATCAGCCTAAGTCAGGTGTGCAGCGCCTGGTCGAGCAACTGGCCGGTGGTGACCGCTCGATCGCGTTCGCGCTCCACGCGGTGATCACCGCCGCCGACCCCTCGGGAACCGCTCCGCTGCACGAGGTGGCCATCCGCTTCAGACAGGACTATCTCGATTCCCTGCGCTCCCGTGGTGTCGACGCGGATGTCGAGGCCGGCAGGCTCAGCATCGACGAAGTACGTGCGTTTCTCGTTCGCTCGGTATTCCCGCGTCTCGTCGCACAAGGTTACGCATCTTTCCCGGCACCTGATGCCGGCGGCATCGCAGACCCGATCAGAATCTCGGCAACGCTATGGGAACAGATCCGCCCGTCGCTCGCAGACATGGCCGAAACCCTCAGGCTCACGGGTGAACACGCGCGACTGCCCCACGAAACCAGGCGCGCAACCCCACGCGCACCGGCTTCCGGCTCGATCCTCGAAGCCACGGGCCTCGTTAAAGCCTATCGCAAACGGCGCGTAGTCAACGACGTCGCCCTCAGACTCCAGCAGGGTGAAATAGTCGGCCTCCTGGGTCCTAACGGAGCAGGGAAGACAACAACCTTCTACATGATTGTCGGCCTCATCCAGCCCCAGGAGGGCAGCATCCTTCTCGACGGAGCCGACATTACCCGCATGCCCATGTACCGCCGCGCGCGCAAGGGCATAGGATACCTTTCTCAGGAGCCCTCGATCTTCCGCAAGCTGACCGTGGAGGAGAATATCCTTGCGATACTGGAGACGTTGCCAATGGGCAGGGAAGAGCGTCGAGCTCGGTTGGAGGCACTACTCGATGAACTGGGCATCAAGCACCTGCGCAACAGCCGCGCCTTTGCTCTCTCCGGGGGCGAGCGACGGCGGCTCGAGATCACGCGGGCGCTCGTTACTCAACCCAAATTCATGATGCTGGATGAACCGTTCGCCGGGGTCGATCCGATCGCGGTGCACGACATTCAGACCATCGTCGCCGATCTCCGACACCGCAACATCGGTGTCCTGATCAGTGATCACAACGTGGAGCAGACACTGGATATCGTCGATCGCGCCTACATCATGTATGATGGGCAGGTAAAGGTCTCGGGAACGGTGCGCGAGCTCGTCTTTGACGATGAGGTCTCTCGCATCTATCTGGGACCGATCCTGACGGCGCGTCTGCGAGAGCGCTTCTCCGAAGAGGACGTCCTCGCATGAGAGCCGGGCTCAGCCAGAGCACTGCGCTCCGGCAGGAGCTCAAGATCAATCCTCGCCTTTACCAGGCGATGGATCTCCTCTACATGCCGCTCCTCGATCTGCAGCAGCATCTCAAGCAGGAGCTGCTCGTCAACCCTTTCCTCGACCTCGTCGAGCAGGACGACGAAGAAGGTGAAGAAACCGAGGGCGAGGAGTCATCCGTCGACCTCGCAGAGCCCGAGGCGCCGACTCAGGAGGAGAAGTCTACCGACGACGCGATCGACTGGGAGGAAATCCTCCTCGACGGCTTCGACACCGCTGGCGGCATGCGCGAAGAACGCGAGGACCGCGAGTTCTTCGAGGCTGTTCCGGTCGAACGCCGCGACCTCGACGACCACCTCCGCGATCAGATTTCCCTCCTCGAGCTCACTCCCAGGCAGCTCCTCCTCGCGGACGAATTCGCCGGCAACATCAACGAAGACGGCTATCTCTCGTGTCCCCCAGAGGAAATTCTCACCAGCATCAACGATGTCGTCGCCCGCGCCGCCGAGCGCGAGGGCTTCGAAGGTGACCTCCCCCTCTACACGATGGCGGAGTGTGAGGAAATGCTGGGGATCATCCAGAGCCTCGATCCTCCCGGAGTCGGAGCCCGCAACCTCCGCGAATGCCTGCTCCTCCAGTTGCGTGACCAGACGCAGACCGAATCACTCCAGTATCGCCTTGTCCGTGACGCCTTCGACGAGCTGATCGCGCACCGCTGGAGCGAAATCAGCAAACGCTTCGGAATCAGCCCCGCCGATGTGCAGCGCGCAGCCGATGAGGTGGCCAAGCTCGACCCAAAACCGGGGTTGCGCTACTCCGATACCAGCGACGGCTACATCGTACCCGATCTGGTCGTTGAAAAGATAGACGGCCTCTATCGCGTCTTCGTCAACGATGCCAACCTCCCGCGCCTCAAACTGAGTCGTGCCTATCAGGAGATCGCGCGCGACAAGAAAAAGTTCGACGGCGAAAACAAGGAGTTCATTGCCTCGAAGCTCAACTCGGCCAACTGGATGATCCAGGCGATCGAGCAGCGCCGCCAGACCATGCTCAAGGTCATGAACTACATCGTCGAACGGCAGAGAGACTTTCTGGAAAAGGGGGTCCGATACCTCCGGCCCCTGACCCTCCGCGAAGTCGCCGACGTCATCGGAATGCACGAAAGCACCGTGAGCCGGGTGACGAACGAGAAATACGTCCAGACGCCCCGCGGAGTCCTCCCACTCAAGTTCTTCTTCTCGTCAGGACTCTCGACAACCGGCGGCGAAGACGTATCGGCCCGCGGAATTCGCGATCAAATTGAGAAACTCGTTTCGAACGAAGATCCGCGAAACCCGCTCACCGATCAGGCCATTGTCAATATTCTGCGCGACGGCGGGGTTCACATCGCGCGGCGCACCGTCGCCAAGTACCGCGACCAGCTGGGTGTTCTCTCGGCGCGGATGCGCAAACGCATCTGACCGACGGCGTCGGAGCGCATGACTGACGCCCTTTCCCGAACTGTCCCGGCCCGCTCGGCCGGCGTCCCATCACGCGGCAGTCACTCGAACAGGACGAAAGTATCCGTTCTGGTGCCGGCCAATGACGAGTCCGGTAGCCTGCCGGAACTCGTGCGCCGGATGGATACGGTGGTGCGGCATCTGCCGGACTGCGAAGTAATCGTCATCGACGACGGCTCCGTGGACGGCTCGTGGGAACTTCTCGAGTCGCTGAAGACCGACTACCCGTGGCTTCGGTCCGCGCGCCATCGCTCGCGCCGCGGAATCGCGGATGCCCTGCGAACCGGCTACCTCGCCGCCAGGGGAGAAGTGCTGGTCTTTTTCCCGGCTGACCTTCAGTTCGATCCCGAGGACATTCCGCAACTGACAGCGCCGATCCTGGCCGGTGACGCAGACATGGTCACCGGCTTCAAACAGGGCAAGTACGACAAGGCGTTCGTTTCGCGCATCTACAACGGTTTGAGCCGGATCCTCTTCGATGTCCACGTTCGGGATCTCAACAGCATCAAGGCGTACCGGCGTGAAATCATGGAGATCGTCCCGATCCGCCCGGATTGGCACCGCTATCTGATCGTTCTCGCCGCCTCTGAAGGCTTTTCCGTTACCGAAGTCCCGGTGGCGCTCCACCCGCGATATGCCGGCAAGTCCAAGTTCGGCATCGGGCGCATCCCGGTGGGTGTGCTCGACATGCTGTCCGTCTGGTTCGAGCTGCGCTTCGGCCGCAAGCCTCTGCTGCTGTTCGGAACGCTTGGAGCGGCGCTGTTCGCCTTTGGCGTCGTGGCCGGGCTCGCGGCGGTTGTGCGACTGCTGGCCTTTGGAGTGGGCACCAGGCAGGTGTGGACGATCATTCAGACCTGCCTCATCCTCGGCTCGGTCTTCTTTGCCACCGGGCTACTCGGGGAACAGATCGCCGGCGTACGCGCCCAGTTGCGCGAGATCGGACGGCGCGACGACGAAGCAGATCGGACCGGCGACGACTGACGCGAGTGCGGGTTCTCTTTCTCACGCACTCGTGGCCGCGCGGACCAGGCGACGCGGCCGGCTCTTTCCTCCTGCACCTCGCGACCGCACTCCGTGAGCAAGGTGTCACCGTCAGTGTCGTGGCCCCAGCCGCTCCGGGCCTCGCACGACGGGAGACGCAGCAGGGAATCGAGGTCCACCGTTTTCGTTACGCGCCACGCCGCTACGAGAATCTCGCGTATACCGGGAACATGGCAACTGATGTCCAGCGATCCTGGAGCGCCCGGCTGGCCCTGGTTGGGTTCCTTGGATCCAACTTTGCCGTCGCCACCAGGATCCGACGCTCCTTCAGCCCTGATCTCATCCATGCCCATTGGTGGTTCCCGGCCGGCCTGGTAGGAACGGCAGCCTCCTCGCTCTCCGACCTCCCTCTCGTTACGACGATGCACGGGACCGACGTCCGGTTGGCGCGCGATAACAGCTTCGCACGGCCACTGTTGAAGCACGTACTCAACCGATCGCGAGCCACCACCACCGTTTCGCGCTGGCTCGCCACCGAAGTCGCACGCGTGGTCCCGGGTGCCAACGTGAAGGTTGCGCCAATGCCGGTGGCCACCTCTCTCTTCCATCCCTCCACGAGCCAGCCCGAGCGACACCGGGCACGCAGCGTTCTGTTTGTTGGACGCCTCAACGCTCAAAAGGGGATCGCCGATCTCATCAGGGCGGTCGCCGCCACCAGAACGAACGCGGAGCTCGACGTCGTTGGCCACGGCACCAGCGCAGATGCTCTGAGAAGTCTGGCATCGGAGGTGGGAATTGCCGAACGCGTACGTTGGCATGGGGCGCTCCCGCAGGATGAGCTGCCCCCTCTGTACAGGAGAGCCGGCACTCTCGTCGTGCCATCCATTGATGAAGGACTCGGCCTCGTAGCCGTCGAAGCCCAGCTTTGTGGAACTCCAGTTGTCGCGTGGGCGTCTGGGGGGCTCGTCGATGTCGTGCGAGACGGAGAGACGGGTCTCCTCGCGCCCGCGGGTGACATTGATCGGCTCAGCATCGCCATCGATGAGATCCTTTCCAACGAGGAGCGTGCCCGTGACCTGGCCGCCGCCGGCCGCATGGCGGCGCTGGCCGTCTTCTCTCCCGAATCGGTCGCACGGCGCTATGCAGAGCTCTACCGCTCCGTCGTTGCCCTCTGACGGGAGGCGACTGGCACGTCGCCTCGCGGCGCTGGCCGCCGTTGCATTCGCAGTTTGGGCGCTCAAGGACCAGCTGGCCTCTTTCGCTGACGCAGGACATCGGATCCGTCCAGGCTGGGCTTTCCTCCTGGGGTCGGCAGCCGTCGTTCTTGTGACTCATGGCATCCTCATCCAGACATGGCGTACAGTTCTGGTCGCCCTCGCCCCGGCCGCGCCTTCGCTCTCGTTCCCGGACGCCGCCCGCATCTGGTGGGTGTCCAACCTGGGCAGGTACATCCCCGGAAAAGTCTGGGCGATCGCGGCTATGGCGGCCATGACAAGGGACCGCGGGATCCCCGCCATGGCCGCCACCGGCGCCGCGATCCTGATCAATGTCGTGAACATCGTTTCAGGAATCGCCCTTTCACTGGCACTGGGCGCAGAACTGACTGGATCGCGGGCAGCCGGAGTGTTGCTGGCGGTGGCGGGTGTGATCGCCCTTGTCGCTCTCCCCATGGTGATCGCACCGGCTGTGCGAATCGCCGGGAAAGTCCTACGCCGTGAGTTTCGGCTTCCGGATCTGTCTCGCGCCGTCATCTGGAAAGCCGCGCTTGGAACTCTCGTCGCCTGGATGCTCTACGGGATCGCCTTCAGGCTGCTCGTTCTTGGTGTTCTCGGCGAAGCCCCGGGAAAGTGGAGTGCCTACACCGCTGCCTTCACGAGCTCATATGTGCTCGGGTACATTGTACTCGTGGCACCCGGCGGAATCGGCGTGCGCGAAGGATCCCTGGTTGGCGCCTTGAGCAGGTTCCCCTTCGTCACCACCGGAGCGGCGGGCGTGATTGCCGTTTCATCCAGGCTCTGGCTTACGGTAATCGAAATCATACCCGGCCTGCTCTTTATCGCTCTCGACGCCTTCAAGCGGCGGCACAAGCAACCCTCATGACCGGCAAACCCTCAGCCGTGGGCACCCACGACGGACAGACCGCACCGCGACACGCATGGGCGTGGGCGGTGCTTGTTCACGCTGTCGCGACGATGAGTCTTGCGTGGCCAGCTCTGTCGGGAAGGCACCTCGCGTCGGTCTATTCGGACCAGCACATCGCCGGCTACGCCTTTCGCGAATACGCGCGCTGGCACTGGGAAACGTGGGGCTCGATTCCACAATGGAACCCGTGGCTCTACGGTGGCATGCCGTTCGTCGATGCGATGCACGGTGACACGTTCTATCCGACGGCCCTTCTTCGCATTCTCATCGGCACCGGTCCCGGGATGACCTGGGGTTTCATCATCCATCTGTTCCTGGCCGGTTTTTTTACCTGGCTCTTTCTCAGGAGTTGCGGTCTTTCATTCGCGGCGGCACTGGTTGGAGGAGTGGCTTACCAGCTTGGCGGCAATGTCGCAGGTCTCGCCACGCCCGGGCATGACGGCAAACTGTTCGTGGCCACGATGCTGCCTCTCGCACTCTGGGCGGTGACGCTAGCCATCCGCGACCGGAAACGGTGGGCATGGGCCGTCCTCGCCTTCGCCACCGGCCTGGCCGTCCTGTCACCCCATCCCCAGCTCCTTCAGTACATGCTGCTGGTAACGGGAGCCTGGGCACTCTGGTTGAGTATGGGGTGGTCCGGTTGGACGGACTTTACGCGGCGCTCTGGGCTCTTACGCCTCGCTGCTGCGCTCGGTGCGGTCGGGCTGGGGTTGCTGATGGGAGCGATACAGTTCTGGCCCGTAGCCCAATACGAACCCTGGTCGCCCAGGGCAGGGGGCAGGGAATGGGAACACGCGATTTCCTATTCGATGCCTCCGCCGGAGATAGTCAACTTTGCCGTGCCAGAGTTCACGGGCATGCTCGAGCGCTATTCCGGGCTCAATTTCATTCATTTTCACTCCGAGTACCTTGGCATCGCGGCTCTGGTTCTGGCCGGATTTGCATTCACCCGTTGGAGCAATCTCTCCGAGAAGCGACAGGTCGTGTTCTGGAGCATCACTTTCGTCATCACGCTTCTCTGGGCACTCGGCGGGTACACACCCTTCTACCGTCTCGTCTATGCCATCGTGCCCGGGACGAAGTACTTCAGGGCTCCCAGCACGATGTTGTTTGTCGTTTCGTTTGCCACCGCCATGCTGGCCGCGTGGGGGGCCGAGCGCGTCGTGAGAGGTGGAGTGCGGCGATCCTGGCTGATAGGTGCATCGGCGGTAGCGATTTTCGTGGGGGTGCTCGGTCTGACCGGGGCGCTGCAGAGCCTTGCCACCGGATTCGCCCGGGAGGAACTGATCGAACGCGCCATAGCCAACGCCGACGCCCTCCGCGGTGGAGCGATCCGGGCGATGGTCTTTGCACTTCTCGCCGTCGCCTCGACGTGGCTCGTCTCGGCGCGCAAGGTTCCGCGTGACCTCGCCGCTGTCCTCCTTGCAGGTGTCGTCGCTGTCGACCTCTGGACGATTGAGCGAAAATACTGGCCCTTCATGGGGCCGGCCTCGGAGGTATACGCTCCGGACGAAGCGATCACCTGGCTCCAGAAGCAGCCCCAGCCCTTCCGCGTCTACGCGAGTGACCTCGCCGGTACGGGGGTCTTCAAGGATCCTAACCTGGGAAACCCAGGCAGCACGCCGTACGATGGCCTCATGACTCACCGGATCGCGCACGTCGAGGGGTATCACGGCAATCACATCGGGAAGTACGATCTCCTCCTTTCAGGCAACATCCTCACCCAGCTCGCCAACCCCAACTTCTGGCGTCTCACCAACCTCCGCTATTTTTACTCGACCCTGGCCGACCTGCCCATCCCGGAGGTGCGCCGCGTCCTTGGTCCGGTTCGCACCGCAGCGGGCAGTGAGGTCTATCTCCATCAGCTTCCGGTGGAAACCTCTTATGCCTGGGTCACCGCTGCGATCGCCAAGGCAGAGGAAACCGCGGTTGCACAGCTGGTCCTGAACCCGAACTTCGATCTCCGCTCAGTTGCACTCTTCGATACCTCCGCGGCAGTCGAAGGGCAGCAGTTGGAGCGCGCCCCTGATCCTCTCGACATCGACGTCGCAGTGAAGAGCTGGCGGCCTGGGGCCGCGACTCTCGAACTCGGTACGCCGGCACCTCGAGGCTCGGCACTCGTCATTTCAGAGAACTACTATCCGGGCTGGACGGCGCGCGTCGACGGCGAGCCGGCAACCGTGGGCCGTGCTGACGTGTCACTGATCGGCGTGCCGCTGCCTGAGGGGGCCCGCGAGGTAGAGATCGAGTTCGTGAACAGGCCTTACGAAACAGGCAGGCTCGTCACCTGGTTCGCCGTTGCCGCTGCAGCCATTCTGCTGTTCTGGGGCCTCGCTTCCGACTGGAGGAATCGCTCACGTGCCTGAAAGGGCGCTGGTCATCGTACCGACGTATAACGAGCGCGAAAACATCCTGCGCCTGATCGACGCTGTGCTCGATCAGGACCGGCGCCTGGAGGTGCTGGTCGTCGATGACGGCTCCCCCGATGGGACTGCCGACATGGTGCAGGGGCGCGCAGCCGCCGATTCCCGCGTCAATCTCATTAACCGCGGGCGAAAGCTCGGACTCGGCACCGCATATGTCGCCGGTTTCAAATGGGCGCTCGAACGCGACTACGAATTCGTCTTCGAGATGGACGCCGACTTCTCGCACGATCCTTCACATCTGCCGCAATTCCTGGCTTCCGCCGTGGACGCAGATCTGGTGCTCGGATCGAGGTACAGGGATGGGAAGGTGACGGTCGTGAACTGGCCGATGTCGCGCTTGATGCTGAGTTACGCCGCCAACGTCTACGCGAGGTTCGTCACCGGTCTTCCGCTATTCGACGCTACCGGCGGCTTCAAGTGCTTTCGCAGGCGCGTGCTCGAACAGATTGACCTCGATGACGTAAGGTCGAATGGATACGCTTTCCAGATCGAGATGAGCTTTCGGGCGTGGCGGCAGGGGTTTAGGCTCGTTGAGATCCCGATCGTTTTCGTTGATCGTACCGAGGGCCAGAGCAAGATGTCACGCAAGATCGTGCGCGAGGCCGTCTGGATGGTATGGCGCCTCCGGTGGTGGGCGCTTTCGGGAAGGGTCGACCGACCAGCCGCGTCCGCAGTGCGGGGCGGCTCGAACCGCAGTACCATCAGTGCCTGTGGTCCCCCCCCCCCCCCCCGCCCGGTCCACCACTCAGCGCCGGCCAGTGGCGGATTCATGACCAGCCCGGGCAGTCCGCCCGAACTTGGCGGTCGCGCGTTTTTCAAGATGACCGGTTCAGGGAACGACTTCGTGTTCTTCGACAACCGCGGGGGAGAACATGGTGACGTCGCCAACGAGCAGGCCATAAGCCGCCTCTGTGATCGGAGGCTGGGCATTGGCGCCGATGGAATCGTGCTGATCGACTCGGACAGCGAGTTCGACTTTGGAATGCGCTATTTCAACCGCGACGGTTCGCTGGCCGAGATGTGCGGGAACGCTGCTCTGTGCTCGGTGCGACTTGTGACGGAGCTCGGCGCGACCGTGAATCATGATCTCACTTTCAGGACCCCGTCGGGACCGGTGACCGGCCGCCTCAGAACGCACGCCAGGGACCCCGAGCTGGATATGACCAGACCCAGCGACGTTCATCCGGCTGTTGAGGTCCCACTTGAGGAGGGTGAGCGGCGCGTCGGGTACCTGCGCGTTGGGGTTCCTCACGTTGTGCTTCTTTGTGACGATGCCGATCAGGTGCAGGTCGATCGACGCGGACGCGAGCTTCGGCACTGGGAATCCTTCCGCGACGGCGCCAACGCCAGTTTCATCTCGCGAGGCGCGAATCCTGGTGCGGTCGGGGATGATCTGTGGGTGATCCGTACCTACGAGCGCGGGGTCGAGCAGGAGACCCTGGCCTGCGGAACTGGCGCGGTAGCGGCTGCTGAACTACTGGCACTCTGGGGTCTTTCGGACCAGGCCGTGGTGCTATTGACCGCGTCAGGTAGTCAGCTGCGCGTAACAGTTGGCAGCGACGGGAAAGCGCCAGTGCTTTCTGGAGAGGGTCGACTGGTCTGCCAGGGAGTTACTGCTGACCTGGGCCTTTGAGGCCAGCGACCGACCGCGGAACAAACGGATCCACCGTGCCGGGCGCGCTTGGTTGGAATCGCGGTCTCGTGCATCGATTGAGCTAACAGCCCTCAAGCGCTTACCGGACAGGGCGTTAGGGCACGAGATTGGGGTCATGTTGCCAGTTGCCGGTTCGTATTGCGTGTTCGACGAACAGGGCTCATGCGAATGTCAGTCAACCACTTCGGACTCGGCACCTAAACTGATCTCTTGATGTCTGGAGGGGACCGCGGGCGTCCTCAAGCCCGGCTTCGACAGGCTGACAGTTGCTCGCAGTCACTGTCGACTTGATGATCTCTGGCGACGAGGAGGGCCCCCATCCGCTTCGTGTGAGCTCGGTGAGCGTCAAAGCGCGACGCGCCTTCAAAGGCCGTCGGTCGCAGGCTGAGCGCCGCCTCCGTCGACCCATTCGGCCGATCGGTGAGTCGAGCGGCTCGGAGGCGGTAGCGGCCCAACCTGAGTCCGCCTCCTGTGTGGACCTTGGCGCCCTTTAGAAACGCGGTGGAAAAGCTGGCTCTGGACGGGCCTGGGGCCCGAGCCCGACTTTCTCGGGCCACCAGTGCGGCGGGCACGGCGCAGCACTTTACTCCCGCCTGGACAATCGGCGCCGCGGAACGATGACAGCGGTGAAGCGGTCAGCCGTGGCGATTCCGGTCACTTCTCCACACCAATCCCCGCGGGATGTTTACATAACACATATTATACGAAGCCCAAAAAGGGAAGCGGCGGGTCTGCTGAACCAGCTCACTTTCGCAGCACCACGGCGACAGTCCCGCAGTCAGGAGATCCGAGCAAGGTGACTGGCCCGCCAACACGAGTCCGCGCCGGAGCTCCGCTGTCCGGACAGGAGCAGAGCCCTAAGAGCGGACCGCCGGTGCCAGCTGTAGCGGTGGCTGCTGAGGCGCTCCTGTTGGTGGGCCGAGCGCTCACTGGGCGCGAATCGGAGTTGCTCGGAGACGCCGCCGAACCAGTGGCAGAGATTTGAGAAGGCCCCGAGTACCAAAAAACGCGAAAGGCCGGAAAGTCGGCGTTTGCTGGTGATGACGCGGTTCGCCTCAGCGCTCGTTCGGTTCCTCACTTCGATCCAGCTCTCAGCTCTGCGGCTTCGCTGTGTGTCTCGGCCCCTCGCACGGATCCCGACCTCGATCCAGCTCTCAGCTCCGCGGCTTGGCGGTCAACTCCCCAAGACGCAGCTGGGCCTCGGCGTACAACCCCGAGGTTGGATCGGCGGCCATTTCCGACCAGATCCTCACTGCCTCGTCGCGGCGCTCGGCCTTCAGGTAGGCTCGTGCCGCGTCCGCCTTGTGGCTCTCGGCTTCGCCCTCAAGGACGTTCGTCTCCGAGGCCCGCATGTATTCCGCGGCCGCCTCGAGCGGCTTTCCCTCCTGCTCGAACGCTGCAGCACGGAGCGCGTGTACCGACGAAGTCAGGGGACCCGCCCCCCCCACATCATCGAGAGTCGCGTGCGCCTCGGCGGTCTTGCCCTGCTGCAGGAGCACCTGGGCCAGCAGGACCTTCCCCTGCGTGCCCGCTCGAGTCGAGCCGTAGCGCTCGACAAGTCGCTGGAGGTCGGCCGCTGCGAGCGGAAGGTTATCCGTCGCGACGCTCCTCTGCGCTTCAGCCAGCGCACGGGTCGCGGCGATCTCCTTTCTCTGGTTTGACGACCGGACCAGCATCGTGACCAGGATCATGGCCCCGATCGCCACCGCGCCGATTCCAACCATGCGGCTGTTGGACTTTACCCATTCGGCAAACGATGCGGCGCGCTCGTCGAAATCCGGGCCCGTGTTCTGAGGACTAGTCATCCGAAGCTTGAAGGCTGGCTAATGTGAGTGGCGGGAGCCCCGCCCTGCCGCAGGTCTGGGCGGCAAACTACGGAAAAATGCCACCTCGCACTCATTACCGGTAGTCTGACTCTTGTTTAGTCTGCCAAAGCTGCTATCCTTAGCACCGCCCTCACCTCAACCCCACAACATGATCAGGCGAAAGGGAGTATCGCGCATCGACCAGCCGGAAAAGCACAACCACGGCTGGCTCGTCCAGGTGACATTCGAAGGAAAGACGCATCGCAAGTGGTTCTCCGATAACCGGCATGGCGGCCGCAAGAAGGCTTTTGCCGAAGCCCTCGTCTGGAGAGACAAGACGGAGAAAGCGCTGGGCAAACCAGCGACCGGCCGAGTCGTCGTGAGATCGCGCCGCAACAAGTTCGGCGTGACAGGCGTGCAGTGGGACACCAGGCACCAGGCGTTCATCGTCTCCATCAACCCCAAGCCTGGAGTCCAGAAGCGCTACTACGTCCCGTCCAAGGGCCGCAAGAAGGCGGAAGCTCTGGCCGAAGCCAAGGCACTTCGTGCCAAGTTGGAGAAAACCGTCTACAAGCGGGCTGGCTGACGACAAGTCGCGACACCGATTGACCGTTTAATCCAGGGACGCCCTCACCGAGGGCGAGTTCCTGTGCCTGTCCCCTGGGACGCGAAAGGCCCGGATTCCCGGGCCTTTCTGCTTGGGTTGAGGAAACGCGAGGGGCCCTGTTCTCCGGTCTTATCGGCTTTTGTTTGAGAAACTCCAGGGGCCCTGATTTCCCGGCCTTGTCAGCTTTGGGTTGAGGAACGCGAAAGGCCCGGATTCCGGGCCTTTTCTGCTTGGGTTAAGGAACGCGAGGGGCCCTGTTCTCCGGTCTTATCGGATTTGGTTTGAGGAAACGCGAAAGGCCCGGACCTCCGGGCCTTTCAGCTTTGGTTGTCGAGTGCCCCTGAGAGGACTCGAACCTCCGACCAACGGTTTAGGAAACCGCTGCTCTATCCATCTGAGCTACAGGGGCAGCGAGCGGTAGCGATCCGGAAGACCCCGACCGCGCTCCCGTGGGGTGCCGGCGCAATGTAGGCCGCGCCCCGAGGCCACTCAAGGAGCCTCGAAGTTCAGAACTGCGCGCGCCTCAGCAGCCCCGAGCAGGTTCCTCCCACTGAGAAAGCCGAGTTCGATCAGGAAACTGCATCCGGCCACAGACGCTCCGAGTCCCTCTGATAACCTGATGGCCGCGGCGGCCGTTCCCCCCGTCGCAAGCACGTCATCGACAACCAGAACCCGGGCCCTGACTGAAAACGCGTCTTCGTGCACCTCGAGGGCGTCGCTTCCGTATTCCAGCAGGTACTCCTCCCGGACCCGCTTCCAGGGGAGCTTTCCCTGTTTTCTAGCCGGCACCAGGCCGGCTCCAAGCAGCGTTGCGATCACTCCACCGAAAATGAAGCCGCGACTTTCGATGGCCAGCACGTGCGTGACCCCGGCGCCAACGAAGGGCTGCGCCATCGCCCGACAGGCATGATCAAAGGCTCCAGCGTCGCCGAGCAACGGAGTTATGTCCCTGAACGCGATGCCGGGCCGGGGATGGTCCGGGATCGTCCGGATCAGATGGCGGAGATCGGCCCTTCCCTCGCCTGTGCCCGCCAACCTAACGGAGGATAGTGAAGGGGTTCGGCATCTCCAGACTTGACGGCGGGCTCAGGGTTATGGCCTGCTTCACTTCCGCCCCCGGTGGACCCTCCCGGGCTCGCGCGAGGAACTCGTCAATGGCCTCGGGAAGACCCTGAGCGGCAAACTCGACGTTGCCGCTGGAAAGATTGCGCACCCAGCCGGCGACTCCGAGGCGGGCGGCGTGCTGCTTTAGAAAGTGGCGATAGCCGACTCCCTGAACGTGGCCGGCGAGCTCCATATGTACTGTTCGCACCAGGGAGGTCGTGCTGCTCTCAGTCTTTCAGGAGTGCTGTAAGAACGCTCGCGACAACGATTGCCTCCGTTGCCGTCGAGCTCACGGAGACGACAATCTCACCAGATCGCACCCGTCGCGCTACCGCCTCCATGACCTCTGCAGCCCGCTCGTGAGCCACCGAAGCGGCAACCACCTCGGCCAGCTCAGCGTCTACATCGAGCATTATCACCTCTGGCTCGCGCTGGCGGTCGTTGTCCGCAGGCTCGATGGCTCGCGCGATCAGCTCCGGCTCAACCGGGGCGGGGGCGGCTCCTTTGCCACCCCTTTCCTCCGCGGGCTCGGATCTCTCACCGGCGTTGTCGTCACCCGCAATCTCCTGCAACTCGACTGCAGAATGAATGTCGGGTGCCGGAGGCTCCGAGTGACCGTCTGTCGGGGCTGACTGGGTATCGTTAGCGCTCAGCTGAGTGGAGTCTGCGGCCGACGAGTCGCTCTGTGACGTCGGCATTTCCTCGCCCGACGACGCTGACACGTAGTGTGGCGCGGTACTGAGCAGCCCGGTGAGGTCGAGCGCGGACTGGAGCGCGTGCGCCTCGTTCTCCGCGAACGCTCCCGAACGAGTCCTGTCGAGCGGCAACCCCTCGTCGGACGTCCGAACCGCATGGCCTGACTCGCTTGCGTCGGCAGCGGCCGAGGCTGGCGCCTCTTCTGATTCGACACCCGAAGCTGGAGGCACCGCCCTCATTCGGAATCCCGGGATGGCAAACGGCGCAACTGTAGGACGTCGTGGCGCACCGGAGCGGAGTGGTCCTACCCTTTCTTCGCTCGCAGGTCGGCTGAAGGGTCGGGCCGGATTTCGCCTGGGGAGCTCATCGTCGCGGCTCTTGTCCCACATCTGATGATTCCGTCCTGAGCAATGCGTGAGGTGGCGTTTGCTGGGGACGCGCCGCGGCCGGCTCGTCACCTCCAGCCGTGGGTTCCCAGAAGCGGGACGAATCGGACCGGGGCGATGTCACGCGTCTCAATCCCCGTTGGGGTCCTCGTCACCTCAACCAGCATCTGTTCGTCACGCTCGCCCAGCGGAATCAGAAGTCGCCCCCCCACTGCCAGCTGATCGGCAAGCGGGTCAGGTATCGACGGCGATCCGGCACTGACTACGATCGCATCGTAAGGCGCGTACTCCCGCCAACCGATCGTACCATCTCCCATCAGCGTCGAGACATTGCGCACGTTGCAGTTTCTGATGACTTCCCGAGCCTGATCGAGGAGCTGTGCCACTCGCTCCACCGAAAAGATCTGTGCAGCGAGATTCGCGAGCAGAACGGTCTGGTAGCCCGAGCCCGTTCCAATTTCGAGCACCCGTTCGTGACCCTGCAGTCGCAGCAACGAGAGGTAACGCGCGTGGACCGACGGTTGCGAGATTGTCTGACCGTGGCCTATCGGTAGCGGCGAGTCTTCGTATGCTCTATGCCGCACTGCCGCCGGCACGAAGAGGTGCCGTGGAGTCTGCTCAAAGGCGCGCAGGACCGCGAGATCGCCGATTCCGCCTGCCTGGAGTGTCTCGACCAGGCGGCGTCTGGCACCGCGGAATTCGGGCTCTAGGGCGCCTGCCACCAGCTCTCCGGGGAATCGAGGATGTCGCGATGGGTCAGGTCAAGGTGCAGCGGTGTTACGGATATGTAGCCGTCGCGTATCGCCTGGAAGTCGGAATCGGCACCGCCGGTCCAGCTGATTGCCCCTCCTCCGATCCAGTAGATCTGACGGCCGTACGGATCCTTCATCGGCTGGATCGAGTTTGAGTAGACGCGCCGCCCCAGACGGGTGAGCTTGACTCCCTTTGTCTCGCTGGCCCGGAGTGGGGGCAGATTGATGTTGAGGAGAGTGTTCTCGGGAAACCTGGGGAGGGACGTCAGGTGGGCGAGGAGGGGCGCCAGAACTTCAACCTGTTCGCTGATCATCGACACGTCAGCCCGCAGGTCGCCGCCGGCGAACGATATGGCAATCGACCGGATTCCGAGGGCAAGCCCTTCCATCGCCGCGGCCACGGTTCCCGAATAGAGCACGTCTTCGCCCATGTTCTGCCCGTGGTTGATCCCGCTCAGGACGAAATCAGGACGCTCATCCATCAGCGCTTCGACGGCGAGCATCACGCAATCGGTCGGCGTGCCGTCGACCTGCCAGCGGCGATCGCCAAGTTGCACTGGTCTCAGCGGATGATGGAGAGTCAACGAATGACTGGTGGCACTCTGCTCGCGATCGGGCGCAACGACTGTCACGTCTCCGATGTGTTCCGCCGCTCGCACCAGGCAGTCGAGGCCGTGCGCCAGTATCCCATCGTCGTTGGAGCATAGTAGTCTCATCGCTCTCCATCTCCCTGATCGGCCGTCGGGACCGGGGCCGAACCTTCAGCCACGTCAACGATCAGCTGCAGCTCGGTCTCCACTTCGGCCATCGTCTCCCGAGACAGCGCCAGGCGCGCCGCACCTTTCAGGGAGCCCGATTTGCGGTTTTCGTCGATCTTCTGCCTCGCCCCCTCGATCGTGTATTTCTCCGTGTAGAGCAGGTGCTTGACGAGCTGGATCATCTCGACTTCCCGCCGCTGGTAGACCCGGTTTCCGCTTCGGTTCTTTGCGGGACTGAGAAAGCGGAACTGGCTTTCCCAGTAGCGCAGCACGTGCGGCTTGAGTCCGGTGAGGTCGCAGACGTCGCCGATCGAATAGAACTCCTGCATCGGTTCACCTTTCATTGGTCGCGCTCCGGCCGCAGCTCCCGGCCCATCAGTTCACTGATCGAGTCACGGGCCCGGCAACCCTCGAAAAGAATCCGGCCCACGGCGCTCGCGATCGGCATCTCCACACTCACAGTTGCCGCGAGATCGAGAGCACTCCTTGCCGTTGATACGCCTTCGGCCACACTCTCCTTGCCCGCGAGGATCTGCTCGAGCGCGACGCCGCGCCCCAGTTCGAGGCCTACCGATCGGTTGCGACTCAACGCACCGGTGCAGGTCAGGACAAGATCGCCGAGCCCGGCGAGGCCCGCAAAGGTCTCCTCTCGTGCCCCAAGCGCCATCCCCAGCCTCGACATCTCCGCCAGCCCGCGCGTGATCAACGCCGCACGCGTATTGAGACCGAGTCCGAGGCCCTCGGCGATCCCCGTGGCCAGTGCCATGACATTCTTGAGAGCACCACCAAGTTCCACGCCAGTCACGTCGTCATGCGTGTAGACACGAAGTTGTGTTGACCGGAACACCTCCTGCACCACATTCGCCGCGGCAGCCGACCTGCTCGCCGCGACGATTGCCGTCGGCTGACCGGTCGCCACTTCCGCGGCAAAGCTGGGTCCCGACAGGGCTACAACGGGAAAGCTGCCAACCTCTTCGGTCACGACATCGGTCATGATCGCGAGTGACCCCTGCTCTATCCCCTTGGTCGCCACCACCATCACCGCCCCCGTCGGGATCGCACCCCGCGCAGCACCCCGCCGCGCCACGTCCCGCAAAACGTGGCTTGGACTGACCCACAGGACCACCTCGGTCCGCTCCAGCGCGTGACCGATATCCTCAACCGCGACGAGACGGGGATCGAGTGTGCAGCCGGGCAGAAATCTCGGATTCGCGTGTCGTGTATTGATGTGGCTGACAACATCCGGCTCAAGTGCCCAGAGCCGTACTTCATGGCCGGAGCGCGCCAGAGCGTTGCCAAGGGCCGTACCCCATGCTCCACCGCCGACCACACCGCAGACCGTCATGCCGTTGCTCCTGGTCGGCCGATGCGTGCCTCGCTGCCGTGACGCAACCGATCGATGTTGGCTCGATGGTTCCAGATGACGAAAAGGGCCAGGAGTGCCGCCACCCAGGTTATGCGCGATGACAGGCCGTTGAAAAATGCACACGACATGACAAGCGCTACCGCGGCGGACATCGACCCTAGCGACACGAAGCGGGTCGTAAGCGCGATGACAGTGAAAACAGCAAGGGCGATCAGGCTTGACAGTGGCACAAGGGCCCAGAACATTCCGCTCGCCGTTGCCACACCTTTCCCGCCACCCCTGAAGAAACCGAAGTAGGGTCGCACATGCCCGGCTACAGCGAGAAGACCATACACTATCTGATACCATGACGCTGGTGGCGTACCGAACCACGACCCGAACCAGAGCACGGGAATCGCCCCCTTGAGGGCGTCGATCACCAGCACAGCCACCGCCGCCGGCGCTCCGGCTGTGCGATAGACGTTCGTCGCCCCCAGGTTCCCCGATCCGTATTTCCGCAGGTCGATACCCTTGACCAACCGCACCACGAGCCACGCAGTCGGAGTCGAGCCAAGCAGGTAGGCCGCGACCAGGCCCGACACCACGAACAGGTCAGGCATCACGCAGACTTGCGCCGCAGCACCACCCGCAGCGGATTGCCGGTAAACCCCCAGCTCTCGCGGAAGCCATTATGCAGGTACCTGACGTAGTGCTCCTCTACCAGGTCCGGATGATTGGAAAAGACCGCGATCGTCGGCGGCGCCACCTGGACCTGAGTTGCATATGGCAGTTTGATCTCGCGTCCAGCCGCCTGCGGCGGCTGACGCCGTGCCAGCAGCTCACCGAGACGCTCGTTGACCCTGGCGGTTGTGATCCTCTTCTGCCGTTCTCCTTCCACTTCGAGAAGCAGATCGAATACCCGCGTCACTCGCTGACCGGTCAACGCCGAAACAAAAACAAAAGGAACGAAAGTCAGAAACGTCGCCCGCTCCCGGGCTGCTTTCTCGAATCGGGCCGCGGTGTTGGTCTCCTTTTCGTGGAGATCCCACTTGTTCACGACCAGCACCAGTCCCCTCCCCGCCTCCCAGACAAGGTTCGCGATCTTGAGATCCTGGACATCGAGGCCGACCGTTGCGTCGATCATCAGGCAGCAGACGTCGGAGCGCTCGATGGCCCGTCGCGTCCTCAGCGCCGAGTAGAACTCGACGCCATCCTTCACCCGCGACTGGCGCCTCAGGCCAGCGGTGTCGATGAAGACGATGTTCCTGCCGTGATAGCGCATCGGTGTATCGATGGCATCGCGCGTCGTTCCAGCTTCGGCCGACACCACCAGTCGCTCCTCGCCGAGGAGGCGGTTCACAAACGACGACTTGCCGACGTTGGGCCGGCCGACCACGGCAACCTTGAGCGCGCTTTCTTCTTCGGCTGGCACCTCCGGTATCCGGCGCACCAGTTCATCAAGCAGGTCACCGGATTGCAGTCCACTGATGGCCGAAACCGGGAATGGCTCTCCAGCCCCCAGCGCATGGAACTCATAATGATCGGTGTTGTCTGCCCGGTCGGTCTTGTTGGCAGCAATGATGAACGGCTTGCCGGCTTCTCGAAGCAGGTTCGCGATTCGCGCATCTACCGGATGCATCCCGGCTCTGGCGTCAACCACCAGCACCATCATGTCGCCTTCCTCGATGGCCTGCTCCACCTGGTGACGGATCGCTACCTCCATTGCTCCTCGCTCCCCATCAGTGATGCCGCCCGTGTCCACGAGCCAGAACGCCCGCCCACTCCACTCCGCCTGGGCGAAATGTCGGTCGCGGGTCGTTCCTGCCTCATCGGTCACGATGGCCGCATCGCGCCCGATTATGCGGTTGAACAGCGCCGATTTGCCAACATTCGGCCTGCCGACCAGCGCCACGACAGGGAGGCTCATCTCGTGACCGCCGCCTCGGTCATCGCCGATAATACGTCGATGAAATCGTGCGACGGTCTTACGCTCATCGGCAGGTTGCGGGCGAGTGACTCGAAGATGACGTCATCGAGGAACACGCCGTTGTCGTTGATCGATTCACCTGGAATCAGTGCCAGGTCAAGGTCGGCGCGGCCCTCAAGTGCGCGGGCGATGTCGGCCGAGACCAGCAGTCCTGACGTTGTCGTCGTAGGACCGAACAGCGAATTGACGGCGACGATCTGCTCGAAGGTGGCGCCCGTGGCGCGACTCAGGTCGTCGAGAATGGGCGGCATGATGTTCGACATCGCTGTGCCGGTGACAACGCCCACGGTAAGTCCCCTGAGCGATGGCAGCGATCCGAGGCCACTTTCCACGCGGGCACGGAGCGCCGCCACCGCTCCCACCCCGTTTTCGATCTGGTCGAAGTCCCCGTAGAAGGGTGCTGCGGGCAGCTCCTCCCCGGCCAGGAGATAAAGCTCGTCGGACCCGTAGACCCAGGTCCGGCCTCGTTCTTTCCTGCCCCGTTCACCCCAACCGTGCGCTATCGAAAGGATCGTGCTCGCCGTCAACCGATCCATCACCCTGCCCGTGTATAGATGCGAAAACTGGGTGAGGCCCACCGGTACCAAAGCGACCGAGATGCACGACTCGCCAAACGACCAGAGGTCGGCCAGCGATTCCGCGAGCACGTCCCCGTCGTTCAAGCCCGGCACGATCACGAGCTGGCCGTGGAACTGGATGCCCCCCTCCGAAAGGCGGCGGAGCTGCTCCCTGATATCCGGCACACGCGGGTTATTGAGGAGCAATCGCCTCGCTTCCAGAGGGGTGGCGTGAACCGACACGTAGAGAGGCGAGAGGCGGTATTCGAAGATCCGCTGGTAGTCCCGTTCCCTCAGATTCGAGAGGGTCGCGAAGTTGCCGTAGGCGAACGACAGCCGGTAATCGTCATCGCGAACGTAGAGCGATCTGCGAAGACCCTTGGGCAGGCCTTCGATGAAACAGAACTCGCAGCGATTGGCGCATCGCCGAATCGTCGGCGGCTCGAGCTCCAGACCGAGCGGCTCGGCATCGGACCGCTCGATCTCGAAGACAACTTCTTCACCGTCGGGGAGTCTGGCAGCGACTGCAATCTGATCGTCGGCGCTCAAAAACTCCCAATCAAGGAAGTCCCCGATCTCCCGGCCGTTTACTGAAGTGATCTCGGTGCCCGGGACGATATCGAGTTCGGCAGCGATTCCACCAGGGCGTACACTCGCGACGCGAACCATCTGAAGAATCTGTTCTGGTTGATTGCCTGGTTCGCGCGGTTCTGGCCCTGCGACCGTTAAACGAAGTTAGCACGTCGGAGGGCGGATATCAATGTGCCACAACGACTTCGCCAGCAGTTAATCCTCCTGCAAGGTGCAGCCGTCAACGAGCTCGCGGCACCCCGGTCCATCCCTGCGCGGATGCCTGAAAATCGAACGCGGCAGCCGTCAGGCCGCCGCGTTCGATTTGTGTTGCAACTCTCATCCGCTATTTCAATGGCGCGTATCTGAATGCGACGACTCCTTCGCCATCCGCCTCGACGCGGAAGCTCTTTGCCGATTTGGCGGCAACCGCGGGGACCGGAACTTCCTTGCTGACCACCACGTTGCCGGTGGCATCAAGGAAGTCGAACTTGAGCGCGTAGCTCTTCTCGGCGTCGGTGAGGTTTTCGATGTTGCCGGCGAGTACGTTTTTGCCGCCTTCGGGGCTCCAGAGATTGAACGTGACCTTGACCGGAGCTTCGGAGAAGCGCGTGTAGTAGGCCAGCAGCGAATCGTTGAGAGCGGCGTACGCCTTCGCCTCCGGTGATGTTGCCGGCTTCTTGTCAGCCGCCTTCTTGGCGATCTCGACGAGGCCGCGGAAGTTCAACGCGAATACCTGGTAGACCTCCGGGTTTTCCGGATCGACCGTGACCAGTTTGCGGAGGTGCTTCTCCGCCTCGTCGAACTTCTCCTCCTTCTGGAGGGTGATGGCGATGTTGAACAGGGCGTCCCGCGACCACGGGTTCTTGCGCAGCCCGGCTTCGAAAAGGGCCGTCGCTTCCTTCGATTTGTCGGCGCGGGCGGCGTTGACGCCGGTCTCGAACAGCTGGGCGTCGCTGTACTTGTCGGGATTGGCGGCCATTGCACCAAAGACGCGGGCGGCGGCCGCTTCGTCGCCGCTCATGATCTGGGCCCTCGCCAGTACACCCTCTGCCTTTGCATCGCCTGGGAACTCGCGCAGGTAACCTTCGAGGTGTGCGATGGCGTTCTGGACTTTGCGGGTCTTCGCGTCTGCCTCGAGCGCCTCGGCGTGCGCGAGCATCAGATTGGCGACGCTCAGCATGGTGTTCTTGCGCTCCTCCACCAGGCTGGTATCGCCTGATTTCATCAGCTCGGCCATCCGCAGGAACGCAGCGGTCGCGCCTTCGAGATCGTCCTTTGACTGCAGGGCGTTGCCGCGGATGTTGTAGGCAATGTAGGACAGCGGATAGCCGTCGTAGACAGCGAGTCCGCGCATTGCCAGCGAAAGCGCCGAATCTGCCTGTTGCCGGTTGTACTGATTGACTGCTTCATTGACCAGCTGCGCGTAGACTTTGCGACGCCCGGCCTCGGTCTCCTCGCGGCATGCCGGCTGCGCTGCTTCGACCGCGTCGTACATCGAGTCGGCCGCCGCGACGAGGTCAACTGTACCGGTCGGGTTGGCAACGAGGCCGATGCTGCCGCGGTTCACCGGTGCCTGATTCTCAGGCATCGCGGCCAACTCGGCGTAGATGTTTCCCAGCACCATCGAGCGCCCGACAGGATTCTGGGCGATCACCTTGGCCTCATCCTTCTGGATCTTGCTCAGCGCTTCCCTGATCGCGCTGTTGATCTCGGCCGGCTTTCCGGCGAAGAGGGCGACCTTCGCCAGGGCGTTGTTGGCGTCCTTTACCTGTCCCGGCTTTCCGTATTCTATGCTGCACTGCGCCGCCTGGGCCGCGACCGTCCCCGGCGCAATCATTAGCGCCGCAACCGATAACGAGAGGGCGCGGTGAATCAACAGTTTCATTTCACGAGCTCCTTGCAGATGTGGGGCGGCACGGCCGCCGTCGGCAATCCTACACAAGTCTCTCACTCCCGTTCCGCTTCCGCCAGCGCCAGCGACGCCACGTCCCGGGCGTTCATTCCCGTTGCAGTGGCCACCGCGTTCACGTCCTCGAACTCCGCCTTGGCTCGCCGGGCACCGTTAGGCAGCTCGGCTGACTTCACACGTACAGCATGACCCAGAACTTCAACCGTTCGCGTCGTCCGCGCCAGCGCGTGACGCTCGACGACCGACCTCCGAACACCGATCGTGCTCGTTCGCTCGAAAATCAGGGCCTCGAGCCGATCTGCCTCCCCTTCCCTTGCCAGCACTTCGAGTCGCATACCCGGACGCCCCTTCTTCATCAGAGTCGCCATCATCACCACGTCCAGCGCCCCTCCAACCCGCAGCTCCTCCGCCGTCGCGGAGAGCTGCTCGCCGGGCATGTCGTCGATGTCAGTCGCCAACACAACCAGGCGTTCACCTCCCGGCCCGACATTCACCACGTCAGCAACGATGATCCGCAAAGCGTTGGCACGATCGCCAAACTCCCTGGTCCCCGCCCCATAACCGCTGCGCCGCGGTGTGAACTCTGCTGGCGGTGGACCCTCCGACAGTATTCGCACCAGCGCCGCACCGGTTGGCGTCACCAGCTCGCCTGATCCCTCCGGCCCCGGCCGTACCGGCAGGCCTTCGAGCAGCCTCAGCGTCGCCGGTGCCGGTATGGGAAGGACGCCATGCGCCGACCCCACAAAGCCATCGCCCATAGTGATCGTTCCACAGAAAACGCGCGACAGGTCCAGTTCGCTTAACCCCCAGATCGCGCCCACAACATCGAGAATTGCGTCAACCGCCCCAACCTCGTGAAGGTGTACGCGCTCCACCGTGGTACCGTGGATAGCAGCTTCCTGCTCAGCCATCAGGGAAAATGTCTCATCAGCCTTCTGTCGCACCTTTTCTGGCAGCTGAGCGGCTGCGAGGAGCGCCCGAATCTGCTTCAGGTGGCGTCCGTGTGGCTGCGGAGGCACATCGAAATCCACCTTCCAGCAGCCGATCCCGGCGCGGGAAACTCGCTCTACCCGTACACCGATCCCCTCAAGCCCCAGTCGTTCGGGGAGCGCCATGATCCATGAAGCATCAAGTCCGACGTCCACGAGGGCGCCGAGGAACATGTCGCCTGCGATCCCCGAAAAGGGGTCCAGGATTGCGACCGATGGCATCCCGGAAATCTACCCATTGGCGGGCGGTAGCGCCCTCCCACTCAACGGTATGACGCCCCGCTACCGGTGTTGTAGACGACGACTTCGCTGTTCCGGTCGAGGTCGCCCGCTTTCACCAGCTGCTTGAGGACGGCCAACCCGCAGCCCCCTTCAGGCGCAGCGTCGATTCCGGTCGCGGCCGCGAGCTCACGGGTGTGGACGCGGATTGCCTCTTCTGAGACAGCGGCACAGAGGCCGCTGGTCTCCCTTAGCGCCCTTAGTACAAGGCGGTCCCCGAGCGGCGCTGGTACCCTGAGACCCGCGGCATCCGTTGCGGGATCCGCCCACGGTTCCGCCCTGGTCGCTCCAGCTGCAAAAGCGCGTGAGATAGGGGCACAACCCGCGGCCTGCGCCACAATGAAGCGCGGCGTCTTGTGTGGGTCTATCCATCCCCACTCCTTCATTTCACGAATTGACTTCCAGATCCCTATAACGCCCTCTCCACCTCCAGTTGGGTAGACGAGCGCGTCAGGTAGCCGCCAGCCCAATTGCTCGGCGAGCTCAAGGCCCAGGGTCTTGTTGCCCTCGACGCGATAGGGTTCTCGCAGGGTAGCGACATTGAAGTAACCGCTCTCAGCCGCGAAGCTCACCGCCAGCCGGCCGGCATCGCCGATGTGGCCGTCGACCGTCACGAGCTCGACCCCGAGGGCGGTGATCGTCTCAAGAATGGCAGTCGGTGTTGTGGCGGGGGCGTAAACTCGTGCCGGTATTCCCGCCGCCACTGCATAGGCAGCGAGTGCGGCCCCGGCGTTGCCGGCAGTCGGGACCACCAGGCCCCTGACGCCCCTGATGCGGGCGCGCGCGACCGCTGCCGCCAGACCGCGCGCCTTGAATGACGCGGTCGGATTGACGCCTTCGTCCTTTATCAGAAGGCGTGCCACGCCTGCCTTGGAGGCCAGCCGCGGCGCGTCGATGAGAGGGGTGCAACCTTCACCAAGGGTCACGCACTCTTCGCCCTCGCGCATGGCGAGAGCTGGCAGGTACCTCCACATGTCCCACCGTTCCAGGAGTGCAGAACGGTCTGGCACGTGAGCGAGGAGTGCGAGAAACGGTTGACCACAATCGGGACAGAGACCGACCGGCGCGTCGCCGGGTTCTTCGCGCGAACAGGCCGAGCAGGAAAGAGTCCAGTCTTGCAGGAGTGTCTCCGGGTTCGGGTTGGAATTTTCAGCGGCCGTGGATGATGCCGACTGCGCACTCCCACCGCAAGTGTCTGTCGTTAGGCATCCTGACCATCCGAGTCGTCAGCGTCGCCGGCCGTTGCTGGCGCGGTGGACGGCTCCGGCGCAGCCGGCAAGTCGACGGTCACGCCAAGGTGCGAAAGCAGGCGCCGCGCGCTCCCGGCGGAGAACCCCCGGACCCGGGCGATGTCATCAATGCCGGCGGCCCTGACTCCATCGAGCGATCCAAATGTCTGCAACAGGGCGCGGCGCTTGGCCGGCCCTACACCAGGTATGCGCAGCAGTTCGGAGGTGATCGTTCGCGCCGTGCGGCGGGCCCGATTGAACGTAACGGCAAAACGATGGGCCTCGTCGCGCGCCTGCTGAAGCGTGCGCAATGCCCCCGAGCGGCGCGACAACCGCACCGGCTCGGGACGGCCCGGAATGAAGACCAGTTCCTCCTTCTTGGCGAGGCTGACCACCTGGATCGCTGCCGCACCCGCTTCTCCCATGGCCGTTGCCGCGGCGTGCAACTGGCCTTTGCCTCCATCAACCACTACCAGGTCGGGAAGCGGCTGTCCCTCACGGATACGACGCTGGAAATAGCGGCCCACAACCTCCTTCATCGACGCGAAGTCATCACTGCCTTCCACCGTCCGCACCTTGAAACGGCGGTATTCGCTCCGGCGCGGCCGGCCGTTTTCGAACCAGACACAGGAGCCCACTGTATCGGTGCCCTGCGCCGTGGAGATGTCAAAGCAGACGAGGGTTCGTGGAAGCCTGGACAGGCCCAGCTCGCGCTGCAGCTCGTATACCGGGCTCGACGCGCGCTCGTCCGCCTCCATCGACGCCAGCTTGAACTCCTCGAGGAGGTGACGCGCGTTTTCGTCAGCCAGGTCCACCATCTCCCGCCTCGGGCCGCGCTGAGGAACGACAACCCTCGCTGTTCCGAGCGATACTTCCAGCGCCTCCCGGTCTTCGAAGTCAAAGGGCACCATCAACTCCCGCGCCCGTTCTTCCGAACCCGCATAAAAGCCCGCGAGAAAAGCCGACAGAACCGCCTCATCCACCTCACCTTCCACGTTCTCCATCAGCCGGTGGTCGCGCGCCAGCAGCCTCCCACCCCGAATGCGGAGTACGACCAGCGATGCATCGTCACCATCGCGGGCGTAACCGACCACGTCGCGATCACCACCGCCTACCTGCACCACAACTGTAGGCTCCTCCATCCGCTCAAGGTGCCGCAGAACATCGCGCAGCCCGGCGGCTCTCTCGAATCCGAGCTCGCGCGAGGCCTCCTCCATCCGCTCCCGCACCCGTCGAATCACCTCCGCTGTCCTCCCCTCGAGGAACAGCAGGACTTCGTCGATCATGAGCCGATAGTCCTCGATCGATTGCAGCCCGACGCAGGGCGCCAGACAGCGGCCGATGTGATGATCGAGACAGGGTCGGTCGGGAGCGTCCGCCGGCAGATCCCAGGTGCAGGAGCGGACGGTGAAAATGCGCTTGACCACGTTGAGCGCCCGTCGCATGGCCCCGACGTCGGTATAGGGACCGAAGTAACGTGCCCCGTCGGCGATGAGCCGTCGCGTGACAACCACCCGTGGAAACGGCTCTTGTGCTGTTACCTTGATGTAGGGATAGCTCTTGTCGTCGCGCAGGGCCACGTTGAATCGAGGCCGATGCTCCTTGATCAGATTTGCCTCCAGGATCAACGCGTGAGCCTCGCTCGGCACCACGATCGTCTCGACATCGCGGATCAGCCTGACCAGCGCGAGCGTACGCGGGCCCGCCTCGTCCGACGGCGCCAGATAACTGCGAACGCGGGAGCGGAGACGTTTGGCTTTCCCTATGTAGAGAACCCTGCCGGCCTCATCCTTCCAGAGGTAAACCCCCGGAGACTCGGGAAGGTGGGGAATCCTGGCCGTTATTCGCTCGGGCACCTGAAGCATGCTGCAAATCTAGCAATCGGCCGTCCCACTCCCGCGCCGGTCCCCGCCCTGTCTCAGCGCCGCCGCAGAGAGCCCAGCAGATCTCGCATCGGTGCGACACCGATCGCCAGCGCCGCTCCACCATACACAACCGCGAAAAGCACGCAGTGGGTCAATGCTCCGGAAACGTCGGTTGCACTCACGCCCACCTTCCGCAGAGCAAGCGATGCCAACGCCGCCAGCAAGGCTGCCGCCCAGGTGCCCACCGCACCTCGCCCACCTGCCGGTTGATCGGGCTTCCAGAAAAGTCGGCGCATGACCGCGCGGCGCAGCAGTACCAGTTCCACCCACGCCGCAATTGCGGACCCGAGTGCCAGCGCCGCCACTCGCCAGCGATCATCAAGACCCAGCGCGGGTGTGATCCATAGCGCCCCCGCGGCTCCAAGCGTCGCACCAGCCGCCAGTCTCGCCAGTGCGATCCTCTGTTGTGTAATGACGTTGTCACTGGCGAAAAGCGCCGAAGCGTAGACGCGCCCCGCGGTGGCTGCGACCAGACCCACGGCCGTCATGGCGAGCGTCCCCCACAGCCAGACCGTCTCATCGCTTCCGAATCTTCCGCCCTGGAACACGATCGTCACGATCGCATCACCAAGGACCACAAATGCGACTGCGGAGGGAACGACGAGAAAGCCTGCACGCGAAATGCCGGAAGTGATGCGGTTCCGGAATCTCTCCTGCCCTTCGGTACCAGCACCGGCGTCGGCCGACATCGCAGGCAGTTGCGAGGCGGAAATGCTCATCCCGAACAGACTGAGCGGCAGCATGTAGAGAGTTTGCGCGTTCGCAAGAATCGTGAGCGATCCCACAGTCAGGAACGAGGCAATGAACGAATCGATGTAGGCCGAGATCTGCGCCGAGCCGCGGCCGACGATGGCCGGCCACAGGTTTCTCAGCACTGCGCGCACCTCCGGTGTTCTGGCGCTGAGTGAAACCCTGAATCTGCCGGCGAGCGTGCGCACCGCGGGCCACTGGACTGCGACCTGAAGCGCACTGCCGGCAAGGCTCGCCCAGGCAAGGGCGATCACTGCCCCTTCTCCGCCGTCCGATCCGTACGCGACAAGGGCGGAGATCATCACGATATTCCACGCTACCGGCGACGCATACGAGAGCCAGAATCTGCCATGGCTGTTCAGCACTCCAAGGCAACAGGCCGACAGCACGAGAAAGCCCGCGCCGGCAAAGAGGATTCGAGCGAGACGCGCAGTGAGGACCTGCTGCTCGGGAGAGAAGCCCGGCAGGAGCAGTCCCACGATGGTGGGTGCCAGTGCGATGCCCCCAAGGACCACCAGCGCTGTGCCGAAGGATAGAAGACCGAATACCGCCCCGACGAGCACTGCCCGTTCGGCATCCTTCTTCTGCTCGAGGAGTCGCGAATAAGCCGGAATGAAGGAGGCCGACAGCACCCCTTCGCCGAGCAGATTCTGCAGAACGTTAGGGAGGCGAAAAGCGGCGGTGAAGGCGTCGGCTTCCGGCGACGCGCCCAGGTAGTTCAGGAACAGCCGTTGCCGCACGAGGCCGAGCAGTCTGCTGGCCAGGATTCCGGAGCCGACGGTCAGGGCATCACGACCTCCGCTCACGCGTTGTTCCGGAGTGGTCAATGGCTAATCACCGTCTGTCGGCAGGGGCCGGCCATCCAGGAGTGCTTCGGCATGCCGCGTCGCCGACGCGAGCGCAAGTGAGACGTACTCGTCGCCGTAGAGAGCGAGCAGCGGGATGAAGTTGAGCGCGCGCTCCTGCCTGATGCCGCCGGGAAAGAGAGCGCCCCTTATCGCCACGATGTCACGTTCGGCACTGCCCAGTCGCCGCTTGGCTGCCGCCAGAACCCTGCGCCGCAGCCGATCTGCGCGGAACCCCGCTGATCGGCTCGCCCCGTCCACGATGCGTGCATCGAACTCCGGCAGGCGCGACGCGATAGCGGCTCCCGCTCTGCTGAAGGCATCGCCTATATCCGCCTCGAGTTGATCGAATGCGTTGGTCACCGGCCTGCCCAGCTCGCGGCCGGCCAGCGCCGCTTCGGCACTGTGGCCGTCGGCCACCATTCGCCAGGGGACACCGAGGCGTGCTGCCTTTTCCTCAACATCCGGCTCGATCAGTGTTGCTGACCAGCGGGGAACAGCCAGCGGGACCTCGGACCCGAGTACCTGCGCTACCGCACTGACCTGGGCGAAATATGCAATCTCGCCCGGCCCGGCGACGTACGCGATGGTCGGCAGAATCGCGCGCTCGATGACAGGACGCAGGAGAACGTTAGGTGAAAGTACAACGTCGGAGTTGGCGGTCGCCGTCGCCGCCGCGAGCGGCACCCGGGTCTTTCGCCCCGCCGGGTCGCGCATGAACGCCAGCGACAGCCCCTCGACTCGCTGGACCTGCGGCTCGGCCCCAAACGCGCGCAGCGCCGCATCCCTCTCGGCGAGGCCGCGATCGATGTTCTCGCCGCACCGGAGCGCATCGCGCAGGATCGCCCGCGCTCCCGTCATCGTCGACGCGACCGAGGCATCAAGCACCGCCATCCCCAGGGGTTCGAGCAGACCGCGCAGGAGTTCGAGGTACGCGCCCCCGATCGTGACACCTGAGTTGTAGGCGCGCGCGACCAGCCCCAACGGCTCCATGTTGGGGGCCGAGCGCGCCGCCTCGCGCAGAGCGGCGACCAGACCCGTCACGTCTCCGAGCGGGACTTCGGCGAGGGGGACCCCGTCGGATGCGGGCTGACCGAGACGCAGGCGACGCGCGCCAGTCGATTGCGCCCGAATCCAGGTGGAGCTTGCTTCGGCGAAATCGGCATCGTCGGTTGCGGCCCAGAAGATCGGCCGGACGGGCACGCCCGTGGCTGTCTCGAGCGAGCGCGCGAAGGCAAGCGCCGAGAGTGCCTTGTGAAGGGTGTAGAGCGGCCCACCGAAAAGCCCCGGCTGTTGTCCTGTAGTCACGACCACGCCGCGGCCAGCGGCGACAGGTTCGAGGAGCGCGGCACCGGTCCTGCTCAGGGCCGGGGCCGAATCCTCCAGCCAGGTGGTCGGCGCCGCGCGCGACACCTCGAGGGCGCGCTCGCGCCATGCTGCGCTGCCAGCGGGCCGCGGGAGATACCAGGGCAGCGACTCCCCGTCGGTCACCCTGCGGGCGAGCATGGTTCCGCCAATGGCTTCGGCGACGAGTCGGAGTTTGCCTCCCCTGCCTGGATCCTTCACTTGTGGTAGGGTTCACCGCGCCCGATCGTACCGGCGCGGTAGAGCTGCTCGGCGAGCAGCAGTCGCGCGATGTCGTGGGGCAGAGTCCAGGGGGCGAGCGAAAGTTGCTGGTGGGCGGCGTCGACGACAGAAGGGTGAAGGCCGTGCGGACCTCCGATGAGGAAGGAAACGTCACGCGCCTGCTCGCGCCGGGTCTGCAGCCAGGCGGCGAACGCGCGCGAGTTCATGATCTCACCCCCCTCGACGACAGCGACCACCCATGAATCCTTTGCGGCAGCGAGCACTTTGTCACCCTCGCCCCGGCGGGCGCTCTCCTGCCTGCCACCGTCCCGGCCTCCGCGGACCTCGACGAAATCAAGAGGCCAATAGCGGGCTGCCCGCCGCTCATAATCACCGATCACCGTCGCTGTCGCCTCATCTCCTGGGCGGCCGATGGTGATCACACGGAAGCGCACGGCCCCGCCGTTGGCACAGACCCTCGACCGATTCAGGCGTAGATGCCACGCAACCGGTGAACGGTGGCCACCCTGCTGATCGATAACATGTAGGCGGCTGTTCTCATATTCACCTTGTGCTGTCGTGACAGGCTCAGAACGTCGCGGAAACTCTTGACCATCAGGTTGCGCAACCGGTCGTTGACCGTGTCTTCGTCCCAGAAGTAGCCGCCGCGGTCCTGGACCCATTCGAAGTACGACACGGTCACGCCGCCGGCGTTGGCCAGAATATCGGGGATGACGAAGATGCCCTTTTCGTCGAGGATGGCGTCCGCGGCTGCACTCGTAGGACCGTTGGCGCCCTCGCAAATGACCCTGGCACGGATCTTCGAAGCGTTACTCGTCGTGATCTCGTTCTCGAGCGCGGCCGGCAGCAGCTCGTCGACATCGAGCGTCAGCAGTTGATCGTTCGAAATGGGGTCGCCCTTGCTGTAACCTTCGAGCGAGCGGTGCTGCCTGACCCAGGAGATCGCATCCTCGACGTCGATGCCGGCGGCGTTGTGGATCCCACCTGTCCGATCGCTGATCGCCACGATCTTGCACCCTTCACGAGCCAGCAACTGCGCCGAGATGCTGCCCACGTTGCCGAATCCCTGCACGGCAACTGTAGTCCCCTTGATGGTCATCCCGAGGTGGCCGAGCGCCTCCCGCGTCACGAACATGCAGCCCCGGCCAGTCGCCTCGCGCCGGCCCAGCGATCCACCCATCTCGACCGGCTTCCCGGTCGTGACCGCGGTGACGGTGTGCCCCTTGTGCATCGAGTAGGTGTCCATCAACCAGGCCATCACCCGCTCGTTGGTGTTGACGTCAGGAGCCGGCACATCCGAGTCCGGACCGAGGGTCGCTATGATACCCGCCGTATACCGCCGCGTCAGACGCTCGAGCTCACCTACGCTCATCCGCAGCGGATCGCAGACCACCCCGCCCTTGGCCCCACCAAATGGAACGTTCACAACGGCGCACTTCCATGTCATCCAGGCCGCCAGCGCCGTGACCTCGTCGAGGTTGACCTGCAGATCAAAGCGAATCCCGCCCTTTGCCGGACCGCGGGAGGTGTTGTAAAGGACCCGTATGCCGGTGAAGACCTCGATCTCGCCCGAGTCGAGCATCACCGGACAGGCCACGATGATCTGCTTCTCGGGTTTTCTCAGTACCTTGTACAGCCCCGGCTCGAGGTCGAGGAGCTCCGCGGCGCGGTCGAAACGCGACATCATCGCCTCGAACGGATTCTCCTCGTTGAGAAATCGGTCCTTGTCGGGCTGAACGATCGCGTTGGTGGGAAGCCGCAGGTCGTTGGACATTTGTGTATGTGATCTCCGGAAGACCGGAGGGTTCAGGATGCTCCACGCGAGGCTGAAAGACGATCGAGGAGACCTTGCAGCCACTCGCCACCCTCGATCTCGACGCGCTGAGAAACATATAGTAGGCGAGGCCCATTGCGAGGCCACAGAGGGGCAAGCTTGACGGCGTCCTTGAGCGTGCAGACAACGGCATCGGCGCCAGCCGCCCGGATTGAAAGGTCGGCTGCGTCGCGCAGCGAAAAGCGGTGGTGATCAGGGAAGCCGGCCGACTCGATTCCGGCGACATGTTCACTCAATTGTCTCTCGTACGCCTCTCTGTTGCCGACGCCGCTGACCGCGAGAACCTTGAGTCCCGACAGGGTCGAGAGGCCTCCAACCACAGCAGCGGCGAGGTCGGGCCCCACCGCAGCCACTCCGTCCAGACGCAGCCTGGCCCGGGCCACATTGCGGATCCCCATCGTTGCCAGGTCCTGTTCGACCAGGGCAACGTCGCCTTCGCCCGCGGTCTTGATCGTGATCACCACCCCCCAGGCCCTCCGCAATCCCGCGCGAGGCTCACGCAGAGGGCCGGCTGGCAGGCATCGAGTAGTTAGGCGCCAGCGTTCGGCGTCAACCAGTACGATGCTCGCCGTCGGCACAAGCTTTCGGTACTGAAAACCATCATCGAGCACGGCGACGCCATGGCCGCGTTGTGCCGCCAACTCCATCGCCCGTTCCCTCACGCCGTCGACGATGACGGGAACCGTCGGATTGAGGAGGCCATGCACCGCGACTTCGTCATCACCATGGCCACGCGTCACAAGAACGGGGGAGCCACCCCGGCGCGCAAGCTCGGCGACCAGCCAGGCCGAGAAGGGCGTTTTCCCGGTTCCACCGACGCTCAGGTTGCCGACCACAACGGACGGGATCGCCGCATCGTGAACGGGCAACCAGCCAATGTCGTGGAGTGCATTGCGCGCCGTGATCACCGAGCGATAGAGCTGCTCGGCTGGCCACAGCAGAAACCGCGCCGCGCGCGCCAGTGGCCGTGATCCGTACCAGATGTCTTCTGGTGTCAAGCAGGCTCCGCGTCCGGAGCGCACACCGCCGTTTGTGCCCGCTGCAGCGCAGTCAGCAATTGCTCGACGGCGACGTCGGCGGGAGGATCGTTCAACGGCGGCGCGTACGTGAAACTGATCCGCGCGAACGGTTTCGGAATGACGAATCGGTCCCAGCTGTTGAGTCGCCACACGGAGCTCGCCGTGAATCCCATCGCCACGATCGGTACCCCTGCTCTGAGAGCCGCGGCTGCCGCGCCAGGCGCTGCTATCCGGCGCGGACCCCTTGGGCCGTCGGTTGTAAAAGCCACGTCCCGGCCACTCTCCAGCTCGGAAATTGCCCCGAGAAGCGCACGCAGACCTCCCCTGCTGCTCGACCCGCGAATCGGCCTATAGCCAAGACTGAGGACTATCCGCGCGATTATCTCGCCATCGCTGTGCGTGCTGATCAAGACAGCCATGCCGCTCTTACGTAAAACCCAGGTGATCGGCAACAGCTCTCCGTGCCACAGCGCCAGCACAAACGCCTTGCCCCGACGCCTGATGTCGTCAACCACTTCCGGGTTCTCGACCCTGATTCGCCAGGTCAGCGCCAGAAGCCGTAACAACAGACGGCCTGCACCGCTGGCCGCGGCGATCCTCATCCGGCCGCGGATACTTATCGACCGGGACGCTGCCATCGGAACGTCGCCGGGAATGCCGATCGCGCTGTCCTGGTGACTCTGCAGCTCGCCATCATCGGAGCAGTCCCGAAGCGATCGCGGCCACCCGCGCAGCCGCCCCGGGCGTGCCGAGCCTGTCCCGTACTTCCCTGAGGGAGGCCATCATCGTCGTACGTGCCTCCCTGTCGTGCAGCAGAAAGTGCAGATGCCCGGCGACAACCTCCGCTCGCAGTTCATTCTGTACGAACTCGCGGACGATCTCACGACCGGCTACAACGTTGACAAGCCCTATGTGCGGAATCCGGACAACCCGTCGCGCGATCGCATACGTCCAGCCGCTCGTCCTGTAGGCGATCGCGAGCGGGCACCCGGCCACCGCGGCCTCAAGCGTCGTTGTGCCGCTCTTGCACAGCGCCACGTCGGCGGCGCAGAGCAGGTCGAATGAACCGCTGGCCGTTTCGTTGTTCCCGCTGCCGGCGCTCGCCAGTGGAAAGGGGCATCGCGAACGATCAATCTCCACGTTCGGGGCCAGGCCTGCGACCACCTGCATCGAGGGATTTGACTTCTGCATCAGCTTGCCAACTGCGACGAACACGTCGAGGTGTCGTTCGATCTCCTGCACACGGCTCCCGGGGAACAGCGCGAGGACCGGCGCGTCGGCAGGGAGTCCGAGACGCTTTCGAGCCACCGCTCGATCAGGGAGGCTCACCGCCCGGTCGAGCAACGGATGGCCGACAAACGTCGCGTCGATTCCATGTGCCCTCAACAGCTCTTCCTCGAACGGCAGGATCACGGCTGCTCGCGTAACCAGGTGCGCCAGCTTCCTCAGCCGGGCAGCTCCCCATGCCCAGACCTGCGGGGTGATGTAGTACAGGACCGGGATCCCCGCCCGCCTGGCAGCCTCAGCCACCTTCATGTTGAAGCCGGGATAATCGATGAGCACGGCGAGGCCGACCGTACCGCTCCGCAATCGCTCGCCGATCGCGCCCAGCAACCGATAGTGGTGAGGAATCTGGCGAAGCACTTCGACGAAGCCCATGACCGACATCCCGGCCGACTCCTCGAGGAGGTGGACTCCCGCTGCCTGCATCTGACGCCCGCCGAGCCCGATCATGCGGATGTCCGGACGGAGGCGGGCCAGTGCCTCGCTGAACGCGGCACCGTGAAGATCGCCGGAGGCTTCTCCAGCGACGACCAGCACCTCACGCACGCAGCAGCTCCGCGTCGTCGGTCAGTCCTGCCCGTGTTCGCTCGATTTCCCCAACGATCCGCAGCGCGACATCAAGCGCGTCACGCCCGTCCCGGCCACTTACCACCACTGGCGACTTCCCCGCAATCGCATCGACGAAGCTCTGGAACTCCAGTCGCAACGGCTCCCCGTCAGGAGCTTCCAGCGGTACCCGCTCCACGAATGCCTCCAGTGCTTGTGGCGCGCGCGCCAACTCCGCGAGCTGCAGCCCCGGCCGAATCCTGTAGAACTCACCCGTGCCGGTCGCCAGGTCAAGCGACAGGTATCCATTCTTCTGGAAAATGCGCACCTTGCGTGTCCGTTCCCGGGAAACCCGACTGGCCGTGATGTTGGCCACGGCACCCGAGGCGAACGTTACGCGCGCGTTCGCGATGTCGACAAAAGGAGTCAACACCGGGATCCCGGCCGCGGCCACATCCCGGACCTGGCTCTTCACCAGCGTGAGCAGGAGGTCGATGTCGTGGATCATGAGATCGAGCACGACCGCCACGTCGGAACCGCGCGGATTGAAAGGAGCGAGCCGGTCGCTCTCGATAAACCTCGGCCCGTCGACGTGCGGGAGGGCGGCTCTGATCGAGCGGTTGAAACGCTCGACGTGTCCCGTCTGGATGATACAGCCGTTGCGCTCGGCAAGCTCCAGCAGCGAGTCGGCCTGCTCCAGTGTTTCAGAGAGCGGCTTTTCTATCAGCACGTGACGACCGCGGGTCAGCGCAGCCTGCGCCACCTCGTAGTGCGCCGGCGTAGGCACGACGATCGAAAGGGCATCGCACTCTTCGATCAGTGCGTCGGTCGAGGACCAGTGCCGGACACCGAGTTCGGCGGCGACCTCTGTCGCCCGATCCTCGCGCAGCTCGCTGAAACCGATCAGCTCAGCGCCTCCCAGTTCCCGCATTATGCGAACGTGATGGTAGCCAAGTGCACCCGCCCCGATCACGCCCAGCCTGACTGTTTTCACGTTATGGTTCCGCGTTCACTGGCCGCGAGGAAGTCGAGAAAGTGCCCGATTTCCGGCAGCTGGTTCAGTTCAGCACGCGCCCGATCCATCGCCTGTGACACGTTGAGCTCGGATCGATAGAAGAGCCGATAGGCGCGCTTGAGCTCCCTGATCGTCGGATCAGCGAAGCCGTTTCGCTGCAACCCCACACTGTTGAGCCCGTAGAGCCTGACGGGGTTGCCCACTGCCTTGATGTAGGGCGGTACATCCTTGGCAACCCGCGAGCACCCACCCACGAACGCGTGCCGTCCGATGCGGACGAACTGGTGGATCGCTACCAGTCCCGAGATGATCGCGCGTTCCTCGATCGTGACGTGTCCGGCGAGTTGCGTGGCGTTGGAAATGATCACGCCGTCACCGATATGGCAGTCATGGGCGACGTGCACGTAGGACATTATGAAACAGCCTTCGCCGACGGTGGTCCGGAGTGACTCCGACGTGCCGCGATTGATCGTCACATACTCCCGGATCCGCGTCCCATCGCCGATCTCTACCCACGTCTCCTCGCCGCGGTACTTGAGGTCCTGCGGATCTCCGCCAATGATCGATCCGCTGCCGATCACGACGCCCCGGCCCAGCCGCACGTTGCGCTCGAGCGTTGCGCGAGCTTCGATCACGCTGCCGTCTCCGGCGACGACATCAGGTCCAATGATCGCGAACGGGCCGACGATGACTCCCTCGCCAAGTCGTGCCTCAGGCGAGATAAACGCTGTCGGATGAATCGTGGTGGTCATTTGTTGCGCAACATCGCCGACATCTCTGCCTCGCAGACGACATGCTCACCCACCCTGGCCACTCCCTTCATCCGGCAGACGGTGCCACGGATCTGCATGACATCGAGCTCGAACCTGAGCTGGTCACCCGGAGTCACCGGCTTGCGCCACTTCACGTTGTCGAGGCTGGTGAAATAGACCACCTTGTTCTCCTTGTCGCCCTGCGTTCCCATCAGCAGGATCCCACCCACCTGTGCCATCGCCTCGATGATCAGCACGCCGGGCATCACCGGATGATCGGGAAAGTGACCCTCGAAGAACCACTCGTTGATGGTCACGTTCTTGATCCCTACAACTCGCTTGCCGGCCTCGTATTCGATGACGCGGTCGACGAGAAGAAATGGATAGCGATGCGGCAGCGACCGCATGATTTCCCCGATCTCGATCACTTGCGCCTCCTTGCAGTCTCTGCGAAGCATCTCCCGCGCCAGCCTCACCGTGCCTCGGTGACTGGGCCGGTGCGCAACTATCCGCGCCCGGACGCGCTTGCCGACAAGCGCAAGGTCACCGACGCAGTCCAGCGCCTTGTGCCTCACGAACTCGTCCGGCCACCTCAATGTCGTTCCAACAACTCCTTCATCCCCCACAACGACCGAGTTCTCCGTAGTGCCACCGCGGATCAATCCCTTCGCGCGCAACTCCTCCACCTCGCTTGCGAAGCCGAAGGTCCTCGCGTCGGCCAGATCACGCGAAAACTCCTCCGGCGTGACCCGGAACCAGCCGCGTTGACGCCCGACAGCCGGGTGCGCAAACTCGATCGCGACATCAAGCTGCAGGTCATCACTTGGATGTACCTCGTACCAGGAGTCTCCGTCCTCGATGCGGAATGACTCCCCGAGCCGCAGCTCATCGGCACGGCCGCCATTTGCCACCACGCCCGCCTCCTGCAACAGGCGCCAGTAGGGCCCGGCGCTTCCGTCGGCGATCGGTGGCTCCGGGCCGTCCATTTCGATCGTGAGGTCATCCACACCAGCCGCAGCCACTGCCGCCAGAACATGCTCAACCGTATGCAGCGCGCCTTCCCCATGTCCCAGCTGCGTCCTCCGCTCCGTCTCCACAGCCTCCGAGACGTGAGCCTGAATTTCTGGCTTCCCCGCCCTGTCCACGCGAACGAACCGGACGCCCCTCCCCGACCTGGCTGGCCTGAAGGTAAGTCTGCACGGAGTCCCTAGGTGCAGCCCGACACCGTCGATGCTGACGGGCTTTCCGATCGTTTGTCGTGCGCTCACTCGCGTCCCGCCAACAGCCGTTCCAGTTTCCTGATCATTCCCGAAAGCTTGAACAGAGCCGCATGCGAGCGCAACGATTCGCGGTGAGGGCGCGCGGGGTAGCCGGACCACGTCTCGCCGGCCGGGATGTCACCAAAAACTCCCGCCTGTCCGCCCACGCGCGCCCCGGCACCGATCTCCACATGTCCACCCACTCCGACCTGACCCGCCAGCACACAACCCTCACCAATTTTCACTGAACCCGCGATTCCCACCTGCGCCATGATCAAACAGCCACGGCCGATCGTCACGTTATGGCCAACCTGAACCAGGTTGTCGATGCGTGTACCGGATCCGACCACCGTATCTCCCGGAGACCCGCGATCTATCGTGGTGTTGGCGCCTATCTCCACGTCATCCTCGATTCTGCAGTTCCCGATGTGAGGAATCTTGCGATGCCCGCCGTCCGCGAACACGTAGCCAAAGCCGTCGCTGCCGATTCGCGCGCCTGCATGGATAATCACCTTGTTGCCGATCGTCGAACCGCTGTAAACAGTTACTGAAGGATTCAGGTGACAGTCGCTCCCAATGCTCACTTCCTCACCGATCGTCACCTGGGCGTCGAGACGACACCGATCGCCGATTACCGCGCCGTCGCCTATGACCACGAACGGACCAATGGACACCGCCTGCCCGATGCGAGCCCCCCTCCCGATCCGGGCCGACGGATCGACCCCGGAGACAAGAGGAGGCGCCGGGTAGAGCTCGTGGATCACCGAGATGAGGGCCTCATGAGGCTTGCGAACAATGATGCGGGCGTCCACACCGCCGGGAGCGTTCCGCAACTCCTCCGTAACCAGGACAACACCGCCGCTGCAGCGCGCCAGACTGGGAGCGTACTTCGCAGAGGCGAGGAAAGTCAGAGTCCCCGGTCCCGCTGTCTCGATGGGAGCGACGGACCTGATGAGCGCGTCCGGGTCGCCCTCGAGGACACCGGAAACCATCTCGGCGATGCGACGAGCGGTGAAGGTCGGCGCGCCCGCCATACCCTCACCGCTCGGAGTCGCCGCTACGTCGCGCGACGATCCCGCTGTCACTCGAGCGGCGGCCGCCTCACGCCGGCCGGCTGCGGCCTGACTCCGGCGGCCTTCGAGGTATCGACCTTCGCCGCGATCGGGATCGGCTTGAGCCGCCCGATCACCTTCTCGGTGATGTCAAGGTTCTTGTCAGCGGCCACTATAAACCCGCCCTGGCTTACGTCGAAGATGAAGCTGTAACCATCCTCCGCCCTGATCGCGTCGAGGACCTCCCTGATCTGGGCCATGATGGGAGCCGAGAGTTCCTGCTGCCGAGTCTGCATCTGGCTATCGAGCGAGTCGGCCCGACGCGCGAACTCGAGACGCTGGTCGTCGATCTTTTTCTGCTGCGCCTCCTTCTGCGCCGAAGTCAGCGACGCCTCGACCTTCCGGTAGCCTTCGAGCATGGCCGCAAGCGAGTCCTGCCAGACCTTGACCCGACCCTGCAGCGCTTCGCCTTCGCGCTGTAGTGCCTGCTCGGCCGCTGCCGTCCCAGGTGCGCGACTCACGATCAGCCTCGAATCGATGAAGGCCATCTTCTGTGCCGCTGCCATGGTTGGCGTTGCGGCTGCCGCCGCGATCAAAACCAGCAAACCGGTGAATTTCATTGCCACTCCGGGGCTAAAAGAGCTGTCCAAGCCTGAAATGTAACTGCCATTTTGGTGCCGGGCGTCCATTGGTGTCCAGTCGGTCAAAGCCGTACGCGTAATCCAGACCCAGCGGGCCCAGCGGGGTCACTGTCGAGGCACTGATACCGGCTCCCCGGAAGAGCCTCGTCAGGTCAAAATTACGTGGTTGCCTGAAGACGTTACCCGCTTCGTAGAACGCCGCCAGATAGAGGGCCTGGTTGATCCTGACCCCTGCCTCGGCCGTAGCGGTGAAGAATGCCTTGCCGAACGACTGCCGCGTGGCGTTGAACGTTGTGGTGTTCGTGATGTAGCCGTCAGGGGAAATCGAGAACTCGTCGTAGCCCCGCAGTCGCTCGCCGAACTGCACACCGCCGAGGGCGAACTCCTGCGAGAAAAAGAACGGTCCGGTGTCTCCAAAGACCGTTCCGCCCTTGGTGGTGAGACCGGCAACGAACTTGATGGGTTGCGAGCCCGGTCGCGTCCCTCCGAACTGCCCAAGGGGAGCGTAGGCGCTGGCTTCTGCCGTGTAGCGGCTGAAGCGGGAGTTCCCTCCCAGTGGGCCACCATTGAAGTTCGCCGCCATTGAATACTGCGCACCCGCCGTCGGGAAAGGCAGGTCGATACGCGTGTCGTTGGAAAGGGTGAAGCCGAGGGTCGACCTCACCTGGCCGTCCCCGAACTGCTGCTGAACGTCGCCGAGGAGACCACCGGAGCCGAACTGCACGTTTTCCGCCCCGTAGGAGACAAAAGCGCGGGTGAATCTCGAGCCGGGCACGGGGAATCCGAGCTGCAGTTGCGCGCCGGTCCGGAGCGATCGGCCCAGATCAGCCACGAAGTAACGCGCCTGCGATCGATAGAGCGAGATCGTACCGCTGATGAGGGACTGCTTGACGCGGGGGTCGCTGTAGCTGAGCTGGAAGTCGTTTATGTAACGACCGAACTGCCACTGCAAGGACCCGCGTTTGCAGGACCCGAAGAGGTTGGGTTGGTCGAGCCCGATAAAACCGCCGACTCCGGTTCCCTGACCCATCGAGGCGCCAAAATTGATGTTGCCCGTTCGCTTTTCCTTGACGCGGAAGATGATGTCAACATCTCCCTGGTCATTGGCGGTTCTCGTGTCCGGAGGCGGTATCGGGGTTTCGAAAAACCCGAGGTTGCCAAGGCTTTGCCAGCTTCTGATGAGGGCGTCCTGATTGAACACCATTCCCGGGAGGAGCACCAGTTGATCGCGGATGCAGTTTTCCTGGGTGTAGTCGTTGCCGAAGATCTCGATCCGGTTGACGATCGCCGGTGTGCGCTCCTCGACGTCCCAGCGCAGGTCGACGTAGTGCACGGAGTCATCGGTGATGCGGCGCTCCACGACCGGCCTCACCTGAGCGTAGATGTAGCCGTCAGTGGCGTAGGCGCTCTGGATGCGCTGTCGCGCGTCATCCCAGCGCGATGCGTCAAAGACACCCTGTGGCGTTGGCGTCCGCCGGCGCAGGAAATCAGTCACCCGGGACATCACCGGGCGGGAGTCATCACCAAATGGATAAAACCGGGCGATGTCTTCGCTTGAAAAATGACGACTGCCGTTGACCTCGAAGTCGCCCACACGGTACCGGGGACCCTCCTCGACGGCAATGTCGATCAGTGCCTTGCCACGGTCGCGGTCGATGACGAGCGAGTCGTGGGCAACACGAAAATCGATGAAGCCGCGCCGTGCATACAGATCCGGAAGCCGCTCCGACAGATCGCCCGCGTAGTTGTCGTCGTCAAACTCTCCCTTGCGGAACCACAGGAAGCCCTCTGGTCTGGTTTTCATCGAACCCACGATCTCGCGGGAGCTCAGCTCGCCGTTCCCCCGGATACCGATCCCCGAAATGGCGAGCCTGCGCCCCTCGTCGACGCGGAAGTCGAGCCTGACGTCACCGGAGTCGGTGCGCACCGTGTCGACGCCGACCCGCGCCAGGTAATAGCCGCTTTTTTCGTACAGGCTGTCGATGCGATTGACAACGTTCGCGAGGGCGGCGGGGTCGAGCGGACGCTGCAACGGCAAGTCAATTCGATCTCTGACCGAGCGTTCCGAGAGCCGGTCGACGCCGGCAAGGCTCGTCTCGATCAGCATCGGCCGTTCCTCGACCTCGACGATCAGTGTCGCGCGGTTGGCAATATCGTCCAGATCGCATGAGATCGAGATCCGATCGAACTGTCCGGACTCGTGCAGGGCGCGAATGCTCCGCTGGATCTGACGTCCGTTCAACTGCGTGCCGGCCACCAGGCCGGCGTCACCGAGAACGGTCAGCGTATTGATGCGTCTGTTGCCGCGAACTGCGACTGAATCGGGGGTTGCGCAGCGTCCCTGCGCCGCCTGGTCCTGCGCCAACGCAGGCGCTGCGGAAAGCCCGAAAACAAGGAACCCGATGATACTACGTGACATAGGGTGACAATATACACGGAATGAGCGGCCCGGTTCTGGGACCGGGCCGCTCATTCGACACACGCTGGAGCCGCCGGGATTACGCCTTGGGAACGCTCGATGGCACCCGGAACTCGAGGCTCTGGCCGTCCACAGCAACCTCGACCTCGATTTCGTCGCCCTTTGCGAAGTCGCCGATAAGAATGCGCTCGCTCAGCGGGTCTTCTATATAACGCTGGATGGCCCGGCGGAGCGGTCGGGCCCCGTACTGCTCATCGTAGCCATGTTTGACGAGGAATTCATTCGCCGCCTCGCTGAGCTTCAGGGTGAGCTCCCCTTCGGACAGCCGCTTGTGCACGTCGCGGAGCATGATGCCGACAATCCGGGCGATGTGCTCCTTGGTGAGCGGGTGGAAGACGATGGTATCGTCGAGTCGATTGAGGAATTCGGGGTTGAAAGTGTGCTGCAGCTCCTCGCGCACCTTCTCCGACATGCGATCAAACGACGCCTTGAAGTCAGGAGCAGTGAAACCGAGCGACTTGTTGCGGCTGATGTCCCTGGCGCCGACGTTCGACGTCATGATGACGACCGTATTCTTGAAGTCGATTACCCGACCGTAGTTGTCGGTGAGGTGACCTTCGTCGAGGACCTGGAGCAGGATGTTGAAGACATCCGGGTGCGCCTTTTCGATCTCATCGAGGAGGACGACGCTGTAGGGCTTGCGGCGCACGGCCTTGGTAAGAGTGCCTGAGTCTTCGTAGCCGACGTAACCCGGAGGCGCACCAATGAGGCGTGACACGGAGAACTTCTCCATGTACTCGCTCATGTCGACGCGGATCAGGGCCGCGGCGTCTGCGAAGAGGAACCGTGCGAGCGCCCGGGCCAACTCGGTCTTGCCGACGCCGGTGGGGCCACAGAAAATGAACGATCCTATTGGCCGCTTGGGGTCCTTGAGACCCGCACGGCTGCGACGAATCGAGCGGGCGATGGCCTTGATGGCCTCTTCCTGGGCAACGACCGATTCGTGGAGCTCGTCCTCCATGCGCAGGAGGCGGGCGCTCTCGGCTTCCTGCAGTCTGGTGACGGGGATACCGGTCCAGCGGCTCACGATGAAGGCGATTTCTTCTTCGCCGAGCGTCGGCCGGTGCGACTGGCGCCGTTTTTCCCACTCGTCCTGCTTTTTGCGGATGTCGCCCTGGAGTTCCCGCTCGCGGTCGCGCAGGGCCGCGGCACGCTCGAAGTTCTGATCGCGAACGGAGGCTTCCTTCTCGATGTTGACCTTGTCGAGGTCATCCTTGAGCTGGGATACCTCAGGGGGCGGAACCTGGGCGGCCAGTCGCGCACGGGCCCCAGCCTCGTCGATCACGTCGATCGCCTTGTCGGGAAGGAATCGGTCGGTGATGTACCGTTCCGAGAGTCGGGCCGCCGAGACGAGGGTGTCATCGGGGACGATCACGCGGTGGTGGTCTTCGTATTTCTTGCGCAGGCCCTTGAGTATCTCGATCGTCTCGTCAATTGATGGTGGTTCGACGATGACGGTCTGAAAGCGGCGCTCGAGCGCCCCGTCCTTTTCGATGTACTTGCGATACTCGTTCAGGGTCGACGCGCCGACGCACTGCAGCTCGCCGCGGGCGAGTGCGGGCTTGAGCATGTTGCTGGCATCGATGGCGCCTTCGGCAGCACCTGCACCAACAAGCGTGTGCAGCTCATCGATGAAGAGTATGACGTTGCGGTTCTGGGCGATCTCGTTCATCACGGCCTTGAGCCGCTCCTCGAACTGGCCGCGATATTTGGTACCGGCGATGACGGCTGCCATATCGAGCGACAGGACTCTGTTGTCGCGCAGACCATCGGGGCATTCCCCGGTGGCGATCAGCTGGGCCAGCCCTTCGACGATGGCCGTCTTGCCGACGCCTGGTTCGCCGATGAGGACGGGATTGTTCTTCTTGCGGCGGGAGAGGATTTCCATGACGCGCTGGATCTCCTTGGCCCGGCCGATCGTTGGATCGAGCTGGCCTTCGGCGGCCAGCATCGTGAGATCGCGACAGAAGTGATCGAGCGCCGGGGTCTTGCTTTTCTTTTCGCCTTTTGCGGGCGACTGGGACGGCGTGCTCGCCGCCTGCGGAGCGGGGCTGCTGCTCGCCGCCGGCATTTCGGTGCCGAGCAGTCGCAGCGTTTCGGCACGGGCGGCGTCGAGATTGACCCCGGCATCGGTGAGAACCTGGGCGGCGATTCCCTTCTCCTCGCGCAGGAGACCGAGCAGGAGGTGTTCGGTTCCGACATAGGAGTGCGAAAGCTCGCGGGCCTCGCTCATCGCCAGCTCGAGCACCTTCTTGGCTCGCGAGGTATACGGAAGGTCGGGAGCAGTTGCCTGCGCTGCTTTTCCCTTTTTGACGGTGTCTTCGATCTTCTGCTGGACGTCGTCGAGGTCCACGCTCAGGTTCTGCAGGACGGCGGCCGCGACACCTTCGCCCTCGCGAATCAGACCGAGGAGAATGTGTTCGGTGCCCACATATTCGTGGTGCAGACGCTGAGCTTCCTCGCGCGCCATCTGCAGCACCTTGCGTACACGTTCAGTGAAGTTGTAGCCGTTCATGAGGTCCCCGGTTTGGATCTCCGGATCTCAGGTCCGGAGTCCGTCTCCATTTCGAGCGCCTGTCGCACATAACGAGCGCGTGCAACGTTTGCTTCGCCGTCAGTCAGAGTGCGTCCTTCAGCGTACGAGAGGTGCGCGCTCTGGCTGAAAATCAGGAGCTTGTTGAGCGTATAGACACTGAGACCCGTGATTAGTTGCAGTCCAACTGCAAGCCGTACGCCGCTGAGAAAGTTCATCGCCTCCTCGAACGTCAGGCTGCGAGCAAACCGCAGCGTGCCGTATGCCCGCCACAGCTTGTCCTCGATAATATAACCGGCGTCGCGCCACAGCACGCGCCGCGCATCGTGTTCGCGCTGAATGACATGTCGCACAACGCGCGCCAGGTGATCGGCCAGTTCGTCCTCGGCCCGCCCCAGCGTCGTCTGGTTTGATATCTGGAAGAAATTGCCCACCACCTCGCTCCCTTCCCCGTACAGTCCCCGGTAAGTCAGTCCCATTGCCTGCAGCCCCGACAGCACCTTCCCGATCTCCTTGGTCAGCACAAGGCCCGGCAGATGGATCAGTACCGATGCCCGAAGCCCGGTTCCGGTGTTCGTCGGACAGGCCGTCAGAAAGCCAAACTCGTCGTGGAACGCGTAGGGCAGCCTCGAGCCAAGCTCGCGGTCGAGGCGGGTAATCGCCGCTATCGCTTCGCCCACATCGAGGCCCGACCGCACTACCTGCAGCCGGAGATGGTCCTCCTCATTGACCATCAGGCCGGCTCCTTCACCCACGAGCACCGCTACAGCAGCACGCGGCCCACCACTGGCGTCTATCCCCGCCAGCTCCCGGCTTACCAGATGCCTTTCGTGAAGCAGGCACCTGTCGTTAGGCATGAGTTCATCGAGTCGCAGCAGCACCCCGCCGCGGAGCGACGGCACATGAGGGTGCGCGTCCCGTACCGACTGAAGGACCCGCAGCCGCTCACCCTCGCGTGCGCGACCACCGAACGCCAGCCCCGCGATGTTCCTGGCCAGCCGCAGCCGCGTCGAGAGCACTACGTCGGCGTGCTCGCCGCTCGCGTCAAGCCAGCGGATGCCCCCGTCCGGAACAAGAGAAAGGTCCAGCATACTACTCCAGCACCTTGAGCTTGTCGCGCAGGGACGCCGCGAGTTCGAACTCCTCGTTGTCAATCGCCGACCGCAGCCGGTCCCTCAACTCACCGATCGACGTCGACTTGTGCAGGATCTCCGGTGCCGGAAGCACATAGCGCCGGCCCACATGCTGCGAACTCCCATGTACCCGTCGCAACAACTCGCGCAGGCTCTGCTCGAACGTCGAATAGCAATGCGCGCACCCAAGTCTCCCCGTCGACCGGAAATCCCGCAGCGTCATTCCGCAGAAAGTGCAGCGCTGCGTCTCTGCCTGTGCGCCCGCCGCTCCACCCGGACCCGCCTGCTCGTGAACAGCGTGAAGAAACTCACCGAGAACGTTCTTCGGAGGCGTCGTCACCGTCGTCTCAATCCCGCGCTCGGCCGCACAACGCGCGCAAAGATGCAGCAGCGTCACCTCACCCTGGACGACCTTCGTGAGGTGAACGCTCGCGTCCTGATCCCGGCAGACGTCGCAGATCATCTATCGCACCATCCTCCCGGAATCAGTTTCGGCAAGTGTACCGTTATCCAGCAGTAGCGTCCGATCAGCCCGCGAGGCAAGCGACGGGTTGTGTGTGACAACGACGAATCCCATCTCGAGGTCCCGCGCCAGTCGCGAAATCAGATCGTGCAACCGCTCGGCGTTGTGATGATCGAGGTTCCCCGACGGCTCGTCGGCGAGGACGACAGCCGGATCCACGGCCAGAGCGCGAGCAACCGCGGTGCGCTGCTGCTCCCCACCGGAAAGCTCCGACGGGCGATGGTGCATGCGCCCACTGAGACCGACCTGGGACAACAGCTCTTCGCCACGGCTGCGAGCCTTCTTCGCATCTACTCCACTGATACGCAACGGCATCATCACGTTCTCGAGCGCCGAAAACTCCCGCAACAGGTGATGAAACTGGAATACGAATCCGATCTTGCGGTTACGAAGTTCCGCCAGCTGCTCGTCGTTCCTCCCCGCCGTCGGCTCGCCGTCGATCACTACCGTGCCACGGTTTGGAACGTCGAGCGCGCCTAGTACGTGGAGGAGAGTGCTCTTGCCGGCTCCGCTCGCACCGACGATCGCCACCATCTCACCACGCGCGACCGACAGGTCGACGCCGTTGAGAATGCTCAACGTCCCGCCATCGCCACCGCGGAACGTCTTGGTGATGCCCTGCGCGATCAGGACGGACATGCCGCTCCGTTCGAGTCACTCGCAAGTGAAGACTGCCTCATCGCCAGATGCGCCACAATCCGGCCCGCGCAACCACCGTCACTCATGACGAATGGCTTCGATCGGGTAAAGCCTGGCGGCCTGATGCGCGGGATAAAGCGTTGCGAGAATGGCGATTGCAATACTCGCCAGAACTGTTATCACGACGTCGAGCAGTTCGGTCGCCACCGGTAGATGGTCGATGAAATACACTGAAGGGTCGAGACGGATGAGCTTGTATCGACCCAGGCCAACGGCGACGGCGAGACCGAGCACAAGTCCCATGACGGTGCCGGCCACACCAATCACCGCCCCCTGCGCCAGAAAGATTCGTCGAACTGACCTCGCGGTCATCCCCATCGCCTTGAGAATGCCGATCTCGCGCGTCTTGTCGGCAACCACCATCGTCAGGTTGCTGACGATGTTGAAGGCCGCGACCAGCGTGATCAGTAGCAGAATCACCGCCATCCCGAGCTTTTCGAGCTTGAGAGCCTGGAAGAGCGACGAGTTCTGCTCCTGCCAGTCGACTGTCCGGTACGGATAACCGAGTTTGGTGGCGAGCCGCCTGCCGACCTCAGCGGCTGTCCATCGGTCGGTCGTCCGCAGTTCGATGCCTGTCACGGCATCGCCAAGGCCGGCCATTTCCTGCGCAGCAGCAACCGACATGAAGATGTATGCGTTGTCGTATTCATACATGCCGGAATCGAAGATTCCGGTCACCTCGAACCGCATCACACGGATAGGCGGCAACCCCGTCGACGCGCTGACACCAGAGCCCGCCAGCGTGCCGAGTGAAATCGAGTCTCCCGGATACGCGTTCAACTTGCCCGCGAGAATCTTGCCCAGCACAACTCCCCGCTGCTGACCGTCGTTGCTCGCGAAGCGAAAGTCGCCCTCAATGGCGTGGCTCCGGATCGAGGTGACATCGAGCGTACTGTCGCGGTCGCGCGACTGAGGAACGATGCCGGCGATGTTAGCCCCTTCCTGATAGTCGTGGCCCGCACTTACCAGCCCCTGGGTCAGCACGAAGGGAGCGGCGGCGACCACACCAGGCTCGGCGCGCACGCGCTCCAGCAACCTCTCCCAGTCGTTGATCCGCAGATCTTCGCCGTAGGTGAGAACACGCACGTCGGGACTGCCGACGAGGATCTTTTCGCGGAGGTCGCGCTGGAGCCCGTTCATGACGCCCATGACGACGATGAGGGCGCTGACGCCGACCACCACGCCGCCAATCGCTATCAGACTTATGAAGGAAAGCAATTTCGATCCGCGCCGGCTGCGCAGGTATCGCCAGGCTACTCCGAACTCGAGGCGCGTCATTCGGGCCTCAGCGTGGGAAAGAGAATCACGTCGCGGATGTTCTCGGCGCGAGAGAGGAACATGAACAGGCGGTCGATACCGATTCCCACCCCCCCCATCGGCGGCATGCCGTATTCCATTGCTCGAAGATAATCTTCGTCCACGCCCGCGGCCTCGTCATCACCGGCGTCGCGCAGTTTCGCCTGGTCCTCCAGCCTCTGCCGCTGGTCGATGGGATCGTTCAATTCGCTGAAGGCATTGGCGAGCTCGCGGCCGCCGGCAAAAAGCTCGAAACGTTCGGTAAGGCCGGGCTTTCCACGTCGTGGCTTGGCCAGCGGCGACAGCTCCACGGGATAGTCGATTACAAACGTCGGATCAGCGAGATGCCTCTCGACCAGCTCCTGGAAAAGTCCGTCCAGAACCTTGGGCCGATTGAGGCCGGAAACGTTGGGCACGCCTGCGCGCTCTGCTGCCGCACGGAGATCACCTTCCGGCAACGCCAGCGGATCGCTGCCTAACGCCGAGGCCAGTGCTCCGACCCAGTCGAGGCGCGGGAACGGTGGGCGAAAACGGGGCACGTCGACGAAAGCGTCCTCGCCGTACACGAGCAGGTCGGCTGCGGTCGCCGAGTCTCTGCCGAGCAGCGCCCTGACCGAATCGGAGGCAGCCACCAGCAGCAACTCCACCCGACCCATCATGACCTCGTAGTCAGCCCACGCTTCGTAGAACTCGAGCATCGTGAACTCCGGATTGTGGGTCCGGTCGATGCCCTCGTTGCGGAAGTCGTGCCCGATTTCGTATACCCGGTCGAAACCTCCGACGACCAGCCGTTTGAGGTAGAGCTCGTCGGCGATCCGCAGGTAGAGCGGCATGTCGAGAGCGTTGTGGTGCGTCGAAAACGGACGCGCCGTCGCTCCGCCATAGAGCGGCTGCAGCACCGGCGTTTCAACCTCGAGGTAACCGAGGCCGTCAAGCCGGCTCCTCAGCGCGGTGATCATCCTTGACCGGGCGATGAAGCGCCGTCTCACGTCGGGGTGTACCGCGAGGTCGGCGTAGCGCTGCCGGTAGCGCTGCTCCGCGTCGGCAAAGCCCGAATGCCGCAGCAGTTTGCCGTCGACAACCTTTTCCTTGCCATAAGGGAGCGGGCGGAGCGACTTGGCCAGCAACACCAGTTTCTCCACCCGGATCGTCGTCTCGCCGGTGCGGGTCCGGAAGAGCGGCCCGCTCACGCCGACCACGTCGCCGAGATCGAGAAGGTCGAGCCGCGCGAACTCCTCCTCACCGATATCGTCCCGCCGGAAGTAGAGCTGGATTCTCCCGGCTGCGTCCGCGAGGTGGGCGAAGACCGTACGCCCATGCGGCCGCCACGCTACGATCCGCCCCGGCACCGAAACGACCGGGCCTTCGGCTGCAGCGGGTTCGAGGACGCTGAGCGCTCCCGATGCGTCGTGGGTCGCGTTGAACGACCAGGCAAACGGCTCGATGCCGGCCGCCCGAAGTCGGTCCAGCTTCTCACGACGAGCCCTGACAACGAAGTTGAGGTCGTCGCTCACCCTGCCAGCCCCGCGGCGGCGCCGGCTCCGAATCTCTTGAGATAGGTTTCGATGAACTCGTCGATGTCGCCGTCCATGATCCGCTGGACATCGGGAATCTTGAGCTCGGTGCGGTGGTCGTTGACCATCGTGTAAGGCTGAAAGACGTAACTCCGGATCTGACTCCCGAACGTGACGTCGGACTTGGTTGCGTCGAGTTTGGCCCGTGCCGCCGCCTGCTTCTCCAGTTCCAGCTGATAGAGGCGGTTGCGGAGCTGCTTGAAAGCCGTTGCCTTGTTCTTGAATTGCGATCGTTCCTGCTGAGACGAGACCACCACACCGCTCGGAATGTGAGTCAGGCGCACGGCGGAACTGGTCTTGTTGACGTGCTGGCCGCCGGCACCGCTGGCACGGAAAACATCCAGTCTGATGTCTTCGTCACGGATCTCGATCGAGATCTCCTCGTTCACCACCGGATACACGAATACGCTCGCGAAGCTCGTGTGGCGCCGGGCGTTGGAGTCAAACGGAGAAATACGTACCAGCCGGTGGACGCCGGTCTCCGGCCTGAGGAAGCCGTACGCCGAAGGGCCTCTGATCTCGATGACAGCGCCCTTGATCCCGGCTTCTTCACCGTCGGACTGATCGAGGAGTTCAACCTCATAACCCCGGCGCTCCGCCCAGCGCGTGTACATCCGCATGAGCATCTGCGCCCAGTCCATCGCCTCGGTACCGCCGGCACCGGCCGCGATCTCGATCTGAGCGTCACGCCAGTCGTCTGCACCCTGGAGCAGCGACCTGAGCTCGAACGCCCTGAGATCGCCCTCAAGTGATCGAACCTCCGCGTCGAGCTCGGACACCATCGACTCGTCAGGCTCGGCGATCAGCATTTCGTCCAGTTCCGCGGCGCTGCGCACCCGGTTTGCCAGTGAGTCGAATCCCTCTACCCAGACGCGCAACGCCTTGACCTCCTGGACCACCGATCGGGCTGTATCCTGATCATCCCAGAATCCGACCGAGGCCATTCGCGACTCGAGGGCGCTCAGTCGCTCACGCTTTCGATCGACGTCAAAGATACCTCCGCAGTTCGTCGACGCGGCCGGCGATGGCGGTGATGCCTCTTGTACGTTCGGTCTCGGCCATCTGATTCGGCGGGTACGAAGGGAACGGCGCTGATAGCAAGAGAGCCGCCTTCACCAGGAAAACGGCTCGTGCCAGCTTACCAAACTTACCCTCCCGGGCGCGTCCCCTTCAAGCCGTGCAACTCTGTCAGAAAAGCCGGCGTCCCCCTGCAAGGATTTCGTTGAGCGCATCCTGAAAGTGGGTCGTGGACTCGGCGAATTCACGGCCAATCTGCTCGACGTACTCCTCGTAGCTCTTCCTTATCTCTTCGCGAAACAGCTGCTTGATCGTGCCCTCGCGCGACCCTTCCTCGACCTTGGCCGGGTTGTACGCGATCATGTCCGAAACGAGAGCTCGCGCGAGTCGCCGCGCCTTCTGATTCGGATCGTTCGAGAGAAAGGGGTTGGCTGTCCGGCGCGAAGCCGCGGAAGAACCAGCAGGCATCGCCGAGGTTGTCCGCTCGCCTTCCGGGGACGACCGTACAGCTGTCGCGCCGGGAGCAGTTCCGGGATTCGCCTGGCTTGGTCGCGGAATCTCGAACTGACGCGCCGCCGGCGGGGGTACGGGTGCCTTGACCGCGCCTTGCGAAACCGGTGAACTCGCCAGAGGCGGCCGTCCGACTACTGGGGTAAACGCCGGCGTCGGCGGGCGCAGCGCGGCGGCTGGAAAAGTAGGAGCGCCGAACGCCGGACTGGCTCCGCCGCCGACCCTCCTCGAGGGTGCAAAGGGAGGAACGCGACCACTCAGAGCAGCGCCGCCCCCGCCACCCAAACCCCCACCGATCGCCACGGCACCTGCAGGTGGAGTCGCCCCGCGCCTTGCAGCCGGAGTGGGCGAAGCACTTGCAACACCTGTCGAGCCGGTCCCCGGCGCCGTTATCGCGAGTGTGTCGGGAAAGTCCCCGCTCCAGTCGGCGTCAGCCCCGACGGGAATGATTCCGCCGCAGACGCTGCACCGCGCGCGCACCCCGGCACTGCCGACCCGCGACGGATCAACCCTGAACAGGGACTGACATTCAGGACATGTAACATTCATTTAGTCGTCCACCATGCTTATGGCCCGGGGAGCGCGAGGAGGAGTCGGCTGCCCACTTTCCGGTGATATATCAGACCGGCGGTCAACTGAATAGAGTGATCCGGTCAACGTCTTTGCGTAACCCTTCATCTCCGTGGCGAGCTGCGAAACCTGCGCCGCCGCCGTGAACACTCGCCGTTCGTTGGTTACCACTCCGATCGACAGAGTCATGAGTGGCACGCGATGCAACTGACCCCGCCTGTCCTTTCCGAAGAAGTAACCCGCACGGCGATCCTGCTCCGAATACTGGTACGGAATCAGGGTGTCAAAGACGAGCACGATCTCGCCGCATACATCGGGAACAGCCTCCGCCGGTATCACGAAGATGAAGTCATCGCCTCCGATGTGCCCCACGAACCCCTCGAGACCGCATGTGCCCTTGACCACGTCGTGCAGAACTCGCGAAAGGAGCCGGATAACACGGTCGCCGTCGTAGTAGGAATACCGGTCGTTGAACTCCTTGAAATGATCGAGATCTGCGTAACACATCGCGAACTGCGAACCACTCGCGATCCGGCGCTCGAGCTCGCGCTCGATCTCCACCGTCCCCGGGAGCCGGGTCGATGGGTGAACGTTGACGTCGCGCTCCGAACGCGAGAGCATGAGATCGAGCCGCAACCTGGTCTCCTCGACGTCCAATCCCAGACCCAGGACTTCGTCCGCACCTGCCACGAACGCCCTTTCGCGACCTTCCCGCGTCTCATTGCAGAAGACTACCACGGGGACGATTCCCGTGTACGAGTCAGCTTTCAACAGGGAGCACGCGTAATGGCACTCCTCGGCGCCCGCCCCGCGCGCATCGAAGAGAACGCACAGGGGGCGCGCCCGAAGCGCGCGCGACATCAGATCATCGGTATCTGGCGAGAAAACAACAGGGATGCCGCGCTCGCGTGCCCACTCGAGCGCGGTTCTCACGAAGCGGCTTGCTTCGGTGCCGAAGATGATCGCTGAGGGTGCCGGCAATGAGCGCCGCTTGATGGATGGGGGGAGGGGTACCTTTGCTTGCCGCAAGACCAATGAACGCAACAACTTCCTGCCGACTGCGAAAGACGCGCCCCAGGTGCGGCGCGCTTTTCCGGCTACTCAACGACGACCGGCAGCGCTTTCCGTGACAGCGCCTGGCGACTTGCCTAGTGGCCGAGCTTGAGCGAGATGTAGGTGGGCGCCTGCCCGGCATCAGCACTGAGACCGCTGAAGGTCCGGCCGAAATCGATGGCGAAGCGCCCACGCACGAACCCCAGACCAAGCGAAGGTCCGCCCGACTCGGTCCCGCTCCTTTCTACCACGTATCCGCCCCGAACGAAAACGGTGGACTCCCAGTTGAACTCGACACCAAGGCGCGGTAGGGGGCGGGATAGCGGAAGATCATCAATCGCGCCAAGGGCGAGCGTGACGCTCGCGTCGGCGGCCACGGTCTGTGGAATCCGGTAGAGACCTTCGACGCCGAAATCCAGCCGAGTCGGCAGCTCCTCAGCTCCTGCCTCGTCGCGAACGCCGAGGTGTCGCAGAGCCAGGCCGACCGATAGCGGTACCCGCGACGGGGCGTCGAACTGAAGGCCGAGGTCGACAGCACTTGTAGCCGGCGGGCGCGGTATCGTGGGACACTCGCCGGTACAGTCGAACCGAAACTGCACCGTCTTCCAGGTGGCGCCCGCCCGGAATCGTCTTGCGATGACTACACCCCAGCTCAGGCCCAGCGAGAGATCGCGCGCGACGAGCACCCCTGATGTTGTTGAGTCGGGCGCGGTGACATCGGTGCTCCCCTGATTGAGAACGTTCGCCGATAGAGCTATTACGCCGAGCCGCGATGGAAAACTGACAGTGAGGGCATCACCCGTCCCGACAAGCGCCTGGGAGTGGTGAAATGAGCCCCCAATGCGTCGCGTGTTCGCGATCCCCGCCGGGTTCCACCAGACTGCGTCAACGTCGCCACTCGATGCGGTAACCGCGTGGCCCATGCCGACGGGTCGGGCTCCTGTGGGGAAGAGGAGGAACAAAGCCGCTGAGGATGTGGGCCCGCTCCCTTCCTGCGCCTCGACCGCACTAGTCGCGATGAGGCCGATCGAAAGAGCGAGTAGCAGCGCCCTAGAAGGCCTGCGCCTCATCGGTGAGCATGATTGGAATCCCGTCGCGTACCGGATACCGAAGGCGGCACGGGTCGCATGTGAGCGACTCCTTCGGGGCATCAACATCTTCGCGGCGCAGCCGACCCTTGCACCTGGGGCACCGGAGAATCTGGAACAGATCGTCGCTGACTTTCATCAAGGCTTTTCGCGAAATGAAGGGAAGCCGAATCGGCGCAGCGCATCGGGGTCCCGACGCCAGTTGGGAGCAACCTTGACCCAGAGATCAAGGTACACCTGCCCGCCGACGAGCGCCTCGATCTTGCGACGCGCCGACTGCCCGATCTCCCTGATCGTCCGGCCACCTGCACCGAGGAGTATGCCTTTCTGGCTTTCGCGCTCCACGTATGCGACGGCCCGCATGTAAATCGGCGACTGCCCTTCGCGAAACTCTTCGATGTCGATGTGGACGCTGTAGGGGAGCTCCTGGTGAGTTAGCTCAAAAATCGACTCGCGGACGAGCTCGCCGACGAGGAAGCGTGAACTCTGGACTGTCAGGTCCGATGGGTCGTGGAGCCAGGGCCCTGGGAGTACGGCTTCGACGAGGCGGTCGAGGAGTTCGTCGATCATTTGGCCGTGCAGTGCTGAAACGAGGACCGCGTGCGGGTTGAGTCGGCGCAGGTCATCGGCGGCCGCCTCGTCGGTAGAGTCGATCTTGTTGATGACCTCGATGACGCGGACGGCGGGTGGTGGGGGCGCCAGGGTGAGTGTTTGAAGGTGTGCCCGGAGCGTGATTGGCCTGTCGGCGGCGCTGACGTGGAGCACGACATCCGCTTCATTCATGACGCGACTGGCTTCGAGCTGTAGGGCGTGCTGTAGGGGCTGGTTGGAGTCGAGGAGGCCGGGTGTGTCGACGATGATCAACTGTGCGTTGCCGCGCGTGACGATCCCGGAGACTTTGAGACGTGAGGACTGGGGTTTGGGGCTGGTGAGCGCGATGCGTTGGCCGACGAGGGCATTGATGAGTGTGGATTTGCCGACATTGGGCGCTCCGGCGATGGCTACGAATCCGCACTTGGGGTCATTAATGTTGGACATCATGTAGGTAGTGCTATCGCGTTTCTTTGTGGGCTTTTACGCGGTCTGTATGAAGTCAGGTGTCAGGTTTGGATAAGGGGGTGGGGAGGGTGGAGGGAACGAAAAAAAGAGCGGCCCGCCTGCGTTAGCAAGGGGACCGCTCAAAGGGTGCCGGCGACGGCCTACTCTCCCGCGATCTCTCGATCGGAGTACCATCGGCGCTGTAGGGCTTAACTGCCGTGTTCGGAATGGGAACGGGTGTGGCCCCTACGCTCTGGTCGCCAGCGATATGAAGTGACGACGGAGAAGTGGAGAGAGATCGTGGTAATTGGACTCATGGCAGGATCTTGCTGCTCTGCGTGATTTGTAAAGAGGGGTGAGTCAAGCCTCACGGGCGATTAGGACCGCTGCGCTTGGAGCATGTTGCCACGCGTCCACGTGCGGCCTATCGACGGGGTAGTCTCCCCCGGCCCTTCAGGTGGCTCGAGGCCACAGGGAATGTTCATCTTGGAGGGCATTTCCCACTTAGATGCTTTCAGCGGTTATTGCCACCGATCATCGCTACCCGGCGTTGCCCCTGGCGGGACAACCGGGACACGAGCGGATCGTCCGACTCGGT
>JBQTHK010000027.1:0-17940 GCA_052389935.1 Gemmatimonadota bacterium | reverse complement strand
TGCGCCCGGTCAGCGACAGGTAACGCAATGTCTCATGGTCAACGGGAAAGAACCCCATGGTCGCGCCATACTCGGGGGCCATGTTCGCGATCGTCGCGCGATCGGCGAGTGAGAGCGACGACAGGCCGTCTCCGTAATACTCGACGAATTTTCCTACAACCTTCTTCCGCCGCAGCATCTCGGTGCAGGTAAGAACGAGATCAGTGGCCGTGGCGCCAGGCCGCAGCTTGCCCGTGAACCTGAAACCAACCACATCCGGGATCAGCATCGACACCGGCTGGCCCAGCATGGCGGCTTCCGCCTCGATTCCGCCGACTCCCCAGCCAAGGACTCCAAGGCCGTTGATCATGGTCGTGTGCGAATCGGTACCTACAAGCGAATCGCAGTAAGCCAGCGTTTCTCCATCCTTTTCCCTGGTGAAGACAACGCGACCAAGGTACTCGAGATTCACCTGGTGACAGATCCCGGTTCCCGGAGGCACGACCCGGAAGTTGTTGAAGGCCTCCTGGCCCCAACGCAGGAACTGATAGCGTTCGCGATTCCGCTGATATTCGAGATTGACGTTGAGAAGGAACGCGGCGTCCGTCCCGTATTCGTCGACCTGCACCGAGTGGTCGATCACGAGGTCGACCGGCTGCAATGGGTTGATGCGCTCGGGGTTGCCGCCAAGCGCTGCGATCGCATCCCGCATCGCCGCCAGATCGACAACGCAGGGTACACCGGTAAAATCCTGCAGCAGGACCCGCGCCGTCCTGAAAGCGATTTCCTTGTCAACGGGCGCGGTGACGTCCCATCGAGCCAGTGCCTCAATGTCCGCCGCCGAGACAAAGGCGCCATCTTCACCACGAAGCAGGTTCTCGAGCAGCACCTTGAGAGAAAACGGCAGCCGGTCCGCGTTGCCCTCGGACATGGCGCGAAGGGCGTCGATTCTGTAAATGGTGTAGGACTTGTCGCCAACGACGAGGGTGTCGCGGCTGCCGAAGGAGTTGGTCATCTTGCGTTCGTGGTCTCTGCGTCAGGGGAGCTGGGCCCGGATCCCGATCGACGTGTAATCTACTTGTCCTCCCGGAGCACCAGCGGGGCGCTCACAGTAAGGATCGACCTCCGAACTCATGTCACGAGCTTTTGTCGACGACGACAGAGACGACGCCGTGCCGCGGCGGTCCTACGGACTACCGAACCGCGACGACCCGGGGTTCGACGAAGCCGCGGCGCGTGCGCTCCTCGAGGCCGCGCGCACAGGTGAGACGGCCTCCGCGGAACAGGCGACCGGCTACTATTGGGGAGAAAGATCGCTCAGACCTTTCGTGGAGCGAATTCTCGACGAAGCAACGCGGTCAGGTGACGATCGGCTCGAGCAACTCGCCCGCCGCTTCCTGAGCTGATTGCGGCTCAGACATTCCCTTCTTGCGCGTGACTACCAAATCGACCCTTCCCCGCGTTGCCGGTCTCGCCACGGAGCTGATGGCCGTCGATTCCACTTCAGGGAGCGAAGCGGCGGCGATCACGCTCGTCGAATCGATCCTCCGCACCGATGGGTGGGAGACCGTGCGCATCCCCGTCACTGAGGGTCGTGACGCCATCTTCGCCTCGGCCTCATCTGACGTGGACGTCACCTTCTCCACCCACCTCGATACGGTGCCGCCGTGGATGCCGCCGCGGTTTGAAAACGGAGTACTCCACGGCCGGGGCGCGTGCGACGCAAAGGGAATCGCAGCGGCGATGATCGCGGCTGCCGGCCGGTGTCGCAGCCTGGGGCAGGAGGTCGGGATGCTGTTCGTGATTGGAGAGGAGACCTGCCACGACGGTGCGCATGCGGCCAACAACTGGATCGTGCGCAACCTGCCGGTGCGCAGGCGGTTTCTGATCAATGGGGAACCGACGGACTGTACCCTCGCGACGGGCACGAAGGGGGCGCAGCGGGTCGTTGTTCGGACAACGGGCAGGGCCGCACACTCCGCTTATCCGGCGATGGGGAGGTCGGCCACACTTGCGCTGGTGCGGCTCCTTTCCGAACTCGACTCCATCTCCTGGCCGTCCGACGAGTTACTGGGCGAAACGACCTTCAATATCGGATCACTGTCAGGCGGCGTCGCTGACAACGTTTTTGCACCTGCGGCCGAGGCCCGTCTCATGTTCCGACTGGTCGGAGACGCGGAGAAGGTGCAGTCGCTGGTCGAAGACTGGGCTGAGGGGCGAGCCGAACTGGATTGGGGTGTGATGGTCCCGGCCGTCAGGCTGGGTACGTTCGACGGTTTCGCGACATCGGTAGCGGCCTTTGCGACCGACGTGCCGGCTCTGACGAACTGGGGCACGCCCTGCCTCTACGGCCCAGGGTCGGTCCATGTCGCGCACACAGACGGGGAACAGGTGAAGATCGTCGACCTCGAGCGGGCGATCGACGACTACGTACAACTGGCAGCGCTGGCGGTGGAAAAGCTTGCTGCGAGCTGACCTTGTCTTATCGACCTGCGCGCCCCGTCTGGATCCAGATCATTGGTCTGCCGAGTCTCGTGCCGAACCGCGCCGTGGCCTCGGAGGCATCCAGGTAGCGGATTTCCGTGATGCCGCTGATGGGGAGACTCTTGAGCGCATCGGTCGTTCCGAAGTCAGCGTTGTCAACCCGAACCTGAGGCCTGGTGTCGTCGCTGGTGGTCATTTGCCGGCGCTGGGCGTCGCGCAGGAAGTTGGGCCGGACCCTCATTAGCAGCTCCCAGACTGTCGAGACACCTCGCGTGCTATCGATCTCGGCCCTGGTTATCAGTCGCGAGTCGCGGCGTGCCGGAGCAGGGGAGGACGCGGCGGTGGCTCCGCTCGCTATCTGGGTTGGAGCGGCGGCCGCTGTGGGCGAGCTGTCGGACGGAGTTGTTCTGCCACTGCAGGCCACGAGCAGGGGCGGAATCAGGAGAAGGACAGAGGTGGCTCGCATCAGGATTTTCCGTTGTTGTCCCTTTGAAGGTCTATCTGGTGAAACGCCCGCGCCAGAGGGTGAGTAATTTCGGATGAGCAGGAACCCCGGGACCGTAAACCGATCAATTCGTTATGGCTGACTCGCTGCTTGCGTTTCGACATGAGTTCCCGATCCTGGAGCGCACTACGTATCTGGTTTCCAATTCGTTAGGCGCCATGCCGCGTACGGTCCCCGACCGGCTCGCCGAATACGTCGACATCTGGGCCGAGCAGGGGGTAAGGGCGTGGGGCAGCACATGGTGGGAAATGCCCGGCGCGGTTGGTGATGAGATCGCGCCGTTGATCGGAGCGGGGATTGGCGAGATTGTCATGTTGCCCAACGTATCGCTCGCGCAGGCCACGATCCTGTCGGCGGTGCCGTTCGAAGGGCGTCGAAACCGCATCGTGATGACGTCGCTCGACTTCCCATCTGTCCGTTACGTGTACGACAAGCTTGCTCCACGTCTTGGGGCGGAAGTCGTCGTGGTTCCGAGCGACGACGGGATCGGTGTGGACATCGACCGGCTTCTGGCAGCCATCGACGAGCGCACAGCTCTGGTCTGTGTGTCGCACGTCCTGTTCAGGAGCGCCTGGATACTCGACGTCGATCGCCTCTGCCATCACGCGCATGAGATGGGATCTCTCGTCTCCCTCGATTCGTTTCATTCGGTTGGAGTGATCCCCGTCGATGTCAAACGAAGTGGAGCGGACTTCCTGACCGGCGGTGTTCTCAAGTGGTTGTGCGGCGGGCCCGGCGGCTGCTTTCTCTACGCGAGTCCGGCAATCCGCGACGTACTGGAGCCGGCGCTCACGGGGTGGATGGCGCACTCGCGGCCGTTCGGCTTCGAAGGTGACATGGAATATTCGCAGGGCATCTACCGATGGCTGGGTGGTACACCGGTAATCCCCGCTCTTTACGCGGCACTCGAAGGCCCGCGAATCATTCGTCGGGCAGGAATCGACGCCATCCGGGCAAAGAGCGAGGTGCAGACCGCAAGGCTGATCGAACTGGCCGACGCGCGCGGTTACGCAGTGCACGCATCGCGTGATCCGCGCCGTCGCGGTGGCACGATCGCCCTCTCGGTTCCACACGCGCGGGAGGTAGCGCACTATCTTCTGTCCCGGGACATCCTCGTCGACTATCGCCCCGAGGCCGGCATCCGCATTTCACCGCATTTCTATACACGCGATGACGAACTCGAGGAAGTAATGGCTGCCATCGACACCGCGCTCGCCACCGGTGAATGGACGCATTTCTCCGGGCAAAGGGCAGTCGTGACTTGAAAGACTGCCAGTCGTGCAGTAGCGTCAGCGGTCAAACACGATCGAAACAGAGAAAACCGAGGCTCAATGTCGACCCAGCCAGAAAAACTCCGGAAGCAGTATTCCAACAAGGAATACCCAAACGTGATACTGCGTTTCGAAGATGGCCACGAGATCCACGTTCCCAAGGGTAGCACAAAATCCTTTGATGCCTGGAAGGGCGAACGGATCAAGGTTCTCGCAGTCTGGGACGACACCTCGGGTGAGCGGGAGAAGGTCGACACGCTGCGTGCCGAGCAGTTCGACGACGAGATACGCTGACCGACGCACATCACCGGCAAGGGCGGGGCTCGGTGAATGCGGCCCCAGTCGGGTTCTCGCCGGAGGTAGCGGCAGCACTTGAGTCGGGACGTCCGGTAGTTGCACTCGAAAGCTCCGTTCTGGCGCAAGGGCTGCCACGACCGTTCAATCGCGAGGCTGCGACGGAGATGTCGGCGGCCATTCGATCGGTGGGAGCCGTTCCGGCGATTACGGCGGTCATCAGGGGCCGGGCGTCGGTCGGTGTAACTGATCCAGAACTGAACCTGCTCCTTTCCGGAGACGGGATTCGCAAAGTCTCGGCGCGCGACATTGCCGTGGCGATCGTCCGGGGCGATACGGCGGCGACGACCGTCGCCGGGACGCTGGCGCTGATCCAGCGAACCGGAATCGAAGTCTTTGCGACCGGCGGCATCGGTGGTGTTCATCGCGGATCACCCTTCGACGAATCGGCCGATCTGGCCGAGCTGGCTCGCAATCCACGCATCGTGGTCTGCAGCGGGGCCAAGTCGATCCTCGATCTCGCCGCTACCGTGGAACGACTGGAGTCCCTCGGCGTAGCTGTAGTTGGATACAGGACCGATGAGTTTCCGGCGTTTTTCGCCCGCTCGAGCGGACTTGCCGTGAGCACAACTGTCGAGAGCGCCGAAGAGGTCGTGGCCTTGTTTGCCGCTCAGCGATCACTGGGCCGGAGCGCAGCTGTGATAGTGGCGCAACCGCCTCCAGCGGACCACGCGCTCCCGGGCGATCTGATCCAGGGAGCGGTGTCTCGGGCTCTGGAGGAAATGCGGGAGGCGGAGATCAGCGGGCCGGCTGTGACGCCCTTTCTCCTCGCGGCCGTGGAAAGGGCTACTGGAGGCCGTTCACTCGCGACCAACGTTGCACTTCTGTCTGCGAACGCGTCGCTGGCAGCGGAGATCGCGGTCTGCCTGACGAGTAGGCGGTGAGGGGTCCCTCGATGTGGAAAAGCGCCGGGCTCGCCAGCGAAGGTCAGCATGCTCCATTGAATGGAGCGGCTTCCGCGTTGTAGAATACGACTGCAAGCCTGACGCGGAGACGAGTCTGGACATGCCGACGCCATTCCTGAGTTCCGAGGAGTACGATGAGCGGGCGCACCTGTTGTACAACGAAGGAAAGTATGAGACGGCGCTCGATGTGCTTCGCGAGGGACTCGCGCTCTACCCGAACGCGGTAGAGCTTCACATCGGCATCGGCTACGCGAGGCTGGCGCGTGAGGAGTTTGCGTGGGCGCGGAGGAGTTTCGAGGAAGCTCTCGCGCTCGATGCCGACCACGAAGACGCCCTTGCCGGGAATGGTGAGGTGCTGCTCCGAATCGGGCAGACGGCGTCAGCTATCGCTGCTTTCCGGAAGACCATCGAGCTTGGCTACGAAGATGACCTCGAGCTGATGCTACAGGTCGGGCGGGCGCTGTTCCGTGACGGGCAGATTGATGAGGCCGCGAAATACTTCAGGATCGCATCCCGGCAAGCGCCCGATTCTGCCGAGGCACTGGCGCTGGTGGGCTATGTGGAGCACAGGATGGGTGATGACGAGCGGGCCGTCCGCACGCTCAAACGTGCGCTGCAGCTGGATCCGTCGTACACCGAGGCACGCATCTACCTCGGGAACGTTCTCTACGATGCCGGGGATCTGGAGGCCGCCCTCTACCACCTCGACCGATCTTCACCTTCGGAGCACTGGGACGAACTTGGCATCTGGCGTCTGATCGAACTCAAGAAGTCGGTGCACAAGCTCCCCGATTCACACGTCGAGATCCGGAAGTGGGAGCAGCGACTCGCAGACCTCGCCGGAGAAACCGACGATATCGACGCAATGCTGGCCGAGATAGAACAGCGGGCGCTTGAAAGTGAGCAGCAGGATGCCCGTCAGCAGCTGGAGCTGTTCGGGGCGATGCTTACGGGTCTGGTTGAGCAGCGCGCCCCTGCCGAGCACCGGATCCTGATGCGTGACGGTCGCGCTTTCCACGGGACGTGGGACGACATCGTGAGGCAGATGAAGGATGGGAGCGGCGTTTACGCGGCGCGCAGCGTTCAGGATTACATGATGCTCGAGGCGAGGCGGGGGTTTTCGATGACCGGTGTCATCATTCCGACGATGAACGCCGAGAGCTTCATCCGCGGAAGCGCCGACGCGGGCCTGTTGCGAATCCTTCGCTGATGGCCGGCTCACTGCAGAAGGCTGCCCGCGTTGCTCTGGACGGGATGCGGCCGGCGGTCGATCGTCTTGCGCGTGAAACCGATCCGGCGCTGCTCGGGGCGGGGATCGTGGAGGCGTGGAGCGGCGCCGAGAACACCTTACGGACCCTCATGGGGGGCAGTGGCGCCGACCTGGCGGGCCAGGGACTGGTCAGAGAGCTCAGATCACGTGGTCTGCTGGCGCTCGATGAAGCTCACTCCCTGATCGACTTTCAGGCGGCCGCGGACCGATCGCGGCAGTTGCACTACACCCCAAGCGCAGCTGACGTCGCCGCGGCACGCACTGGATACGATCGACTAGTCGACGTGGTTGAGCGTGACGGAGCTCCCCCGTCGGCGACCAGCGCGAGTTCCGGGACGGGGGTGTCAGCAGAGATGCCCGTTGAGCAGCAGCCGCCCGGAGTGACGCCGCGCCGGAACGTCATGGGTCGCGTCCTGGTTGCCGTCGCCCTGCTTGTGGTCGTTGGAGCGGGAGGGTGGTTCATCTTCACCCGCGTCAGTGGGGCCGAACCGGGCGACGTCAGGCGCGGCCGGGAGGCGTTCGCCGCCGGGGATCGTGTCGGTGCCCGGGCTGCATTCACGACCGCTGCGGCGCGCAATCCCGCGCTGGCCACGCCCCATATCTACCTCGGAAGGATGGCGCGCGAAGAGGGCGACTTCACGACAGCCAACAATGCGCTGCGAACGGCGGTCACCATCGAGCCGGAGAATGCGCTCGCCCATCGCGAACTGGCGGCACTCCTCCTGGCGACAAACCAGCTGGAGCTGGCACGGTCCTTCTACGAGCGCGCAATCAGACTCGATCCGGAGGACCGGAATGCACTGGGCTTCATGGGCTGCACTCTGGCGCGGATGGGGCGCTTCGACCTCGCCCCCAGGTTTCTCCAGCGAGCGGGAGCGGGCAGCTGGCAGCAGTGCGCGCAACAGGCGATGATCCAGCCTCCGGCGGCACCTACTCCATAAACCTTGGCAGCAGCATCGAGGCGCCAGGTTCGGGGACTCCGGACCAGCAACATGCGGTCGTGCAGCTCATGAGGGAGCTCAGCGTAGCCCGTCATGTACTCGGCAACGGGATGACGGTGTTGGTGCGCGAGGATCACAGTGCGCCAGTCGCGGCCGTTGTCACCTGGGTCAAGGCCGGGTACTTCGATGAGACCGATGACGTCATCGGCATCTCCCACGTCCTCGAGCACATGTACTTCAAGGGAACTCCGACGTGGGGGGTGGGGGAAATCGCCCAGCAGACCAAGGCCAGCGGCGGCTATCTCAACGCGGCGACGATCTACGATCACACCAGCTATTACGCGGTGTTGCCCTCCGCGGGGTTCGCCCGCGGACTCGCGATCCAGGCCGACGCTTACGCCAACTCGCTTGTCGATGAGGGCGAACTCGCGCGCGAACTGGAGGTTATCATCGAGGAAGCGAGGCGAAAGCGCGACACGCCGTCGGCGCTGACGACCGAGACATTGTTCGAGCTGCTCCATGACCGCCACCGGATCAGACGGTGGAGGATCGGGCACGAGTGGGGCCTCCGCACGTTGAACCGCGAGGCAGTCGTGAGGTTCTACCGGAATTACTACAGGCCGTCGAACACGATTCTGGTTGTGGCTGGTGATGTAGAGACCGAGGAGACGCTGCGGCGTGTCGAAACGCTCTACGGCGGGCTGGAGCCGGGTGAGGTCGAGCGCGATCGCGGCCCTCGCGAAACCGCTCCACCCGGCAGACGCTTCCGGGAGCTCTCCGGTGACATCCAACAGACGCAATTCGCTTTCGGGTGGCGAAGCGGGGGAACGCTCGAAGCGGCGGCGCCAGCGCTCGAAGTCGCGGCGTCGATTCTTGGCTCGGGGCGCGCATCGAGACTCTATCGTGGAGTGCGCAATCGCGGCCTGGCCACCTCGGTTGGAGCCTACGACTACACTCCCACGGAAATCGGGGTATTCGTCATCAGCGGCGTCTGCGATCCAGACATGACAAACCGTGCACTGCAGCACACATGGCGCGAGATCCGTTCGCTGGCATCATCGGCAACCGGCACCGAGCTCGCCAGAGTCAAGCGCATCCTCGAGGCGCGCTGGCTGCGCAGGCTCGAGACAATGGAGGGACAGGCCAACCATCTCGCCGAATGGGAAGCTCTCGGCGACTGGCGACTCGGTGACGAGGTGCTGGCGCGAACGCTCGCAGTGGCCAGCCGTGATGTCGCCAGAGCCGTCGAGGAGCGATTGACGCCGGCAGACGCCGCACTCCTCGTCTACAGGCCGGAGGAATCGCCCTCCTTCGCACGCGATGCCGAAGCGGCTTTCGCCAGACTGGATGGGGATGGCCTTTCGGTTGTAAGCCCCCTCGAAGAGACGCCGGCCTTCGGCACCCCGATCGTCCAACGCCGACCCGAGCTCGAGACCGTCGTTGGCGACGTACACGTCTTCCGCACTTCGAGCGGAGTTCCAATCCTGGTCGCCCGGAAAAGCGAGACGCCGATAGCGCATTTTGGCTTTTGCCTCCTCGGCGGCACCCTGAGAGAACAGGGTGAAGAGGCCGGTTTCGCCAATCTCGTGGCTCGGACATCGCTGCAGGGAACGACGCGGCGGGACGCCGATGGCCTGGCATCGGCCGCCGAGCTGCTGGGCGGTTCGATCGGACCCGTCGTGGGCAGCGACTCGATGTCATGGGGCATGTCAGTACCGCTGGCCCGGGTTGACGAAGCGGTCCACCTGCTCGCTGAGGTTGCCCTCGATCCGACTTTTCCATCCGCGGCCGTTGATCGCGAGCGACGCCTCGCATTGAGCCAGCTCGCCCAGATGCGCGACGATATGCACCGATACCCCATGCGGCTCGCCCTCGAGGAGGTGTGGGGCAGACACGCCTACGGGCGCCCCACGCTCGGCGATCCGGACGTGCTCGAAAGAGCGAACGCGCCCCAGTTGAGAAATTGGCACGCCGAAAACGTGCGCACGTCGATGGGAGTGCTCGCGTTCATCGGGGACCTCGAGCCGGCCGTGGCCGCGGCCACGATGGACAGCGCCTTCCACGATCTGCAATTCCGCAACTGGACACCGGGGGAGTCACCGCGATGGCGGGGTGGCGGAGTTCGCGTCGAGTCGCGGGACAAGGCGCAGTCAGCGCTGGTGATGCTTTTCCCGGGACCATCGCGTCGCGACAGTGACCGCTTTGCCGCGAGGATGCTGTGCACGATCGCCAGCGGGCTGGGAGGTCGCCTTTTCGAGGAATTGCGCGACCGGCAGTCGCTGGCCTACACGGTAACCCTCTCCACCCACGGCCGGCTCAAGGCAGGGCAGATCACAGCCTACATCGCCTGTGCGCCCGACAAGGAGGAGGCGGCGCGCAGGGGATTGATCCGCGAACTTGAGCGCCTCCACGACGAAGACGTCATGACCAGGGAACTGGAGCGAGGTCGGGCGTACATGACGGGCAGCCACGCCATTTCGCGCCAGAGCGCCGGAGTGGTCCTCGACGACATGGTCGATTCCTGGCTCCTCGGAGACGGTCTCGGAGAGCTGGCCGACGTTGATCGCCGGATCGCCTCCGTTACCGCCGCCGACATCCGCTCAGTTGCCCGTCGTTACCTGAACGTCGCCAACCGCGTGGAGGGGATAGTGAGGGGAGGGGCCTAGCGACGCTCCATCGGCGGATAGCCCAGTGCGGAGTTGAGCCAGCGAACGAACGGCACCACCAGGCGGAAATCCCTGGTCACCTGTTTCACGAGTGCAGGGCCCGTGACCTGAGCGTCAGTGAGTGGCGCGGAAACTGTAAATGATCCGTACCGAAGGAGCTCGGCCGCGGGATGATCGGGAGCCCAGGGGCGTGGAACACGCTTCAACCTCGATTCGTCTGAGAGCCCTGTAAAACGCGACTTCAGCGAGCGCTTGCTCAGAAGCCCGGGGAGATCGTGCGGGGCATCGGCGATCGCGGCTCGAATCCGGTTGAGCGCGGTCCTGGGCGGCATCCAGATCCCGGCAGCTGCAAAGGCCTTTCCGGGCTCGAGGTGAAAGTAAAAGCCGGCGCCCGCCCCGTGGGTTTCGGATCCCGTGCCGTGACCAGCCCTGACATGTGTGAACCAGCAACCCATGTTGGTCTTGTACGGAGACTTGTCCTTCGAAAAGCGCACGTCGCGATAAATGCGAAAGATCGATTTCCGCGGGGAGCCGGTTATCTCGGGAGCGAACTTCGCGAGCGCGACATCAACCTCCTCGACGAAGTCCTTCATCGGCTGGAGGAGCAGATCCTCGAAATCCGGCTTTCGCGCCGTGAACCAGTCGCGGTTGTTGTTGCGGCGAAGCTGGCGAAGAAACCGGAGAGAGCTGGGTGTGAACATACGGGATCGGAGAAAGTGTGACAAACTAGCGAGAGCTCAACTCCAGTTGACTTGTGCGAGCCCGCCCGAGTGCGGCCACGACACCTCGCAGACGTCCTGATGCTGTCCGCAGTCCGGCAAGCTCATCGTGGTCGGCTGCGCCCTCGACGACAAACGATTGCACCATCGGCTGTCGTGTCGCCCAGGCGTAGGATCCGACGATCGCACGCGTCTGATTCGCTTCGCCAAAAGTCGCGGGATACGAGCGGGCCGCAAATACCCAGTGGGGTCGCGTCGAGCCGCGCATCCAGCGTTCCGCAGCGCGCAGGCGCGCCGAGAGAGCGCTGCCTCCTCCGAACGATGGTGCCAGGACAAAACCGAGCAGGTCGATGTCGCTCCGACCGCGGGCCCAGGCGTAGAGGACCGAGTCAGCGGCCGTGAACGACGCGATCGCGACTCCGACCCTCGACGCGGGACGAAGGCGATGCACAAGTGCAGCGGCCTGCCGATGGTAATCGGTCCACCAGTCGATCCCGGCGTCGATTGCGTCGCGACCAGCTCCAAACGGCTCAAGAGCAGGGAGCACCACATCGGGTCGCAGGCGGCGAACGATCTCGTCGAGCATCTCGAGTCGGGCATCCCGGTAGCCCACGGGAGATCGTGCGAATCGGCTTCCGTCCCCGGGATCGTATCCGAGCGTGACCATCAGAAGGGCCGAGTCGGCGCGGGGGCCTGACAGAGCCGATCGGAGGGAGTCGAGTGAGGTTGGGCCGACGCCGCGGGGTGCGATGACTACAGAAATAATGCCTGCCGCCAGGGAGTCCACGAGAGCGAGGTCCGCTTCGAGAGTCGCCTGGCCCGGGGAGCCGGTCAGTGTCGGCAGGATGCGCAGCCCGAGCGACAGGTCTGATCGAGGACTCTCGGCGAACCGCTGGCTCGTGAGTCGATCGAAACTTGCGGCAGCCCTGACAGCCCGCGGATAGTGGAGGAGCATGAAGAGCGCAGAAGTCGCCGCCACCGACGCAAAAATGGCGCGAACCGTCTTGCTCACACGCCATCGCGCGGGGTATGCCGGGGCGAGCAGCGGCAACTGGAGCGCGATCGGCGACGATATCGCCTGTCGGTCGAGAAATCCCGCCAACGTTGTGGCATGGGCGATGTCAACGCCGAGGACGGCCGAGGGGAGCTCTGGTATGAACTGGGTAGCGTAACGGACCGCGGCAGCGAGAAAAACGAGCAGGTTCGCGGAAAAAATCGGTACGACGATAAGGGAGCCGGCAAGCCGCCGTCGCAACGCAAGCCAGCTCTGCCAAACGAAAAGCGCCAGTGTCGCAGGCCAGATCCAGGAGATCGTGTGGACGGCCCTTCCCGTATCGAGAGAGCTGGCCGCGACTACTATCGCGAGCGCTGGAGCGATGAGCAGTCCGGCGAGGGCCGTCACGGATATGAAGTCCGGAGACTGGCGCCGCGCCCGGGCGATCTGACTCGCCAGCAGAACATTCCAGAGCAGGATCACCGCGGAGGTCGCGAGGAACGTCACTCCCGACAGGTCGCGAGGGATCATCGCAGCGCCGGCGCACACATGAACAGCTCAGAAGTCTTCATCTTCCACCGGATCGTAACACTGCGCCGCTCCTGCGTCACGCGCCGACAACCATCGTGGCTTCGCGGGAGCGGCCTCCATTCAGTTACGTTGCTCTGCTCGATGAAAAACGGAACGTTCCTATCCATACCGAACGTCCTGTCCCTCTCCAGGGTCGGGCTGGCCGCCGCATTTGTCTTCAATGTGCAACCCGGGGTGCGGGTAAGCCTCATTGTTGCCGCGGCGCTCACCGACTTCCTGGACGGGTGGCTGGCAAGACGTTCGAGGAGCCAGACGAGATGGGGCGCCCTGCTCGATCCGATCACGGATCGAATGTTCGTGCTGTGCGCCGTATGCGTCCTGCTCATCGAGCGACGCATCACAACCACCGACTACTTCGTGATCATTTCGCGCGATCTGATGACCGCTGTCGGGTTCATCGTGGCGAAACTTGTAACGACGTTGAGGCCTGTGGAATTCCGTGCGCGTCTGGCGGGCAAGCTCGCCACGTCGTTTCAGCTCGCGGCGCTGGTGGCGATCGTCCTGCAACATTCGCTTGCCGGCCCGTTACTGATCGCTCTCGCGTTGACCTCGGTCGTTGCGATAATCGATTACACCTGGCTCCTCTGGCGAGAGCGGGAGCGCGAGGGTGCGGGTGCCGGAACCTGAGAACCGGCCGACGCCAGCGCTCCGTCGCCGAACGTTCGGCGGAGTCACCGCTTTTCTGCTGATCGGCGTGGCCGGCGTCCCGTTGCTGCCGGCCGGCGCTCAGCGTCGGGGACCGGCGTTTCATGAAGCGCGGATCGATGTTTTCCGGGCCGGACATACCGCGCTGCATGGGGCGTTTGGACTCGGTTCGCGACTCGGCACCTATACGCGCCTGGTCGGCATTGCTGGAGTCGGTCGGGACCTGTCAGAAGACGCCACAACCGAGTTCAGGATCGAAGGTGTAGGCCGCTTCGTTCTCGATCCTTTCCGTGAGCAGCGATTCGGAGTCTACGGTCTTGCCGGCATCACACTGTTTGTCCGCAACGATCGCGGCGTTCCCCGGATCCTTGCGGGAGTCGGCGTCGAGGGCCCGGTCAGCGGGGGAAGGGCCTTTGCCGCCGAGCTCGCCCTCGGTGGAGGTCTGCGTCTTGGCCTCGCCGTCAGATCGGCGGTTGCCGGCAGGCGATGAAACGACGAAGGCCCCGAAGAGCCTTCGTTCAAGCTGCTGTGACCGCTTCGTCCGGAGCCTTGCTCCTGGGTGGCTGGACGAAACGCTCGCCAAGGACTCGGAGCTGCTTGAGGTCGGCCAGCGTCAGTTCGTGGTAACGGTCGGCGATGTACTTCATGGTGTCGTCAAACCACTCGGACTGATGTTCGGCGTCGGAGCCGATGACACCGCAAGTCATGATGTGTTGGAAGAGCTCGTCGCGCGCTTGATCAAACGCCGTTGGAGTCGAAGTCGGCGCTGGTCGCTTGAAGGTCTGCTTTTTCCCCATGAGAAGAGGTTGAGGGTGAACTTCCCGGCGAAAACTAATCGCTCAGGCATCAACGCCCAACTTACGCGAACCTGACCCGAAACGTTCCGATTCCGGCTCATCGGAATCGCGGGTCCTCACAAACGCAAGAATCAGCCGGACAAGGGTTTCTGCGTCCTCCTCGGGGACAAGATGGCCGACTTCGTCAACGTGTTCGTAATGTCCCAGGGGTATCCGGTCGGCGTACTCCTGAGCACCGGTTCGAGTGCACCAGCGATCGCGCGTCCCTCGCACGACCAGTGTGCGTTGCCGCACCCGCTCGAGGACCACATCCTCCATCTCTTCTTCCGAAATGGAACCGGCCAGGGCGAGAAGGTGACTGGCCCCGTCAGAACCGACGTATGGCGCGACGTAGCGGCCAAAGAGAGCCGGCGGCATCGAGGCTGGATCCGCTACCGAGCTCTGCAGAAGCGGTCGCAGCAGCGAAGCTGCGCCGAAGAGGTCGCGGGAGAGCCGAAGGGCATATCTGGCCGTGTCTCTCTGCAGTTCGCGGATCTCGGGGCCAGCGATTTCGTCCAAAGGAGGAGGCCCCACCAGGATCAGCCGGAACACCCGGTCGGGATTGTCCCACGCGAGTCGAAGTGCCACCATTGCGCCAACGTTGAGGCCGACAACTGTGGCTTGAGCAACGTGGAGTGCGGTCATGGCAGCCTCGACGCACGACGCCTGAGCGCTTATCGAGAAATCACCATCAAAGGGCCGGTCGGACTCTCCATGCCCCAGAAGATCAACGGCGAACCCTGAAGCCCGTCTGAGAGCGAGAAGTGGGCCCACTCGCCGCCACAGGAACGATGAGGTTCCGAATCCGTGGAGCAGCACGATCGGCTCCCCGCCATAGCCATACCGCGCCACGTTGAGATAGACCGCGGGTGCGACGGGGACCCGGAAGTAGTCATGATCCAGCGGCTGCCTCATTTCCACATAATAACGGGCGTGGATCGGGGCTCTACCTGGTTACTTTTGCCTCAGTCAGCGACACCTGGTTTCAAAGCGTAATCGGCTGAGCGCGGCAACGACACACAAGGACTCAAATGGCAAAAAAGAATCCTGGACGATCCCCTGCCAACACACCTGGCGGACCCGCCAGGTCGGGTGCTGGACCACGGGAGCCAACCCCCGCTTCGGGAGGAGGTGGAAAAAAGACAGTTCGCTCTTCTCAGAAGAGTCAAAAGGGCTTCTACACGGCGCTGGGCCTGGTCGCGGCGGCTTCAGCCGTCTTCATCATCTACCAGCTCACGAAGCCACAGGCCGAGATGGCGGCCGTTGATACGACCACGCCGCTCCCTGAAGCCACGGGGTATTGGCTCGGCAACCGCTCGGCGCCGGTCCCTGTGATCGAGTTCGCGGATTTCGAGTGTCCGGCATGCGCGAACTTCTACGCCCTGACTGAACCGGATGTCCGAAAGCTCGTCGAGGCGGGAACGATATCGTTTCGGTTTTTCGATTTCCCGCTTCCGATGCACGCCAACACCTGGCCAGCATCGAACGCTGCAGCGTGCGCCAATGAACAGGGGAAGTTCTGGGAGTTCCACGATGCGCTTTTCAACGGCCAGGATCAGTGGAACGGAGCTGCGACGCGCCGGCCAAAGGGCGTCTTCGAGGGTTACGCCCGCAACATCGGCCTTGACGTCGGACAGTGGGAGGAGTGCTTCGATCAGCAGAAGTTCATTCGCAATGTTCAGGCAAACGCGCGTGAGGGAGAGCGCCGGGGTGTGGGTCAGACACCGACCTTCATAATTGGCAATCGCTTCGTGGCCGGCAGCATCTCTTACGACAGGTTCAAGGCATACGTGGATTCGGCGCTGGCCGAGGTGCAGGCCACCCCGGGGTCACCCCTGCCGACCGGGGACACGGCCCTGCGCAAGAGCCAGTGACAAAGCGCATGGTAATCGCCACGCTCGCGCTGGCGGGCGTGGGTGTCGCGACGTACCTGACGCTGTACAGCCTCGGAGCTTTAGGCGAGCTGGCTTGTGGCAGCGGTGGTTGTGAAACGGTGCAGGCTTCGCGGTGGTCGAACTTCATCGGCCTCCCGGTGGCGGCGTGGGGTCTGGGCTTCTACATCACGCTGTTTGTGGTGGCGATGGTCAGCACCCGACCGGGCTTCGAGGAGTCGGCAGGCATGTCGAACGTGATGCTGGTGTTGACGGCGTGGGGGTTCCTCTTCTCCGGATGGCTGACGTGGATCGAGCTTGGCGTCCTCAAGGCGATCTGCAGGTATTGCGTGGTCAGCGCCCTGATCGTGACTGCGGCGTTCGCGGTCAGCCTGCTCGAATGGCGTGAGCTTCGGCGCTCGGAGCCTGCTACATAGAGTCAGGACTCCGAGCGGTCAATCCGGACCTGGGGACGCTCGCCGCCGGCCTCGGCGGGGAGTGTGTCACTGAACTCTTCGCGGCGACGCTGCTCCTTTGGACGCAATTCGCGCTTCGGGATGAGCTCGTCTCCCAGTTCCACGAGGGCTCGGGTCGCGACGATGCTCGCGAGTGGTTCCGGGACCGCCATCGCCCGAATGTAGGTATCGATAGCCCTGTCAAAGGGCATGTCGCCCGAAAGCGAATCGATGAACATGAGTGCGTTACGCACATGTGCGTCGATGATCGCCTCCTCGGCCTGCGCCTGTGCAAGGCGCATGCGCCGTTCGGCAGCATCGTCGAGTTTGCGTGGAAAAAGGGCTTCAGGAAAGAGGCGGCGCCACACTGCTGATGTCAGTAAGTGATGAGTTGCACCGATGTGCGAATATCCCTGCGCTCATCCATCGGTCCATGAACGGACATGTCATCCTTCCTTCTCCTCATACTGCTCCTTTAGTGCGGCAACGACGTTGGGGTCGGCGAGGGTCGTTGTATCCCCCAGCGCCCTCCCCTCGGCGATGTCGCGGAGCAGGCGGCGCATGATCTTGCCGCTCCGCGTCTTCGGCAGGTCGGCGCAGAAGTGGAGGTCGTCCGGCCGCGCGATCCGGCCGATCTCCTTCGAGACGAACTCCCGCAATTCCTCGCCGAGCAGCCTCCCCCCGTCGCTCTCCCGCATCCCGCCGCGAAGGACCACGAACGCCGCGATCGCGTCGCCCTTGATCGGGTGCGGCCGCCCCACGACCGCCGCCTCGGCGACCCGCGGGTGGGCGACGAGCGCGCTCTCGATCTCCGCCGTCCCGATGCGGTGGCCGGACGGGTTCAGCACGTCGTCGATCCGCCCGAGCAGCCAGAAGAAGCCGTCGGAGTCCCGCTTCGCGCCGTCGCCGGGGAAGTACACCTCCGGGCCGAAGCGGGACCAGTAGACCTGCCGGTACCGCTCCGGGTCGCGCCAGAGGGTCCGCAGCATCGACGGCCACGGCCGCATCAGCGCGAGGATGCCGCCGCCCTCGCGGACGGGCTTCCCGTGCTCGTCGAGCACCTCCGCGACGACGCCGGGCACGGCCTGCGTCGCCGAGCCGGGCTTCGTGGTCGTCACGCCGGGCAGCGGCGAGATCATGATCATCCCGGTCTCGGTCTGCCACCACGTGTCCACCACCGGGCAGCGGTCGCCGCCGATCACGCGGCGGTACCACATCCACGCCTCCGGGTTGATCGGCTCGCCGACCGACCCGAGCAGCCGCAGCGACGAGAGGTCGTGGCGCGCCGGCAGGTCCTCGCCCCAGCGCATGAAGGCCCGGATGGCCGTCGGCGCGGTGTAGAAGATCGAGACGCCGTGCTCCTCGACGATCCGCCAGAAGCGGTCCTTCGAGGGCCAGTCGGGCGCGCCCTCGTAGAGCAGGACGGTCGCGCCGTTCGCGAGCGGCCCGTAGAC
>JBQTHK010000026.1:0-4565 GCA_052389935.1 Gemmatimonadota bacterium | reverse complement strand
TGGCAGGAGTGCCGAGGCTCTCCGCTGGATTCCGGGCGCCTACGGCGAGCGATCGCATTCGACGGTGTTCCTGAAGGTCGATTCCCAGCTGCCTGCGATGCGGGATGAGGCTGCGTTCAAGGACTTGGTGACGACGGTCGGCCTCCAGGCCGGGAGACCGGTTCGTTCGAAGAGGGGCGTGGGCTCAGCGGCCGCCGCTTTGGCTCTCCAGCTTCTTGAGTTCTGGGCGCACCGCCGCCAGATGAGCAAAAAATGTGGAATCAGCTTTCGCCCTCAACGCGGGCCCTCCGCGTCTCCACCGACGCCCTCCTCAGCCTCACCACCATCAAGACGCCCCGCGCCCCGAAAACCGCCCGGCTCCTCAAACGCCTGCAGCAGATCGAAGAGCTCCCGCCCGCGGATCAGCGCACCGTCCACAAGCTCGTCGATGCCCTCGTCGACGCCCGCCGCCGCACCGCCCCCCCGAAACGCGCGCGCAAAGCCAGCTGACCGCTCCCTGAAGAGGAAAACCGCGCGGCCGCCAGGCCGCGCGAGCAGCCAGTAGTACAAGGCCGCTGAAACGACACGTCCGACCACAGGGGCCGAGCGTCCGTCCTGCATCCTGTACGTTTGCCTAACCAGGCGTGCAGCTGGCAGGGCGATCCTACCGCCCTGCAGCTGACGCTTATGGGTTAGGCTCGTCTGGGCCTTTGGGTTCAATGGCCTCGTATGACTCGACCCAGCTGAGGAACAAGTCGAGCATCTCGTCCAGATTCAGGGGGCCACAAGCTCCGTTGAAGGCCGCGCCTTCCAGCCAGCAGTTGTACCAGTCGTCATCAGTGCGGTTCTCAACCACGCGGGCGAAGGCCAATGGTGTCCGATAGGTACCGTCGAGGTTCACGCTCAGCGACCAGCCTGGATTGTCGAGCGTGGTGAGCTGGAAGCGCGACGCATGCTCCCAATCGCCATCGCAGCGGGAAACAAACCAGTCCTGCAGTCTGGTGAGGACGTCAAATCTCATTTCGGAATCTCGTTAGGACGTGCCGGCCGAACTCCTCCAGGCGCTCGAGGATCGTGAACGTGAGGAGTCGGCACCCTCTGCTGCGTAGCTTTGTTGAAGTGATCGCCGCCCTGGCCGTCGAAGCGCATCACCGACTCCCAGGGCGCCGGGTTCCGCGGGTTCGACTGCGGCTGCCACGTTTCGTATGTCGTCACCTTGCCACCAGGACCCGTGCGGAACGTACTGTGCGGCCCGACAGCCCTCGCATCAGGACGTAGGCCCATCCGGCCACCGCCGCCGCGTGCTTGAGCAATCGTACCCGCGACCATGATGACCTGATCACCGTGCTCGGCCCAGAAGGCCTGTGCGTCTGCCGCCCGCTCTTTGGCCCAAGCCTTCGCGCCAGCACCAACATCGCGCGCCCATTGCTCCACCATCCCCTGGAACCCGCCACACATCGGCGGGCAGATCGCGAGCCCAAACGGATCACTGAAGTTGACCGGATCGCCATTGGCAAACCCATACAGATTCAGCCCGCCGGCGAGGCCAATGGGATCTTCTTGCGTGAAGCACCGGAACTACGATCGTACTTCCTGTCGTGAGTCCTATCGTCTCGGCCACGGCGCCGTGAAGTCAAAGCGCTCCACGCGCCGAATCCGTTCAAAGTCCTCCAGATTCTGTGTCACCAGGGTAACCCCAAGCTCGCGGCACGACGTGGCGAGCAAGACGTCGTTCAAGAACGACCGGGTAAAGCCCGTGCGACTAATGACCTTCGCGCGTATCAGCGAGGCCGCGACTTCGCCACTGCGAGCCCAGGCTGCGAACGTCGCAGTAATCACGCGCCGCCTGGCCTCGAAAGGCCGGATATAGCCGCGTCGGACCTCGGCCCGGCTCTGCTCGTTTATTGCACCCAGCAACAGCTCCTGGGCAACAACGGCGTGGAAGAACGTGTATGGAAGGAACGAGCCGTAGAACGCGGCCAGTTCCTCCGCGAATACCGGATCCCGATCCGCTGCAATATAGAGGTTGGTGTCGAGCACAAACTTGGGCACCACTTACTCGCTGGCCAGCGTGCTCAGGCTGCGGGTCCCGCCCAAACGGCGCACACCTGCTATCACCTCGTGGCGAAACGCGACCAGATCCAGGGCCTGTTCAATGGTGTCAGTCTCGGTCGTCGCGCCTAGGAGCCGCTGAGCTCGGGTGAGCTTGTCCTGCGACAACCGCACGTTCTTTCGCACCTTGCGACCGGTCGTTGCCATAACGCCTCCGCCTGGGGATACAGACGTAATGTACACTTTGTACAGGCGACGGAGCAAGAGCGCTGCTGCTCACACGCAGTCTGCGCCCACGCGGTGAGCCTTCTGCCTCCCTCCCCGTCGCCCGAAGCCCGCCCACCGGGTCTCCGCCGACGAGTTGCTCGGCCGCACGCCGATCAAGACGCCCCGCGCCACCAAGACCGCGCGACATCTGGGCCTCGACGATCTCTTCTCACCCGAACCCCATCCCCAGTAGCCAGAATTTCCGGAACCCACACCTGATAGGATCGCGTCGGTCATAGCCCCAATTTGTTTGCCTGGCCTGGCGCCCCGGGATGACGCGCCACCTATAACGACAGCAGAGAGGTTAGCGCCGAAAACACCAGGGATGCAGCAAAAGTTTGGGTGTTATGGCGCACCGCGTTACCGTCGACAGGTGCATGCGTTGGTTAGGCGTTCTTCAACAGTTCAGCAGCTAGAGAAGAAGACGCGCGCGTGTTACGCCGCGATGACCTTGAGCCGTCCCTGCCGCCGGGAGCGGGGCGCGGCCCGGACGACGATATCGATGTCCCGGCCCAGCGTCGTCAGAAAGCGCGCGCTGGCCGATCGGCACGACGCGATCCTTGCGGCCCTTGCCCTGGCGCACGAAGACCACGCTCCGCTCGGCGCCGACGTCCTGGAGCATGAGCCGCGCGCATTCGGTGCGGCGGAGCCCAGTGGAGTAGAGCGTTCCCATGGAGGGTGCGGAGCCCTAACGGGTCCGTGCAGTCCGGCAGCGCGAGCACCTGCTCGACCCGGCGGCGGTGAGGATATTGCGGGGAGGGTCTGCGGCCGCCGCGGCAGGACGAGCCCCACCGCGGGGCTCGCGGTCAGGCCGTGCGTGCGCACACACGAGCGGAGGAAGCGCTGCACGGTGACCAGCCGCTGGGCCTGGGCGCGCGGGCTCACCCAGATGGAGCTGGGCGACGGCGCCGGGCTCTCGCAGCGCATGATCGCCTGCTACGAAAGCGAAAGCGCCCAGCCCCCCGACTCCTTCCTCGTCGAGCTCGCCAGCGTCCTCAAAGTCTCCACCGATGAGTTGCTCGGCCTCGATCAAAACGGCCCGCGCCCCCAAGACCGCGCGGCTCCTCAAACGCCTGCAGCAGATCGAAGAGCTCCCTGCCGCTGATCAGCGCACCGTCCTCAAGCTCGTCGACGCCCGCCGCCGCGCCACCCCCAGCAAGCGCGCGAGCACAGCCAGTTGAGCACCCTGAGAAGCAAAGCTCAGTAGTTCAGCGAAACGCCCGACCGCGGGGGCCGGGCGTCCGTCCTACTCCTCCAGATCCTGCCTAACCAGTCGTGCAGCTGACAGGGCGATACCGCCGCCCTGCAGTTGACGCTCAAGGGTTAGGCTCCCTCACAAGAAGCTTGTCCATCAAGGCTTCCAGAACTTGGCCGTCACTCGTCAATCGATACTCCCCATCGAACCCGAAGCGTTGAAGCGCCTCGCCGACATTCTCTCGGAGGCCGTCGGCCTCGTCAAGTGTCATCCATACTTCGACAGGATTCGGCGAAGGTGAGCCGATCTGCGCTCCGACTCGGTCGGACGCGTCACCTACTCTTGCGAGCATCAATCGCTCCTCTCGAGAGAGGATAGCGCGGTGATATAGTGGCTCCATGAGCCCTCTACTCCGGTGGAGGCTCCAAACGTTTACGCAGCCTGCCAGAAGTCCGCCAGGTGGTCACCAAATCACCGGTCTCCGGATTCTGCACCACCGTAGCCTCACGGCCGATGATCTGCTGGCTTGGTCGACCCTGCGCATCAAGTACGACGCCCTTCACCTTCAATGGATTCCGAAGGGCGTCTAAGATCTGCTCGTTCTTCACTCCCCGGCCGATTACTCGATTGACGAAGTCACCAGTCACCCTGCTGATCGTCTTGCCCGCGGCCCGGATTTGGCCGCCACCCGCTGGGGTAATGAGCCCGGTAAGCGCAATGCCTCGCCCAACGACACCGACGTCCTCGCCCGTGAGGGGGTTCTGCCCCGACAGGAGCGTCGCCGCATCAATGCCGCTGCTCACGCCGGGAAGGAAACTCGCACCGAGGTCAACACCGCCAGAGCATGGCCGCCCGGTCAGCCACTGCGGACATAGCCCAAACGGATCACTAAAGTTGACCGGATCGCCGCCGGCATAGCCATAGAGGTTGAGCCCCCCCGCCAGCCCGATGGGATCTTCTTGCGTGAACCGGCCCGTTGTCGGATCATACGCGCGATTGCGCCGGAAGGAAGTCCCCGCGTGATCCCGCTTGTCCTCCAGCAGAGTCCCAAACCACGCTGGCGGCTCTGCGC
>JBQTHK010000025.1:0-65489 GCA_052389935.1 Gemmatimonadota bacterium | reverse complement strand
CAAGGGCCGGGTCGGCGAGCTGCTCGGGGAGGGCGGCCATGAGAACGTTCCTGCGGACGGGCCTGCGGCTGACGGGCGTCGATGAAGGTGGTGATCATCGCCGCCGGGATGGGCTCCAGACTCTGGGTCGAAACCGAAAAGCGCCCCAAGACGCTCCTTCCCTATGGGGATGGAACAATTCTCTCCACGATCATCGCCGCCTTCCGATCGATCGGCCTCGACGAGTTCGTGATCACGGTGGGATTCAATGCCGACGAGATCGTGGAGCATGTGCGCCGGCAGAACTCGTACGGATGCAGGATCAGTTTTGTGGAGAACCGGGACTGGCAGCGCGCCAACGGGCTGTCGGTGCTCGCCGCGGCGAGCGAGCTCGGCGACCAGCCGTTCCTCCTGTCTATGTCCGATCACGTGGTGACGCCCGGCGCGCTGCAGCTCATTCGTTCGCATCCGTCGTCGGCGAACCTGCTCCTGGTTGACCGCCTTGTCGAGCGCGTTTTCGACATCGACGACGCGACCAAGGTCCAGCTTCGCGACTCGGCCATCGTCGGAATCGGCAAGGAACTCCCTTTCTACGACGCCCTGGACTGCGGTGTATTCAGACTCACGAGCCGCTTCATGGACGCCGTGCGCGCGGAGGCTGCGGAAGGCCGTGAGGGCATCAGCGATGCCGTCAGGCGGTTGTCGGCGGCTCGCGACATGGAAGCTGTATTCATGCTGGAGGAGCACACATGGAACGACCTCGATACGCCGGGCGCCTACAGACACGCAGTATCAGCGCTATCGTCCGGAGGGTAATCGCGCCACTATCGGTCGCCGGTACGCTCGCGGCGCCGAGTGATGCAGTGGGCCAGCGCGGATGGCGGCTTGTGATCGATACCCGGGTTGACGTGGAGGCCGGTCCGGCGGAGCCGGTGGGTGAGCTGCGGGACTTCACGGTGGCGAACGATGGTCGGATCGTGATCCTCGACTACAAGTCGCAGGTGCTCCACGTGTTTGGGCGCGACGGCCGTTTCGAGCGTACCGCTTCGCGTAAGGGTTCCGGCCCCGGAGAGCTGAGGTCGGCCAACGGTCTGGCTGCTGCGCCCGATGGAACAATCTGGGTAAACGACCCCGACAACAACCGACTTTCGATCTTTGCCTCCGATGGCAGGTTCATCCGGCACATAAGCCATGACGCCCGCGCGTTCGGGTACCGCTGGGACGGAACTTTCGACGGGCGCGGTCGGCTGGTCGCGCGAGTCTACGTGCCGGCAGCAGGGCGCGGAACATATGTGCTTCAACGTCGGCGTCTTGACGGCTCCATAGTCGACTCTCTGCCACTTCCTCGTGACCCGCCGGCACCGGCGGCGGCCCCCCCATTCTGGCAAGCTACGTTCACCAGCGGAGGAATGTCGGGGATGTATCCGTTCATGCAGTCCGTTGCGCCGGCTTTTGATCAGCAGGGGTCAGTGTGGGTATCGACTGGTCAGGATTATGCGCTGGCGCGGCTGAATCTCGAAACCGGTGACACGGCGGCGCGTGCGGGCCGGTCCGTCCCCGCCGAGCGCGTCGCGCCAGCGGCCAGACGAGTTGCGATAGAGTCCATAAGGAAGCGGCTGACGAACGCGACCAGAACCGATTTCGATGAGTCGCGCGTGCCCGAGGTCCACCCCTTCGTGAAGGCCGCGGCCGTGGACCGTTCCGGCCGACTGTGGGTGGCGAGAGGAACGTCGGACACGACGCGTGCGCTCTTTGACCTGTTCGATCGCAATGGTCGTTTCCTGGGATCGGCGACCCTCGATCAAAGGATCGATGTGGGCCGGCTCGTTTTCACTGCCGAACGCCTGTTCGCGATCGCACTCGGAGAAGACGATCTGCCCTCGATAATCGGGGCGCGGATGGTACCGAGATGAGAGTGGTTACGTGATGTAATGGATTCTCCCGTGGCGTAATGGCGGGGAGTACCAGGACCCCTAACGTCCGACCTCTGGTGTGGCACGTTCCTGCAGGACCATCACTCCGAGGTGTCAGATGCGTGGTTCGCTTGTTGTCGCCGGCCTCTCGTGTGCCCTCGCCCAGACACTGCCAGCGCAGACGAGAGCACTCGATTGCGTCACGCCTGCCCGGAACGGGGAACGGTGTGAGCTCGAGAACAGGTCAGCGACCGAGTTGATCGTTCTTGAACTGCGTCTGCCATTGGGAGAGGCACGGTCAGGGCGTCGTGTTTCTTTCGCGGCGTCCAGTGGCGTCGTCACGAAAGAGGATACAACGACGACCAGCGGGAGGATCGTCGCACGATGGGCCGGTGACACGACGGTCCTCCCCGTGCGAATCGATGCGACCGCGATCGTCGATGGCGAACCGATCAGGCGAACGATCGTGCTCGGCAAGCGTCCGCCTGCTGTGTTCGTGATAGCTGGAATGCAGCCATCAGATGATCAGCACGGATTCGCTGACAGGCGGCTCTTTGACCGCATCCGCCTGCGGCTCCTGGGAGACACCAATCGATGCCGTGAAGCGCGCGTGGTCTTCAGATCTGTTTCGGAGGGAACAGCTGTGCCAGACACAGTGAGCGGTGAACTCCACGAGGGGGCGTGTGTCGCGACCACGCTGTGGAAGCTCGGCGCGACGATCGGTCAGCAACGATTGCGAGCCTCGCTGATCAGCGGCGGGACCGGCACGCGTGACTTCGAAGCCAATGCGCACCCAGCCCCCTTCGTTGCGTCGGGCGTCGCCTTCACCTGGGGTCAGCGAGGCTACGATTTCAAGACGACTCACGTCAGAGTGGAACGGAGGACCCGAATCATCAAGGCGACGAACGGAGCGGACAGTCTTGAGATCGTCACCGATGACACGATCAAGACAGCCGGTTTCAGCAGGCACAATCCAGGGCTGCAGGTTCGAGCACTGGTCGGACTGAACTTCCCTGTATGGGAGGGTCGCGTCGGCAGCCGGATCAGGTTGATTGTTGCCGTGGATCCCGCGGCACCGCGCACGGACTGGTTCATTGGCGCCTCCGTGCCGTCACTGATTCAAAAGTTTGGCTATGAGGCTTTGGGAATGGACCTGCAGTTTGGGCTGCACCTGGCCAAGCGGGAGCGGCTCAAGAACCTGGACGCGTGCCGCGCTGACGCCACCGTGTGCGACGTTGACAATGACGTGGAGTTGCTGGGAGTCTCCGCCATTTTTGTCATGAACACCAGCACGTTGTTCAGTGCGATAACCGCGGCGCTCGCCAAGTAGCACAGCCCGGTTGACAGGAGTGGGTTCAATGAACAGTGTTCATGCGTACATGACTCGATAGAAGGTGGTTATCATGGTCTCAAGACCCAAACGAAGTAGCCGAGTCAGCGAGCCAGTCCAGGCGTACCTGGACAGCCGCGATATGTCCCTGCTCGAGCAGCTGACCGAACGGACCGGGTTGAGCAAGGCGGAAACGATCAGGCAGGCGCTCAGGCGACTGGGGCAGGCGCTGCTGGCTGAGCCGAAAGCCGGCAGCGGTGCTGGTGCGTTGATCGGGGTGCTGGACACCGTACCGGCTTCAGATGCACCCGCCGACTTGTCGGCCCGACACGATGATTACCTCTACGGTGATCATTGAGGTCCAGGGGCGGGATCCTGGTCGATACGAGCGCGCTGCTCGCTCTCGCCAGCTCGCGCGACCAGTACCACGAGCGCGCCGTGCGCACGTTTGACAAACTTCAGCGAGCAGGCACCCGGCTGGCAAGCCACTTTCTCGTACTCTCCGAGCTGCACGGACTGTTTGTACGAAGGCTCGGCCCGCCACAGGCAGGGCGCCTCGTGACGGAACTGCTCGCTGATCCGCTCTTCGAATGGGTCGACGTCACCGGTGACCTCGTGGGTCGTGCCCTGACACAGTGGATCGAGCGTTTCCCCGATCAGCGGTTTTCGCTGACCGATGCGACTTCGTTCGAGGTGATGCGCGAAAAACGCCTGACCTCGGCGTTTGCCTTCGACGATCACTTCGTGACTGCAGGCTATTCACTCGTCGCGTGAGTCTTGGCGCTCGAGGTACTCGTCGAGGAGCCTGTCGAAGAGTCGCGCCGTTGGCTTGTGATCGCCGTCCATCCCCGCCGCGGCTGCCGCTGCGTAATCACCGTCGGGCCGCGGGCGAACGTTGACAAACGGCGGTAACCCGTAGCGCGCTGCGATCCACACTACCAGGAGTCTTGCTATCCGGCCGTTGCCGTTCCTGAACGCATGGACCCTGACCCATTCGGAGTGAGCCCAGCCGCAGGCTTCGGTTATCGCATCGTGGAGCTCGACCGGAGCCTCTGACCCCGGCGGAATTCGATTGTCGAGCACGTCGAAGATTCCGGCCAGTTGGTGCGCGAACCTGGTCAGTTCACTCCCCACACTCCACGCTCTGACTCCGGCCCGCCCAAGGACAAAGACCTCGATGTCACTCATCCCGACCTCACCACGAAAACGACCTACGAAAAAGGGGTCCGGAGTTTCCAGACCCCTCATGAGGATTCGGTGCCACTGCCGCAACATTGCCAGTGCAGGTGGGTCGCGCCTGATCGCACTCTGCCGCACCTCCTCCGACACCAGCCCGATGTTGCTTCGGAGCTGGTCACTATCCGCGTCCCAGTCAGCCATCGATTATCGCACGGATCGCTGAACTGGCAGTCTGATTGGCCTCTTTTTCCTCCTTGGTCGACTCGGCGACCCTTCTCGACGTCGTTGATTCGATCACCGTACCTTCAGCCGGATCGTCGACGATCGATGCCTCCGCCGCAGCGAACTCAGCGAATGCGAGCCGCAGCTCGGGATCTCGTTTTCTGAGCGCGCGTAGTCTCTGGAGCCGCTCTTCGAGCTGCCGCTCCACAGCCTGCCCGGTTGTGTCGAGATACTGCCGAATCGCCTCGTTGACGAGCTTGTTGACCGGGCGACGAGTGGCTTTGCTGAGCTCGGCCAACGCCGCCTGGACTGTTGCATCGACTCTGAGAGTGAGTGCCTTGTTGGACATGTAGTCATTTGGTTGCTTTGGTATCAAACTCGCTTATTGGTGGCGTCCAGTCAACCCGGCTCCCTGGAGGGTTGGGTACGCGGGGGCGGTCGTTTCGCCCGACCGTGCTCGCTAGGGTTGGGCGCGCGGGGGCGGTCGTTTCGCCCGACCGGGCTCGCCAGGGTTGGGCGCGCGGGGGCGGTCGTTTCGCCCGACCGGGCTCGCCAGGGTTGGGCGCGCCGGGGCGGTCGTTTCGCCCGACCGGGCTCGCTCCGGAATCTCGAACTCCAACCAGCGGCCGGCGTCGAAAACGATGCCGAACTGGAGTTCACCGAGTGACCGGCTGAAGCCGAGGTTGTAATAGTCCTGGCCGCGGTAGAATCGGAGCATTGCGCCCCAGCCGCCGACGCGATCGAAGGTCCATTCGGCGCGGGCGCTGACGATGGAGCGAGGAATACCCGGCCAGCGGCTGTGGAAGATTTCTGCGGACGTATCGACTCTGAGGAGTCCATCGGGACTTCCGGTCCGCTGAGTGAACTCGGCGCCGAGCCTGAGGCGTTGAGGGCCGAGTAGGGGCCGGAGCCGTTCGCTGACGCCACCGGGGCCCTTAGTGGTGTGAGCTTCCCAGGCGATGCTCCCGGCGAGCTGGCGGCGGAGCCGCTGATTGTCATCGAGCCAGATGCGCGCGCCTTCCACTGCAGTCCTCAGGTAGTTGGTCGAGAAGCTGCCGTCGACGAAATTGACCTCGCGGTTCTGCGGGATCACGGCGGGTTCCCGGCATTTGCCGTTGATCTTTGTCTCATCAGTGAAAAGGCAGCCGTCCTGGCCATTGGAGTGGTGACCAAGGGTGAAATGCAGGGACCGCAACCAGACGGGCATGCGGACGACCTCTGTCTCATCCATCCCGGCGCCGCGTTCGGTTCGCCGGAACTGGAAGATCTGGAAATCCAGCCTGGGCATGAACGACGGAGTGCGCACGGGCGAGGATGGCTCGTTGAGCATGCGCAGGCGGAGCATCGGTGAAAAGGAGAGCGAAACCGAGGTTAGCCAGTTGAACCGTGAGGTGTCGTGGATCATGGCGACGGTGCGTGGCGTGTTCTGGAAGAGAAAAAGTGGAGGCGCGATCTGGGCCTCGAAGATCAGGTCGCGGTAGGGGGCGCTGTTGAAGATGTAGGAGCGGTCGAGGAAGAGGGTGTACCGCCGGTCAGGTCCGATTTCGCTCTCCTGTGCGGCTGCCCGGAAAACGGGACCAAAGAGGAGTAACATCAATAACGGCAGGGCGATCCGTCTCATGGCGCACCTGTTGTTGCGGAAGGTTCAGGGACGCAGGGCACTGGGACCGAAGGCGGCGAAAAGGCCGTACTGGAGCTGTCCCGGGAAGTTGTCGCTGACCTCGCGCAGCGCCCTGTTGAGATCGAGGAAGGCGTTTTTCGAGGCCGGAGTCAGCTCGAAGAAGACGTCGTCGATCAGTTCCCGGGGATTGGCGGGTGCGACCGCAGAGAGGGCAGCGATGAGAACTTCGCTGCGCGGTGCATCGCCGGTCGCCACCACCATCGCGAGAACGGCCTTCATCGCCCCGGGCTCGTGGAGGGCAGGAAGCTAGCGATCGGGTTGACGGAGCGTGAGAGGCCGTATCCCCTTCCCTGTCGGTCCGGGGACGGCCGGACAGCGAGGGCAGGCGACTGACTCTTGCCGAATCGCTGACCGGGAGCAGACTACACTCGTTAAACGCGCTGACCCGTGCGCCCCCCCCCAATTCTTCGAGGTATTGATGCGCAGGCAATTGTTGGTCGCAGCGATGGTGCTCCTCGGCTCGTCTCAGGCGCGGGGACAACAGAACTTCGACACGATACAGGTTCGCCCGATGATGCTGGCGCCGGGCGTCTACATGCTTACCGGTGCCGGGGGCAACATCGGCCTTTCAGTTGGCGAAGACGCCGTGTTTGTCGTTGATGACCAGTTCGCGCCTCTGACACCAAAGATTCTGGCGGCGATTGCAGCGATCACCAGCCGCCCGGTGCGGTTCGTGCTGAACACACACTGGCACGGCGATCATACCGGCGGCAACGAAAACATGGGGCGGGCCGGCGCGCTGATCGTGGCCCACGAAAACGTGCGCAAACGGATGTCGACTGAACAGTTCATTCAGGCCATGAACCAGCGACAGCCGGCTGCGCCGCGGGGCGCGTTGCCGGTTGTGACGTTTACCGATGGAGTGACTTTTCATATCAATGGTGATTCGGTGGTGGTGACGCATATGCCGCCGGCTCACACCGACGGGGACGCGGTGGTTCACTTCATGAAGGCAAACGTCATTCACATGGGTGACGTCTTTCACAACACAGGATTGCCGTTTGTGGACCTTTCGAGTGGTGGATCGATTGACGGATTCATCGCAACCGCGGATTTCGTGCTGGCGCGGGCAACGGAGCAGACGCGGATCATTCCCGGTCATGGACCGGTCGCCAGCCGTGATCGCCTGCGAGCGTACCGGGAGATGATGGTGGCGCTGAGAGACAGGGTGCGGCGCGAGATCGCCGCGGGGCGGAGCCTGGATGAGATCCTGGCAGCAAAGATCACCGAACCGTACGCGAAAGACTGGCCCGGCGGCCACGAGCGGTTCGTGCGTGGACTGCACCAGGAGCTTGGTCGGCGTTGAGGGCCCTGGACCACATGGCCGCAGGTGAAAAATGTGAAGAAATGAAGATGGCGAGGATGTCGAGGATGACGATGTTGTCGATAGTAGCGATGACGACGGTGGCGGGGATGGGCGAAGATGCCGAAGGTCGTGAAGAGGGGGCTGGGTGTCAGTCAGGACAGCTCGGCAAGAGCTGGCGACCGGCCCGCAGGCATCGATCGAGCCGGTTCCAGCCCAGGGAATGTTCAGACGCGGTGTCGGCGGCTACCAGCGCCCACAAACGACGACCTGCATCCGAGAGGTCATCGGGTGCGTTCCCCGAACCGGCTGCCCGCAGCACATCGACGACGTCGCCGCCGCGTAGCTCGAGGTGCTTTCCACAATCTGCGTCCTCGCAGACAGTAATACGCTCCTGGAGCATCCAGTGAGTGCCGAAGCTGCCGGAGCGCCTGAGCGGCGCCGGCATCGGCACGTAGTGGAACCTCACCAGCGACCGCGGATCGAGGTCGCGACTTGTGTAGAGGGAATGGATGTCAGCTAGGAGTTCGCTGTTGAGCTGGCTGGCGAAGGCAGTGCCAGCGGACATCATCGAGCCCAGCCCGCGGTCCTGACGGTAGGAGTCGGAAAACGCCGACGCCTCGACGGCGACGATATGGAGTGCCGGCAACTGTCTGCAGTTTGAGCCGGTGATGGCGTTGCGCAGAACCATCAGCATGGTCTCGAGGCCGCGGTTGTCGATCGCACCACCATCAGTCACCCAGAGCCTCAGAGAGTCGGCTCGGTCAACAGCCGCGTTGCTGAAGACCGGGGGAAAATTGGCGTTGGCCGCAACCGCCGACGCGAGCGGGACCTGAGGATCGCTGATGACGAATACCGGAAGGCGTGCATCCCTTGAGGAGATGAGGCGATCGCCGTCAAAGAGGTCCCGGTTCAACAGGTGGTCAGTCAGAGCCAGGTTGGTGTAGACTGCGCGGCCGCCCGCCACGTCGCTCCTGCCACGTGACCGGTCGTCTGCTTCCTGGTCGGCCAGCGACCGCGGGTCACGGGGATCGCCCGGGAAGCGACCTGCAATCGCGCTGTTGAGCAGTATGCCGACCGATGTCACCTCACCAAACGTTGCCGTGCTGCGCCAGTGCCGCTCGAAGCTCTCGGCGAGGAGCTGGCCGAGCCTCGTGCCTGAGGTGATCCGCCATTCGCCGCTGCCGTCGATCACGTCTTCGATATACGGCCGCTGCATGTCCTCGAAGAACTGCGCCCAGACCTCGGGAAGGAGGTCGGGCGACGCATCCGGAGGAGGACCCTGCCGGAGATCTTCGTGCCTTGCGGCGAACCAGGCGAGTGCGGCACCACCACCTGAAACACCGCTGACGAGGGAGATATCGGCGAGCCTCCCGCTGCGCCTGATTCGAGCGAGTGCGCTGGCGGTGTAGATAGCGGCTCGTGTGCCACCGCCCGAGGCGGCGAGTGCGATGATCACGCCGCTGTCGCTGCAGGCAGCAGCCGGGAGTACTAGGTCGGCGGCCGAGCGACCTGAGCCTCCAGCGCTTGACGCGATAAGCGGTTGTTGTGGCTGTTGATTGAGCCGAATGATGGCCGCGCCGAAAAATCCGATCAGGGCAACGGCAGAAAGGAGTGCGTGCGCCGACACTTTCCATCGCAGCAGGCCAAGCTCGCGTTTGGCGGTTCTGTCAGCGCCGTCGATAAGCAAGTCGGCCATTTCGGCGGGCTCCCACGCATGAAAGAAGGGGAGTTCGCCGGCGTCGTTGAGAACCAGAAGCCTGCCTGCACCGTGCAGTTGGATGACCCGACCCGGTGCGGGAACACGGGTGGTTACAACTTCGCGTCTGATGTCGTAGTCGATACTGGCGACGTCGGCTCGGCCACCGACGGTACGCAAGGCATCGAGGAACCTTGCCGCAACCAGATTGGCGGTCCAGTAGTCCCACCACCACGCGAGAACATAGGCAAACAGCACAAAGCCAAGAATCGTCCAGTAGCGGGCACCGTCGAAAACTGTCGACACGTACTGGAAGTCGGCGAAGCGGGCGAAGCCGAGGAGGATCACCAGCGCGGACACGACGCGAGCCCAGGCCCGGAAGGTGAGTCGGTGGAGGACGTTCCAGGTGGCGCTGAAGCGTGGGTCGAGGTTGGCGAACGCGAGGAGAACGAGATTGACGAGGAGGACGCCGACGAACGCGAATTTGACCCAGCTTCGCTCAGCGAGCAGTGCGATGAGCGCGGGGGGAAGAAGAACCCGGCCAGGGCTCCGGGTGACGGCACCGGCGAGGGCAACAGCGAGCATCGCGGGAGTGACTATCGGCGCATCCGTGCGAAGCTCGAACAGTTCAACTTCGGTGAGGCGAGTCGGGATGACCGCCCGCCGTGCCGCGGCGTCCTTTCTCTCCTGTTCGCTCAGTCCCTCGCGGGGTCTGCTAAAGAGCCCCGCGACAAATCCGGCGCTCACTATCAGGGAGATGCAGACGATCCCGATGACCGGGACGAGGACGTGCCGATAAAGAAGGTCATCCGAGCGTTCACGGGCACCGGCCGAAGCGCAGAGCCACACAACCGCCCCGGCCAGTGTGAGCAGCGCGATCTGCGCGAACAGGTCCGTCGCGTATGAGTTGCTCCGTCGTGCCGTGTATCTGAGTGTCCAGGAAAAGACGAGGAGCGCTGCCAGGGCTGCGCCGACGGCGATAGCGAGGCGCTGAGTCGGCCGGAGCGCGGGCCCGTTGACTGCGAAGAGAACGATCAGTGCCGGAAGGAACAGGGCGGCGGTCGTATGCCGGGAAACACCGTGGCGCCCCAGCACCCCACCGACGGTGCGGTTGGCCCTGAAGTCGAAATGCCGGAGACGCGAATCGAGAAGGCGGATCCGGCGCGCGACCTCGTTCAGCATCGGACGTCCGCCAGGGCCGGACTACCGCCAGCTGTGGTCCGCTCGATCCTGTCGGTCAGGGCGCCCGTGTACCCCATACGGGTCTTCGAAGCACGAGATAGGCCGGCGCGCCCAGCAGTACAACCGCGACTCCGATCAGGGACTGCACCGGCTGCTCCATGACCGTGTTCACGACGATGGCCGCACCGGCGAGGACGAAAAGGATCGGTGTCAGAGGGTAGAGCGGCACCCTGAAGGGCCGCTCTGCATCGGGCCGTTTGTAGCGCAGCGCGATTACGGCGGCCGCACCGAGGGCATAGAAGATCCATCCAACGAACACGACCCATGTCAGGAGTTGCTCGAATGTGCCTGTAAGCGCAAGAACGGCCGCCCAGGCGCAGCTGGCGAGGATGGCGACGGCGGGAGTCCCAAAGCGAGGATGAACCGTCGCCATTGCCGGTACGGAGAGCCCGTCGGCCGCCATGTTGTAGAAGACACGGGGAGCGGTGATAACGGTGGCGTGAGCCGCGGACACCATCGAGATGATGATCGCCACGGCGACGAGAGCGCCGGCAGTTGGGCCAAGGATGGAGGTTGCCGCCTCTCCCGCAACGCGTTCGGAGGCCATGACGCGATCGGCACCGATGGCGACGAGGTACCCGAAGTTGGCTATGAGATAGATCGCGATCAGGGCGACTGTGCCAAGGACGATGGCGCGAGGGAGCGTTCGCTGCGGATCAACAGCCTCGCTGTCGGAGAAGGTTACGTATTGCCAGCCTTCGTATGCCCAGAGCACTGAAACCATCGCGAGCCCGATTGCGGCCACCGAAGTCGGTTCCGGCGACGGTGTACTTGTCAGATTGCTGTCTCCGAGAGTGAAGAAGAGCGCGCTCAGTACCATGATGGCGCCGACCTTGATCGCGGTGGCCACATTCTGCAGCGAGGCACTCTGACGGGTGCCGCGAATGTTCACGATGCAGATCGCCAGGACGAGGAGGACTGCGATGAGTTTGCGCTGGATCGGGGTGAGGGGCATGAACTGTGTCATGTATCCGGCCGCGGCAACGACGAGCGTCGCGATCGTGCCGGCGCCGATGACGAAAAACAGGGTCCAGCCGTACAGGAATGCCGGGAACGGTCCGAATCCTTCCCGGATGTAGGCGTAGAGTCCGCCGTTCCCTTTCTGCATCGAACCCAGTTCCGCGTAGGACAGCGCCCCCATGAGCGAAAGCAGACCACCGGCGAGCCAGACCAGCGAAGCCAGGGTGACGTCGCCGCCCGCCTGGCGCAGGACCGTACTGGGCACGATGAAGATTCCCGAACCGATGACGTTGCCGATGACGAGCAGTGACAGGTCGGTGGTGCCTAACGTGCGTCGCAGTGACATATGGAGTAGTTGGGCCGCCGCCGCCGTCACGCTGACGGAGGTTGAGGGGAGCGAATGCGGGCGCGCCGAACCTACCGCGCGAATGTTGCCAGGGACAGCCCGGCCGCAGACTTTCAGTCGAGGAGTCGAGCGAGGTCGGCCGGCGTGTCGACGTCGAGTGGAGCCTCGTGCTCGATCGGGACCATCAGCAGTTGCCCCCGGACGCGGGCCAGCTGGAGGAGATCGCGGGCACCGTGATCTCCAGCCAGGCAGCTCAGGTCAGCGAGGAGAGCGGTGCTGACGAGGAGGGGGTGCCCCCAGTCGGCGTTGCGGTAGCGGGGCACGGCGGCGAGGGCATCGGTCGCGCGCCACGCCTCTGCGAGGGCGCGCACGGTAGCGGCGCTGATCAGGGGCTGGTCGGCGTGGGCGATGACGATTGCTGTGGCCCCGGGGGGCAGCGCCTGGATCCCGGTGCGCAGCGAGGAGGAGATGCCCAGTTCGGGAGCGGGGTTGTTGACACAGATGGCCGGGGTGTCGCTGAGGGCGGCTTCGACTTCGCGACTCTGTCGTCCGGTGACCACCAGAACGGTTCGCAGGCCTCCTTCGAGCATGTGATCGACCGCATGCCTGACGAGGGGCCGACCGTGGAGCGGGGCGAGAACCTTGGGGGTGTTCCCGTAGCGTCGTCCAAGCCCGGCGGCGAGGACAAGGCCGTCGATCAATCGGTGACCCGGGAGACGCCTCTGCGGTACATGTCAACCGCGGCGTGCATGATGGTCAGCGGCAGGCTCACGCACGCAATCCTTGTTTTGGGGAGCCGAGCATCGAGGGTGCGCACCAGGTCGTCGATGGTTAGTGTTTCGACTTCATCGAGGGGGGCTCCCTGGACCAGATCGGTCAGGACCGACGCCGAAGCGACGCAGACGGCACAGGCGTTGGCGGTGAACGAGGCGGCGAGGACCATGTCGCCGTCGAGTCTCAGCTGGATGCGGACCCTGTCACCGCAGAGGGGATTGGCTCCCTCCTCGGACATTGTCGGAGCTTCCATCGCGCCGAGGTTGTGAGGGCGGCGATAGTGCTCGAGAATCGACGGACTGTAGGCGAAGTCGGCCATCAGGACTCCACGGCCCCCCGGGCTGCCGACCGTCTGTAGGGCGGAAACCGGTAGGCCATGTCGGACGTCAGGAACCCCCCGTGCCCCAGACGGGAAAGGTGGCTCGCAGCGAGGGATTCGCCAAGGAGGAGTCTGGGGAGCAGGAGGTCAAAGACTGTAGCCCGTGAGAATAGTCCGCAGGAGGGCATGCCGACTATGGCGCAGGTCACCAAGTCTGCGACCCAGCAGAGGCTTCCAGGGTGGGCGGGTACGCCGTGTCGCACCATTCGGCCGCCGAGGACGCTGACGGCCTCGAATACCGGATCAAGGGGGTCCATGGCGCGCGCTCCGGCGACGGCGATCACGGACGCACCGGAGGTCTGCATGGCGACGAGTCCGGCTCTCAGTCCCTCCACGTTCGCGGGGACGAACAGGGGGTCGATCTCGCGAGCTCCGAGCCACTGGAGCTTTTCCGAAAAGGCGGCCCGGAACCGGCTGGCGGCGCGGTCCCCGATCGTCTCCTGCACCACTGCCCCGACCTTGAGCGGCCGGAACGGCTGGACGCTTACTACAGCAGTGCTGCCTGCCGCTGCCGCCTCACCCCGCGCAAGCTCGGCGCGGGGAAGCACAAACGGAATGACTTTCGCGCGTCCGACGGTCTCTTTGGTATCGACGACCTGACCGTCGTAGAGCGTATAAACGCACAGTCCCTCGACCGCATTGAGGGCATCGAGGGCGTGGACGTCGACCCTGACGATACCCCGCACGGTGGAAACAAGTGGCCAGCTGCCGGCGGTCACCTGGCCGCGTTCGAGGCCAGGGCCGCACACGGCCGCCGCGAGCCGCCGCCCACACTCGTCCTCACCGACGTCATCGGCGTCCGGCTGGATAAGGTGGAGCTCCTTCCAGGTTGTGGCCGAGAGCTTTTCGGCGTCGTCGCCGACGAGTGTCGAGCCCTTGCCGAGAAGGATGCGACCGTCGGCATCGCGGATGTCGTGGGCGAGGATGGCTCCGGCGATTGAAGCTGTCGCCAGTTTGTCCCGGGTGACGCGGATCGCCCTCACCGCGGAGATGACGTGCGCCGTTCAGTCAGCGGCCGGCCGCTGGCTCCGGTTCGCGACATCTGGATCTCGGCCAATACGCTGAGTGCGATCTCGGCGGGAGTGCGGGCGCCGAGATCGAGACCGACAGGAATCCGGACGCGCTCGAGGACCTCGACGGGTACACCCTGTCCGGCCAGAAACTCGAGCAGGGCTCGTCGGCGACGGGTGCTGCCGAGGCAGCCGATCCAGGCGGCTCTGCTGGCGAGAACGACGCGCAAGACCGGCAGATCGTATTTGTAGTCGTGAGATAGCAGGACCACGTACGAAGTCGGGCCGAGATCGAGGCGGCCTGCGATCTCGGATGGCATGCCGGTCACGAGCTCGTCGACGGCTGGGAAGCGCGCGCGTGTGGCGTAACGTTCGCGCCCATCGATGACCACAGTGCGCATGCCGAGGGTGCGCGCCATTTCCACGAGGGGGATGGCGACGTGAGTGGCACCGAATACCACAAGTGTTGCCGGAGGGCCGGCGAGCTCGAGGTAGAAGTTCCTCTCCGAAGTTCCCTGCATCAGGGAGACGGTGCCACCCGGCCCTCCATCAGCGAGCTGCTCCCGGGCCGCGTGGACGACCGCGGCGTCGACTTCGCCATCTCCTGTTGAGCCGGTGACCTCACCGGTTTCCGACAGCAACATCCGCGACCAGGGTGGTGCGAGCTCAATGATGCTGACGGCTCGCGTGCCGGTGGCGACGGCGGCGCTGACGCGAGCGAGGATTACGGCAACCGGATCGTGCGCGTTGCCGGAATCCACTGGCTCGACGAGCACCGAAGCTGTGCCGGCGCAGGTCATGCCGAGTGCCCATGCATCTTCGTCGCCAAGCTCGATCGTGATCAGGCGCGGCTCCCAGTCGATGAGGACCTGGGCGGCGTGCTCGATGACTCTGGCGTCGACGCAGCCACCGATGGTAACCGAGCCGGCGATGGCTCCGTTTCCGTCCACCCACATTGTTGACCCTGTGGGGCGTGGGGAACTTCCTTCGGTTCGGACGAGGGTGGCGAGTGCAGCGCGCCCGTCGGGTCGTGGCCCGGTCACTGTGCCGGCTCCGCGGCTGGTGAATCCTGCTGATCGGAGCGCGCCGGGTCGATGCGCCGGCCTTGCCACTCCAACCACCAGCTGCAGGTCTGCCCCGGTTCGATCCAGCTCGCCGAGTTCCAGTCACCGAGGGCATCGCTGAGCGCATCGGGTGCGCCGATCGCCGGTTCGAACGCGAGGTTCAGTTCCGGCTCACCGTCCGGGAACGGGGTCCAGCCGCGCTTGTTGATCCAGAGCCCGCAGTGCGTGACCATGCTGCTGTCGAAGCGGACGGTGAGTTCGTGGCCGCCCTCGCGGATTGCGGCCGAGCCGTCCCTCGTATCCAGAAAGAGTTTGCAGGCGTAGCGCTTTCCGACCTCGAATGGAGCGGTGAAGTCGAGGACCCGTCCTCCTGACCTGATCCATGGCCAGCGGTGTTCCGACGTGGAGTCTCCGAGTTCGAGGCCGTGCGCAACGAGCTGCCGCAGTCGCGTGCCTTCGCTGATGGAGATTCGGGTTGCCGGAGTGAGGGGAAGCAGGGGGTGGGATGACCAGATCCATGGCATGCGGTCGCTGCCGGCATTATGCAGTTTGTAGGTCATGCGCACGGCGCCGGTGCCGGAGACTGCGACAACCCTGTCGAAGATGTAGGGGAAGCGGCGTCCGAGCCATCGGCAGTGGGCCACCGGCCCCTGGTCCGACGTGTAGACGTGGACATCCGCTTTCCCTGCCCACAGCTCTCCGTGATCGGGGAGGTCGATGCCGCCGAAGCCCCGCACCCATCCCGGCACCCGGCACGGCCCTACAGTGGGAAAACATTCATCGAACCCGCCACTGTCGGCGGTCTCCACGTAGGAGGCCCCATCAACCCCCTGGGCGAGGGGGACGGTCGTCGAGTGCCAGAGCCACTGCCGCCCTGCGATCTCCATCTCGTGGATCTTCGCTCCGAGGTCCGGAATGACAAGAACCCGCGATCCGCCGCCTCTGAGCTCCACCGTACTGAAGTCCGAGGCCCGGGGAAAGATCGGGCGCCGGCGACGGACGAACGGGAGCGTCAACATCACGAACCCGGACCGGGGCTGGCCTGCTCCGGGGCGGCGAGGTCGATGCCGCGAGTGGCGAAGATCCTGACGATGGCCTCGCCAACCTTGTTGTTGGGAGTGCTGGCGCCGGCGGTGATGCCGATGCGCGCCGGTCCCGTGGAGGGCATCCAGCCGCGCGCGGTGGCGGTGCTGTGGTGGAGCCGCGCCGGCCGATGAAAGACGGTGCCGGCGAGGGGATCAATGGCCGACGGATCCTCGACGTGAAAAGTCGGAACGTGCCTGGCGCAGATGGCGGCGAGGGAGATCGTGTTGCTCGAATTGAAGCCGCCAACCACGATCATCGCGTCGAGCTCGATCTCAAGCAGCTCGTTGACGGCGTCCTGGCGGTCCTGGGTTGCCGAGCAGATGGTATCGAAGGTGCGAAAGTTGGCGGCGGCATACTCGCTGCCGAACGCCTCGACCATTGCCGTCCTGATCTGCTCGCCGATTGCAAGCGATTCCCGGGCGAGCATCGTCGTCTGGTTGGCGACGCCGATGCGGCGAAGCTGCAATTCCGGATCGAACCCGGGAGAGACGGCGTGCGCAAAGTTGCCGTTGAAGGTGGCGTGTTCGTCACCGGACATTCCGCCGGCGGCGATGGCGGCGATCTGCCGGCAGATGAAACCGGCCTCGCTCGCGTTGCGCACGATCATATAGGCGCCACCTGGATAACGCAGGACCTGGGAAGCGGTGGCCCGCGTCTCCTCGTGATAGTACTTGCCGTGTATGATCGAGGTGAAGGCGTCCCGGGCGTAGGACTCGACCCGTTTCCAGACGTTGAGCACCGAACCGCAGGTGGTGTCGACGACGACGCAGCCGTGAGCGCGCAGAGCCTCGAAATCGACGATCGTCACGCCGAACGCGGGAAGAATCACGACATCTTCCTTGCCGATCGCGTCGTATGAAAAGCGTGGCTGATCGGCCCCGGCTGAGGCGGCGGGGGCAAGAATCTCGATCCCCATCCGCTGCAGGGTTTCGTTGACGTGCGGGTTGTGAATGATCTCGCCAAGGAGGTGAATACGCCGCTCGGGGAACTTGCGCCGGGCCTGGTAGGCGTACTCGACCGCGCGCTCGACGCCATAGCAGAACCCGAACTCCTTGGCGAGGTGTACGGTGACGTCGCCGCGAGTCAGGGCGTTGCCGCCGGCGCGCATCAGCGTGACGAGGTCCCCGGCGTAATCTGACTCGAGCGTCGAGCGCACTTCGGATGCCAGCCCGAAGCCTTTCCGGAAATAGGTTTCCGCGGGAGTGGAGCTCATATGGTCTGTCGGGCGGCCTCGCGGCCGTGACGCGCGCCGTCGACTGTCATGTGGTATGGCTCGATCTGTGAGAGGAACTCGCCTGGCCAGGACCTCGGCTTGAGCGAGCCTCGTGCGACGCAGACGAGGACCATGAAGCCTGTTGCCCGGAGAATGTCTTCGGGGCCGCGGAACTCGAAGTTGAGGGTGAGCGAGGTGTTGCCGATTCGCGAGATCCAGACGCTGATTTGGAGCTTTTCGTCCAGGGTCGGGGGCGATTCGAAGTCGAGGTGCAGTGCGCGACGGGGGATGCTGAAGTCGAGCCTGCCGGCAAAATCGCGGTAGGAGATGCCGAGCGAGCGGAAGAGCTCCGACTCGCCGAGTTCCATGAAGCGCGTGTAGGCATCGTAGCGAATGATTCCGGCGGGGTCGACGTCGCGCCAGCGTACGAACTCGTGGATGACAAAGGGGCTTCTCATCGGTTCCGGAAATCTAGTCGGAGTCGAAGTTGGGGACTGAATCCTTGCCGCCCGGAATGAGCAGCACTAAGCTCACGGCATGACAGGATTGCTGCCGCAACGGGAGTCGCGCGAAGGGCGGGATGTCGCGTTCGGGACCTCGCGTCGTGGTGAGCGACTGTGGCTCGACTTTGTGAATACGGACGAGGTTCGGCGGGGCCAGCGGATGGACGGGCTGCGTGATTTTTCCGCACTGGTTCGGTTCCTGTCGGACCGGCGCGTTCTGGATGAGGAGCGGGCGGTGGGGATGTTGCGGCGTGCGCTGCAGCAGCCGGCAGGGGCGGCGGCGGCGCTGGTCGAGGCCAGGCGGGTGCGGTCCGCGCTCAGGGTTCTGGCCGAGCGCGGGGGAATGAACGACCGGCCGCGGTGGGACGCTCAGGTGGAGATCAATCGCGTGCTGGGCCGGTCGGCGGGAACGAGGCGGATCGATACACTCTCAGACGGCACGTTCATCAGCAGCTTTGTTCCTGTAGGTGACGCTTTTTCGAGCCTGATTGCCCCGGTGGTCGAGTCAGCGGCCGATTCGATGATCGGCGGAGAGTTGCAGCGCGTGAGGCGTTGCGGCGCGCCGCACTGCAGCAGGGTGTTTCTTGATGTAACCCGCAACGCCAGGCGGCGATGGTGTGACATGGCCGCGTGCGGCAACCGTGCCAAGGCGGCCAGGTTCAGAGAGCGGACCGGCGGCCGGAGCGCCGCGAGCTGACGCCGTCCGGCGCGGGCTGATGGCGCGCCTTGCTGTGCGGCGGACGTATCTGGTGATGGACGATCGTGAGTGGCTGCGCTCGAGCCCCAAACCACCGGAAGCATCAGCACCGGTGCTGGTGAAGCCCTGTCCGGTTGCTGTTTACCGTGACCTCTACGACCGGGTGGGGCGCACCTACCACTGGCGTGACCGGCATGCCTGGAGTGATGAACGACTGGCGGCACATCTCGGGCGCCAGAACGTCGAGGTGTGGGTACTCCGGGATGGTGGCTCTCTCACGGGTTACATCGAGCTGGCGGGAGATGATGAGGGTGCTGTCGAGATCGCCTACTTCGGACTGGTGCCTGAGGTGCAGGGCAAGGGACTCGGTGGATACCTGCTGACCGAGGGAGTGCGGCGGGCCTGGAGCATGGGGGCACGCCGCGTCTGGCTGCATACGTGTACGCTGGATGGTCCCGCAGCCCTGCCGAACTACCTGGCGCGCGGGTTCCGGCACTGGCGCGAGGAGACATACGAGATCGAGGTCCCGGGCTGACGCTCGGCCGGCCCAGGCGGGAGGTTGCGCGGTCTGTCGCGGTCGTTCAGGTTGTCGGACTGCTGCCTAACGACCGCGACGACGCCTGCGGGAAGGATCGACCCGGGCGCCATCCCGCGAGCGGCGATCAGCGCGTTTGTCCGAAGCGGGCCTCTGGTGCCGGTCACGCTGGCGGCGCCGCCAGTCGTCATCACGTTCGCGACGTCGACTCGCGCCACTTTCCTCCGCGTCGGGCCTCCTGTCCAGCGCCACCTGCAGTTCGCTGAGGGTGGGCGCGGCGACCGTGCCTCCCTGCGACCGTCCACGCTGCACAACCAGCCTGACAGCCCGATCGAGGACCGGCAGCTCCGAGTCTGACAGCTTGCGGGCCAGGCGTTCGGGAAGAGTTACCCGGACGACGGGCAGGATCTCACCGGTCCGCGATTCCTCGATGTCGTAATCGAGCGGCACGCTGACGCCGGCCACGATCGCTTCGGATGGCAGCGCGAGGAGGCGCTGGCGGTCATCGTCGCCCCAGAGGCTGGAGAGATCGAGGCGGAGCGGCGACCTGCGATATTCGCTCACCGACCGGACTTGAGCGAGCAGCTCTGAATAGTACCCGGTGAGATCGGAGTATGACAGGCGTGGCCCTGATGCACCTGATCGTTTGTACAGCTCGCGGGCCTCGGCGATTTCTGCCCGGTTGCGGCGGACCGCCGGATGCCGCGCCTCCTCTCGCGCGAGCGCTTCGGCGAGGACTTTTCGGGCCTCGTCAGCCAGGTCCCCGGGGAATTCGTCGATGTAGTCGCTCTCGCGCTCGAGCTCGAAGCCGAAGTAGTCGAGCGAACGTCGGACGCGAATGGCATCGCGATCCCTGCCAGCGTCGTATTCGATGACGCGGGGTCCGCGAACGGCATGGTAGCGTACGGTGGCGGGGTGTAACTGAGTGCCCTCTATCGAGGCGCGTGCGGTACCGGTGCGGTCGGCGAAGTAGCGGAGGGTACCGGCGATGGCGCCCGAGGAGGAGCAGACGCTCGTTCTCGATACCCGTGCCTCCTGACCGTCGGCGGTCTGCTCGTCGATTACCAGATCAAAAGGCATCATGCGGGCGACGAGGTCGCTGAATCTCCGCAGTATTCCCTGGTCGGGGCGCCGGAGCGATGTCGGCAATGGCAGGCCTACAGCGCGATAGACAGAAGCGGCCGCGAGGGCGGCGTCCTCGATCGCCTTTACCAGCACCCCCCGCCGTTCTGCCCATCTCGAGATGATTACCTCGTCGAAAAGATGCCTCGGCAGTCCATAAACCTCGCCGACATATCCGGCCCTGGCGAAGGCCTCGGCGTAGACCGCGTAGGCGGTGAGGTGATCGCTGCCCGCGACGATGAGCCCTTCGAGGTCGCGCTCTTCCCTTGTCATCCGATGCAGGGACTCGAGGCTGGCCATGATGGCGAGGCAGGGGAGTAGTTCGTCGTCACCCTGTGCGATGAGTTCCGCCCATGGCCGATCAACCGGGAGGGCCTCGACAGTGCGGCCGTAGCGTGAGAGGCGTCCGTTTTCGACGATTCCGCGGGCTTCGAGTCCGGCAACAGCGCGCGTCCACGCGGCGCGGTCGAGCGGGACGGGGAGGTCGAGATCGGTGGGATCCACGCCAAGGGCGGCGCAGGTGATGGCTATGCGCTCCGAGTCGCCCGCGAGCTGGAACTCCGGTGCGGTGGGACGGAGCGAGTTGAACTCGAGGTCACGATCGCTGAGGATGAAGACACGGCCGTTCTCGACGCGGCCGTGAACCCTGCCGGCCATCTGCAGAATTTCGTTTGTCCCGAGGTGGAGGCGTGTCAGCACGTTGCGTCCACGCTCGACGACGTTGGCGAAGCGTGTGTCGTCGATCACGACGGTATCCAGGCCACGGATGTTGAGGGCGCTCTGGCCGGCGGCCGTCATGGCGAGGAAAAACGGACGGGTGACTCCCTCCTCGAGGAACGGGCGGATGGCACGGATCGGTTCGCCGCCATGGTAAAAGGCGGTGGTGATCCGGCCGAAGCGCTCACCGACGAGCTGGGCGACCTCCTCGACCGCTGCCCGGGTCGGGAGGAACATTCCCACACCGCGCTTCTCCCTTGTTACCTGCTGCAGGAATCGGTCATCGAGAAATCGAGCGGGATCCGCTCTGACCACCTTGACCCTGGCTGCCCGCCGGGGGTCGAAGGCCGTCGATTCGATCACGTGAGCTGACTGGAGCCAGGCGGAATAGAACGAGGGGTCGACGGTGGCGCTGAGCCAGATGAACCGGCAGCCGACACGTTTACCCAGGGCGAGGCATAGTTCGAGCTCGGCGGAGGTCTGATGTATCTCGTCGACGATGAGCGTGTCGAGGGGGAGGATGTCGCCGTCCTGAAACCACCGCCGCGCTATTCCGGTGGTGATGATGATGACGTTCCAGGTTGGCGTCTCGGGAGTCGCCTCACGCTCCCTGTTGACGACCCCGATGCGCAGGTCGGTGGTGCCGAGAATGGTTTCGGCGATCGGGCGGATCGCGAGTGTCTTGCCCGTACCGGTGCCGGCGACGATTCCGAACCCCTTGCCGGCGCGCGCCAGGTCGCGGATGGCGTCGCCGTGACTGCGCTCGAGTACGGTGTCGACGTGCAGGGTGAGCGCGAGCTCGATGGTCTCGCAGGCAGCGCGCGTCGGCGCAATGACGATGATTCTGCCCGTCGGCGGCTCGGCCGCGACGAACGCGGCGTGGTCCGGTGGCAGCGAGCGGTCGGTGACCTGGCGCAGCGTCACCATGTGGCGGGGTGACTTCGGTTACCGGACGCGGGCGACGATTGCGGCAGCCGGCCTCTAGTCGATCGAATCCGGCTTGCGCCTGGTGGTATCGCGGGGAGTTTCCCTGTTGTCGCGGGTCGCCTCGCGTGGCCCGAATATCACACGCGCATTCTGAGGTTTGCGCCTGATAGCGGTCGCACAGTCCGTGGGCGCCGGCTGCTGCGCCGGAGGCACGTTGTCGAGCCAGATGCGGCACATCCCCGGCGGCGGCATGAACTGGGCCGGTACAGGTGTTTCGGGACGCTGCGGCGCCGGTGGTGAGGTGAAGGATCGAACCTGCGCGTGCGCGGGCCGCGCACCTGAAAGGAGCGCCAACGTGGCGAAGGAGGTCAATCCGGCGCGAAACATTTCGTTATTGGCTGTTGAGGCCGCCCTGGGAATCTCTCCGCCTGGGGCCGTGACGTCGAGGGTGGCGATGCCGAAAGTCAGGGTACCCCGCCCGGCTCCTCATGTGCCTGCCCGACGATCGCCAAACGAGATACCCGCGGCGCGAGCCGTGCGCATGAGATCGTGTGTGACCTCCACACGCTTGGGCTCGCGAATGGCGTCGGCGATCGGGATCGTCACGATGTGTGGGGACTGCAGCGCCACCATGTGACCCCACTTGCCCTCCTCCACGGCCTCGATGGCCGCCCCGCCGAATCGAGTCGCGAGCAGCCGGTCGTAACCGGTGGGAGAACCGCCGCGCTGGAGGTGGCCGAGGACCAGTGAACGGGACTCCTTGCCGGTCCGGTTCTGTATCTCCCAGGCAATTCGTCCGGCGATGCCTCCAACTCTGGTATCCTGCCCGGGGAGCGACGCACCGAGCACCGACTCCTGACCTCCGATCGTATACGCACCTTCCGCCACAACAACGATTGAAAACATGCGGCCGTTGCGATGGCGGGCCATCACCTTGTCGCAGACCAGATCGATGTCGAATTGTATCTCGGGTATCAGAATCACGTCGGCTGTGGCGGCGACACCTGCGTGAAGAGCGATGAATCCGGCGTGACGTCCCATCACTTCCATCACGATCACGCGATCGTGGCTTTCAGCAGTCGTGTGCAGTTTGTCGATCGCGTCGATCGCGGTGCTGACGGCGGTATCGAATCCGAACGTCGTGATCGTGCCCGCTACGTCGTTGTCGATGGTCTTTGGCACGCCGACGATCCTGACCCCCTTTTCGAAAAGTCGCTGCGCGATCGCGAGTGAGCCGTCGCCACCGATTGTCACGATCGCTTCGATGCCCAGCCGTTCTGCATTCCGGATGATCTCGTCGGACCGGTCGACAGTCGCCCACGTACCGTCCGCCTGCCGGACAGGAAACGAAAACGGGTTTCCGCGATTGGTGGTTCGGAGAATCGTTCCTCCAAGGTGCGCGATGCCGCGGACCTTGTCGCGAGTCAGGGGAATGATCTCATCCTCGCCGAGCAGGCCGTAGTAACCGCGGCAGATGCCGAGCACATCCCAGCCGCGGCTGGTGCCGGCGAGGACAGCTGCCCTGATGACAGCATTGAGTCCAGGTGCATCGCCGCCACCCGTTGAGATTGCGATTCTCATTCTGTCATCTGGTGAAGCCGGCGGACGCCGACAGGCTCAAGTATCGACCGCTGCGAGAAGTTGGAGGACTTCGCCGGGCGCGGCATGGCGCTTGAGCCTCGATTTCTCGAAAATCGGCCTGCCGTCGCGATGAATCTCGAAGCGACCACCCTTGCTCTCAATGAGATCAACGGTAGCCTCAGGCCATCGGGCACGGATCTCCGCCGCCAGACTGGCAGCGCGGGGGCCGTAGTTTCAAAGGACGCAGAACTCGATCGTTACTCGCACAGTGCGTTTGGTGATTTTCTAGCGGACGGCGACGCCGGCAAGGTTGGCAAGCGTCCGAAGGATCGAATCCTGTTTCGCCACTACCGAAACAAGGGAGTCGATGCGATCGGCCTGATCCTGATGAAGTACGCGCATGTCACTGAAAGCCTGGGCCATGTCGTCCAGTGTCTGCGCCGTCTGGACGTCCTGCTGGGACGGCATGCAGCCGGCGATCGCGACCAGCGCAACCAGCGGCCGGGCGAGGGTAGGTGCGCAAGGTCTCATGCCTTAGGGTAGCAAGGCCGGAAAGGTCGCGGAAGTCCGCCCGTGGCGGTGTTTCGCTACAACGCGCAATGGAATGATTCCCAGGATGGCGAACCGCGGCGCCATTCTGGGTTACTCAAACCTGTGAAGAATGCGCCCTGCGTTTTCGCTCATCGAGCTTCTGATCGCTGTTTCGATCGTGGGAGTAATTACCGTGATGTCCCTGCCACCCTGGGTCGCGATGCGTGACAAGGTGGCTGTCGACGGCGCGGCCGCGAGTCTCGCCCGAGCGCTGGCAGACGCGCGTTCGTCATCGCTGATGCGGTCGGAGCGGCATGCAGTGCGCGCCGACACTTCCGCGGCGTCCGTGGCGATCCACGTGCGGGCCGATACGCTTCTCCGGCTTCCGTTGGGAACGTTGTTCGGTGTCCGGATCGGAGCCACGCGCGATTCCATCGCCTGGGCGGCTACGGGCATCGGGTACGGTGCGGCCAACGCAACTTTTGTTGTCACGCGAGGTGCGAGCGCAGAAACTGTCACTGTTTCCCGGGCTGGTCGGGTGCAACGATGAGACTGGGGCCGTTGACTGATGACATGGCCGAGCGGAAGCGTGAGCTTGGCCGTCTTGGCCGCATGTTGTGGTCAGCAGCCATGATGCGCGGTCAGGCTGAACTGGAGCCGAAGTCGAAACCCGGCATCGAGACGCGGTCGATTGGCTGTCCCAGTACTCGCTCGATTGTGCGGACCATTGCGATTTCGTCGGGTGCCATGAAAGTGAAAGCGTCGCCGGTGGCCGCCGCGCGTCCGGTGCGTCCAATGCGGTGGACGTAATCTTCAGCCTGACCCGGAACGTCGTAGTTGATGACGTGGGTTATCCCGGTGATGTCCAGGCCGCGCTGAGCGATATCGGTCGCGACGAGGACACGGATCTTGCCCTTCTTGAATGAATCCAGCGCCTGAGTGCGCTGGGACTGGGTCTTGTCGGCGTGCATCGCCGTGGCCTCGACCGAGTGCTCGTGCAGCTTTCTGACGAGTCTGTCTGCGCCGTGTTTGGTCCGGGTGAATACAAGTACGGAGTCCATTTCGGGCAACTTGAGCAGCTCAACGAGCAGGTCGGGTTTGCGCGCTGAAGGGACGGGGTAGACGGCGTGGCGCACAGTATGGGCGGCCTGAGATCTGCGGCCGACCTGCACGACCATCGGGTTGCGCAGATACTTGCGCGCCAGGGCTTCGACTTCGGGCGGCATCGTGGCGCTGAACAGGAGCGTTTGCCGATAGCGTGGAATGGCGTTGACGATGCGATTGATCTGGGGCGCGAAACCCATATCGAGCATGCGGTCGGCCTCGTCGAGAACCAGAACCTCGACAGTGTCGAAGTTGACCTTGCCCTTTTCCAGGTGGTCGATGAGCCGGCCCGGGGTAGCGACGAGGACATCGGCTCCCCGAGCGAGGGCCTGTTCCTGCGGCTCGTACGGCACGCCGCCGTAAACCGGGGCGACCTCGAGCGGGGCGTAGCGGCTGTACTTTCTGAAGCTCTCGTCGACCTGCTGGCAGAGTTCGCGAGTGGGGGTGAGGATGAGTGTGCGCAGGCGCCTTGGTCCGCCGTCGAGCCTGTGGATGATGGGGAGGGTGAAAGCGGCCGTCTTGCCGGTTCCGGTTTGTGCCAGCCCCATGACGTCGCGACCGCGGAGGATCAGTGGAATCGCGTCCGTCTGAATCGGTGTGGGAGTTGTGTAGCCCGCATCGGCCACGGCGCGCAGGATGTTCTCGGCGATGCCGAGGGTCGCGAAAGGAAAGTCGACGAGGGCGTCGGATTCGGAACTGGTGGCGGCGGCTGGTCGTGCATCAGCGCCGGCAGCTCGACCTTTTCCGGTCGCGCGAGAGCGGCCTTTCGTCTTTGTCACTTCCCTGTTTGGTCCCTGGTGCGATCGGTTCAGCGAGCAGTCTGAGGGGAAAGCTAACGCAGCCTGGTGTGAGTCAGAGATTGTTTGATCGCTCAAGGTGTGGGAGGAGCTCATTGAGCACGAGGTCCGGAACTTCTTCGGCGAGGACGTGGCCCACACGCGGAAAGAGCCGGGTTGTGATGCCTTCGATGGCGGAGGCGCGAGCGTGGGCAATCCGGGAGCGAATGAGGAGGTCATGACCTCCGAAGAGGGTGAGGATTGGTGCGGTTACCTTGCTCAACTGTGTGTCCGTCCTCGGTGTGAAGTTGTAATTGTGGAGGAGAGTTCTGAGGGCGAGGGCGAAGGCCGGGTCGGCGGTGGGGGCCCAGTATTCGTCGACGTCGCGCGATGCGAAACGCCCGTTGTCGCCGTAGACGGCGCGCAGTACCAGGGGGATGCTCCATCGTGGTACGGCATAGGGGACGAGGCTGGCGGCCGCGAGTGGCGTGGCGAGGCGGGCGAGCGCGATGAAACGCATCGGCGCCAGGCCAACCGGGGCGAGGAGTGAGAGGGAGCGGAAGCGAGCCGGGCTGGATGCGGCGGTGTCGAGCGTGACACCACTTCCTAACGAGTGGGCGACGGCATGGACCGGTGGGAGATCGAGGACATCCATCAGGCTTTCGAGCCAGGATGCCATCAGCGGGGCTGTATAGAGGTGGCTTTCACGCGGCTTGTCGCTTGCGCCGTGGCCGCGCAGGTCGATCGCGACAACGCGCCGCCCCGATTCGATCAGCGGCGGTATGAGCTTTCGGAAGAAGTAGGCCGAACAACCCCAGCCGTGGACGAGCAGGACCGGGGCGCGCCCGGGCGGGCCCCCTTCGACGACGCGAACCTTTTCCCCACCATCGAGTTGGACGTGGCGAACGGTCAGGTCGCGTTCACCGGCCGGGTACCAGCGGTCAGGTGGCAAGCGGCCACTCCAAACATCAATCACAGCTTGCAGCAATCAGACGAGGTCGATCGGCCTGCCGAGGTGACGGGCGACGATAGCGAGCCGGAACGTCACGTCGATGCTGGCAGCGTCGACTCCCCCTCCTTCGAGGGGAAAGAAGGGCCAGACGAGAGGATTGCCCGATGTCAGATTCGAGGCCTTTCGGGGTCGCCACACGAAATCCTGATCACGGTCCTCGAGCAACCTGTCGAAAGCGCGCACCCACGTCTCGTTGCGCCTGAGGATGCCGAGACGAGCCATGAGCTCCAGCCACCACAACGAAAACCCGATGTCGAAGTCAGGCACCCCTCGCACAGCGAGCGGATCGCCGAGGATGAGGAACCTGTTGGGTAACGACCGGCCGCCGACGATCTGAAGTGCCTCATGTCGTGGAGGCGGCTTGATCAGATACTCGGCGAGACGATCGACGAGTTCGTGGTTTTCGTTTCTGTAATGCGGCATGAAGGCCAGCATCAGAAGCGCGTGGTAGGACGGCGGAAAAGCCTCGTGTGACAGCGCCGGCTTACCCCCCATCCTGACCCATGGATTCTCCTCAAGGGGCGAGACCAGAAACGCGCGGATTCGACCGAGCAACCGGTTGGCCGCGCCACGCAACCTGGGGTCAGCCTCGTAACCGGCATGTGCGAGGACGGCAGCTGCAGCCTGCCGCAGGATTGCGCGGCTGCGCGAAACCGTTTCCGGATCGGTGCCGTCGGTCGCGAGCTCCAGGGTAAACGCTGGATCATCGTCTTCGGCCAGAAGGCGGAAAAGAAGCCTGCGGGCACCGGCGAGCGGAGGGGCGTCCTTGTCCCAGCCGTATTCGATCAGGCGATGACAGGCAGCTGCGGTCCCGATCCCAGCGAACTCGTGGCGCCCATGCGCTCCGGCCTCCGGCACTGAGAGGAGTCCTTTCCCCCAGGTGCCGTCAGGTTGCTGGGCCAGCATGAGCTTGTGAGCTGCTGGACTTGTATAGGGGGCGCCCGCCAGCGCATTCGGGACGGATTGAGGGCGGGACAGCTCCGTCAGGATTCGATACCTTGTGGGTGCGGAGGCGCGGTCGAGGAGCCAGGAAGCTGGGAACTCGTGTGGGGGGGGCGGCGGCGGTGGTGGGGGCGGTGGTTGGGGGGGAGTTTCCTCTACCGGCTTGTCCGCGTCCAGCCCGGCGCCAAACGGGCCGTGGCCAGCCAGGAAGTCAGGTTCGCCGTGCGGAGCCTTCACGTTGGGGCCTAAGTCGTTGCTATTCAATGTGATGCGAGCTCAGTCCCACCTATCGGGGCGAGCGCGGTGAGTAACGTACAGATTTCCGTACCGAGCGCTAGAGTCGGTGACGCACTGATCGGGTGATGCGAGGCGAATTCAGCGAAATCGACGGGACGTCTCTTTACTACTATGCCTCCGGTACGAGGGAATCCGGGCGGACGATCGTCCTGCTCCACGGCATCCTGACGTCCGCGCACCTCTGGGCCCGGTTGTCCGTCTCGTGCCTCGGGAGCACCGGGTCATGGTAGTGGACCTTGCCGGTCACGGCCGCAGCGAAAATCCGCGCTCTGCTGGTGGTTTGTCGATCGTCGGTCATGCGCGACGCCTCGAGCTTCTCCTCCAACGACTGGCGGTGCGTGATCCGCTGTTAGTCGGGCATGGTGTCGCTGCGGCCCTCGCGTTGCGTCGCGCGGCGCCGGAGTGGCCAGCGGGCCGCGCTCTTCTGTTATCCCCACGGACGGTATAGCCGGCCCGGAGATGCGCGTCAGGAGGCTGTCACCATTGCTGCGAGTAATCCCGCAACGGATGGCGCTCGCTGTGGCGCGATCGGCGCTCCTCGATGGTTATGCAGATCCGGGGCGCGGCCGACACAGCGTTGACGTTACCTGAGACCGTTTGCGGGCGGCTCCGGGCACCGGTTCCTGTTGAGGCAGGCGCGAGCGGACCTGGGTGGCGTGGCCGCCGGCGCTCTCGACGTCGCGCTTTCGAGAGCGGCGATCGTGTGGGGTACGGATGATCCATTCGTGTCGCTTCAGTCGGTCGAGCGATTGCGTCGAACGTTGCCGCAGTCGACCTTGGTGGAAGTCGAGCGGGGCCGGCACTTCCTCCCGGAGGAGTCGCCGGAGCGCATCGTCGAGGTAATCTGCGGCTTGCTGGACACCCCGTCCGGGGTCTTCTGCGAACCGCTAGTCCCGAGCCGGAGGTAGCGTGCGGGTCAGCTTGTCTGCTGTTCTTTTGTCGCTGATAGCCCTTGCGGAGGCACCGGCGCAAGAGCTTCCGCAGGCCGTCGCCGTCGGGACGCGCGTAAGGGTTTTCGCACCTTCGATCAGGCGCGACCGGTATGTCGGCCGGATCGACTCATTATCGCAGGCGGAAGTGGTGCTGGACACGGCGAAAGCGCGGCGGCGCCTTGGGTTCGAGATGGGACCGGTGCTGGTTGAGAGCTTTCGGCGGGTGCGGCTGCAGACCCGCGCGGTCGAAGTAATCGAAGTCAGCGGTGGACGGACGACACGGCGATCCACGGTCAAGGGGATGATTATCGGTGGTCTGATTGGCGGCGCTTTGATTGGCTTTGGGCAGGCGCCGGAAGTAAACCCGACGCTCAGCGACTACGCGAAGGGGTTTCCGATCGGGGCAGCCGCGGGCCTCGTTGTGGGGGGCGCTGTGGGTTACGCCCTCGGCGGGGAAAAGTGGTTGCCGGGCCGCTGGCCGCAGTCACCGTGAGGGCGGCTACCGCACTTCTTTAGCGGCCGCGAGGGCATTGGCGATTTCGCGGGACAGGGCGCGTGCCTCCTGGGTGGCGCTGCCGACGTCATTGATGACCGATTGAACGCCCGCTGATCGCAGGGCGATCAGGTCGAGGCGCATGTTCTGGAGCATCAGCGATGCGCTTTCGAGCTGGGCGACGAGCGTTTCCCGTCGGCTGCTGAGATCAGCGATGGTCGCGCGACGGTGCTCGAGCAGCTCCACTTTCCTTTCGCGCTCACGCGATTCGGGCTGACCCCGTGCTGACGCGATCCTCGCGTCCAGTTCCCCTAACGTTCCGGGGCCGATGTCTTCATCGAGGCGGTGGAGCGAGAGGGCGATGGACCCGACGCGATCGGCCAGTGAGTCAACGGTCGGGAGGACGTCAGGAATAAGCTCGCGGTCCGGTTTGGACAGGCGGTCGACTGCGTCGCGAATGGCGGCCTGGTCGCTGGCGGCGCGTTTGACGGTTGCGCCGTGCGGTCCGGCGAGCACCTCGGGTGGTGCCAGCCGCGCGGCGAGGTCGGAGGCACCGGGGCCCACCGCCAACGGACGTCGTTCGGCCAGTTTCCCGACGGCCCGCGCTCCAAATACGTCATGCAGCCGAACGCCGTCTGCCCAGAGCGAAGCGCCGCGCTGCAACCAGCCGAGGGCGATTACCGCGGCCGGAAAGAGAAACCAGAGGAAGTTCGGCGAAAAGACGATATTGAACGTTGCGAGAAAGAAGATGGTGAGGAGACCGCTGGCGGTGCGCTTGCGGAATTTCCTGATGCGATCGGCCAGAGCCGCCTCGGCGCCCTGGGCCGGCACATATCTGCTCCCGCGGCGAGAGCCCCGATCGTGCCCGACCTTCCACTGCTCCCGGGCCTCACGCCAGGCAGGTGGCAGCCACGCCGGCAACGGAGCGTTTGTCTCGTCGTTTGCAGTCCGGCGGCGGACGCCTCCACCTCGCGCCCGTGGATCGAATCCGGCGTTGGCCGCGTCGATCGCCGAACGCTCATTGCGCTGGAGTGACCGGCCCGGCTCGGGATGACCGTGGTCGGCTGAAGACTGCCGACGCGACGATCTGAGCGCTGGCCGGGCAGTAACGGCGCGATGCTGCCCTGGCATCGGGAGCGCAGCGGCGCCCGCGGTTGACTCTGCCCCCCCCGCTCGAAGGATGGCGGTTCTGAACTCGGCCGACGACGTCCAGCGCTCCGATGGTTTCTTTGCCATCGCTTTCTCGAGCGCTCGCACCAGTCTCCGCGGAATCCCCGGTCGGACTTCTGTGAGTGATCGTGGAGTCTCAGCGATGTGCTTCATCAGCATCGCCGGGGTGTTGCTTGCATGGAAAGGGAGCGTGCCGGCCAGCATGTGATAGCCCACAATTGCCAGCGAATAGATATCAGAGCGGCCATCAACTTCCTTCTCTCCCAGCGCCTGCTCGGGCGACATGTAGGCCGGGGTCCCGACGGCTATACCCGTGACCGTCAGCCTTGCGTCGCCCTCGGCGGCACGCGCGATTCCAAAGTCCGTTACCATCACCCGGCCGTGGCTGTCGAGGAGGATGTTGTCGGGTTTGACGTCGCGATGTACGGTTCCGCGAGCGTGCGCGTAGCCGAGCGCATCGGCCACGGCGGCCAGCACGCGGGTCGATTCGTCGTATGGCAACCTGCCTTCCCTGGCTATCTTCGAGGCCAGGCTCTCTCCGTCGACGAGCTCCATTGCAAAGCAGACGAGTCCGTCGCACTCCTCGACGGCGTAAATGGGAACGATGTTCGGGTGGCTGAGCTGCGCCGCGGTCTGGGCTTCTCTGAGGAAACGCTGCCGGACGTCATCCCGGTAGGCGAGCTCAGGTGGCAGGACCTTGATGGCTACGCCGCGTCGGAGTTTGCGGTCGCGGGCCCCGTAGACCACGCCCATCCCTCCCCGCCCGATTTCGCGGTCGATCTCATACGTCTCGCCTAGGGCGGCGACCACGCGATCGCGCAGGGCGTCGGTCATCCTGATCGGGCGGCGAGAGAGGTAGGGGGTTGAGTGCGACGGGCGTAGCCCAGACCGTAACTACGTTCTCGCACTACCTGTAGATCGCCGGTTGAGTTTCGACATCTCGTCGCGGACGTACATCGCTGTGTCGACTTCCCTGGCGAGTGCGACCGCCTTTTCGGCGACCGAGGTTATGTGGTCGTAAGTCTGGGCGCCGGCCCGGAGTCGAAGAAGATCGAGGCGCATGTTTTCGAGCGCGAGGGCACAGCTTTCCATGCGTTCGCGGTGCCCGGTCACCTTGTCCGCAAGAGCGGCGATCGACCGGCGCTGGCGCTTGAGTTGGGCGAGCCTACGGACGCGTTGGTCGCTCCCTTCGGTGTCGAGTGGGTTGGCGGCTGCCTCCAGGCGACCGATCTCGCTGTCTATCTCCTCGGCTGATTGCTCAGGGAGCCCGCCCTCGATGTCGTCGAGTGCGACGGCGAGGGATTCGACCCTGCGGCAGAGCTCAGCTGCGCTTGTTTTTACGTCTCCGAGGAGTTCTCGCTCGTGGCGGGGCAGGTTGGTGAGCAACTGCGCGATTTCGTCGCGGTTTCTGACAGCGCCACGGACCGTATCCTGATAGCGACCGGCGAGGGCCGCCTTTGGCAGGTGTTTTGGATCGCGGTTTCGGGAGAGTGAAGCCGCAGGACCCGAGTCGGCGAGGAATCGTCTGTTGCCGCGGAGGCGACGGCGCTCCCGCACTTCAGCGCGCTTGTGGGGATCCCAGATGGCGCGGACGTTGTCGGCCCACTCGGCGAGGACGTCAAGGAACATCCGGTCGGGGGGCTCGCGCAGTACGTCGCGCCAGTCGTGACCGTTGGTCCATAGTTGCGCGTACTTCCATGCGATGTAAACGGTGTACAGACCCCAGACTCCAACGATGTCGATGACGCCAAAGACCGACAGCAGGATGCTCACCCCTCCCCAGAAGGCCCATGGTCCGACCTTGCGGCGGAAGGCGACGACGTCGGCGTGATTCCAGCGGTCGGTGTCTTCGGCGTGGGTCTCGGCGAGCGCCTGTGGCCGCCGCACAGAGGCGGCTTCGCGCCGCGCTCGGGTGACGTTCGAACTACGGTGGTGCGGAACGCGGCGTGTTTCGAGCGCGTCAACGAGTGCGATGGCGCTGGCAAACCGGTTTTCGGGGTTTTTCTCGAGGAGGATCATCAGTGACTGTGCGATGTCCGGCTCGACGGTAGGACATCGCTCCTCGATCTGTGGAGGCGCCTCGGAGAGGTGCTTCACGAGCAATGCCGGTGTGCTGTTGGCGTTGAACGGCAGCTCACCGGTGATCATCTGGTAACCAACTATTCCAAGCGAGTAGAGATCACTGCGACCGTCGACTTCGCGCTCGCCGGTCGACTGCTCTGGTGACATGTATGCCGGCGTTCCGATCGCCATTCCGGTGGCCGTGAGCCTGGCGTCCGAGCCTTCGGTGATCGCGCGGGCGATGCCGAAGTCGGTGACCATCACGCGTCCGTCGGTACGCTCGAGGAGGATGTTGTCGGGTTTGATGTCGCGGTGAACGACGCCCCGGGCGTGGGCGTAGGCAAGAGCGCGCGCCGTTTCGATGAGCACACGCCGAACCTCGTCGTTCGACATCGGACCGGCGCGGTGGAGGCGTACGGCGAGGTTTTCGCCGTCTACGTAAGCCATGACAAAGAAAACCAGCCCGTCGCGTTCGTGGACGCTGTAGATCGGGACGATGTTCGGATGACTGAGTCCCGCCGCCGTCTCTGCCTCGCGCAGGAATCGCGTACGGATCTCGGACCGGAAGGCGAGTTCCGGCGGTAAGATCTTGATGGCGATGGCGCGCTTGAGCCGTCGATCGCGGGCGAGGTATACGATTCCCATGCCGCCGCGCCCTATCTCGCGATCAAGCTCGTACCCGTCGCTCAGTACCCCCTCGACGTGGTTACGCAGGTCGTTGTCGGGAGGTGGTGGCGGAAGCGGCTCAGGCACCCGTCGGACTGATTTGAGTTCCTTCGAAATGGCGTAAGCGGAAGTGTAGCATTTCCTTACCGTTTAAACGAGTGCTTCGTGACCTGTTGCGGCTGAGGTGCCTAAAGGAACGTACGTGCGTCACAATGGCTCTTTCGAGTTGCCAAGGCCGTCATAGTGGCGTAAAACAGGAGCGCAGGTTGTGCCATGTGATTGTTCTTCAAGTATTCGCGCAGGCTTCCCGTTTCAATCTGGTGAGATGGCTCAACGACAGACACTTCCCGTTCTTCCACTGAGAGGGACGGTCATCTTTCCTGGAGTAACCAACCCGATTGCCGCGGGCCGGCCGGGGACGCTTCGCGCAATCGAGGCGTCGCTCAAGGCTGACAGACTCGTTTTTGCTGTGGCCCAGCGCGACAACACAGACGAACCGACGGCCGAGATTCTCTACACGATGGGAGTGATCGCGCGCATCGGTCAGATACAACGCGGTCTTGGTGGGGTGCAGCTCCTGCTGAACGGGGAACAGAGGGCGACGGCTCTTCAGTTTGCCGAGTCGGACGGCTACATGACAGCTGTCGTCATGCCGGTCGAGGAGATGGGTGCACTCGATGAGCACAATCAGGCCTTTGAGGCATTGCACAAGGAGACACGGGAGCGGGCTCAGGAGCTGGGTGAAAAGAGGGGATTGCCCGAAGAGGTGGTGCATCAGGTACTGGATTCGGTCGAAGATGCGGGGAAGTTCGCCGACCTTGTGGCCGGGTACATCGAGCTGCCGGTCCCGGAAAAGCAGGGGCTGCTGGAGACGCTCAGCGTGGAGGAGAGGCTGCGGCGTGTGCTGGTCCATGTGCAGCGACAGATCGGAATGCTCGAGGCCCAGGAGGAGATCAAGTCGCAGGTCCAGGAGGAGCTGGGGGAACGTCAGCGCGAGATGTTTCTGCGCGAGCAGCTCAAGACGATCCAGAAGGAGCTGGGCGAAGACGATCAGTCCAAAGAAGTACAGCAGCTCCGTGAGAAGTTGGCGAGGCTCGAGCTGAGCAAGGAGGCGCGGGCTGAGGTCGAGCGTGAGCTCGGGCGGCTCGAGCGGTCCGGCCGCGAGTCCATGGAAGCCCAGGTAATCCGTACGTACCTCGAGTGGATCGCCGAACTGCCATGGGGCACGCGCTCAGACGATCACCTCGATCTTCCTCGCGCCGAGGTAATTCTCGAAGAGGATCACCATGGGTTGCAGGACGTCAAGGACCGCGTCCTGGAGTTCCTGGCGGTGCGTCAGCTCAGGGCTCAGCAGGTGGCGCTTGAGCTCGAGGCCACCGGCGAGTTCCCTGCTGTCCGTCTCAAGGGTTCACGCGACGACGCGACACCCACGCTGGGCAGCCATGAGGATGACCGCAAGATCACGGACGCGACCGAAGCCAAGGCACGCGCAATGGCCAAGGGTCCGATTCTTCTCTTTGCGGGTCCGCCGGGGGTGGGAAAGACTTCGATAGCCAAATCGATCGCACGTTCCCTGGGCAGGCAGTATGTGAGGGTCGCTCTCGGGGGCGCCCGTGATGAGGCGGACATCAGAGGGCATCGACGTACCTATGTGGGTGCGATGCCGGGCCGGATCATCCAGGGGATGAAGCAGGCGGGGACGAAGAACCCGGTGTTCCTGCTCGATGAAGTCGACAAGCTCGGCCAGTCGTTCCAGGGTGATCCTTCGGCTGCCCTTCTTGAGGTGCTGGATCCTGCCCAGAACGATTCTTTCACCGATCATTACCTCGGTGTGCCGTTCGATCTCAGCGAAGTGCTTTTCATTGCGACGGCAAACTTCATCCAGAACATCCCGGGTCCGCTGCTGGACCGGATGGAGGTCGTCGAGTTCAGCGGCTATACGGAGCGTGAGAAGGCCGAGATCGCGAAGAAGTATCTGATACCGAGGCAGCTCGAGGATTCGGGCCTCAAGGGCCGTAACATCGCGTTTTCCGACGACGCGGTGATGGCGGTGGTCAGCAAGTACACCCGCGAGAGCGGTGTTCGGCAGCTCGAGCGCGAGGTCGGGCGGGTCTGCCGCAAGCTTGCCCGGAGGCTGGCGGCGGGCGATACCGGGCTGCTCAGCGACAACACGATCGATGCAGCTGAAGTCCGTGAGTTACTCGGGCGGCCGAAGGTCCATCCCGAACGGGCGCAGGAGGCACACGAGGTAGGGATTGCGACCGGCATGTACTATACACCCCAGGGTGGGGACATCATGTTCGTCGAGGCCTCGATCAGGCGTGGCGTTGCGCCGCAGGCCGGGAGCTTTGACGAAGACGGTGCAGCTGGCCATGGCGGTCAGCGGCCGGGTCCAATGTCGCTGATTCTGACTGGACAGCTGGGAGAGGTGATGAAGGAGAGTGCGCGCGCGGCTCTTACCTACGCAACCAACAACGCCGCCGCGTTAGGCATCCCGGCCGATCGCATCGGCCGCGCCACCGAGGCCCACATTCATGTACCGGCGGGCGCTATACCCAAGGACGGCCCTTCGGCGGGAATCGCGATCGGCACGGCACTTGTTTCCGAAATGACGGGGCGTGAGGTGCGGAGTGACGTGGCAATGACCGGTGAAATCACGCTGCGGGGGCGAGTTCTTCCCATTGGTGGCGTGAAGGAAAAAGTCCTCGGCGCGCACCGTGCCGGGATAAAGCAGGTGATCATTCCGCGGCAGAACGAGGCCGACCTCGAAGACGTGCCCGAAGAAGTGAGGCAGGAGCTCACCTTTCACCCTGTCGACACTTTGTCGCAGGTTCTTGGAATCGCGCTCGTGCGCGACGACGATGATCCCGGGGGTGTCGATGAACCCGAAAGCGCCGATCGAGCGCTGGCCGGGAGCGGTGGATAGCTGGTGAGAGGCCGCCGCCGTCAGCGATGGATCGGCGGCGACCGGAGAATGGTTCGCGCAGTGCCGTCAGGAAGCAGTTCCACTTGCGGCAATATGACTTCGTCCCACGCAGCCTGCCCCGGCTGGGGTATCGTTCTCTGGAAGACTGAAGTGAAGGTGAAGGCGTCGGCGGCCAGATAATTGACGGTATAGCCGAAGTCCTCGAGCGAGCCAAGCGTTATGGCGCTCAGCGGCATATCTGGCGTGGCTTCAGCGAAACCGGTCATCAGCTCGCGGTCGAAGATGCTCTCGCGCCAGTGCGAGTCGCGGGTGCCGCCACCACCGCTGTTTTCGACGGGGATCCCGCCGACACCGCAATGGGTGCCGAAGCCCGCGGCGTTGCACGCAGCCACACCGGCGACACCGGTGAAGCGCGGGTCACTGGTCCCGGCGTCGGCGAGCAGCCCGCGCAGCGACCAGATCGTGCCGACACCAATCACGTGCAACATCTCGTGCAGTACGACGGCGTCAAAGCGACCGCTGGCGATGAGGTTGTTCATGTCCGCCTGGTCGAAGCGCATGACGCCAACAGCCGGAAAGCCGCTGTTGAGTCTCAGCGCACAGGGGCCAGCCTGACCGAGCACGCCGCCCGGGCCGTCGATATTCGGAACATCGGCGAGGATCAGCAGATCGTCGACGGTCTCGTTGAGCGGTCCGAAGTCGAGGCCACAACGGGTGCGGGTGGCGAAGTTTACGAGCTGCGCGTCGGGGATGTCCCCGGTGATAAGAGCCCGGATGCGATCAGCGGCGTTCTCGAAGATCTTCCTCACTGCCGCAACCGGCTCGTTGAGGAAGCGAACCTCGATTGCGAAATCGGAGAGCACCGTCGCCGTCAGGTCAACCGAAATCGCTCCGGCTACCGCGCGCGCCGAGTGGACCCGGCCGGCAGTTCCGAGCGTCCAGCCTACAGCTCCCGTGCGCCCACCGTCTCCGGTGGTCGTCGGGTTCGGTGTGAAGGAACCCCCGCCCACAACCGGCTGAAAGGAGACGCTGACTCCGGGAACCCCGTTGCCGAACTGGTCAGCGACTTCGATGATGACCGGTTGCGGAAGGGGTGCGCCGGCAAAGGCGAGCTGGCCTGAACCGGTGATCACTCTCAGCTGCGTTGGAGCGGCGGGAGTTCCGGTGGCGGTGATCACGAGCGGGGGAAGTCCGGCGACCGTCACGGTGACTGCGTTCTGGCCAGCGCGCGTGCCGAGGGTCCACCGACCAATGGCGGTCGGCCCGCTGCTGGAGCGAACCGGCGCGCCGGTCAGCGTGCCGCCCCCCTCGGTCACAGCGACGCTTACAGCGATTCCGCCCACCGGGTTGCCTTGGGCATCTCTGACAACGAACGATGGCGCAACTACGAGCTGTGTGTTGACGGTTCCCTGAATCGTTGCCGCGGCCGAATTTTCGACCGCGGTCGCGATGCGCGGCGCAGCCGTCTCCTGGCGGCACCCGACTGCGGCCAGGAGTGCGGCTGACGTGAAGAATCGGACCCGGGTTCGCGACATGGAGTCAGTTTACGGTCGACAGTGACTTACCGGGAGACACCCCTCCCCGGAACTCTCCCCATCAATCCTTCCCGGTGGCGGTAGTTCCGAAAGAAACCTCCTTCATGGCCGAATCGGTGGCGATCTCGGCGTTTGGCAGCGTCCTGGGGATAGTCCTCGGGCTCGCGGCAGCGTTCGACATCACGTTGCGATTCGGCGACTGGCGCAGGCGACCTTCGTTAAGGCCCCATTCAGCTGGAGCTCACTGTTCGCTTCGACGGAGCGGCCTTTTCATTGGACTCGCGTTCGGCTGCCTACCCAGCGCGGCGGGCTGAGGTTGAGCCCGATCGATGCGATCAGGTACGAACGATCACATCACGGGACGTCCGCGGAGGAGCCTGAACAGATCCATTCTCAACTCTGCCGGTTCGGTGCCCGCGAGGAAGTACTCGAGGTAGCGTCGGTCTGATGGGGTGAAGGGAGTAGCCACGGTCCCTGTCTGACGGTCGAGCTCAGCGGTGACGATCGTCGGAGGCGCTTCCCAGCGATGGACGGCGCGTCCGGTACCCGCCAGTTGGAGCATGCGGCCGAAGATCGGTGCCGCGAGAGTTCCGCCAGCTGCTCCGGCAGCGATCGTTCGGGGTCGATCGAAGCCCAGCCAGACACCGGCAACGAGATCGGGAGTCATTCCCACGAACCAGACGTCGGCGTTGTTGTCCGTGGTCCCGGTCTTGCCAGCGACCTGGACCGAGTCTGGAAGGTAGCGTCGGACGGCTGTACCGGTCCCGCGTTCGACGGCCTCGCGCAGGACGTCGCGGACGATGAAAGCGACGTCGGCGTTCAGCACGGGCACGGGCGGCGAAACTCTGTTCTGCCAGACAGTGCGACCGCCGGAATCCTCGATCCGCGTGATGAATCTCGCTTCGACACGTGAGCCGAGGTTGGCGAAGGCAGCGTAGGCAGCGACGAGATCGAGGGGTTGCACGGCGGACGCACCGATCGCGCTCGAAGGATAGGGGACGATGGGCGATGAAATTCCGATCGAGCGCGCGAGCGAAATGACGGTGTCGATCCCGACCTCGATAGCCAGCTGCACGGCCACGGGGTTACGGGACGTTACCAGTGCTTCGCGCAGGGTGAGCGCCCCCATGAATTCGCCATCGGCATTCCCGGGGCGGTACTGCCGACGGTTTGGGAGCGTTAGCGAGATGGCGGTGTCGGCGACCACGGCGTTAGGCGGGATGCTGTCGGCAATGGCCGCCGCGTAGACAAACGGTTTGAAGGCGGAACCAGGCTGACGCATGCCGTTGACGGCCCGGTTGAAGGGCGAAAGGGCATGGTCCCGGCCACCGACGAGTGCTCGCACATCGCCAGTCCACGGGTCCATCGCCACTACTGCTCCCTCGAGCCAGGCTGCGTTTCGTGCGGTGGTCTCGAACTTCTGATGGGTGTAACCCGGGCGTCGCTCGATCTCGCCGATTCCTTCCGTCATCGCGTTGTGGGCGGCGCGCTGAAGGACCGGATCGAGGGTGGTGTGGATGCGGAACCCTCCTTCGAGAACGCTGACAGCGGCGCGCTCGGCCTGTACTCTCACCACGTCCGTGAAGTAGCCCGCGGGTGCGGCAAAGCCGAGGAACTCGGCGACCTTGAGCGGCTCCCGCTGCGCTTCCCGGGCCCGATCGGATGTGACGAATCCCTGCTGCGCCATGAGGGTGAGGACGAGATTGCGCCGCTCACGCGTCCGGGCCGTGTGACGGACCGGATCGTAGAGCGCCGGGCCTTTGGGCATTGCTGCCAGGGTCGCCGCTTCAGCGAGCGTCAGCTGTGACGACGGCTTGCCGAAGTAATGTCGGGCCGCGCTCTCGATCCCGAAGACCCGGCGCCCAAAGTGGATCTGGTTGAGGAATGCCTCGAGGATCTGTTGTTTCGTGTAGCGACGCTCCATCTCGCGGGCAGCCTGTTGCTCCCGGAGCTTGCGACCCAGTCCCCGGTCGGTGCGATCGATAATCGTGGGATGCATGTTGCCGACGAGCAGCTGGGTAATAGTGCTGGCGCCGCGGATGCGCCCGCGCAGAGCGTCCTTGAGGGCGCCCGCGACCCCGACGAGGTCCACGCCGTCATGCTCGTAGAACCGCTGGTCCTCGACGGCTATGAACGCCTGGGGCACGTACTCCGGCAAGGACTGGAGCCGCACGTTCGTTCGCCACTCGATCCCGATCTCGCCGATGAGTGACCCGTCTCTGGCCAGAACGACCGACGACTGTTTCTGAGGAATGATCTGCCACGGCTCAACCGACTGTGCTGGAAGCTGGCCCGGTCCGAGGGCCACTCCAAGCGCGATTCCTAACGAGGCGAGCGTCCTGGGCATGTGGGTCTTGATGAACGATGACATGCACAATTACCCCGGCGGGGCGTGTTGGACAACGGGGGACCGTTGCTGCCCTGCGCCGGCGCGGCGAGCTTTCAGGCATGTCACAGGTGCTGCAGATCGCAATTGCGCAGTTAAAGCCAGCCAAGGGCCAGTATGAGAAAAACCTGGCCCGGGTCGCCGATGTCGTTATCCGGCTGGCGGGGCAGGACGAAGCTCCCCGGGTCATCCAGTTTCCGGAAACGGTTCTGTCAGGCTACTTCGTGGAAGGAGGTGTTCGTGAGGTGGCGGTCACAACCGGGCAGCTGGCGAGCGACCTCGACCGTGCGATCACGGCGGGCCTCAGCAGTAGCTCGCCAGCCGTCGACATAGTGATCGGGTTTTACGAGCGTTGGCGCGGGATTCTGTATAACAGCGCTGCGTACGTGGAACTGGGCGGAGGTTCGCCGGCCCGAGTGGTGCATGTACATCGCAAGGGCTTTCTGCCGACCTATGGCATGTTCGACGAGGAGCGGTTCGTCGAGAGGGGCCTCGACTTCAGAGCATTTGATACCGCGTGGGGGCGGGCTGCCATCCTGGTGTGTGAAGACGCCTGGCATTCGCTCCCGGGCACGATCGTGGCGCTTGATGATGCCGATGTCGTTTTTGTGCTCAGCGCGGCGCCGGCTCGTGGGGCTTTTCCGGTGGCCGGTGAAGTCAGACCGGCGAGTACTGAGCGCTGGGACAGGTTGTTGCGCGAGATCGCGAGCGAACATGGAGTTCACGTGTCGTTCGCCAATCTCGTGGGCAGCGAAGGAGGAAAGGTTTTTTCGGGCTGCTCAGCGTTGTTTGGTCCACGTGGTGATGTGCTGGTGCGCGCACCGCTCTTCGATGAGGCAGTGGTGATGGGGACGGTTGATGCCGCTGATCGCGCGCGGGCCCGCGCAGATGCGCCATTGATCGCCGACCTGAGGGTTGTGCTGCCTCACCTGAGTCGGCAGCTCGACCTGGCGCAGTCTGGCGGCCGCGAGAGGGTGTCTTTCGACTCAGCCCGGCCCGTGGAGTTGGCCGAGAATCGGGGAGTGACCGGTCCGGGGGCCCCCCCCCGGTTGGAAAATGCGTCCGAGATCGCGAATTCGCGCAACCATTCGATTGCAGTCCCCATCATTTCATCGCGGGAAACGTCGGGAGCGGGCCCTCCCCCACTCGAAATCGACTGCGAGCTCGTCGAGCGGTGGCTCATCAGGTTTCTGCGTGACGAGATGGAGCGCCGCTCGATTACGAAGGCGGTCATCGGCCTTTCTGGTGGCGTTGACTCCGCAGTGACCGCGGCACTGGCGGTTCGCGCGCTCGGACCGGACGACGTCCTCGCAGTCCGCCTGCCGTATCGGACCTCAAGCCCGGACAGTCTTGAGCACGCCGGACTGGTGATCGAGCAACTGGGCGTCGAGTCGCGTACGATAGACATCACGGCCGCGGTTGACGGCTACTTTTGCGCCGAGCCCGACGCCAACGCCTCGAGGCGTGGCAACGTGATGGCACGGCTCCGGATGACGGCGCTCTTTGACCTCTCCGCTGCAATCGGAGGAGTGCCGTTAGGCACCGGCAACAAGTCGGAACGACTGCTCGGCTATTTCACCTGGCATGCCGACGATTCGCCACCGATCAACCCCCTGGGAGATCTGTTCAAGACACAGGTGTGGGCTCTGGCCAGACATCTGGGAGTGCCGGACGTGATCGTGCGGAAGCCGGCGAGCGCCGACCTGATCACCGGACAAACGGACGAAGATGACTTTGGCATCACCTATTCCCGCGCCGACGCGATTCTCAACGCCCTCATCTCCAGCTACCTGCCGTCTGAGGTCGGGAACATGGGATACACGGCCGCCGAGGTGGAACTGGTGCGACGTCGTCTTGAGTCAACGCATTGGAAGCGGCGCCTTCCGACCGTGGCTCTGCTGTCTCACAGTGCGATCGGCGAGTCATACCTGCGCCCGGTGGATTACTGAAGGTGAGCTATACCCTGAAGCTGCGCGACGTCGTCATCGGCTGGAGTGATCTCGATCTGCGCGACCGTTCGGCCGGCATCGCGCGCGGTGAGTTCCGCCCGGGGATGGGTTACGAGCTGGTCGAACCGATTTTTGTGCTCAAGCCCGAGGATCCTCATGCTCCCGACGCGCTGGATCGGGAGACGCGATACCGGAGGGCACGCAATACGCTGGCGCTTTCGCTGCACGCTTCGGACGGCAGCCTCATCGACACCGCGCGCATCGACATCCTTCGCGACCGCGATTTCGCCACGACCCTCGCCCTGGAGGTCTCCATCGTGGACCGCGGCTTCTGGTCCCCGTAGATGACGAATAGCGCAAGAAACGGGTTGGTCTCCTGCGCAAGCTGACCTATGATCAGCCCATGAACAGTGACTACCATCGAATCGAGCGGGCGATCCGCTACATAGCTGACGTTTCTCCCGCCCAGCCACGGCTGGCCCAGATCGCGGAGCATGTCGGCATGAGTGAGTTCCACCTGCAGCGAATGTTCACCCGCTGGGCCGGCATCAGCCCAAAGCGTTTCATGCAGGTGCAGACGATCGAGTGGGCACGAGAGTGCCTGGCGAAGTCGGAGAGTGTGCTCGGCGCAACGTACGAAGCGGGACTGTCGAGCGCGGGTCGGATGCACGATCTGTTTGTAAGGCTCGAAGCAGTAACGCCGGGCGAATATCGCTCGGGCGGCCTTGGGCTCCGGATCGATGCCGCGTTCCACGACTCGCCGTTCGGGGAATGCCTGCTGGCCACGACCGCCCGCGGGATCTGCGCCCTGACCTTCAACGATGGGGACCGCACGTCGGCCTGGGCAGATCTGGTGAATCGCTGGCCTGGTGCAGACATCGACGAATCGACGCGCCGGACGGCTGAGGTGGCACGGGCGATCTTCGAGCCGCTCCGTGGAAACGGCAAGCCGCTGGCCCTTCTTGTCCGCGGTACGAACTTCCAGGTGGCAGTATGGCGGGCGCTGCTGACGATACCGCCGGGCCACTTCGCCGCGTACGAGGAGGTCGCGCGTGTCGCCGGTGCGCCGCGGGCGGTCAGAGCAGCGGGTACGGCGGTTGGTCGCAATCCTGTGGCGTATCTCATCCCGTGCCACCGGGTGATCCGGTCGACGGGCGCGTTAGGCGGCTACCGTTGGGGACTGGAGCGCAAGAAGGCGATCATCACCTGGGAGAGCGGCCGCCTCGCCGGCTGATCGGGCGGGAGGTTTCGGGCTGGAGATCGAGCAGCGTCTCGCCGGGATTCACCTCCGTCCCGTCGCAGAGAACGAAAATCAGTTCGACACGCCGATTGCGGGCGTGGTCGCGGATATCGTGACCGGCAGCGATCGGGCGGTCTTCACCCCGGGCCGAAGTGCTGATCCGGTCGCGGGCGATACCCATCGCTTCGAGGCGACCGGCGACGGCTTCGACACGACGCAGCGAAAGGGCGAGGTTGTAGACGCCGGTGGCACGGACGTCGGTGTGACCGCTGATACGCAGTCGGACGTTTGATCGAGCGGCCAGGGTGCGGCCGATTGCGTCGATCAAACCTGTCGTGGCCTCAGAGAGAGCCGATGAGTCGAGGGCAAAATGAACTGTGCCGGCGAGGCCGGCGACTTCTTCGCGCGAGGCGCAACGCGGAGTAGCGGCCGGCCCGGGAAGCGCGGGGGCATCGGGCGGGACGGGCGCGGGCCGTGGAGGGACGACCATCGTGGTGTCCGCCGGGCGCTGCCGCTGTCGCTCGATCATGGCAGCCGCACTCGCGACCGCCGAGTCTTCCGGGAGACACACGGGCCCCGCGAGAATGTGATGGCCGGCGCGCAGTAGAATCGACTCCGCCTCCGCGATCTCGGCGGGTGACGCCAGTGCGCCGGACTCCTTCCTGATCTCGAGGGCAGCCGTCCAGATGTCGGTGCCCACAACCCGGACATCGTTGGGAAAGAGAACGGATGAGGTTATGAGCTCGCGGGTTGCCGTCGAGTCGCGAGCCTCGAGGACCTCGATGTCGCGCCGAGCGAGGGCCAGCATGTCATCGGGGAAGGGTGAGCGGTCGTTGCGCTCGTATGCGGTCCGGGCGGCAGTGATCCGGTGGCGAGCGCGTGCATGGAGGTAATCACGATCCCCGCTGTTGCCGGCCGGCGCACTGGAAAGCCGCCTGCCAAGGGCTTCGAACACGGCGAGGTCGTGAGCGATGGCTTCGTCCGTTATCCGCATGGCCACGGGCGTGAGCATCGCGTTGCTCCCGTGCGCGGTTGCCCGCACGCCCATGCATCCGGGCGCGCTCGCGAGCAGAGCGATGGTCAGAACTGTTTTCATTCTCTGGCTCCCCCGGCTGGCGGTGTGGCGCCGATCCCGAACAGGCTCTCGTCGAACTTGAGACCCAGCTCGATGTAAGCGCCCCGTCTTGTCGCACCAAACGTGTAGAGATCAGTGTTCGTGAAGCCGAAGATGTTGTAGCCAGCGGCAATGCGCATGTTTTTCATCGCGATCAACCCCAGTTCACCGCCCAGTCCGTAGCTGCGGTCGTCGAAACCGTCGCTGAACAGCGAGTTGGCGATGACGCCGGCGTCGAAGCGGCGGCTGAGGTCGATCAGGGCCCGGCCCATGACAAGCTGTGTAGTGCTCCAGCGACCGACACCCGCGACCGATGCCATGGCCCTGCGCCCCGTATATCGGCCGGAGAGAGTGAACCGCTGCGCCGGCTGGTAGTTGAGGAGACCCGAGACGAGGTGCGCTTCCTCTCGCGTGGCTGCGTCGGTAGCGGTGAAGCCAGCCCTCTCCAGCCTGTGCTCGTACCTGAGAAGGCCGTTCCAGCGGTTGAGATCCGTCTGCCGCCAGGCAAGACCGGCCTGGGTAAACCCACGAACGCTTCGTCGCAGACTCTGATCATCGTCCCACAGCGTGCGCCCGATCAGCGTCCAGTCGCGGCTCAGTTTGCGTGCGTGGCCCAGCGAACCGAGGTACTGGGGGCCTTCAGGAGCATCGCGAAGCTCGGCCCGGATCGTTGTCTTGTGCAGAGACGGTTTGACCCATTCCACGGCGCCAGTCACTGAAAGTACGTCACCGGTTGTGGTGGGTCCGAGTGGCGAAATGCGGCTGAACGACGTGTTGAGCGCCAGACCCTCAGCCACGTGCCAGCTGTTGTTCAGACCGACAGCGGCTTCGGCGTCCCGACCGGCGAAGGCATCGCGCGCCCTGTATTCACTGAACATGCGTGTGTTGCGGAGGTAGTCGGCATCGATTCCAAAGACCGTCTGCGCCCGGGCCGGCCCGTCGCCGGGCAACCACTGGTCGCCACCGGCGCGCGCCCACTCGTGGCGGCCGTAGAGGCGGGCGCGCGATCCGATCATCCAGTCACCTCCGACCGCGGCACGGTGGAGCTCACCGGCGGTCACGTCGTGCTCGACCTCGCCGAACAGGGATGTCCGTGAGTCCTGTGGCCGCGACCAGCGCAGCGCCGCACGGAGAGCGCGTACGGCATCGACACCGGCGCTGCTGGAAGCTTCACCATAACGCAGCCCCAGTTCGCCGCTGATCGCCGGAGTGAACGTTCGCTCAATAGCCGCCAGCAGACCCGTGCGGCGATCGCCGGTCGCGGCGATCCTCGTATCGAGACCTTCGGCAAACAACCGGGTGTCGTCGCTCAGACGTAGAGACATACTGCCGCCGATGTCGAGTCGGCCCGGAGCGAACGTCGAGGACGGATTGTTGAACCCCTCGCCGGTTCGCGCAACCCAGGCCCGGGACTGAACGCCCCCTGACTGATGCCGCAGCTCACCCCTCATGGCTGTGTCATCGCCACCGTTGACTCCTTCTCCCCGCGCCACTTCGGCCACGACAGTTGTGCCTGCACCGAGGTGGGCCGTCGCGTTCAGACCCGAGACAGAGGCCGGTCCCTGGCCGGACTCGTCACGAGCCCACGCCGCACCCATTTCAAGCGACCTGTGCGGGCGCCATGCTGCATTTCCTCCGTAGACCATGAAGGCTTCGCCACCCTGCTGCTCCGTCTCGAAGGTGATACGGATCGATACAGGGTTGAGTGCGGCGTCGAGCGCGGGAATGGGCTCACGAAAGAGAAGGCGACCCGTCCATGCATCCACCGTGTAGTCGGCAAAGCGGGTCAGCGCGCGCCGCGAAACCACGATCGAGGGCTGGGCTCGATCGCGGACGATGACCTCCACCCGCTCGCTGTTGATGACTGCGGCATCAGCGAACTGATACGGGCCGGATATCCCCTTACCCGGCAACTCGACCACGAGTTGGCGCAGACGGCCTTCGCTGGCGAACAACGTCAGGGCTCCACGTTCACCTTCGCTGTGCTGAACAGCGCCGGTAAGGGTCCTCGAGAACGCCGAGAGCTGCCTGGCATCGCTGACCTCCGTCTGGAAGTCGCCGAGGAGTGTGTAGCCGGCTCCCTTCTCGAGCCGGGCGTAAAGGCCGCGCCGTGAACGGGCGTCAAACTCCCGGATGCCTGCATCGCCGAAGACGGGGAAACCTTCGTCCGGCCTGATGTCGCGAAGCAGAGTTCGCCCCACATCCCGCTCGGTGTCCCAGGCCAGTGTCAGCTGCCGGTTACCGGGCACCGTACCCCGCGCCAACAGTGCCGCCCGGGCGCCACCACGGGTCCCGGCGCTGTCGTCACCGAATGTCAGGTCGCGGAACGGCTCCTCGAAGGCAGCATCACCGGCGGTGACGCCCAACCCTCCGCGGACCAGTTCCCGGAAGTCGATCCGCGCGTTGATCAGCCCCATGACCATCAGCTCGCGCGGCGGAGCCACGAATTCGATCTCCCGCACAGACGCGACAGCGCCGGCGGTCACCCTGACAACCGCGCGACCCGGCACACCAGACGCAACGAGAGTGAGCATGGCTGCGCCATTCGAAAGGTCGAGTTGCAGTCCGGGCTCAACGGGATCGCTGTCCGATCCGACGAGTCGACCGAGTGACGACTCGAGTGTGACCGAACGGATGGAGTCGCCCGCAACACTTATCCTCACTACCGTGGACGTCCTTCCGTCTGCGGGGAGGACAGTCGCTTCGAGGCTCAGTGTCACCGGCTGACCCGGAAGTTCCGGGCTTCGCCGGCCCGGGAGTCGTGGGACAACCGGTTGCGACGCCGAGATGCTGTCTGCAGTTGGAGTGAAGACCGCCCCTGCGACCTGGCCCGCCGGGACTGCTGGCGTCCCGGCGCCGTAAACTTCACCCTGCCGCCGGCGGGCCAGAACCGAGTCGAGGACCACGATACTGTGCGAACCCTCGGCGAAATCAGCGCGATGCAGTTCACCGCCTCTGACATCGACGAACCTCGACCAGCCGTCGAAAGCCTGGCGGTTCGAGAGCGGGACCATGATCGACTGCGGAGGCAGAGTCACCCGATCGATCGTGACGACGTGGAGGCGGGATTCGACGTCAGTGAAGCTGAACTTGCCCTCGACGTCCGTTATCGCCGAGGTTCCATTCTCGAGGTAGACCCGCACCCCGGGGATGCCCACATCCCCTCGACCCTGCATCGGGTCTCTCGCGCAATCGCATGTTATCCAGACTTTGCCGGCGATCGACCCGCGGGTGCTGAAGGCCCCTCTCCCCACGTTGACGCGGGCCCGGACCAGATCGGACGTTACGCCCTTCGACGGCGATTCGGCGATGGCCGTGTTGAGTGCAGGCCCGGAGCGCGCGCCTGGTCCGACGCGCAGCTGATAACGCACCGTTACCGCCGAGCCGGCCGCAAGGCGGCCGATCGCGAATACGAGCGTTGGTCCCGGCACCGGCGCCGCCGAGGCGACTCCGCCGATCCGAACGGTTCCAGGCACGAGAACGAAGCCGGCGGGAGGAGCGTCAGTGACACGGACGTCAGGGAGGTCACCGTTACCGGTGTTGCGCACCACGATCGTGTATTCAACGGTCTCGCCGGTTGCGATCTCCGAGCGTGCAGCAGACTTGACGACTTCGAGCCTGCCGGTGCCGTTGACAACAGGTTCAATGCAGGAGCGGTTGTTGATCCTCGTCCCTGTCTCGTTGGCCGCGCCGGCAACCATGCAGTTGGTGATCGTGGGGACTGCCGCGGGGCCGACGTCGACCGCAATCGTCGTCGCCGATGTTTCACCGGGTGCCAGCGGTGCGTTGCGCTGACACGAGACGACCCGGCCAGCGGACGTGCAGGTCCATCCCGAACCCCCGCCGGAAACGAAAGTCAGACCGGGGGGAAGCGTATCAACCATCGTCAGCGGGGCCTGGGCGAAGACCGCGCCGAAGTTGCGCATCGAAAGTCTGAACACAGCACGCCGTCCGACCTCCAGCTGGCCTTCGACATCCTTGAACCCCACTACATCGACAAAGCCGGAGACGGTCGAGGTCTTTGAACTGCAGTTGTTGGACGCTGCAGCGTCCTGGGGTGTGGCAACGCAGGCCACATTCCGGACAGGCCCGCGCAGGTCGGGGGTGACGTTGACGCGAATCCTGATTACGGCCTGTTCGCCCGCAGCGAGGGGTGGCAGCGCTCGCGTGCAGGTCACAACACCGATACTCCCGCTGCAGGCGAATCCGCCGCCGCTGCCGGAAGCGAGACTGAGCCCGGGGGGGAGGGTATCGGTAACCGTTATCGCGTCGGCAGTGGGCAGCGTTCCGTCGTTGCGAACCGTCAGTACGTAGTCGGCCTGACCACCAAGCGGCAGCGTGTCGAGGCCGGCCTTCGTGATGCTCAGGTCGATGACCCCACCGACAGGAGTCGTGACTCCTGATCCGTTGTTGGCCGGATTCAAATCACCCGGCGTGGAGACCGTTGCCGAGTTCACGACCGAGGGGGCCGCGGCCGCGAGCGGCGTGACCACCAGCGTGACGGTCGACGACGCCCCGGCCGCGAGCGGGCCGGCGTTGGTGCACGTTACAGTTAGTCCCGTGGCTGTGCAGCTCCAGCCGCTGCCGGAGGCGGAGACAAAAACCAGCGAAGTTGGCAGGGCGTCGACGATCGTGATCGGGCCGGTCGTTGGCCCCGAACCGCTGTTGGTGACAGTGAGGGTGTACGATCCATGCTGGCCGACCGTGAAGGTGCCGGTGGCTGTCTTGACCAGCGCGAGGTCGGGGGCTGCCGCGGGAGCGGTTGGCGGAATCGTCCCCGTGTTGTTCGTTCCATCAGGGTCGCCGGGTGTGGTGACAACCGCGGAGTTGCGAATCATGGTTACAGTCGGGGCCACGTTCACGACGAGCGTCAGTTGCGTCGTCTGGCCGGGCGCCAGCGGCCCCGCGTTGATGCAGGTTACAGTCTGTCCCGATGCCGAACAGGTCCAGCCCTGACCGGCGCCACTGACGAACGACAGACCCGGCTCCAGTACATCGGTGATGGTGATCGAACTTGTCGTCGCCGAGCCGCCGACGTTGGTGACATCGAGAAAGAAGACCACGTTCTGGCCTGCGCGGACCGGGCCGGGCAATGTCTTTCTCAGGCTCAGGTTGGCCGCCGATGCGGTCACCGGGATCGGCCCGACCGTTGACGTGTCGTTGGCCGCCGCCCCGTCACCAGGCGTCCCCACGATTGCCGTATTCACGATAGCAGGGAGCGCGGCCGCGGTCGTGTTGACCGTAACCGAGATCGCCACCGACTGTCCTTGAGCGAGTGGCAGGGACCGCAGGCAGGTCACCAACTGGCCCGCCGCCGTGCACGCAAAGCCCGGGCCGGATGCTCCGGCGAAAGCAAGCCCGGCGGGCAGCAGATCGGTGACCGTTATCGGTCCGGTCGTGGTCACAGAGCCGACGTTGCGAACGTTGAGTGTAAAGGTGCCCGTCGAGCCTACAACGAAAGAACCGGCGCTCTTGAGGATGTCGAGGTCGACACCCGACGCGGCTGTGGACGTTGCCGTCGAAGAGTCGTTGAGAGGATTTATGTCGCCCGGAGTTGACACCGTCGCCGTGTTGGAGAGCGATCCGGCAAGCGTTGGAGATGCGACGGCGGTGAGCCCGATCGTGGTCGACGCGCCGGGGGCGAGGGTCCCGGCATGAACGCAGGTCACCAGCTGACCGGCCGCGGAACAGGTCCACCCCGGACCGCCGGCACTCGAGAACGAGAGGCCAGCCGGCAGCAGGTCGGTAACAGCAGTGGCGGCCGTCGTTGCGCCCGTTCCCACGTTCGACACCGCCAGCGTCCAGGTGATGTTACTGCCGGGTACGAGTGCTGTTGTCGCAGTTTTGACGATCGCGACGTCGTGGCTGCTGGCGGCGACGGTCCCGTTGACAGTAACCACGTCCGAGTCAGTATCAGAATCGGGCCCGGTACTCACAGTCACAGTATTTGTGGCGGCTGATGGCGCCGAGGCCAGAACCTGAACCGTGAGAACGATCGGAGGCGCGGTGGTGGCGCCGCCGATCGACGGTGTCGTGCAGCTCAGCGACTGGCCGGCTATCGAGCAACTCCATCCTGTGCCGCCCGCCGACAGCGGCGTAAAGCCGGCCGGAACGACATCGGACACCGTGACAGCGGTCGTCGAACCCGGGCCGGCGTTACGCACCTGCAGCGTCCATGTAGCCTGCTGACCCCGTACGAAGGCGCCGGTGTGAACCTTCTCGATGTCGATGTCCGTCGGACGGACCGCTATGTCGGTTGTCGTGCCAGGTGTCCCGCCGGGTGGAGCGCTGTAGACGAGCACAGTGCCTCCGGTCACCGGATGCGTATATTCAATCGCGGCCCGGTTGCGAACCACCGCACTCGGCGATGCGCTGAGGTTTACCCGGGCGCGGAAGCGGACCGAGGTCGTGGCCCCTGCGCTGAGAGTACCGCGCGTTGTGGCGTCGGCGCCGATCCCGAGGCGAATCCGGATCCGGCGCCCCGAGAGAAACTCGGCGGCATCGTCACCTTGCGGGTCGCTTTTCGGTCCCGCCCCAGGGCCGCTGGTGATCGCTATCGATCCAGGAACGTATGTAACTACCGCAGGCAGCGTATCCAGGAGGCGCAGGCGCAGTGCGTCGCCCGTCCCGGAGTTGGTGATGGTGACGTTGTATTCGATCGTGTCGCCACGAAGCAGACTGCCGCCGTTGATGTCCGTGACCGTCTTGATGACGTTGCCGGACACGATCGGGCCTTGCGCGGCCGCGCCGAGCGGAAGCAACAGGATCGTTATAGCCGTGCTCGTAGTGAGCCAGCTTGCTGGAGCGTTCATCTGGACCGGGTTGATCACCTCGCTGACGGGCCGGTGGGCCGTGTCGCCGGGTTACTGGATTGCGGGGTCGTGACCGTCGTCCTTCCCCGGAGGTGATGCTCCTCACGAATGGAAGTCTCGTGCCACGGCCGCGCCCGGCGCCGGCGCGTACCAGTTAAACCGTTGTCAGATCAGAGCTTGGGCCCCGTCGCCGCGCTGTAGTCGGTCCCGTTGCGGCGGCCGCTGGTGATGCGTTCGCGTGGCGGCGAACCCGGTTCTCAGGCCGCGAGTGCCAGGGAGACAGCGCGTCGCGCCCCGCGTTTGAGGGCCCGGTGAACGGCGCGGGCGTAGCGGACAAAGTTGAGCCCAGCGGTTGGATAGCGACTGAAGAATTCGTAGGGAAGCATGTCGCCCTTGAGGCGATTGCAGCGCGCGCAGGCGGTGACGAGGTTGCCGGGGTGGTGCGTACCGCCTCTGGCGACTGGGTGAACGTGGTCGAGCGTGGCGAGCTCAGGAGGGAGCGTCTGGGCGCAGTAGACGCAGCGGCGCCCGCAGTCGCGCATCGCGGCGTGCTTGAGGGCGCGTTTGCACTCCGTAATGCTTTTACGATTTCGGGCAACTGGTCGATTGCCGCGAGAACGGGCGGCGCGTGAGCGCCGCATCCAGAACAGTCCGACTCGAGCCATTGAGCCTCGCCATTAAAGACGACACCCCGCCGCGGGGAGGACCCGGAGCGGGGTGTGGCAGGAAGAGGGGATGCAGATGCGGAGGCGCGTCGGTCACGATCGCGACGTGATTCGTTCGCTGGCCTCTGCCTGACGAGCCGATCCCATCGACCTCCTTGCGGTGCCGCGTTAGGTGCGGCTGCATACACTATTAGGATAAACTCGTGTGTCGCGCAAGTGCCTGACGAGTCGCGTCATGCACCTGCCGCGATCCGGCTGCGCCGTCCGCGCCGCACCGGATCGCGCAGTTCCGAGATGATCCGTACTGCCATCGCATCCAGGAACGTCCGGTCAGGCATCTCGGAACCGGCGAACGGGAGGGGGATGTCGAAACCGTCGCCTTCGTTGCGGGGGATGATGTGGACGTGGTAGTGGAATACGTTCTGGCCCGCAGCGGCGCCGGAGTTGACGACGAGATTCATTCCGGTCGCACCCGAGAGTCGGCGCACGATTGGCGCGAGATCGAGGGCCACTTCGAACAGGTGCATCGCAACCTGCGGCGGCGCATCGTTCAGCCCCTCGTAGTGTTCGCGCGGCACGACCAGGACGTGACCGGCATGGACGGGCTGGATGTCCATGAAAGCGATGGCGTCGTGGTCCTCGTAGCAGATCGAGGCCTCTCCGGCGCCGTGGATGATCTCGCAGAAGATGCAGTGGTGGCCGTTTTTCGTCATTCGGACCTCGGTCGCGAAAGCCTTTCTGTTCTACACGGAAAGTGCCAGCCGATCTCACGACACAACGACCGCCTCTTTCTGGCCAGGGGGGGGTTACATTGGCGCCTGGTGAGGGTTCCGCCGCTCGGCTGCAACAACGACCGCCGTAAGCTGTGGACTCCGCGCCGCGTTCGACACGCCCGGCTGCTCAGATGTCGATTCCCGGAGGGCTGGACGGAGTCCTGCGCTTTATCTTTCGCAGCGCCGATGGCGGCAGCATTCCGATACCGATATTCATGGCTACCAGAACCCGGACTAACAGCGAGGCGTCCCCCCCGGCGACGGGCGTGACCCGGCTGATCGAACTGGATCGCGCGACGCTACTCAGGGCGTGGCGCGTGATGCTGCTTTCGCGGCGGCTCGACGACAGGGAGATCCAGCTCAAGCGTCAGAACAGGATATTCTTTCAGATTTCGGGGGCTGGCCACGAGGCGATAACGGCGGCGGCGGGGCTGGTTCTGCGGCCCGCTCATGACTGGTTCTACACCTATTATCGTGACCGCGCGCTCTGCCTGATGCTCGGCATGACGCCCGCGGAGATGCTTTATGAGGCGGTTGGAGCGGCAGTCGACCCGAATTCCGGGGGGCGCCAGATGCCGTCGCACTTTGGTCATCGCGAACTCAACATCGTCTCGGCGTCGTCCCCGACCGGCACTCAGTTCCTGCAAGCCGTCGGTTGTGCCGAGGCGGTTCATCGGGCGGCGGCACTGGGGATCAGTGAAGGCTTTCGCGATGACGAGGTGGTGTTCGTTTCGGCAGGCGATGGGACGACGTCAGAAGGCGAGTTCTGGGAATCGCTGAACACGGCCACCAACCTGAAACTGCCGATCGTATATCTGATCGAGGACAACGAGTACGCGATCTCGGTCCCGGTCGAGGTCAATACGGCGGGCGGTTCGATTTCGCGCCTCGTTTCGGGCTTCCCCGACCTCTACATCCAGGAAGTTGATGGCTGCGACTTCATCGCCAGCTACGAGGTGATGAAGCGTGCGGTCGAGCATGCCCGGGCGCGGCGCGGCCCCGCGTTTGTCCATGCGCGCGTGATCAGACCCTACTCGCACTCGCTCTCGGACGACGAGGTGTTGTACCGGCCGGCCGAGGAGCGGGATGCAGACGCGCAGCGCGACCCTGTCGCGACGTTTCCGCGCTGGCTGCTGGAGCAGGGTCATGCAACCACGGAGGAGCTGCAACGGATCGAGGAGGAGGTGGATGCAGTGGTGCTGGCGGCAACTGACGACGCGCTCTCGCAGCCACAACCGGGCCCCGAAACCATTCACTTTGCGGTTTATTCACCCGACGTTGACCCGACGTCGGAGCAGTTCGACACCGAGGACGATCCGCAGTTCTCCGGCAACGAGACGACGATGGTGGATCTGCTCAACGCGTGCATGCGTGACGAGATGCGGCGAGATCCACGGATCGTGGTTTTTGGCCAGGATGTGGCTGACGTTTCGCGCGAACAGTACCTCGGCAAGGTCAAGGGCAAGGGTGGCGTGTTCAAGGTCACCCACGGACTCCAGAAGGAGTTTGGCGGCAATCGCGTGTACAACACGCCGCTTGCCGAAGCCAACATCGTCGGCCGTGCCATCGGCATGGCGCACCGCGGATTCAAGCCGGTGGTGGAAGTCCAGTTCTTCGACTACATCTGGCCTGCGTACATGCAGCTTCGCGACGAGCTGGCAACGATGCGCTGGCGCTCCAACAACGCCTTTTCGGCGCCGGTGGTGGTTCGTACTACGTACGGCGGCTACATACGCGGTGCGATCTATCATTCTCAGACCGGCGCGTCGCTGTTCACGCACTGCCCCGGCCTCAGAGTCGTCTGCCCGGCGACAGCCCTTGACGCGAATGGTCTGCTGCGGACGGCGATCCGCTGCGACGATCCGGTTATTTTTCTCGAACACAAGCACCTCTACCGCCAGACCTACAACAAGGCAGCCAACCCCGGCGTCAACTTCATGATCCCGTTGGGGAAGGCTCGAATCGTGCGGCCTGGTACAGACGTCACGCTGGTCACGTACGGCGCAACGGTTCAGCGAGCATTCGCCGCCGCAAATCGCGTGGCCGAGGAAGGCATCTCGGTCGAAGTGATCGACCTGCGGACGCTTTCACCCTGGGACGAAGAAGCCGTCGTGGAATCGGTGAAGAGGACGAATCGGGTGATCGTGGCCTATGAGGACTCGCTTTCTTGGGGATATGGTGCCGAGATCGCGGCGCGCGTTGCCGACGTCTGCTTCCCCTGGCTCGATGCTCCGGTGCGGCGGGTGGCGTCTGCGGACACATTCGTCGGTTACGCCCCGCAACTGGAGGATGCGATCCTTCCCCAGGTCGATGATTTCGTGGCGGCTTACCGTGAAGTTGCGGGGTATTAGGGCCTGGCAGCGAATGAGCAGGAAGAGCGCGATGGGTTGAGATGAACGGAGGAACAGAACGTCGTCCCAGACACCGTGTTCATCGGCTCCTCAACGTTCCAGCACCGGCGTCACATTGATCGCCTGGGGCCGCGAATGAGCCGCGCCAGCTTCGTCACCGGATCGTAAAACCGGTCCACCACGCGCTCCTTGAGCGGAATGATCGCGTTGTCGGTGATCGTGATGTGCTCAGGGCACACCGCCGTGCAGCACTTCGTGATGTTGCAGTATCCGATCGCGTGATCGTCCTTGAGCGACTCGATGCGGTCAGCGGTGTCCAGAGGATGCATCTCGAGGGCCGCCACGTGTACGAGAAAACGCGGGCCGATGAACTCGTCGTGCTTCTGGTGATCGCGCAACACGTGGCAGACGTCCTGACAGAGGAAACACTCGATGCACTTGCGGAACTCCTGCACCCGATCGACGTCCGACTGCTCCATCCGCCACGTCCCGTCCTCCGCGTCTGGAGCTCGGGGAGTAAATGGCTGAATGCGCTTCTTGACCTCGAAGTTCCAGGAAACATCGGTGACCAGATCGCGCACGTGTGGGAATGCCCGCATTGGCTCGACCGTTACGGCCGCGTCTGCGTCGAGCTCGTCCATCCTCGTCATGCACATCAGCCGTGGCTGGCCGTTTATTTCGGCCGAACACGACCCGCACTTGCCCGCCTTGCAGTTCCACCTGATGGCCAGATCGCCGGCGTTTTCCGCCTGGATCTGATGCATCGCGTCGAGGACGACCATCCCCTCGGAGACTTCAGTCCTGTACTCCGTAAAGCCGCCGCGGCCACGTTCGCCGCGCCAGATCCTGAATTTGGTGGTTGCCATTCGCGATGCGTGATGGACGTGACTAACTCTTTTCAGCTTCGACGATCGCCCGCAACTCCGCGGGCAGGGTCGGGATTGGCACCTGCTCGAGTTCCATCCGCCCGTCACTGCCCTTGCGCAGTACGTGGTTGACGGAGCCGAAACCTGCGTCCTTGTCCGGGAAGTCGTCCCTGAAGTGCCCGCCCCGGCTTTCCTTGCGGCCAATCGCCGAGCGTGTGATTGCTTCGCTAACCGTCAGCAGGTTCGCGAGATCAATCGCGGTGTGCCACCCCGGATTGTACTCCCGGTTGCCGCCAACCGCGACGGTCGCAGCACGCGCCTGCAACGCCGCGATTGCTTCGAGCGCGCGCACCATCTCCTCGTCGCGCCGGACGATGCCGACGAGGTCCTGCATAAGGTCCTGGAGCTCGTGCTGCAGTCGGTACGGTGAGTCTCCGTCGGCGGGTCGGTCGAACGGCTCGAGCGAGGCTCGCACGGCGCCATCAACGGCAGCTGAGTCAAACCCGACCTTCCCGCTTGCCGACGCGAATTGCGCCGCGTGCTCCCCTGCCCGCTTTCCGAACACCAGCAGATCCGAGAGCGAGTTGCCGCCGAGTCTGTTGGCTCCGTGCAGTCCCGCGGCACACTCCCCGGCCGCGAAGAGACCCGGGACCGTCGACATCTGTGTGTCACCGTCGACACGGATGCCACCCATGATATAGTGGGTCGTCGGACCAACTTCCATCGGCGTCTTCGTGATATCGATGTTGGCCAGCTGCATGAACTGATGGTACATGCTCGGCAGCTTCTTCCGTATATGTTCGTCCGCTTTAGGTAGCTTCTCGCGGATCCAGGCGATGTCGAGGTATACACCTCCATGAGGGCTGCCCCTCCCTTCCCTCACCTCGCGCTGGATGCAGCGCGCGACGTGATCGCGTGTGAGCAGCTCGGGCGGGCGACGGGCGGATTTGTCGCCCTGGGTGTAGCGCCACCCCTCTTCCGGGGTGTCGGCAGTCTGGTTGCGGTAGTTCCCGGGGATGTCGTCGAACATGAAGCGACGGCCCTCGGAATTGCGCAGGACACCACCTTCACCCCGCACGCCTTCGGTCACCAGTATCCCCCGGACACTGGGCGGCCACACCATTCCCGTCGGGTGAAACTGAACGAACTCCATGTCCATCAGCTCCGCACCAGCGTTGTAGGCCAGTGCATGCCCGTCACCGGAATACTCCCAGCTGTTGCTCGTTATACGGTAGGCTCGACCGACTCCCCCAGTCGCCAGGACGACGGCCTTGCTGCGAAAGACCCTGAACAGCCCGCGCTCCCGGTCATAGGCCAGTGCGCCAGCCACCCTGCCGCCGCCGAGAAGCAGGGTGACGACGGTGACCTCCATGTGGACGTCGATACCCCGGTGAACGCCATGATCCTGAAGCGTCCGGATCATCTCGAGGCCTGTACGGTCGCCGACGTGGGCCAGACGCGGATAGCGGTGGCCTCCAAAGTTGCGCTGCAGGATGCGGCCGTCTTCAGTTCGATCGAACAGCGCGCCCCACGCCTCCAGTTCGCGAACGCGCGCCGGAGCCTCGCGGGCGTGCAGTTCGGCCATGCGCCAGTTGTTGAGGTACTGGCCGCCGCGCATGGTGTCGGCGAAGTGCACCTTCCAGCTGTCCCGGTCGTCCACATTCGCCATCGCCGCCGCCATCCCACCCTCGGCCATGACCGTGTGCGCCTTCCCCAGCAGCGACTTGCAGACGAGCCCCACCCGCTGCCCCGACGCCGCCGCTTCTATCGCGGCGCGCAGGCCGGCTCCCCCGGCGCCGATCACCAGAACATCGTGGTCAACGACCGGGTACTGAGCGCCGCTTTCCGTCATATCAGCCTCGCGTCCGCCCAGATCCCCATCGCGCAGAGCCGGATGTAGATGTCGCTGAACGCAACCGAAAAGAGACTCGCCCAGGCCCAGCGCATGTGCGCACGATTGCAGATGCTCGAACACCTGTAGGCGAAGCGTCGCACTGGTGCACGCGACAGCTGGTCGACAGCACCACCAACCATGTGCCGCAATGAATGGCAGCCGAGGGTGTAGCCACCAAGCAGTATGAGGTTGACGACCAGGATCAGGGTGCCGAGCCCCACCCCAAAGACCTGTTGCCCGCCGGCACCTGGCCACCAGAAAGCCTTCCACGCGTCCCACGCGAGGATGCCGAGGAACAGGACCGCGAGCAGCAGGAAGTAACGGTGAACGTTCTGGAGAACGAGTGGCAGGTACCTCTCTCCCAGATAGCTCTTTCGCGGCTCCCCCACCGCGCAGGATGGCGGGTCCGCCCAGAACGCCTTGTAGTAGGCACCCCGGTAGTAGTAGCAGGTGACGCGAAAGAGGGCTGGAAAGGGGAGGATGATCAGGGCCGGCGAAAACGGGAGCCACGACGGCCACCAGCCAGGTCTCGGTCCGAACCATGAATGCTCGGAGCCACCGAAGATCTCGGGGGAGTAGAAAGGGGACAGATAGGGTCCCCAGGTATAGTGCTGATTCTGGAATGCTGCCCAGGTCGCGTAGGTGATGAAACCGGTCAGGATCGTCACCACGAAGATGTTGGGGAGCCACCAGGTATCCTGGCGCATTGTCTGACCGAAACCGCGCCGCTCCATCATTGGCAGCTCCCGCTGCGTCATCATTTCTCCCGATTCAAGTGTGGGGCCCGTGAGCGAACCCGGGGGAAAACAATGGAAACGCATTGTTGCTGTCAAACGCTTTCGAGCCGTTGGGCTGTCTGGCACCTCGATTGCAGCAACGACGTGCCATGTGGGCCGACAATGCTCAACGAGACCGCATCTTCGCGATGATCGGAACCTCCTCGCCGCACCTCGTTCGGGCGGCACGAGGCGACCGGTCCCGCGGCGTCCTCTTCGGCCTGGCCCTCCTCCTGGCGACCGCTCTCCTCGCGATTCGGGCTTTTCTGGGCTGAGGCGGTCGCGCCGCTCGCCATTCGCGGGGCGTTGTCGTAAGATGGGGTTCGTTCCCACCCCTCTGTGAGCTATGGCCGACCCCGCCGCGAGCAGTATCGTCGTCCGGCTCGTTTTGTACTACGCTGTCCTCTTCGGGAGCTGGGTTTCGGTGTGGACTTTCCTCCCCAGTGACCTGCAGGGGAGTGTCAACGATCTGTTGGGCCCGGTCCTCGGCGTTGCACCAACCGGGAGCATTACCTCCCCCTTTCCATCCGCGCTGCCGACCGATCCAGCGACCGGCTCACCCCATCGCGTCGCCCTGATCGCGACCTTCGTCTGCACCGTCGCCGTGATCCTGGCTTTACCGATTGCGTGGGTCTACATGTACACGCGACAGAAGAAGGGGTACACGCAATCAGTGGTACACACGATCGTCCTGCTGCCCGCCGTGGTGGCGGCGATCGCCGTTCTCGTCCGCAACAATATCGCGCTCGCCTTTTCTCTGGCCGGGATCGTGGCCGCGGTCAGATTCCGGACATCCCTTGAAGACTCACGGGATGCGGTATTCGTGTTCGCGGTGTCCGCCCTTGGCCTGGCCGCCGGCGTCCACGTGGAGTTCGCATCGATCCTGTCTATGCTGTTCTCGTCGCTGGCGCTCATCCTCTGGTACACGGACTTTGGCCGCACTCCACCTTCACTGGAAGGACAGCGTGCCGAGCAGGCGATGCAGCGCGCCCTCGAGATCGCGAACCGTACCAGTCAGTTCGTGGCGCGGGTCGACCGTGAGATTCTGGAGTCGCTTGCGCCGGCTCAACTTGACGCGCTGGCCGACCGGGTGCGCAAGCGGCGCGGTCAGACCAGTGAAAACGAGCAGCCGTTTGATGGCGAGTTGACCGTCAAGGTCACTGACGGTGAAGCTGGCCGGGTTCTGGTGGAATCGCTGCTCAAGGAGCGCACCAAGCGGTGGTCGCTCATTCGATCCGAGAGTGATGATGGCGAGTCGACGCTTGTCTACGGCATCAAGCCTCGTCGTGGACTCAGACTGGACGAAGTTGCCGCGATCGTGCAGCGTGAGGGAGTTCCGTTCGTCGTGTCCGCGCTTTGGGAGGAGAAATGAAGCTCGCGTCGCCTGTTTCGGTCGCACTGTTCGCTCTTGTTGCGTCTTACGCGGGGCACGCCCCGGCTCAGCAGCAGGGCGGCGGTGGTGCCGCCAACCGTGCTCTCTTCCGGACGATGCAACCGCTCGAGTTCAAGCTCATCGCCAACTACGGAGCTCTCGCGCGCGATCGGGACACGCTGAGCACCAAACGATTCGACGGAACGCTGATCGTGAATGATACGGCGGGCCAGGAGCGGCGAATTCCGGTGCGGTTGCGGACGAGAGGTCATTACCGTCTGATGGCGCGCAATTGTCGTTTTGTCCCCATTCGCATCGATTTTCCCGACAGCGGGCTGCGCGGGACGCCGTTCGCGGGTCAGCGCGGGCTCAAGCTGGGCACACACTGCCAGACTGACAACCGCTACGACGACATCACCCGCCGCGAATATCTGTCCTACCGTCTGTTCAACGTCCTGACCGAGCGGTCGTTCCGCGCTCGCATCGCCAACGCCACCTACATCGACTCTGCGAGTGGCCGGACCGTGGATACCCGCGTCGCGATGTTCATCGAGAACGAAGACGACCTCGCGCGCCGGATGAACTCCCGGATCAGGGAGCTTCGGGGCGCCCTGTTCGCCGACGTCGAGCCATCGGCGCTGATGCTGATGGCCGTTTTCCAGTACATGATCGGCAATACCGACTGGTCGCTCTACGCGCTGCACAACATAAGAATTGCGCTTTCGGACAGCGGTGTGGCGTGGCCCCTCGCCTATGATTTTGATTTTTCGGGACTCGCCGGTGCACACTACGCGACTCCCGATCCACGAATGGGAATCAGGTCGGTGCGCGAGAGGAAGTTCCGCGGTCCCTGCCGCCCCGAAGCCGAAGTCCGGGAGCTTGCCGCATTTTTTCTCTCCCGCAGGCAGGCGCTGCTAGACGAGGTCTCAGCCGTCCCTGGCCTGTCGCGCCGGGCGCAGGCCGACACACGGGACTACCTGCTGGAATTTTTCAGGACTCTCGAAGATCAGCGAGAACTCAAGGGCGAGCTGATCGACAACTGCGAACGGCGCCCGGGAGTCTGATCAGTTGCGGCCGGAAACCACCGGCCGCTCGTGGACGATTTTTCCGCCGACAACGGTGAGAGTTACTGTCGCCTCACGGATTGATTCGGGCGCGATGGTTGTGATGTCCCTGTCGATCATCACCAGATCGGCGAACATCCCGGGCGCGATGCGACCCCGATTGCTTTCGTCCCCGGATGCGTATGCGCTCCCGCGCGTGTGAGCGCGCAGAGCCTCCTCGACCATGATCTTCTGCGCCGGTACCCATCCGCCTGGGTTCCGGTCGTCGATCGTGCGGCGGGTGACTGCTGCGTAGATCGCCTCCAGGGGCACGGGCGGCGCAACAAACCAGTCTGAGCCGAAGGCAAGCGTTGCACCCGAGTCGATGAGCGATCTGAAGGCGTAGGTTCGCGAGGAGCGGTCCGGTCCGATGACACTGTCTGCCCAGCGGCCGTCGTCGATCGCATGATATGGCTGCATCGAAGCGATCACACCCAGGGCAGCAAAGCGACCCATGTCGCTCGGGCCGATGTGTTGGGCATGTTCGATCCTGAAGCGTCGGTCGCGGGGGCCGTTTTCGGATGCCACCCGCGCGAAGATATCCAGCTGCGTCGCAATGGCCCGATCACCAATCGCGTGCACCATCACATGCAATCCGGCTTTGTCCGCCCCCGCTGTCCACTTATATAGGCTCTCGGGAGGCGTGACGAACAGCCCCCGGTCACCGGGCGCATCGGTAAAGCCATCGAACATGAGGGCGGTATGTGATCCCAGGGATCCGTCGACAAACCCCTTGAGACCACCGATCCGCAGCCACTCGTCGCCGGTTCCCTCGGCCGCCACTGTGTCGCGCAGCTGTTCCCACGTACCAAGTGGAACGGCGGCATAGATGCGGGTCCGCAACCGGCCTGCTGCCCTTGCCCGGCGGAAGACAGCGATGTCCTCCCAGCTCCCCATGTGGTGCACGCTGGTCACCCCATGCGATGCCACCCAGTTCATCGCCGAGTCGAGAGCGCGATCCTCGATCCCCGAAGGTGCGGCCGGAATCACTCGCGAGACGAGGGTCATCGCGTTGTCCTTGAGGATCCCGGTCGGTTCGCCAGCCGCGTCGCGCACGATTTCGCCGCCCGGCACTTCCGCTGTGGATCGGTTGACTCCGGCAGCGCGAAGTGCGGCACCGTTGGCGAGGTTCATGTGTCCATCGAGCCGGTTTACCCAGACCGGATTGTCTGGTGTCACCGAGTCGATCCACGAGCGCCCGGGGAGCTGCCCACCCCACGTGGTATGATCCCAGTCGCCGGCAAGAATCCAGGCACCTGCAGGAATGGTCCGGGCAAAGTCCCTGATCCGGGCGACGAACTCCTCAGGCGTGCGTGCGTCCCTCAACTTGACGCTCGTCAGGCCCATGCCGCCCATGAGAAAGTGCACGTGAGCATCGACGAACCCGGGCACGATCAACTGGCCGTCAGCGTCTATTACGCGCGCTGAACCGGCGAGCTTGCGCACCTCGGCGCTCGACCCGACGACCGAAATGATCGAGTCACTTATCGCAATTGCGTCGGCCCAGGGGCGCGCGGCGACACCCGTCCACACGCGGGCGTTGACGATTGCGAGAGTTACAGCTGAGGGCGGCCTCATGTCGCAGGCGATGAGGATCAGGACTGCGGCCGCAAGCGTCAGTCGATGAAGCGGGCTCGACGTCACGCGGCCTCAGTAGGATGGCTGATTGGACCTTCTTTCGCTGGCTTCCCTGATGTCGAGCAGGATCTCGAGATAGAGCTGCTCGCGACGGTAAGCGAAGTCGAGCGTCGCCATTTGCGCGTCGTCGCCCGTTTCTTTAGCCCTTTCGAAGGCCTCACGATACATGTCGTCGAGGTTGGCCATGATGCGATCGCGGGAACGGGACATACGGGTCTTCTCGATGGCTTGGGGAGTCAGTCTCGGCGGCTCGACGGGGGCTCGGCCCGGCTGGAAGGCCGTCCGAGGTTCGATTGCCTCAAGCAGATACTTCTTCGCCGCCCCGACGAAGAGTCGGCGCGGATTCAGCGGGAACATTGTCTGCTGGTGGGTGAGTCGGACATCGAGTCGAATATACCGGAGAGAAGCAGCAGGAGCAGGCGAGCCAGGACCGGCGTGGCGCCGAGAGCGGTAGAGTCCGCAGGGCCCCACTCTTTTGAATCACTCTGCGCCGCGAGCTCGCCTGCTCCCCCCCCCTCCCCCAGTGGAACCTCCCGGCAACCTCTTGTATTCTTATCGGAAGAAAGGGAGTAGCCTCGCGGCGGGCGCCGCGCGGGGAATCGTCAGGACTGCCTGCGCAGCGGGCACGGTTCACCCGGGTCGATAGTATGACTTGGCGAGACTTTCGTGACTCGCGGAAACGCGGTGACGAGGGTCTCGCTTTTCCGTTTTCTGCCTACATGACGAGGAGATAACAGATGAACAATGTGAAGGTCTTCGTACTCATAGCCGGCATGACCGCTCTCTTCATGGGCATCGGTCAGATGGTCGGCGGCAACAGCGGGGCGCTTCTCGCACTCGTGCTCGCTGGCGGGATGAACCTGTTCATGCGGTTCGGGTCGTCGAAGATGGTACTCCGAGCGTATGGAGCACGGGTGGTCAGCCCCAATGAGGCGCCTGAGCTGTACGAGATGGTCGATCGACTCCGGCAGCGCGCGGGACTGCCGATGCCCACGGTGGCGGTCGCGCCACACGCCCAGCCAAACGCATTTGCTACCGGCCGTAACCCTGACAATTCGGTCGTTTGCGTCACCGATGGGCTCCTCGGGGTTGTCGATCGAGAGGAGCTCGAAGGTGTTATCGCACACGAGCTCGCCCACATCAAGAATCGCGACATGCTGCTCCAGACCGTCACCGCGACGATGGCCGGCGCAATCAGCCACCTCGGCATGATGGCGCAGTTCGGTGCCATGCTCGGCAGGAGCGATGAAGATTCTCCTTTTGGTGGTCTTGTCATGGCGATCGTTGCCCCGATCGCGGCCATGGTTATCCAGTTCGCGATCAGCAGGCAGCGCGAGTTCAAGGCCGACGCTGTTGGGGCCGAGATCTGCGGCCGGCCGCTGGCACTCGCGAGCGCGCTGCGCAAGCTTGACGCTCACGCCAAGCGGATCCCGATGCGCATTGAACCTGCCGTCGCGCCTCTTGCTCAGGTCAATCCGCTGCAGGCGTTTGGTGGCGGAATGGCCAGCCTCTTCTCGACTCACCCGAAAACGGCCGATCGGGTAGCGCGACTGCAGTCGATCGCCGCGAACCAGGCGACCGCATAACGAAGTGCCGGGTCGACGACAGGGTGGCCCGGCACAACTCGTTTTGTTATTCGCCGTCCCCGGACCTGGGTCCGAGTTTGTGGAAGATGGCATCCTCGACCGGGCGACCGTCGCGGAGATGCTCGGCGACGACGCGGTCGAGGAGCTCTGGCGTGACGTTTCCGTACCAGCTCCCTTCCGGATAGACGACCATGATCGGGCCGCGCTCGCATACGCCGAGACAGGGAGTTTCGCCGCGCTTGACCCGGGTCTCTCCGAACAGCAGGTCCTCGCGATCGAGAAGCGAGGCGAGATCGCTGTACAGGCGACGGCCTCCCCGCTCCGGCGAGCAGAAGCTGCCGGTGCAGATGAAGACATGCCGCTTATAGGGTTCCATCCGCGGCTTGCCGCTATGTTTCGACGCCATGCCGCCCCCGGTCGTTACGAGTGTGCCAGGTCGTTGCACCGCAGGAACTGACAGCTGACAATGTCACAGATCGATACGATTCCCGGCATCCCCATTGCGCACGTGAACCACATTGTGGTGAACTGGGCCGGTGAGCATCAATTCGACGCGGGCCGGCCGGACGGCCCGAGCATGCGCATCGATGCAAAGGCCCGCTCCGGTCCCTCACCGGTCGACACCTTTCTTGCCGGTCTCGCCAGCTGCACTTCCGTGGACGTTATCGAGATTCTGGCCAAGCGCCGAACGCCGATTTCATCGATGAAGGTGGAAGTCGACGCAGCTCGTGCCGATGCAGTGCCGCGGCGGGTGATCGGGATTCTTCTCACCTACCACATTTCCGGCGACGGCGTCGAGGTCGAGCACGCCAAACGTGCGATCGAGCTTTCGATAACCAGGTACTGTTCGGTGCGTGACTCGGTTGACCCCAACATGCCGGTGAGGTGGAAGTTGATTCTCAACGGTTCAGCGGTGGACTGAGCGGAGCTGTGGGGGCCGGGGGGGGGGGGGGGGGGGGGCAACCGGGTTAGGGTTACCCCGATAAAAGAGTGAGGCGTGTGGCACGGCGGGTGGGGATAGAGAAACCGTAGCCGTTAATCGAACATAACAAATTGC
>JBQTHK010000024.1:0-36187 GCA_052389935.1 Gemmatimonadota bacterium | reverse complement strand
TCCGCGATCCCACATGCACCCATCGGTCGACGCTGAGCTCGACCGAAGCAGGACTCAACGGCCCGACAGTAGCAGGCGGCCGACGACGATCCGGGCCATGCCAGCGTCGTCCACCTCGTAAAAAGCTGCTCTCCGATCTGACAGCGCGCTGATGACATAGCGATCGAAAGTCTTCCGGGCAACAACACGCCGCGTTCCCGGATTGATTACTTCGACTGTTGTTGCGTACAGCTTGTCACTCTGGATGAGCCGACCCGGGACCTCTCGAACACTCTCAGGGACTCCGGGCCAGGCCTCCCTCCACGTTCTCGCAGCTACGCGGACGAAGACCCAGATCAGCCCGGCGCTGTCTTCGTGGATGGCAGCGATGTGAGGAGGCGGCGGCTCCGTCTTCCAGTTGTAGTCCATGGGAGATGGCTTGCTGAACCACGCGGGTCGGCGCTGTAACGCGCGTATCAGAGTTCCATCCGTCTTCCACTGGAACATGTCGAAGCTTGCGAATGCGATGCTCCAGAACGCACCGTTGCGGACGGGAGCAGGGAACTGGTAGGCCAGATAACTGGCGTCCGGCCCAACTTCACCCTCATCAGGTCCAAACGATTTCAGCACCCTCCCTTCGCGGCCCGCGAAGGAGATCCGGTGAAGCTGCCGCCCAATCCCGTCGGGCGTTGGCAACGTGCCGCCTGACACGATCGAGTTGGGCCAGGAAATGACAATCGGATCCAACATCTGATTTGGAAGCGTGACGTACCGAACGGGCGTGAGCGACGACAGGTAAACCGTGGCACGAGCACCGCTTACGTCCATCACGACTATGGTGTCGTTGCCAGCGACGAGCAGGTCATAGGCCATGAGAAACTCGCCGGGACCACGACCCCGCCGGCCCAGCGTTCTGAGGAACTTCCCGTTTCCGTCGAAGAGGGCAGGTACGTCTCCGCGCCTGAACACCCAAAAACGGCCTTGCCGGTCAGCTCTCACCGCGATCGGGAAACCATCGGTCGTGTCGGAAGGGGTGACCAGGGCTGCTGCAGGTTGAAACGTCAGCTCACACCGAGCGCATGACAGGCCATCGGGGACGCGAACGGTCGCCCTCTGCGCTCCGGCATTCACCGGACCTGAGGCAACGACCAGCGCGGCAGCGAGACCGGCAACGATGGTCCCGATTGGTCGCGACCTGGTGCCTTTCGAAGACTTCGATGTCGACAGTTTCATCGTGCTATCCCGATAGCGGCTCCGCCTGAAGCACGCGTACGACTGGCTCCCCATCCTCTCTCATTATCGCGCATCAGTGGACGCTCGAGCCTGACCCACTTGACGTCGATTCCAGATCGGCAGAAATGCCCCCCGGCGTTGATGCCTAGCTGATTCGCTTGCCCGTTGACGGACACTCTGCAATCGCCAACCGGATCGGTCAATCACTCATTGGGGCATCCGTTCACCGCTGGGGACACCACGACCTCGCCCGCGCTTGCGCAGGTTCGCTACCGCAGAGGGCGTCGCATAACCGAGCACATCGGCGATCTGCTGATAACCAAAGCGGCTTTCACACAGCCTTCCGAGCGGGTAATGACCCCACGCAACATACTCTTAGTGGATGGCCGCAGCGTTGAGTCCGCTTGAAGTCTCAAGTGCTTAACGGGACATCACTAGCCGCCGAGCCGTATCCGTGCTGCGACGTTGCCGAAGCACATTTCCTGACTTCGTGTCGATAACCTCTATGTGCGCCTCATATGTGTCATTTCTGGCGGCCGCCCCTGGTGAGGGTCGGCGGGCGTCCGGTGGCGTACGCCGCCGCACTCCGAACACCCAGAGACGTTCGGAGTCATCGACACCCATCCCCATTACCCACGCCTGGCTCGCCGACATCGGCTGCCACAACCAGGCAGGAGACCGGCTGAAGTCGCTTAGCACCTCGCCAGTGGAGTCGAGCTTGAGAGCTCGATAACGCCCGGTCCCCTCGAGGAGCCAAATGCGTTTTTGGGCATCGATGTGAAGCAGGATGCGCAGGGCCTGAGCATCGACCACAGGAGACGTTAATCGATGGAGGGACTTCAATACTCGCCTTCTCTGTCCAGAATGTGTGCTCCAAAGTCGAAGCTCTCGCTTGAACCAGCCGGCCCGCTCACAATCCAGCCATCATTCCACCGCGCCCAACTTATGAAGCTGGAGGGAAAAGGGGTCGGCCTGGAGAATTTTCCCCCGGCCAGAATCGTCAATCGCCGCAAGCGCGAGTCCACTATGAAGAGGCTGTCGCCGCCACCGAAGTGCATGCGCACGGCAGCCGGAACTCTCCCGCCCCCTCGCCGGCCCTACCGTGAATGTTCCAAACGCGACTTGCTGGGCTGAAAACGGCGATGCCTCCCTCGTCTCTGACAGGTGCAACGGCGATGTGACCGTCGGGTGACATCGCGATGCGAGGCCTGGCCCCCACAAGAACCGTGTCACCAAACGCGAATCGGTGAACACTCTCGAAGCGAATCGCCCAGTCGACCGCCGCCGCAGTACGACTGGGCTGCGCGCGGCCCGCTTTGGCCGCGCACGCTACGATCGCGACCCACAAGAACACGTTCGCGTTCAGCGCGCCCGGGCTGAGTGTCATTTGCCTGGAGCAGTCAAGGTGACAACGCGATGAAGGCTGGTCCGCCAGAGATCAGCTCTCATGGCCGAAGATACGACTACCATGCCAGCGTCCTCGCGCTCGGCAATCACTCATTGAGGTATCCGTTCACCGCTGGGGACACCATGACGGCGCCAGCGCTTGCGCAGGTTCGCTACCGCAGAAGGCGTCTCGTAACCCAGGCGATCCGCGATCTGCTGGTAACTGAAGCCGCGCTCACTCAACGTCGCGAAGCGCAGATAACGACCCCATGTCAGTATCTCCCCAACGCTCAGGTGCAGATTCCTCATGCACTCGCGATAAAGTGTCTTCCGGTCAACTCCGAACCAGTCAGCTGCCTCTCCAACTGTGTGGTGCCGGTCACCGGCCCTGAGCGCCCAACCTGCCACTCGAGACGTCCGTGGCGACCCCGCGATCGAAGCCAGCACCGATCTGATCACTTCGGGATCGACACTCGAACCGTTCCGCCTGAAGATCCATTCTGTCAACTCACGTCCACCATCTGCATCCACAGTCACGGCGACATCTGCACCGGCCATTGCCAGCCGAGGGCGAAATCGATCGATCCTCTGATCGCTCAACCCAACAACCGCGATGTCCAGGTCTGGTCGCGACTCGCGTGCCTCCACAATTCCTCGAACGAGTGGTCGCAGATCCGACTCGTTCGTTCCGATGACCAGGATCCGCGCCACAGCCAGGCCGGCGCCTGCACCGGTGGTCGTGTGGCGCAATGTCCAACCACGGTCCGCAAGCGCCGAAACGACGAAGCTTCTCAGTTCCCCCGTCCCGACATTCAGCAGGACCTCAGGCATGTTCCCACAAGACCGTCAGTCGGTTTGAGGACAGAGAGAGAGAGAGAGAGAGAGAGAGCTGTCCCGGCAATGGCCCTCTGCAGGAAGGCCCTTCGCCGTAGTATCGAGCCCGCTTGCCCGAGCCTTCGCCTCTCCGTTTCCCGCAAAGTTGGACGCGCTTGCTCGACCTCATGTCGACTCTCTTCGTTTTCTCTTGCGCCTCGCGCAATATGCCTCTACCCTCGGAATCTGAACACTCGGGCTACCCACAGTCACAGATGGAGCAGCCTGAACAGTTCAGCGCGGGGGGCTGACCTTCACCCTCGAAGTCAGGCACGGCTCTGCCGTGCGGCGGCCTACGCACCTCGAAATGGCAGACGGCCGCGGTGGAAACTCAACACCGGCCATTGATGCAGGGCTGAAAACCGGGCCTCCATACGGATAACGGGCCGAGACGTCGCCGTCGGCGGGCACCCGACGGTCTGGCCACCAGCCCCAGACCTGGCCGCCAGGCGGAGGTGTCCACGGATTCCACTCCTCTCGAGCATCGGCCGTGGAAACCGGAGCTGACGGTCCGACGACCGGATCGGGCTACCCGACTGCCAGCGCTTTGCGGGACTAGCGAGGGATAGCGTAGCGCTCCAGTCGCTCTGGTTCGTCATCAGTGACTCGCGCCACGTAGGCATTACCTCGACCAAATCCCACGATACGGCCTCGCGGCGGAAGCGCGACCCGTGCAACGAGTCGTGCTCCCTCATCGATCACATCATAGAGGTGCCTTCTCAGGACCGCAGGCCAAGGAGTAGGGGACCCTGCCGATCAAGCCTCGGGGCGCGGCTGGTCCCTCCGGGGAGGCACGTTTCGCATCGATGAGGCTGGCCCGAGCGTCAAAGCGACTTACCCGGTCAAGACCTGGGTCGAAAATGGATACTGTCTCGTTTTCGCAGGCTCCGAGCCACAGCATCGACCGGAACTCTCCGGGGCCGGATCCTGCTCCCCCAGTCACTCGTATTAACGCGCCTCGGCTCGTGAAGACGCCCACTTTGAGAAGCCGGTCATCAGCCAGGATGAACGAGCCATCCGATAGAAGCGCGCCACCGGCGATACTCGCGAAAAGAGCCTTGTCATCGAACGCCGATACCATGGCGGTTGCAGAGTCAGACAGACGCCAGGACACTTGTGCGCCTGCGCCTCCGATCGCCGCTGATACTGCCGCTGCGATCGCGATCAATGCGGCACCTGATGCGTTCAAGCCGGAAGTGTCCCGGCCCGATCGACGCACCTGATCCTGCTCACCTCGGAGTTGAACACGGGAGTCCGTTGTATCCTGCCAGGATGAGGGCCCGCGGTCGCCGCTGGCCCTCGTCACCGGGCTACATCACCTTCTTCTCCTGACCGGCGTTCTTGACGTACACGTCCAGCCACGCCGTCCAGCGGCCCCAGAGATCGAGCAGCGTCTCTCGCGTCGCCGGACCATGATCCTCGTATGGATACATGTACAGTGACGCCGTCTTCCCCAAACCCTCCAAAGCGTGCATCAATCGCTCGCTGCTGATCGGCGCCGTACCAGCATTCTGGTCCTCGATCCCGTGGTACATCAGCAACGCCCCGTTCATCTGGTCAGCCTTGAAGAACGGTGACATCTCGAGATACGTCTCCTGACCAGCCCAGAAGTCGCGCCGCTCGCTCTGGAACCCGTTAGGCGTCAACGTCCTGTTGTACATCCCGTCACCGGCGATCCCCGCCTTGAAATAGGGCGTGTTCACCAGCGCATTGACCGTCGTGAAGGCCCCGTAACTGTGCCCGCCGATCGCCAGCCGCGCCCGGTCAATGAACCCCTGCCTGTCCAGCTCGTCGATCACCGCGTTCAGGTTGCGGTGCAAATCGGCCACGTAGTTGTCGTTCATCCGGCCCGTCGCTCCAATCACCGGAGGCGAGAAATTCACCACCGCGTAATTCTGCAGCACCAGGAACTCGATCGACCTCGGACCGTTGGTCGGAAAACGGTTGATGTCCTCCGTCCTCAACGTGCGGTCGTACCCCGCCTGATCGGTGTATTCGTACGGATACAACCAGAACATTGCCGGCAACCGCGTCCCCACCACGTAGTTCGCCGGCAGTGTCAGGTTGACAAGAAAGTTGATCCCGTCGTTGCGCGTTACCCTGATCCGCTTGCGGACCGCGTTGGTGAACTCGGGCGTAAGATCGGTGTTGCCGGTCAACCTGGTGACGTTGCCACCCGCACGCAACCACGCATTAGGTACCTCACGCGGGGACTGGCGGTTCACCACCACTCGCGAGAAATCATCATCGAGAGCCGCTACAACATCTTCCGACGCATCGGCCGCACCTTCGAACACCCGCGTCTTCTGCCCGGTCCTGATCACAACCTTGTCAACGAACGCGCGCGGCGCGCGCGTGTCCCAGTCCCGGAAGTATTGCGTCCCTTCGAGATACGCACTTTGCCCATCGGCCGACAACAGCGCGACAGCGCTCCCTGCCGGACCCGCCTTCGTCATCAGCCGCCCCGGGTTCTGATAAAACGTCACCGAGTCGTCACCAGTACCGCCCCGACCACCACCTCCGCCGCCGAAACCTCCACCACCTCCAACCGTTGCGTTGATCCCGCGCATCCGCCAGATCGTGTGCTTCCGCGCCGGTTCGCTGAAATACGTCGCATACACGTGACCCGTGCCCGATACGTTTTCAGCGGCAAAAGCCATCGATGCGTCGGCGGAAAGGAGGACGCCGCCGATCCGATTGTCGCTCTCCATCAGAACCTTCTCGGTCCCCTTCTCGAACGGCGCCTGCCACTGGTAGAGCCTGTCTTTCCTCCGCTGCGCGCCGCCCTGACCGCGCGCCGACGCCGCGTCGGTGGTGTCGGCGCCCGCTCCACGAGCACCCGCGGGAGCCGGCTCCTGCTTCAGGTACCATAGCCCCTTACCGTCAGGCAGCCAGGCGAAGTTGCGGGCCGCTGTATCCGCACCAGCACGGGCGCCAGGTCCACCACCCGGCGGGCCGGCGTCCTCGTCACCCACACGCAGCGGACGTTTGGACAGCTCAGCAACCATCTGCCCGCTCGCGTCCCAGAGCTGCTCCGATTGACCGAAACTCCCGTATTGAACGATGTACGAGAACGGCTTCTGCATAACTGTCACACGCGCGTATGCTCCGTCGGGCGAAAGATCCACGGCGCTGATCATGGCCGGTGCGCCGACCTTCCGTACCGCACCGGATCGCGCATCAACCAGCGCCAGCTGGCCGGTCACGTAGTACTCCATCAGCTCCTTTTCGTACGGATCACGCAGGAGGCTGGCAAAGACGCGCTGCGGGTTCTTCGCCGGATCGGTGATCCTCACCAGCGGCCCGGTCTCCACCTCCGGCTTCTTCGGCGATGCGCCGCGACCGTCCGGAATGAGAACCGTGGCGATGGTTCGTCCGTCAGCTGTCCACTGCAACCCCGTCACCAGCGTCGCAAGAAGCGGCGTCAGGACCAGTTGACGTGAACGGCCGGTCGCCACGTCCGCCACATAAAGACGCGATGCATCGCCGAAGCTGGCGATGTATGCCACACGTGATCCGTCCGGCTACCAATCCGGCGCGCTGACCGTGGCTCCGCGCGGCGTCTCCAGGGTTCGCTTCGCGCCCGTCGCCGCGTCAATCACCTCGAGACCGCTTGCACCACGCGTCGTCAGTGAGCGCGCTCGATTTGCCCCGAAGTCCACCTGAAGCCCGGCGAAGTAATAGTGCGCCTTGCCGAACGTGGCCAGCGATGGCAAGCCTTCGCTTTGAGTGTTCAGGAAGTGCTTCCTGTCTGGACTCAGATTCCCCAGGCTGACGTTATTCTGCCGCGGTGCCGCGACCAGTCGCTCGATCTCGGCCGGCGGCCGCACGTAGGTCTCGCTGGCGAGAACGTCCCTGGGTGACCACACCGACGCGCCGTTCTGCTGGGCCGCGACGGAACCCGGCGACAGCAACAGCGCAGTGAAGGTGAGGGCGACGCGATGGAAACGCGTTGATGTCATGGCTACTCCGATCGGGTTGTCGGGCGGGCAATCCGGCCCAGACTGGGATTACGCACAACACCCTCCCAGCGTGGATCGGCACTCCCTCCCGGTTCGGCGCTGTAATCAGCCGCCGCAACCGGCCGGGTCAATACCCTGCCCAGGAATCGTCCGCGTAGCAATAGAGCCACCGCTCTCCCGGCTCCGCCGAGGCGATGACGTTATGACCGGATGACTCGGCGTGAGCGCGCGCGTGCCGGTTGGGGGAGCTGTCGCAGCAGAGGTTGACACCACACGACTGACAGGTGCGAAGGTGGACCCACTCCGAGCCGACCTTGATGCATTCCTCGCACGCAGCTCGGCTTGGCGCCGTCACGCTTTCGATGGCGGTTATGTGATCGCAGACGGTCTCCATGCGGGTCTCCGAGTCAAGTTCCTCGCCCTCATCGTCCTCCTCGCCCTCATCGTCATCCTCGTCATCCTCGTCATCCTCATCATCCTCATCATCCTCATCATCCTCGCCCTCATCCTCATCATCCTCGCCCTCATCGTCATCCTCGTCATCTCGCCCTCTTCGCCATCAATCACCAACTCACCGTCCCCCGACCAGCTCAGCCAAACCAAAGTGCCGCCCATTGGCGATCACATGCCGGACCCTCGTAGTGGTCGTGATGTCCGTGATTGGATTGCCGTCGATGATGATCAGATCGGCCAGCTTCCCGGGTGCAACAACGCCGGCATCGATCCCGAGCGCTTCGGCCGCATTTACCGTCGCCGTCCTGAGGGCCTCAAAAGGAGTCATGCCGGCGAGCACATAGGAGTACAACTCACCGTGCAGGGCTGCCGCGTTGGGAGTGTCGGTTCCGGCAACGACCTTCGTACCGGAGCGTGCGAGTGCCATCACCATCTCACCTCCCGCCGCTGTCCCTGCTCCTCCAGCGGCCGCCGGTGCCTGAGCGCGTCCGCCACCGATGGCCGTTACCTGAGCTGATAGCCAGCCGGGATAAAGCCGGAATCGCGGGTCAGTACGAAGAGTCGAATCGTTTTCCACCAGTCGCCTGAGCCCCCCACCGCCTAACGCGAGCGTTGGTGTAAAGGTGACCCCCGCAGCTCCGAAGAGGCTGCTCACGTCTGAGTAACTCCGTCCCAGCGTTGCCACCTTCGGTGAATACCCACGGCGGCTGGTGCCGCTCGTGTGTTCGGTGGCATCGACGCCTGACAGAAATGCCGGATACACTTCGTGCGATGAAGCAGGGACTCCGGCCGCGTGCGCAAACTCGATGATGCGCTTTTGCCTGAGATCAGGCATCCGCACGTAGCTCTTGATCATGTCATGGCCGAGCGCCTTTGCCCGCTCAAGCTCGCGCTCCAGATGCCGGTCGTCCGCGACCGCCACCGCCATCTTGTAGTAAGTGCGCTGCCACTCGAGAAGGTACCCGGTCACGAACAGCCGTGGTCCCGCACGCACTCCTGCCTCGATCGCTTCCCGATCCTCCACCGCTTCGTAAGGCGTGCCGCCAGGACTTCGGACACTCGTCACCCCCCACGCCAGATATGCGCGCATCGCCGCTTCGCCAAGGTCTTTCTGGATGTGTGTGTGGTATTCGATCAGCCCCGGCATCACCGTCAGCCCCGAAGCATCAACGACCGGCACCCCCGAGTGGTTTCCCGAGGCGTGACGTTCCACGCGCACGATTCGATTGGCGCGGACGATGATGTCGATGTCGCTGCGAAGGGTCGACGACTGTCCATCGAACAGCCTCCCCGCATGAACCACCATTCCCGCGCCCTGCGGAATCGCCGGGGTGAAGGTCAGCTCCACCGGCACATCGCGCACGTTACCGGTGGCGACCTCCATGAGGCGCAGCCGGTCGTTGGACTGATAAAGGACGGACCGGCCGTCGGCAGTCCAGCTCGGCGCATGCGCCGTTTCGCGCGTCAACGGCCGGGGATACTCGTCCGGCTCTCCCTTCCCCGTCCAGTTGAAGACCGAAAGCCCCCCACCGTAAACGGCAATCATTCTGGTCCCGTCGGGTGACCACACCGGCCCTGCTCCAACGCGTGAATCGATCGAGGTCCTTCGTTGCGGTGTGAACCACATCGTCGCCGTATCGGAGACGTCGGATCCGGATGGAAAAGTGAGCACCTGGTTCCACCCTTCCCGGAACCGGGTCGAGTTTGGAACCAGCGCCGCAACTGCGATCCGGCGGCCGTCGGCCGACCAGGTTGGAGCTCCGGGCCCGAACATCGATTCGCGCACACGAGTGACTTTGCCAGTTTCGACGTCGACCACCGAGACGCTGGCCCGCCGCCAGATGCCATCCACATCGAGAAATGCGATGCGTCCGCCGTCGGGTGACCATGCCGGGCTCATCGCCGACGTTGAGAGATTGGTGAGCTGTCGCGACTCCCCGGTTGTCATGTCTCGTACCCAGATGTCGAGCAGCGAGCCACCGCGATCCGACGACCACGCCAGATACCTGCCGTCGCGCGACCACGCCGGCTCCGCATCCAGAAATCGGTCGTTCGTCAGGTTTACCGGACGTCCCCCCCCCCCGGCCACCGGCGCGACAAAGAGGTCGCCGAGCGCTACGAACGCCACCCGGGAGCCGTCGGGTGAGATCACAGGTCCAACGATCCCCAGCGCCTTTCGCGGACTCCGCGAATCGAGGTCCCGCGTGCGTCTCGTGTACGACGCCGGATTGACAACAAGAGTCGCCGTGAACTCGATCGTCGTGGACAAAGCTCCCGTCGCTGCTTCCGTCGAGCGCTTCCTGATCTTTCCATCCGAGACGTAATGGATGTCGCGACCACGCCACGATGCACGGAAGGCGAAGGCGTTTTCACCGCCGGTGAGACTCCGGCCCGCCATTTCAAGCCTGCTTCCACCACTTCCGGTCACATGATAGACGATGTCCCCCCCCCCGGGTCCCCAGGATGGAGCATCGACCCGACCGCCCTGCACGACCGTCAGCGTGCGCTCGGCCCTGTTGTCCAGCCTGATCGCGTAGACGCCGTGCACCCCGCCACGCGTACCGACGAAAGCGATCTCACGCCCGTCCGGTGACCAGGAGGGCATGTAGTCCTCGCCGGCGTCAGATGTTATCTGCGTGTAGTCACCGGAAACCCAGTCGTGGATCCAGATGTCGTAGTTGCCGCTTCGATCCGACGCGAACGCGAACTGACGGCCATCGGGCGACCACGCCGCTTCACGGTCATCAAACACACCCCCGGTGATTTCGCGGTCGCCCGTGCCGTCGGCGTTCATGGCACGTATGTCGTAGGTCCCCTCGCGAAAACTGTGGTACAGGATTACGCGGCCGTTGGGTGAAAACGTGGGCTGGCGGGCGTCACTGTACTCATCGGTCAGGCGGCGTGCCCTGCCCCCAGACGCAGGGAGCGTCCAGACGCTGCCCTGGAGATCGATGGCGAGCGTCGAGCCGTCGGGCGAAACCGCGACCGCCATCGAGGTGCCTTCCGTGACGGTCACCTCGACCGCCCGGGTGGGCGTACTGTGCCCGCCTGTTCGCGTCATGACGAGCAGGGGCGCACAAACTGCCAACAGCCGCCATTGGATGTTGTTCATCGGGCTCTCCCTGATCCGGTGTCTACGACCGCGACGGGCTCGAAGCAACGCCGTTGCGAACGTCGAGCTGCCGCTCGCCATCGAATGCGACCGTACCCCTCACGACGACAGCCCTTATCCCGCGCGGATAGGAAAAGGGCTGCTCGAACGTCGCGGTGTCGGCTACTGTCGCTGCGTCAAACACACAAATGTCAGCCTGCAGGCCAACCGCGATCCGGCCGCGGTCACGCAGGCCGATCCGCGACGCCGGAAAGCCCGACATCTTGTGCACCGCCTGTTCGAGCGTGAGCGCCTTCCGCTCGCGAACATATCGTCCCAGCACACGCGGAAAGCTGCCGAGCCCACGCGGATGCGGACTGCCGCGCCGGGTCGGACCATCGATCGCAAAGCCGCCACCGTCAGAGCAAACCATCCCCAGCGGATGGGCGAGTATCCGATCGAGGTTCTCTTCGCTCATCGCGAAGCCAACCATCCCGACGCTCCCATTGTTTCGCCTGAGCAGCCCGATCGCCGCCTCATATGGATCGACGCCCGCCGTTCGGGCCCAGCTGCCTAAGCGCTTTCCCTCGACATCTCTGTCGGCGGGTGTCCGCACGCTGGTGACCATCACGTTCTCCCATCCTCCTATCAGTGCGACCTTGGCCAGCGCTTCAGCTCTGATACGGGCCGCCACGGGCTCGTCACCCAGACGAGCCAGAAAACCGGGGGTGCCGCCATCGCGGCTCCATACGGGAAAGAGATTGGTGAGCCCCGTCGAGTAGGCTACATACGGATAGCGATCGAAGGCGACATCGAGCCCGTCGCTTCGCGCAGCCTCGATCAGGGCAAAGGCCTGATCGAGCCGGGGCCAGTTGCGGGGCCCCTGCGTCTTGAGGTGCGAGATCTGCAGCGGGCAGCCCGCCCCCTTTGCGACCGAGATCGATTCCCTGATCGAATCCAGCAACCGGTCGTCTTCGTTGCGCATGTGCGTCGCATATGGAAGTCCTCGCGCCGCCAGCGGCCGGCAGACCTCGATCAGCTCCTGCGTCGTTGCGAACGCGCCGGGCGTGTATTCGAGGCCGGAAGATGCCCCGCACGCACCCTGCGCCAGTGCGCGCTCAACAATCTCTGTCATCTTTGCGACTTCGCCCGCGGTTGCGGCACGATCCCGGTTGCCAACCACATTTCCACGCACCGTACCGAGTCCGATCATCGCCGCGACGTTGACGGCAGGCCTGAGTTCATCGATTGACCGGAACCAGCGACGAAAGTCGCCGGGATCGTCGCCGGCCCGCGAGCTGCCGTCCTGACCCGCGACGATGGTGGTGACTCCCTGCCGTATCACCGACTCCGCCCGCGGATCATCCACCAGCGACCCGTCAGCATGCGAGTGGATATCGATGAAACCCGGCGCAACTGTCAGCCCCCGCACATCCAGTTCCGCACGACCGCGCTCGGCGGCGCGTGGGGAGACCTCGCTTATCCGGCCTGCGGTGACTGCCACGTCCCGCACAACACCAGGACTGCCGGTGCCGTCCACGACCGTACCTCCGCGCAAGACCAGGTCGTGCTCGCGACGCTTCGGCACGAACGCTCCACGCGTGGCGAGGGCAGCCACGCCAGCGCCCGCGGTGGCCACGAAGTACCGTCGATCAGATCTCATCCTGGGCAGGTTTTGTCGTTGATCCCGGGCAGTAGCATCACGCCGGAATCACAGATCGTCAACGCGCATTCTGTCCTCAGACCGTCCCGCGCAGGCCGAGGGTCAGGATTCGCTGCAGCAGCGCCGGGTATTCGATGCCCGCCGCCTGCGCCGACGAAGCGAACTCCTCACCAAGTGCAACCTCAGGGTTCGGGTTGGCTTCCAGAAGCCAGAGCAGGCCATCGGGACTCAGCCGATAGTCCAGGCGCGCGTAGCCGGTGATCCCGAGAATCCTGTAGATGCGTTTGCTCAGATGTCCGAGCGACCCCTCGACGGCCAGAGGGAGGTCGCGCGCCGGAAGCTGCTCCACACCCATCCGGGCCTGGTAGGCCGGATCGTGTTTCGCCTTTTCGGTGGCGATCAGTGGCGCGTCGGGCTTCGCTTTCGCGAACACGAGTTCACGCGGCGGAAGAGCGGTGAGCCGGTCGTTGCCGATAACCCCGACGTAGATTTCGCGCCCTTCTATGAACTGTTCGGCGAGCGCATCGGTCTTGATCCGGCGATGTACGAACGCCACTCGCTCGGCGAGTTCCTCGTCGTTGCTGACGAGAGAGTTCATGGAAATGCCAAGCGACGCGTGTTCGGTTAGGCTCTTGACGATGAGCGGGAAGGTGAGGTGGCGCGGCCGCCTCACCTTGCGATCAAAGGGAAAAACGTGGAATGCAGGAACCCTGATGCGGTGATAGAGGAGGAGTTTCTTGGCCAGTGACTTCTCGCGCGCGATCATCAGGCCGCGCGGGTTGCAGCCGGTGTAGGGTATCTGGAGCAGCTCGAGGAAGCTGACGACGTTCTGATCGTAGAGAACGTTGCCGTGAAACTCCTCGAGAAGGTTGAAGACGATGTCCGGCTTGAAGTCGTCGACCGCAGTTCGAATCGGGCGTAACTCGTCCTGAACACCGAGGGCGCGCGCTTCGTGCCCCATCTCCCCGAGTGTCCGCACGACGTCCCACTCGGTCTTCCAGTTGAACCGTTCCTCGGGGGTGTATCGCTCGGCGTCGTCCGGCGGCACGAATTCCGGATGCATGAGGACGAGTACGCGGAGCTTTTTCATCATAGAGCGATCCAGTCGCGCCGGCCCTGACTGTAGAGATAATGCATCGTCTTCACGGTCAGCAGCACCGCGAAGTTCATGACCAGCTCCTTGTCCGGTGCGGCTACGCGCAGTCGCAGGTCGCGGCAGCGGCCGATCATGTCACCGAGCACCGTATCGAGCGTGTACTGATATTCGCCGGTCCAGCGGGCGACCAGGCGCCTGACCTCGCCGCGGTTGCGTCTGAGAAAGCTGGCGGCCGATTCGCGGCGCCGGTGGCGGGGTTCGCTTGAGAAGATGCGCCGCAGATCCGCATCGTAGATGTTGGGGTACTTGATCGCGTACTTCTTGCGACGTGCTTCGTAATGCTGCGCCAGCGTCTTGTCCAGCTTGTGCAGCGGCTCAACTGTGCGGCGTGTCGCCACCAGCGGCCGCTGATCGCCGATGTCCGCCATCAGTTCCTCGACATACTCGAGCTTGCGCAGTGCCGGCCAGCCTGCATAACGAGAGCGCCAGTCGCTGTGCGGCCGGAGCCAGACGGCGAACGTTTCGGCGAAGTCCTCGTCGGGATGGCTTTGCGCGTACCAGAGGCGCAGGTGCTGGACGTAGCGCTTGCTGGCGGGATTGGGCCGATAGTATTCAGGATAGCGGGTGGAGGATTTCCCAAAGAGCTGTTGCCAGCGGCGCCGTCGATGAAGCTTGTAAGCGTGCTGGATGGCGTGGCCGGCTTCGTGCCTCATGATTCGCATCGACTCGGCGCGTGACGCCCCTTCGACGTCGAGGAACTGATTCCGTTCGAGTCGCCGCAGCCGCGGATGCACGAGGTAGAAGGGGACAGCGAAACCCGGCACGCCGGCGGGGGAGAACCACTCGTCCGAAAGCCATACGTGCGGTCGTAGCCTGAGCCCTCGCTCCTCCATTTCGGCGTAGAGCTTTTCAGCACACCCTTCAAGCCAGGTGCCGGTGATGCTGAGGCCGAGGTCCTTCAGTCTGATCTGAAGCAGCCTCGTGTCCGACATTCTCTCCCACCTCACCCGGGACGGCACGTCGGCCCGTTGTTAAGCAACGTTGTCTGGGAGGCCGGAGCGGCGCACGTCCTGATGCATCCTCTGAAGTTGGGTCTTTGCCCGGGCGACTTCCAGTGGATGCAGATCTGAGTCAGGGCCGAAGCACAACATCCTGCGTCCGGGCGCCCTGCGCCGGCCTCGCCCACGCTCTTACCTGCGCCTCAGGGCGCTCCGCACGCCTCTGGTCATGATCTGCTGTATGCCGCCGCGGCCTGCCCGAGTACCACGCCTACCGACTGCGCCCGACTCTTTCCCGCTCTCGGTGGCGCCGGGATCGAGTTCGCTTTCGCAGGAGACCTGGCAGCCACGGTGCATGGGTCGGCGCCGCCGATCAAGGTCCGTGACTCCAGTTTGCTCCAAAACCGCGACGCTGCTCTCGAGGTTAAGCTCGGGACGAGCGACCCTCTCGACTCAGGAGGGTGGACGTCTGCCCCTGAGTTGATTCAACATCTGCTGCACCTGACGATTCTCCGGATCAACCTCGGCGGCCTTTGTCAGCGCTGCGATACCCTGCGCCGTATCGCCAGCCGCCACGTGCAGTCGCGCAATCCCTGCGTAGGTCGCCCCCGACTGCGGTGTGAACTCGAGCTGCGTCTGCAGCAATGCGATCGCGTCCGCGCGAGCCGGCGCGCCACCTGCCGCCAGCTCGTCGGCAATCATCAGGAGCGACTGGTCCGAGAAATCGTACGCCGACCTCCCGTACCACCGCGTGCGCAACGCCCGCAATTGCGCCTTTGTCGAATCGATCCCGCGCGCATCGTAGGTCGACAGCAACTCTGCATTCAGCGTTCGGGGCTTCGCCAGCCCGTGATGGCAGGTCACGCACCGAACCCGGGCTCGTGCGTCGAGGGTGCGGCCCATCCCTGTCAGCCGCGTATTGATGTCCGCGACCATCCGGAACATCTCCCGCGCCGTCTTTTTCATGTCCTTGTCGTCGGCGGCAAACTCGAGATTGCCGTCGGTGGACACGTGACACGCGTCGCACCGCATTCCGAGCGACGTCGTCAGGTTCCGCATGATCCCGGTCAGATCGTCACGCGAAATGTCCTTTGGCAGAACCTGCAGATTGGTGAATTGCTCGGGGATCCGCATCTGCGCACCACTCAGCGAAGGAACCCCGGCTGACAGCAGCAGGGTGCCCAGCAGAGACCCACCCATCAAAGTGACTCCGACAACAGTTCGTCTCATAACTCGCTCGGTTGCAGGGTGCTTACGGCGTTACTCAAATAACAGCCCGGCGCGGCAGTCGGCCAGCGTCCGACAGCATCAGGTGTAACTCACGCCAAGTTTCCGGAGCGCCGCCGGGGGACAACCTGTCCAGCGCGCCAGAGCGGTGTTGCCCCTGTACTCCAGGTCTGCAACCCCGATCCGGCTCGACCAGAAACCAGACGCCGTGAGGTCCCGGAACCGGGTGAAAAACGTGACACCAGGTCGCAGTTCCTCGGCGGCGCGCGCTGGATAGGCGATCTCGTCGAGGATGGCGGTCCGCTGAGCTGCGGTGACCGCTACGAAGGCACCTCCAAAACGACTCCGGGACTCCTCGTTTAGCCACGCCAGCCCGTCCCGCATCGGTTTCTGCATCTCGGGATAGGCCGTCATCATGAAGTCCATGAACTGCGGCACAGCGGCATCAGTCGCCGATCCTGACCTCGCGTCGCGCGGGATCACGATATCCGCCAGCAACCGCACAAGCCTCCACTCGTCAGGCGAAAAGAACGCCGGCCGAAAAGGCCGACCTTGCTCGACAGCTTCCGCGGCTGCTGCTGCCGCCCGTTCGACATCCTCAGCGGAGACTGCCAGCGAGGCCAAAGGGGCCGCTGCCAGGAGCTTCACAATATCGCGCCGTGTGGTCATGGTCGGAGAAATCTGTGATGAAACTGCCTTCAAATTCACGTCCTCTTCGCCGTCTTCGCCCTCTTCGCCCTCTTCGCAATCTTCGCCCTTTGCAATCTTCGCCCTCTTCGCAATCTCCGCCCTCTTCGCAATCTTCCTGAGCTTCTCCCAAACGCCTACACCTCCCTCGCCTTCATCAACTGGGCGATCCGGTCCGCGGTGCGCCAGGCCATGGCCATGATCGTCCACGTCGGGTTCTTGTCAGCCTGCGAGACGAACGGACCTCCGTCGGCCACAAACAGATTCCTGCAGCTCCACGCCCGGCAATCGCTGTCCAGCGCTGACGTGCGCTCATCTGCACCCATGCGTACCGTTCCCAGCTCGTGAATGATCGACCCCCCGGTCGCGATCCCGTAGCCACGCTCCGGCCCCGGCATCGACCCCATCGGCTCTCCTCCCATTTCCCTGATCAGGGTGCGGAAGGTCTCCTGCATGTGCCTGACCTGCCGGTGCTCGTGGTCCGTCCACTTCCAGTGGAACCGCAGGACTGGTATCCCCCACCTGTCTTTCATCTCCGGGTCGAGCTCGCAGTAGCAGTCCTCATTTGGTATCTGCTCGCCGCGGCCCGAAAACCCGACGGTTGAGCCATAGTACTTTCGGTATTCGTCCTTGAGAGCCCTCCCGTATCCTCCGCCGCGGGAACCCGGCATGTTCTGGATCCCGCCGCCGAAGCCGTACGAGGGGACCCCCAGCCCGCCCCACACCTCGATGTGGTAGCCCCTCGGAAAGTCGAGCCTGGCGTTGTCGAGCCACCACGGCATGTAGATGTGACCACCACCGACGCCGTCGCAGTTGTGCGGTACATGATCGGCAAGACGCGGAATGTATCCCATCACATCCGAGCCGGTCGTATCGGTCAGGTACTTCCCGACCACCCCGCTCGAGTTGGCCAGCCCTTGCGGATGGCGCGGTGACTTCGAATTGAGCAGGATCCGTGCACTTTCACAGGCGCTCGCAGCAAGCACCACCACCCGCGCCCGGACGAAGCTGTCGCGCCCTGTCGCCTTGTCGATGTAGTGCACCCCCGTCGCCAGCCCATCGTCGCCGGTAGCCACCTCCCTCGCCATCGCGTTCACTCTAATCGTCAACCGACCGGTGCGGCGCGCCGGAAACAAAAGCACGTTCGGCGCCGAAAAGTTGGAGTTGGTCATGCAGCCGCGGTTGCACTGGCCGCAATAGTGGCAGGGCGCGCGGTTGTTGAGCGGCCGCGTGATCACCGACAGCCTGCCCGCGATACACCGGATGTCCAAACGGTCCGCTGCCTGCTTGACAGCCAGCTCGTAGCAGCGCGGACGCGGCGGGGTCATGAAGATTCCGTCCGGATGGTTCGGCAGGTTGTCACGATTGCCGAATATCCCGATCAACCGGTCCACCCGGTCGTACCACGGCCTCAGATCGTCGTATGAGATCGGCCAGTCATCGCCCAGCCCGTCGATCGACTTGCGCCTGAAATCGTCAGGCCCGAAACGAAGTGAAATCCTTCCCCAGTGATTCGTACGACCACCAAGCATCCTCGCCCGCCACCAGTCGAAGCGCGTCCCCGGGGCCCGCGTGAATGGCTCACCTTCCACGTTCCAACCGCCGATGCAGGCGTCGAACTCGCCGAACGGCCGCTCGCGCGTCGAGGCCCCCCGACGCGGTGACTGCCAGGGAAACGACAACATCTTCGAGTCGCGCGTGTTGTCCCACCACTCCCCGGCCTCGAGCATTACCACCCGCGCTCCGGTGTTCACCAGTGCCCAGGCGGCCATCGCCCCCCCCGCACCGGAACCGACTACGCAAACGTCGAATTGCTCCTGACGTGACTGTAACATCGTCTGTCTATCCCTTGGGAGTGCCAATCGTCCTCCGTCGGGTGTCTTGTTCCAACGGAAGTGCACCCTCATACAGTGCGCGCCAAATCAACCCTCCGCGAGGGGACGGGGTACTGTGGTAGCTTCAACCCAGACGCTGACCGCCGTTCGGCACCTCGATCGGCCTTCCTGCCCGTGATGAACCACCCGCGCTTATTGCTGACCCTGCTGATTCTGCTGACCCCGCTCACCCCGCTGACCCCACTGATGCCGCTCACGGCTTCTGCTCAGAACGGGATGGCGGTCAGGCGTCCATTCGGGCCAGGGGAGTCCCTCATCTATGACGTCCGCTACGGCTTTCTCAACGTCGGCACCGCCACCATGGACGTACTCGGCACCACGTCGATCAGGGACCGCGGCGCCTGGCATGTTCGTCTCAGGATCGCCGGAGGTATCCCCGGTTTTCGCGTCGACTACGACCTGCAGAGCTGGATAGACACGGCGACGTTTTCGTCGCTGAGGTTCCGCAGTGAGTCCAATGAAGGAGGCCGACGCCGGCGCGACGAATACGAGATCTTTCCCGACCGCGGGGTGTTTGTCGAAACCCAGCACCGGTATGACGACGACTCGCGGACGTGGACCACAACGACTCTCGACGAACAGCCAGCCGTCAGTCAGCCTCTCGATCAGGCCGCCTTCCTCTTCTTCATCCGCACGCAACAGCTTGATACAGGAGCCGAGCTCGAGTACCCGCGCTATTTCAGACCGGACCGCAACCCGGTCCGCGTTTCAGTGTTGCGGCGTGAGAAGGTGAATGTGCCAGCAGGAGCCTTCGCGTCGATCGTGGTCCGACCCGTGTTCAGGTCGCGCGGAATCTTCTCCGAAAACGGAAGGGCAGAGGCGTGGTTCACCGACGATGATCGACGCCTAATGATCCGCATGGAGACTTCGCTGCCGTTCGGCAGCGTCAGTCTCCGACTTCGCGAATTCCAGAACGGTTTGCGCTGACACTTTTCAGCCCGGACTCAGCGCCACTTCATCGCGCCGATCACGTTCGAGTAATCGTCGGTCCACGGGTTCTCCTCAGCGCTCCCCGGCGGCAGCACCACCCACCCGCGTTCAGTCAGCAGCCGGCGCAACGTCGAGGCGTTCCGGGCCAGTGCCACCCATCGCGATCCATAATACAGCTTGCCGCGGTCATCCTCGGCGACGTCACGCACACCCGATGCACCCGCAAGGCGCGCGTCCTGCGCCAGTTCGGAAAGTACCGGTTCAAGGACGAGGTATCGGTTGCTGATGTGAAACAGCATCACTCCATCCGGTCGCAGCCTCCGCAGATACAGCTGCAGTGCCTCTCTTGTCATCAGGTGCACCGGAATCGCGTCCGAACTGAAGGCGTCGAGCACGATCATGTCGTAGGTCGAGTCGCGGTCAGCGGCGAGTGACAGCCGCGCGTCGCCGAGCACGATTCTCGAGTCGGGGCCGCAGTCCCTGAGATAGGTGAACAGTCCCGGCGTCCGGGCGATGCGCACCACAACCGGATCGATCTCGTAATACGTCCACCGTTCGCCGGGTTTCGAGTAGCACGAGATTGTACCTGTCCCCAGGCCTACCAGCGCCACCTTGCGCGGCCGGGTACTGTCCCCCAGAACAGCGAACGCATCACCCAACGGGCCGCTGCGGGAGTAGTAAGTCAGCGGCTCGCGGCGCCGGTCCGGCTCGAGGCTCTGGCCACCGTGGGTTGTGGTTCCGTGCTGAAGAATGTGATGGCCGTACCAGCTGTGAACCTTGTAGACTCCAAAGAAGCTCCGCTCCTGAAAGAGTATGTTGGCCCGGTCGTTCGTCCGGTCGTCGATCGCAAGGAAGAACGCTGCCGCACCCAGCGCCAGGCGCAGGGGCCGGTGCCGGAAGAGCGCCACCACCAGCGCAGCCCCTCCCAGCACCGACCAGGCAAGGATCATCGCCCACCTCCCCGGTCTGACCTCGGCCTCGTACGAGAGCATCATCGCTCCGTAAACGAGCACGGGCAGCGCCACATCCAGCAGCACCTGTTGCCGCGACTGCCGGTTGTCACTGGCCGGCCGCAAGCCGAACGCGATGATCAGAGCGAACGGGTACTCGAGGATCCGGTCATAGAGCACGGGAGCCGCCAGTACGTTGAACGCCCCGCCAAGGGCTCCGCCTAACGAAAGCCAGAGATAGAATTCTGTCAAATGGGCAGGCGCTGGGCGCGAATCAGCCAGCTGCCGGTGACAGACCATCGCCGCCACGAAGAATCCCAGCAGGTGCAGGACGACGAACGCCGTGAGCATCCGCGTCATCGGGGCCGCAATGAATATCAGCAGTGACAAACCACTGAAAACGTGCAGCCCCAGCATCACATCACGCGACAACATCGGCCGCCTCGCGAACACTATCACGAATGTCAGCAGATAGAGCGCAAGCGGCACCACCCAGAGCAGCGGGAACGCGGCCACATCGGTGCTGAGATAATTCGTGACCCCTATCAGCAGAGACGATGGGGCGAATGAGAGCAGCACCCACCGCAACCTCCACGCTGTCGTCGGCACTATCCCCGGAGCGCCCTCGGCTTCCTGCCTCTCGCTGGCGACCGGCTCAGCCGCCACACCACCAGTGCCTGCCTGGTTCCGCAGAGCCAGCACGAGCGCCACGCCAAGCAGAACGATGAGCGTGATGTAGACCCACGCCCATGCGAGTCGCTGTTCGCCGAGTTGCAATGCGGGCTCGACGATCAAGGGATACGCGAGGAGCGCCACGAAACTCCCGAGGTTGCTCGCCACGTATAACACGTACGGATCCCGCGCCAAGGGGAGGTCCGTCGTCGACAGCCAGCGCTGCAGCATCGGCGCTCCCGATGCGAGCAGAAAAAAAGGCAGACCCAGCGAGATGGTGATCAGAACCGCCAGCCATATAGCCGGGAACGCCACGCCCGGTGGCGGAATCGAGCCCGAGGGCAATGCAACAGGAACGAAGAACAGCGACAGTACGAGCAGCACAAGGTGCAGCCCTCCCTGTACCTTCGGCTGGAACCACCGACTCGTCAGGTGGGCCCAGGTGTATCCCGCCAGCAGCAGCAGCTGGAACGTCATGAGACTCGTATTCCACACCGAGGGCGTCCCGCCCAGCAGTGGCAGCACCATCTTCGTGAACATCGGCTGGACGGCAAACAACAGCGCTGCGTTGAGGAAGACCGCCGCCGTAAACACGGACACGACTGGTGTCATATCATTGGACTCGGGTCACTTGGCGGCATCAGGCCGTACGCATGGCGGCGGAATGTGTTCGGATGCACATCCGCCCGGAAGCACGGGGTGTTTCTCGTCGTCTCGCGAGCAGCCGTTTCCTCACCGCCAGTTGTCCCATCGTCCCGGCCTTGTCCTTCAGTGGTCACTTCGAGCTTAGCTTCTACCGAGTACTGACAAACCTTGCACAAGTCATCGGACCCAACGTGAAAACAAGACGCGATTTCCTCGCCCAGGGCGCGCTGGCGGCCGGCGCCGTCGCCATCAGCGGCTCCATTCCCCGGAATGCGCGCGCCGAGCGCCCCGGGGCACAGGCTGCGACGATGGACGCGGTTGTGCGCGAGCTGCTGATGGAGGCGCTCAACGCCGCCAAACTCGCTGGTGCATCATTCGCCGACGCCCGCATCGGCCGCTACCTGCAGAACTTCGTCATCACCAGGGAGCAGCAGATCATCAATGTCGTCGACACCGACTCGATCGGCGTCGGTGTCCGTGCCCTCGTCGAAGGCACATGGGGCTTTTCAGCATCCCGCGACCTGACGAAGGCGGGTGTCGCAGCCGCCGCCCGCGAGGCAGTCGCCATTGCCCGCGCCAACCGCGTCGCGCGCGACCGCATGGTCCAACTCGCGCCTGCGCCGTCCGTCGGTGACGTGACCTGGAAGAGCCAGTTCGAAGTCGACCCCTGGACCATTCCCGTCGAAGACAAGGCCGCACTCCTGATCGACGCCAATGGCGAAGGCATGAAAGCCGCCGACGTCAAGTTCGTCTTCAGCGCCATGTTCTTCCGCAAGATGGAGCGCAACTACGCCAACACCGATGGCTCCGTAATCGCCCAGACCGTTGTCCAGAGCGCCATCCAGCAGCAGTTCACCGCCGTCAGCGCTGACCATTCCGACTTCCAGAACCGCGGCAACACACTCCCACCGGTTGGCCGCGGTTACGAGTGGGTCCGCCAGCAGAACCTCGTCGAGAACGCCCGTCGCTGGGGAGAGGAGGCGAGCGCCAAGCTCAAGGCCAAACCCGTCGAAACAGGACGGTACGACCTCGTCCTCCACCCCTCACACCTCTGGCTCACGGTTCACGAATCGATCGCCCATCCAACCGAGCTCGATCGCGCCATGGGCTACGAGGCGAACTACGCCGGCACCTCTTTCGTCGCTCCGCCCGACCGCTTCCTCGGCAGCTTCAAATACGGACCGGAGTTCATGAACATCCAGGGCGACCGCTCCCAGCCCGGCGCACTGTCGACGATCGGATACGATGACGAAGGCGTCAAACCAGACGACTTCCTCATCGTCAAGGACGGCATCATGAACGACTACCAGACCACGCGAGAGCAGGCCGTGTGGCTCGACTGGTGGTACGAACGCAACCGGCAGCCGGTGCGATCACATGGCTGCTCGTACGCCGACAACTGGTCGAGCGTCCAGTTCCAGCGCATGCCTAACGTCTCGCTCCTGCCCGGCGATACCAGCCGATCCTTCGAGGACATCATCGCCGCCACCGATCGCGGCATCGCCATCGTCGGTGATGGCTCCTTCTCGATCGACCAGCAGCGTTACAACGCCCAGTTCGGCGGGCAGATGTTCCATGAAATCAGGGGCGGCCGAATCGTCGGCGTCCTCAAGGACGTTGCCTACCAGATCCGGACCCCCGAGTTCTGGAACTCGATGGACATGATCGGCGGGCGCGAGAGCTACGAAATCTGGGGCTCGTTCTTCGATGGCAAGGGCCAGCCCGGGCAGATCAATGCCGTCAGTCACGGGTGCGTCCCCGCGAGGTTCAGGCAGGTAAACGTGATCAACACCGGCCGCAGGAGCTGAGCATCTATGACCAGACTTCACGCAACACATCCCCTCGCCGCTCTGCTCGATGAGCCGCGGCGCCTCGCTGATACCTCCGTGCTCACCCGCGAGCAGGCGCAGGCCCTCGTTGGCCGCATTGTCGCCATGTCGCGCGCCGAGGGCATCGACGTGCAGATCGGCGGCGGCTATAACGCCAACGTCCGCTTTGCCGACAATCAGATGTCGACAGCAGGTGGTATCAGCGACTTCAACGTCGCCATCCAGAGCTGGTTCGGACCCAAACACGCCGTGGTCACCACCAACGAGATAACCGACGAAGCGCTGCGCCGCGCAGTCGCAAAATCGGAACAGCTCGCCCGGCTTGCGCCCGATGACCCCGAAGCGATGCCGATGCTCGGGCCGCAGACCTACCAGCCCGTCGAGGCATGGTTCCCCTCCGTCGCCGACATGAACGCTGACGACAGAGCACGCGTTGCACTCACCGCCCTTGGACCGGCGCGCCAGGCCGGCGACCTGACCGCTGCCGGCTACTTCAGCACCGCGGCCCAGGCCCAGGCACTCGGCAACAGCAAGGGAATGTTTGCCTACCACCGGAGCACCAACGCCAACTACACGATCACCGTGCGTACCAGGGACGGCACGGGCTCAGGCTGGGCAGGTGCCGAGCATAACGATGCTGCCCAGATCGACTTCGGTGCCGTCAGCGCTCGTGCGATCGAGAAGGCGCGGCTGTCACGCAGCCCTGTGGCGATCGAGCCCGGGCGCTATACGGTGATTTTCGAGCCGCAGGCGGTGGGCGACCTCTGCCAGTTGATCGGTTTCTATGCCGACGCACGCGCGACCGACGAAGGTCGCTCGCCGTTCGTCAGGCAGGGTGGCGGAAACAAAATCGGTGAAAAGATCGTCGACGAACGTGTCAACATCTACGCCGATCCCCTCGACCCGATGGTGCGCTCTCAGTCTTTTGACGGTGACGGCCTCCCGCTCGGACGCCAGGTGTTCGTCGAGCGAGGCGTGCTGAAGAACCTCTATCACTCGCGGTTCTGGGCCCGCAAGAAGAGCGTTGAGCCAACGGGTGCGCCTACTTCGTTCCTGATGAGTGGAGGCGATCAGTCCATTGATGACATGATCCGCGGCACACAGCGCGGAGTACTGGTCACTCGACTCTGGTATCTGCGCGAGGTCGATCCTCGTACGATCCTGTACACCGGTCTCACCCGTGACGGCACGTTCCTCATCGAAAACGGGCGGATCGCCCGCTCAGTGAAGAATTTCAGATTCAACGATTCGCCGCTCTTCATGCTCAACAACCTCGAGGCCCTTGGGCGACCGCAGAGGCTCGCGGGTACCGAAGCGGGCGGTGCGGTGGTTGTGCCGCCGATCAAGGTGCGCGACTTCAACTTCACCTCACTTTCGGACGCTGTGTGATCGGTTGATGGGGGAGTGAGCGGCTGGAAAGTGAGGAGACGAGCCACGGACGCGGCCGTGCTGGCAGGCGCATTACCGGCCTGATGCCGAAACCTGGCGCCCGGTTCAGGCCCGAAAAGGGCTCGTCGGCAAGTTCGCAATACAGGCTTCGCTGCAAGCGAGAAACACCCGCGCTGCCGCAAGTGGGCGCTAGACCGACTGCGCGAGCAGCGCCCGCGTGATTGCATGCCGGGGCGTCTTCAACGTAACCGCTGCCGCTCCCTCCTCCACGACGCGCCCCTCGGCCATCACCGTGACCGTGTCGGCGAACTGGAGCGCGAAGTCAACGTCGTGCGTGGCTACCAGCAGCGCCCTGCCACCTTCCTCGGCGGCAAGTCGGCGCAGCGAAGTGCCTAACGAAGCCCGCCGAGCGGGGTCGAGAGCCGCGGTCGGTTCGTCCAGGAGCAGGACCGGTGCCCCCGGCGCCAGTGCCCGCGCAATCGCCACACGCTGCGCCTCGCCACCGGAAAGCTCGCGAGGCAGTGCGCTGGCGCGTTCACCGACCCCAAGCTCGGACAGCAACTCGCGCGCGCGCCTCTCTGCATCATCCCGGCCGGTGCCATGCACGTGCACCGGTGCCAGCATCACGTTCTCCAGAACCGTCAGATGATCAAACAGAGCGTGCGACTGAAACACCATCGCGACCGCCTTTCGCAGTTCGCGCTGCCGTCGCTGTGGCGGCAGGCGTCCGGGGTTGAACCTGATGCCGTCGATGATGATCGTGCCGGCGTCGAAAGCATGCAGACCGGCAATGGTGCGGAGAACCGTCGATTTGCCACCACCCGAAGCCCCCATGAGCGCCCTGATCTCACCGCGCTTCACGTCCAGATCCACCCCCGCAACCACCTCGCGGGGGCCGTGTGATGCCTTCAGTCCCTCAATCGACAGCAGATTCGTCACGCTCCACTCCAGCGCCGTTCGAGGCGGCGGGCCAGGCGCGCCAGCGGCAAAGACAACGCCAGGTATGCAGCCGCGCACATCAGCCCGGGAACGAGCCAGCTTCCCACGTTCGTTGCGTAGATCGCAGTCTGCTTCGTCAGCTCGACGACGGTTATCACGGAGACGAGAGATGTGTCCTTGAGCAGAGCGACGAAATCGTTTGTCATCGGAGCCAGGGCCAGCCGCAATGCCTGGGGCCCCCGGATCAACCTGAGACTCTGCCAGTCAGAAAAGCCAAGCGTCCGGGCCGCTTCGAGTTGCACCCTCGGAATCGCCTGCAATGCAGCCCGGTAGACTTCCGACTCGTAAGCCGCGTAGTTCATCCCCAAACCAAGTACTGCAGCGACGAAGGCCGGCAGTCTCATTACGCCTGCGAGACCATAATAGATGACGAAAAGCTGCAACATCACCGGTGTGCCCCTGATCAGCTCCACCCAGATCACTATCACTCGTGAGGTCATTGGGCCCCCGTAGACCCTCCCCACGGCGAGCAGCAGCCCGACCGTCACCGCGAGCGCCATCGCCAGTACCGACAACGCGAGCGTAACAGCAGCCGCACGCACCATGACAGGGACCCAGGACCCGCTGCCGGCGGAGCGACCGGCACCCCCGCTCCCCTGGCTGCCGGCACCGGCCAGTGCTCTTTGAAAGAACCCGGCCTGTCGATCACTCCATACTCCCCATCGGCGGAACGTGGCCTCGAGCGATCCGTCCAGCATTCGCTCCCCGATAATCGCGTTGGCCGAATCACGAAGCGCCACATCAGCCTTGCGAAACACGACTACGTAGTGCCCTGTCGCAACCGGCTCGGGCTGCGTCAGCAGCCCCGCGCCACCGCCCAACCGCCGCGCAGCTCTGGCCGCGATTACGTCGTCGAGCAGGACGGCATCAAGCCGACCGGCAAGGAGGTCGGTGTACGGATGTACGTCGTCATCATACGAGACCGGAATCAGTCCACTGTTCCGGGACTCCTCGGTGAGTATCTCCCACGCCAGCGTCGATCCAAGTGTTCCCACCCGGCGCCCGGCAAGATCCGCGAGTTTGTGGAATCGTGCGCTGTCAGCGGCGCGCACCGACAGCACCTCCTGAAACTCGAAGTAAGGTCTACTTACAGAATGCCGGGATTGAAACTGCGGCCGATCCTCGAGCCCCGACATTCCAACGTCGAAGTCGCCGCGCTCCAGCGACGCCAGGATCGACTGCCAGGCCACCTGGACGAACCGTGGCTCGCGGCCAAGCCCACGCGCGAGCATCGCCGCGACCTCGACATCAAAGCCGCGAACTGAATCAGGGTTGTTCGGGTCGGACTCGACGAACGGAGCGCCGCCCTCAGCGTCTCCTCCCCAGCGCAATTCGGCGGAGGCGCGGACCGGCTGCGCCTCGGTGCATCCGAGTGCGGCGGTCAGAAAGAATGCCAGCGCGATCGGCGCGGTTTTCACGCCCGCCAAGCTACTTGCACCCGACCCGGCCGACTACTGGATGTCCGATTGCGCAATGTATTCTCGCGCGCTGGCCGGTCCATTACCGTGTAGTGGAGAAACTTCACCTGGGCCCCCGCTACTGATGACTGCACCCGATGTGACCGCGATCCAGGTCATCACGTCTCTCGGCAGCCGGGAGCACGCCGACCGGATCGCCACCGCCCTCGTCGAACGCCGTCTGGCGGCCTGTGTTCAGGTGTCGGGGCCGGTAACCAGCACCTACCGGTGGAAAGGCGCCGTGGAGAGCACACCTGAGTGGGTATGCGTCATCAAGACCGATGCCGACCGATACAGTGAAGTGGAGGCAGCTGTTCTCGAATTTCATCCATATGAACTTCCCGAGCTTCTGGCCTTCCCCGTGACGACCGGCCTTGCTGGTTACCTTCGATGGATAGCTGATGAGACACGCCGCTGACCTCGACGCTCCGCGATTTCTCCGGCCACCGCTTCTGATCCTGTGACTGTACTGTGGTGGATCCTCGGCGCTGCCGGTGCGCTCCTTGCCCTCTTTCTCGTCATGGGGGTATGGCTCTCCATGGTCCTGCGGTGGGAAGATGAAGCCACCGTCGGTCTTGGTTATTACGGGCGACCCCTCGCCGGGCGCGAGCGGTTCAGAGGGCGGCTCACGTTGCATGCGCGGCTCCTGGCTCCCCTGATCGCGCTGAACAGCCGACTGGCGAAGCTCGACTTTCGCCGCGCGCGCATGCAGTACCGCGGTGTCTCCGCGCCACTCGGCAGCTGCAGTCCCGGGAGCTTCGAGAGAGCCGTAACCTACATACCATCCGCAGGCGACGTTTTTGTCGTCACGCAGATGAAGTGTGGCACAACGTGGATGCAGAACGTCGTTTATGAGATTCTCCTGCGCGGTCGCGGTGAACTGGTCGACAAAGGTGGGGCCATCTACGCCGTGTCTCCATGGCTCGAAGGTCGGCGGAGTGTTTCTGTTCACGACGCCCCCCTTGTCGGAACCGGACGGCCGACGCGGATCGTCAAGACCCACCTGCCGGCTTCACTCTGCCCATGGAGCCCGGCGGCGCGCTACATCTACGTTGCCAGGCATCCTCTCTCCTGTTTCGCGAGCTGCATCGACTTCGTCGACACCAACGTCGGGGCAATGGCTCCTCCTCTTCCGGCTTTCGTCGAGTGGTTTACCTCTCCCGACCTCATGTGGTGGGGCACCTGGACCGATCACGTCCGCGGCTGGTGGGATCGATCGCGGACCGAGTCAGGTGTCCTCTTCATTTACTTCGAGGACATGAAGAAGGACCTCGGCTCGGTTGTCACCCGGGTCGCGGCGTTCCTCGGCGTTTCCCCGCTCAGCGCAGATGAAATGGCGGCCGTCGTCAGGCACTGCAGTTTCGACTACATGCAGGAGCATCAATCCAGCTTCGAGATGCACCCTCCCCACATCCTGCAGACAAACGCCGAACTGTTTGTCAGCGGCCGCGCTGACCGCCACAAGGATGTTCCACCGGACGTCCGTCGCCGGATTGCCGCATGGAGCATGAGTGAAATGCAGGACAGCTCCTTCCCGCTGCGCGACCGCTACCCCGATCTCGTTTCCACCGCCGGCACCTGAGTACCGAGTTCGAGAGAACTGACCACTGCCGACATGTCGGACCGGACGTAGAGGTGCATCCCCAGCGGCTGCCAGCCGGCATTTCGAAGCAGCTTGCGCCAGAAGGCCGCCGGCCGCGCTGCCGAACGCGAAAAATCTCCGGTGGCATCGTCTTCGCGGGCGAAGATCTCGAAATAGGCCGTTCCCGCACAGCGGTCGCGCAGTGCCACCAGCCCCGTGGTCAGCTCCGGGGTACCGACGTAGTTCAGTACTCCGCAACAGAGGATCAGATCAAAGTCGTCGGGCAGGTCGAGCTTGCCGACGTCGCCCAGACCCCCCAACTGAATGTTGCGCCGCTTGCCGAAGCGCTTGACCGCGTAAACGCTCGGGTCGACTCCGTAGTAACGAACTTCCGGTCGGAGCTTCCTGAGGACGAGGCCCCAGTTTCCTTCACCGGAGCCCACGTCCAGCACCGACCGCAACGGCCGCTCGAAGATGTATTCCGTGGCCGACACGATAAACGACAGTTGCCGTCTGATGTCCAGCGGCGACTTCACGCGGTGGCGCGGATTCCGGTACCACTTGTCAAAGTAGGCCCTGTCGTAGTGTGCCAACTCGCGTATGCTCATCGGTGCGATCTACCGGGCAAAGGCTGGACGTCGCGTCACTGAGGCAGTTGGATCACGAACTCGCTCACCAAACGCCCGTCTCCCGTGAATCGCCGGGTCCACCGAACTCCGAGGCGGGTTGTGGTTCTCGTGCCGAAGAAGGCAAAGTCACCGGTCACCTCTCCTCCTGCTGACCGGTAATCGACGACGCGCGAGGGCGACTGCCTGGTTGCGGGGAGGCGGCCCCTGCCGACGTCGGCGAACAGATTGCCCTGGATCCGACGCGCGAACACGAGATGGCTCACTGCCAGATCGGGATACAGCAGCGGCAGGTGATAGGTAACGCCCGCTTTCGCGAATTGCTCGTGAAAGCGTGAACTGAAGCCACGCGGGAGCGATATCAGGCGTGAGAAGCGATAGTTGCCGACCAGTTGCTGCTCGTGCCCGGCGTCGAGAACAAGATTGTGGTTCCTGATGACCCCCGGCGTCACCAGTACGCTTCGCGCAGACAGCAGTCTGCCTTCATAGTCCCCTGCAAGGGGCGTGTGCCGAAATGTGGCTGCGACACCGGCCCCTGTTTGCAGCATGTCGCGGTGCGCGGCTGCTTTCGCATGAGATGCTGCCAGTGAGTAGGTGACCGGCGAGAAGGAGCCGTTGCCGTTGTCGAACCTGAACCTCACCTCCTGGTCCGTGATTCGCGTGAGCGATACTGCGGTCGCCAGCGTCAGTGATTGTCGCGTAAGTCCATTGATCCGCGTCAGCGGAAAGCGCAGCGCAGTAGTCAGCGATCGTTCGTTCCAGCTGAAACCTCTTGTCGCCCCGGTCGAGTCCTCGAACGTGCTCGCGCGCGAGCCGAGTCGGGCTGCGGCATCGATGATCACCGGGAGACCGGCGTACGAAGCACCGACCTCACCGGCGAATGTTCCCTCGCTGCTGAAACTGCCACCAATCATCAGACCAAACGTATTGAGCACGTTCCTCGACTCGAGTACGTAGCCCACGTTCGTTTCATCCGAGGCTGGTGAAATCGAAAGGCTGTGAAAATCAAGCAAGGTCGACAGCCCGCGATAGCGCCGCCGCGTCCACGTTTCAGCATCGACGATCGATGCGTCGCCGCCGTTCGCGGCTTCGAGTCGGCGTTCCTGCTCCCGCAGCGGGCGCCAGAACTCCCGACCTCGATCAACTGCCTCCGTAGTCGGCCGCGACCACTCCGCGGGCCGCAGGTCGGCCACCACTGCGTCATGCCCATCAGCCCCCAGGTCACTGAACAACAATCGATTCCCATCAGGAGAAACCGAGGGCCACGATGCGCCAAGCCGGCGCCAAGTCACGCGAAACCGTTCCAGCGATACGGTATCGACAGCGCGGATGTTGTCGACACCCCCTGCCTGCGAGCCGTGCAGTACCCAACGACCGAATGCGGTTGGCCTTGTGATCCCTTCGAAACTGTAGTCGATGAGGACGCGCTCTGCGCCCCCGTCGAGCGCCACCCGCACCAGGGCGTTGCCCCGCACCGTATCCACCGCCACCACATCGACCGATCCGCCATCGGGTGACCAACTCGGCGCAACGAGGTGCCGCCCGTATCTGGCGGCCAGCCTCTGTTGTTCGATACCGGTACCCGCATCGAGTATGACGAGTGTCGCCTCGCGTGACTCGCCGAAGTGAATTGCCGCGATGCGCGATCCGTCCGGCGAGAGCGAAGGGCCAATGTAGCGAGTGCGGGTCGTCAGTCGCGTCACTTCTCGGCTGGCGAGGTCGAGACTACGAATCGACAGCCACGACCGCTCTCCGTAACGCGGGTCGACTTCGTATTCGGACCACACCACTCGGTCGCCGCGCACATGAAAGGTGAGATCTCCCACTATGCCCGTCCGCTCCACCAGCACCTCCTTGCGCCCGCCGGCGAGGCGGACCAGTTGCGGTGGAGTGTCGAGGTCAGTGTACGTGGCGATGATCGACCCGTCGCCGGCGAACTGCGGCTGCGACCATACGCCGTATCCCGATCGGCGCGGACTCTGGCGCTCGGCTGCACTTTCCCCGACCCCGGCGGTGGAAAGCCTGGCGATCGAATCGATCTCGGCCTGAGCAAGCGTGTTGACGCTCGTCAGTGATTTCCCGCTGAGGCGCCTGACCGCCATCGGAAGGGCAAACGGCACCAGCGGATTCCAGACCGATCCGGAGATCGCTTGCGCCACCGAGGCGTCTCCATGGTGGCGGCGCAGCCACGTCGTGATCGCATAGCCCTGTTCATACCAGTCGGGATAGATCGTCCGGTAGGAGCCATGCCACGCTGCATGATAGTTGTAGGGTTTGCCGACGCTCATCAGCGCCCGCGTGCGTGCCGTGAACGACGGGACGCCCCCGCGCCCACCATCGGACAACCCGGTCTCGGCGCCAACCGCATCTCCCTCCCACAGCCAGGCCGGGAAGTAGAGCGACCCCAGGAATGCTGTCGTGTTGTCACCGAACAGCCGCGATGCGAGGCCGATCCAGCCGCGGCGCACCGCCTTTTCCTGCACGATGTGCCTCCCCTCGTGAATCGAGAGGAGCGAGTACCAGTCGATCGGTCCGAAGGCATCAACCGTCGTGTTGGGCATCGAATACCACTGCGAGCGGCGGGGGCTCCATGCCACGAAGGCATTCGTTACCAGCGACTGGTTGTTGAGTACAACGGGAATCCGCTCCGGTCGCGCCGGCAGGCTGTTGGACAGCCGGCCGTAGTCGCGCTCGAGCAGGCTCGCCGCGCGCTGCGCTTCGCGCGCCAGCGCCGCCGGGTGGATCACGGTGAAGTGTGGGGTATCGATTCGCCACCACTCGATTCCCGGAGGATTCTGTACGCTCGACAGCCGTGTGATGAGCGGCATCTGCGCCAGCAGCGTCGGCGGCGTGGCCAGCGCGATCATGACAGTCGCCACCCGATACATCATGCGCCGCGCGGTTGTCACCGTGGACCTAACGGCGCGAAGCGCGCCTGATCCCCTGGCCGGCCAGCACACCCGTGAGCTTGCCATCGCTCACCGCCATCTGTCCGCTCACGATCACGTGACGCATCCCCGCGGCGAGAACTTCGGGCTGTTCGTAAGTCGAGAGGTCCCGCGTCGACGCCGAGTCGAAGACGATCACGTCCGCTTGGTACCCCTCTCTCAGGAGCCCACGCTCGGCGATTCCAAGCGCCTCGGCCACAGAGCTGCTGCTCTTCTGCACCATCTCTCCGATCGTCAGTACCCGCTTGCCGAACACGTACTCGCGGATCTTCTTCGGGTAGCTGCCGTACTTGCGAGGGTGCCCATCGGACCCGTCGGATCCGGTAAAGACAAACGGCTCGCGCATCAATGCCACGATGTCCGGCTCCTGCATGTTGAACGACGCCACCGACGAGCCGCCGGCGAGAATGATCTCCACCGCCGTTGCTATGGGATCTTTCCCCCGGGATTCGGCCAGTTGCGCCAGAGTCTTGCCCACGATCTCGCGCTGAGAGGATGAGGTCATGAGGAGCGACGCCGGTCCGCCACGGCGCCTTAGATTGTCGGTCATGTCGGTGAGCAGGCGTGACCGCGTCGCCGGATCGGCGAGCCGCGCCCGCAGCGAGTCCCGGCCGCCCGCTTCGGCCCACCGCGGCAGCAGCGAGGCGCTGACGCTCGATCCACTTGCTGTGTAGGGGTACTGATCGGCCGTGACTCGCGTGCCCCGGGCGCGCGCGCTTCTGATGATCGTTATTGCGCTGTCACTGCGCCCCCAGACATCGGTGCCCAATGCCTTGATGTGGGCAATATGTACCGGCAGCCGACCTTCTTCGCCGATGCGGATCGCTTCCCTGATGGCGCCGAGCAGCCCGATCGAATACGAGCTCTCGTCGCGAAGGTGCGAATCGTAGATGCCACCATGTTCACCGGCGACGCGGGCAAGAGCGATCACTTCTTCGGTCGATGAATAGAACTGGGGTGCGTAGTAGAGTCCCGTGCTCAAGCCGAGTGCACCGTCCGTCATGCCCTTTGCAACGAGGGCTTTCATCGCCTCCAGCTGCGCCGGTGTAGCGGCGGAGCTGGAAGGGCCGAGGACCCGTGAACGGACGCTCCCGAAACCGACGTAGGTGGCGGCGTTGGTCCCGATTCCATTCTGGCGCCAGCGTTCGAACTGGCCAGCGACGTCGACCGGCCCTCCTCCGTCGTTGCCGGTAATGACTGTCGTGACACCCTGCATCAGCCACGGCGCGTTACGGCGTCGGTTTCTGTCATCGCTGTCCAGGTCGCCCGCCGCGTGCGTATGCGGATCTATGAAGCCTGGTGCGACGAGGAGACCGGCCGCGTCGATGGTGCGAGTCGGCTGGAATCGACGAGTGGCGGATCCCACGAAGACTATGCGTCCGGCCCGAATCGCCACGTCGGCTCGCCTGGGCACGGCTCCGGTGCCGTCGACTACGGTTCCGCCCTGGATCAGGATGTCGACCTGTTCCTGCCCCTGGGAACGCAGAGGGGCCAGCGTGATGGTTGCGGCTGCGAGGAGAGCAGCTGCGATTCTGCGCGGATTCATGCCGCCAGCTTGGCAGCGGTTCTGGTTGAGTGCAAGGGGCTGTGCACTCCTTCGGCATGACCCTATAGACGCCTGCCACAACCTCCATCAACACGACAGAATCGAGCGCTTACTGCTGACAAGCAGATTGAATCGTCGGGAACGACGTTCGTGCTGCGCTTAACAACGCAGGTTGCCTAGGGGAGTGAAAGTATTGCGGTAACGGTATCGGGGCTGGTCGATTGCAGGCTTCGCAGAGCGACTTCAGGGAGGAGCTTTTCTCCAGCCACGCCCGTGGCGGTCGTGGCTGTAACACGAATGCAGGCAAGCTGAGGGCTGACCGAGGAGCGCACCAGAAGCAAGTAGCCGCCAGAGTCGTCTGTGCGCGGTTGCGGTAGCCCGACGTCAGATCCAAGGTACGTACCTCCGCAGACCGACGACGCCTCAGCACGCACGGTAGCATCTCGCACTGTGGCTCCAGCAAGCGTTCTTACAACCCCACGGACAACAATGCCGGAGTAGTCGCGTCCCCGGTCAGTCGACGTTGCGCAGCCCGTTGCCAGGACGACAACAACGGTTAGTGCCAACCCAGGGTTAAGCGGCAGTAGGCTCGGTCGCATCATCTCACTGATGGTATAGGTTCTTCTGCCACAGAGTCTGGATCGCGGATTGACTCCAACCAGGCGGTGCCGCAACAATTGGCAGGACGTGGGCGGGCCAAGTCGGGTATCGTGTAGCGAAGTAACACCGAGTGCCTTGTGATCAAGCGCGTGGCCGTACTCGTGAGCCTGAACGAACTTCCCCTCCGCGCCCCACACATCCGTGATAACATGCTCGCCTCCCGACGAAATCTCATCGGTGACCTGTTCGCCTTGGGATCCATGCATTACAGGCAGCACCCGCGTAGTTGCGGTTGTCAACTACCGACCGACGACCTGTCGAACTCACGCAGTCGCTGCCCCGACACCTGAATTCGAGGGCGCTGTCACGGCAGACGATGCGGCACGTCGGGTTCGACAACTTGAGTTCGAGCGTCGCCGCTACGCTTCACTTGCGCTCGAAGGCGATCCCCGGCTCGGCCACGGGCGCGCGCCGCGGGCGGAAGTCGACCCAGCGATCGAACAGGTAGGGCATCAGCACCCTTTCCGTGAGGAGCCATGCCACCGCAACGTAGACGGCGCCAGCCACCAGGTCGACGATGTAGTGCTGATTCAGGTACACCGCTGCGAACCAGGTCAGCGCCGGATATGCAAAGACCCAGCTCGCGCGCCGGCCGAAGCGGAGCACAACGAAGATCGCGATGGTGAGCGGATAGGCGCCGTGCAGCGATGGTATGGCCGCGAAGTGATTCGGATTGAAGTGGTCCCACAGCGTCTCGAAGAAGCGGACCCGGAACATCTCGTCGAGGGCGACCAGGCCGCCGGCCGCGCCCGAAACCAGGCCGACCTCCGAGGGCTGCCGCATCCCGTGAAGCTCCACGTACCAGGGCGGGGCTACCGGATACAGCATGAACGTCGTCAGCCCGGCCAGATTCAGCAGGGTCAGCGTGTACACGAAGCGATAGAACGTTCGCCGATCGTCGGCCGTGTGCCAGAGGATCCACATGAAGATGAGCGGCGCTCCGAAGTGGAGTGTGTACATGTTGGCGCTCAGCAGGTCGAGGATTCCCTTGTACCACTCGCCGTCGTGCACGACCCGCCAACCGGCGAACCAGAGTGGTGGGACGTTTCCCGGCGTGAGCCAGCCGAAGAGAGCGGACTCCCAGCGGTACGGCTCCTCTACATGGACGTAGCCGCCCTGGATGGAGTCGGCTACCCCGCGCATCATGTCGTACAGTATCCAGAACAGGATGAACGGAAACCAGTCGACGAGGAACCGACGGCCGATATCCTTGCCGAGGAGTCCGAACGCCAGCACCACGAGCGCCAGGAAAAGGTGGTCGGGACGCACGTGCAGCAGCTGGTTGATCGCCACTGTGTACACGACCACGAAGAGGAGGACGCCGATCTTCCAGCGGCGTTGGCTGTGGGGCGAGGGGAGGCGCTCGGCCGGGGCGGATTCCGAAACCGGGATCATGCGGCGATCCATGTAG